>CAVWEM010000006.1:0-170813 GCA_963753955.1 uncultured Gammaproteobacteria bacterium
ATATGCCGGTGGTAATCCCTGTCATCCCGGATCAAATGATCCCAAAACCGGCGTTGCCACAAGCCACGCTCACCACGTTGGACTCGGCTTGTTGAAATGCGTTCTCCCGTGGCAATGCCACGGGGGAAGTTACCTTTTATCAAACCCCATCGCGTGGAATAATCCGCATCCCCGATAGGCAGCGTCATTAGGCAATGCAAATGCTCAGGCAGCACCACAATCGCATCAATGCGAAAAGGATGCTTCGTCTTCACCTTGGAAAAAGCCTCGCGCAGGACGTCGATTTTATCGACCAACAAGTGATTGCCTTTCCGCTCCGCCAGGTTAACCGTGAAGAACCAAGTAGCTCCGGTTTGGTAAATGCGGCGATAGTCTGGCATGGCGAATGGGGTTGTGAGGGTGGCGGGATTTGTTTTTCGTTTGTCGTAGGGTGCGGTAAGTTTGCGAACCGCACCTGTCGCGGCTCATAAACGGTATGCGCATGGATCGAGCCAATCCGCGAACGGTGCGGTTCGTTCCTCACCGCACCCTACGACATTGCCGTTTTACCGCACCTTACCGCGTTTGTTGAAATGCGTTCTCCTGCGGCAATGCCACGGGAAAAGTTGCCTTTTATCAAACCCCATCGCGTGGAATAATCCGCATCCCCGATAGGCAGCGTCATTAGGCAGTGCAAATGCTCAGGCAGCACCACAACCGCATCAATGCGGCGTTGGTGCATAAATAATTTGGAGCTTGCATGATCCCTTACCCAATAGGCTCAGGACAAAGCTTGCCCTGCCCGGACCGACACCGGCATGCCGAGGTAGGCCATGGCATTGAGCGCGGCGACGCGCACATGGACCTCTGTCACTTGGCCCTCAAAAATGCGGGAGGCCAATCCGGGGCCGAACAACTGCTTCAGGCGGTACATGCCATTTTCGGCGATGCTGCGGCGGTGATAATTGACCGCTTGCTTCCAACCGGCCAAGCCCTTCTCCGCGATGGCCTCCAAGGCCTGGGTGCGGGGATGGCCCGCCTCCCAAGGAACGGCATTTTCTCTCGGCGGGATGGCCGCCTTCGCGTCCCGCTCCATCGCCGCGTCGTACACGTCGCGGGTGTCACAGGCACCGTCGGCGTCGACCTGGCCGATCTCCCCCTCGGCCTGTCCGAGCAAACCCGCGAAGACCCCGGCATCCGTCCGCTCCACGGTGGCGACCTCCACGGCGACCACGTCCTTCACGTCCGCATCAAGGCCCAGATGGACCTTGCGCCAAGTCCGCCGCTTGCCAACCCCGTGCTGGCGCACTTTCCACTCGCCCTCGCCGAAAATCTTCAAGCCGGTGGAATCGGCCACCAGATGGACCGGGCCGGTGCGTGGACGGCGCGGGATCTCGGCCCGCAAGCCCCGGGCGCGGCGCGACATCTGGGCATGGTCGGGGACGGGCGGGTCCCGACCCGTCAACCCGGCCAGCGAGCGGGCCAGCCCTTCCGCCGCCCGGCAGGGCAGGTGGAACACCGCCTTCAGGGTCGGCAGCGTCTGAATGGCCGCATCCGAGTAAGTGAAAGGCGCCCCGCGTTTGCCGTTGTGGGCAGCCCGCCAATGTCCGCGCAGGAACTCGTCGTCGAACCACACCGTCAGGCTGCCCCGCCGCACCGACGCACGGTCATGCTCCGGCCAATTCGTGACCCGATACTGCGCCTTTTTGACCGGTTCCGCTTTTGCGATCAACTCTGTTCAGGGATGAAAATCAGACTAGAAGGGGGTCTCTTACGATTTGGAATAAAAATCGTAAGTCCAAGCTTGCATGGCGCGTACCGAATCGACAGTGTTTCCGCGTCTCGGAAACGCCAGGCTTCGGCAATCAGCAGTATTTGCCCTATGCTGAAGCCGTTGACATCATTCCTGTGGCTGCATCGCGCATTTTGGCATTCAGAATGACCAGAAGCTTGCGGGCGACGGCAATCATGGCCTGCATGGGCTTTTTGCCGTTCTGACGCAACCGATCATAGAAAGCTTTCAGCTCACTGTTGTATCGGCTGGCAGATAGGGCCGCCATGTAGAGGGCATCCCGAATCTCGACCCGTCCGGCCCGTGTGCGGCGGTAACCTTTTCTCTTGCCGCTGTCGCGGGGAAATGGGGCCAGTCCGGCCATTGATGCGGCCTGTTTGCCATTGAGCGTTCCGAGCTCGGGCATGGCTGCCAGTAGCCGAACCGCGGTAACGACACCGACGCCCTTTACGGTAGTCAGAACTTCAAGCTTCGCCATCAGGGCGGATGACTGTTCCAGAACCGTCTTGATGGTGGCCTCCGCACGGGCGATTTCTTGGTCGAGGCAGGCAATGATCGCTTCAAAGCTCGAACGCAAGTCGGCGTTGTCGGGTGATTGAAGCCGGTTGCTTTCCTGTGTGCGCTGTTTAACCAGATCGTCCCGTCGCCGATTCCATTGCCTGAGCGGCTTAATCTCCTCCGGCTCTGGCAGATGGAAAGGTTGAAGCCATTCCTGGTTGATTGCGGCGTAGTCGGCCAGGGCTTTCGCATCAATGACATCCGTCTTGGCGTAAATGCCAACGCTCTCCATGAAAGCTCGAACACGGCGTGCCGAAGCCCGATAGACAGTGTGGCCAGCCGCCAATGCTTGCGTGATGATTTCCATCTCGTGGCCGCCGGTCGCTTCGAGCACAAGGGATGGTGTCAGGATGCTGGTCAAGAAACGCACCAATTGACGCCGGTTTATTGCCCACGGTCAGAACGGTTTGAGATGCTGCGAGGTAAACCAATAGGTCAGCTTTTCCAACATCAACGCCCACCCACGGGACGGGAGAGGATAAGTCGGCAGAATGGGAAATCTTGCACATGAGACAATCTCCATAACATGAGGGACTTACGATTATCTGCGGGCGTGTGATAGCCCAATCAACTCTTCAAGTGGCACGGTGAAGGCAACCAGACGACCATGATCGCAACGGGTGTGAAAACCCAAAAGGGGGACGGTCCGTCAGGTGCCGCCGGAGGTGGTGTTGCAACACCACCTCCGGCTTTTTCACCGACCGTCTTGCAACGGCGTGTACGTTATATCTCAGTTCAAACAGATAATAGGGGTGGCTTTCGACATCAATGTATATCAGTGGTTTACTGAACTCCATGATAGCTGAACATGGCATTTATGCACCAACGCCGTTACCCGATTGATGCGCTTCCTTCGTCGACATATCCTACACAGCCTATGACTTTGGATAAATCATGTTTGAACTGTTACTCCAGCAAAGCAAACGTGCGGCTTGATTGCCGCCATGCCCTAGACACCTTTAGCAATCCACCCCAATCACCCTTGGCGGCAAGTCAAAACGTAGTTTGCACATGGCCCCTGAACTGGATTGATATACCCAGTAACCGCCGGGATGGTCGTCGGTGGCTTCCAGGGACGAGGATTGCGGTTTGCCGAATTTAGATTCGAGTTGATCCTTGCTCATGCCGATGGTGGCTCTCAGGTCGTCGATGCTGGTGCTCTGACCACAGCCTGACAGCCCCAAGACGAGAAGGAAGGATAATACCTCATGGACTAGTTTCATGATAACCCCCGGTTTTGTTGTGTGGTTTTGAAACGATAATGGCTGTGGCGGCCTATGCCGGATGGCGGCAAGGTTTGCCTGCGCCTTGGCGCAGGTTGGACACGGCTGTTTATACTTGTGACCGCCACAAACTGAACTTTTTAGATCCTCCCTCACCCCGGCCCTCTCCCAAACGGAGAGAGGCATGGATGTTCAGTTTGTGGCGGTTTTGAGTTTAGCTACCCCACCCACAACGGTGGCTCATCCATCAAGGCAAGTTGCTCGCGCAATTCGAGGATGCGTTCTTGCCAATAGCGCGACGTGCCGAACCAAGGGAAGGCGACGGGAAAGGCGGGATCGTCGTAACGGCGGGCCAGCCATGCCGAGTAATGGATCAGACGCAGTGTGCGCAGGGCCTCGATGAGATGGAGTTCGCGGGGATCGAATTCGTAAAAATCTTCGTAACCGGCCAAAAGCTCGGCCAATTGCCGCGTCCGCTCCTCGCGTTCGCCGGAGAGCAGCATCCACAAGTCCTGTATGGCCGGGCCGCTGAGGCTGTCGTCGAAATCGACGAAATGGGGGCCGTCATCGGTCCAGAGGATGTTGCCGGGGTAGCAGTCTCCGTGCAGGCGCAAGGTTTTTGGCTCTCCAGCCCGCTCGTAACAATGCCTGACCCGCTCCAAGGCATCAAGAGCCACGCTGCGGTAGGCTTCCAGGATATCCGAAGGCAGCAGCCCGGCGGATAGGACAAAGTTTAGGGGCTCTTCGCCAAAACGGGCGATGTCCAATTTGGGGCGTTCGGCATAGGTCTTCAGCGATCCCACGGCATGGATGCGGCCTAGCAAGCGGCCCATGCGCTCCAAGGCTACGCTGTCGTTCAATTCGGGTGCGCGCCCACCTTGGCGGGGAAAGACTGTGAAACGGAAACCCTCGAAGGCATGGAGCGTCTTGCCTTCCTGAGCCAAGGCCGACACCACCGGCAATTCATGTTCAGCCAGTTCCCGCACAAAGTCGTGTTCTTCCAGGATGGCCGCGTCGCTCCAGCGTCCGGGCCGGTAGAATTTTGCCACCAGCGGCAGCCCATCCTCAATGCCAATCTGGTAGACACGGTTCTCGTAACTGTTCAGCGCCAGCAAGCGGCCATCGCAACGAAACCCCACGCTGTCCAGGGCGTTCATGACGCAATCGGGGGTGAGGCCGGCGAAAGGTTTGGGGTCTTGTGTTTTCATGGAATCCATTTTACAGAAAAAGCCGGGGCAAAGCGCCGCGACAACCTGCCATTTCGCAATTCCCATCATGGCAATACGGCATTTACCACACTGGCACGGCGGACACATTTTGGCCCATAATGCGCAACTTACCCACAAGCCACCTCTTGCGGAAGAGGGTAGAAAGCCTCGTTTCTTGTCAGGGGTGGCGGCAAAACACTGAAACCTTGGGAGAACTCGCATGCGCACTTTTAGGCCATTTTTCTGGGCAGTTTTGCCTTTCATCGCCGCCTGTTCGGGTGTCGAAACACATACCGATTACGATTCCGCAGCCGACTTTTCGCGTTATAAAACCTACTATTGGGCCAAGGTGCCTGCCACCCCGAAAAATCCGTTAATGGCGGATCGCATCGTCGCGGCAGTCGATGGCCAGCTCTTTGCCAAGGGATGGCGGAAAGTGGCGGAGGGAGGGGCGGAAACGGCCATCGCCTCCCACGTGACCACACATGAACAGGAGCGCATCGACACGATGTACAACAACATGGGGCCGGGCGGCTGGAACGGATACGGCGGATATGGCACTTGGGCCGGGGCAGGCATGTCCACCTCCACGGTGACTTACTCCACGGTCGGGACATTGATCGTGGACATCTTGGACGCAAAGTCCAAAAAGGCGATCTGGCATGCGACCGCCCAAGGCACCGTGTCGGAAGACGCGGCGGATGTCCAGAAAAAAGTCGAAGAGGCGGCGCGGCAGATGTTCAAGGATTTCCCGCCGGGCAACCCACCGCGCTAAGGTGGGAGAACTTCGCTCCCTAAAAACCCGGCTTTGGCGGGCGTCAGTCCGCCAAAGCGGCCTGCAACCTGCATGGGCGAAGTCGAAGGAGCCACTCTAGGCAAGCCTCACGCCCAACGTCCAAAACCCAAGCCCAGCGATCCTTGCCCGAATTTTAACAGCGGCGTACCATTCCCCGCTCCGCTCTAAACCAATGTATCAGACGACGATGACCCAGATTCTCCTCTACGACACCACTCTGCGGGATGGTACTCAGCGGGAGGACATCTCCCTTTCCTGTGACGACAAGCTGGCCATCGCCCTGCGGCTGGATCAAGCGGGCATCCACTACATTGAAGCCGGCTGGCCTGGCTCCAACCCGAAGGATGCCGAATTTTTCCAAAGGGTTCGCCAGATCGGGCTGAAGCAGGCGAAGATCGTGGCCTTCGGTGCGACCCGCCGGAAAAACTCGCGGTGCGAGGCCGACAAGAACCTTGCCGCGCTGATCACCGCCGGTACGCCCGCCGTGGCGCTAGTCGGCAAAAGTTGGGATTTCCAGGTTGAGAAAATCCTCGACACCACGCTGGAGGAAAACCTCGCGATGATCGGCGACAGCGTGGCCTACATGAAAGGCCATGGCTTTGAGGTCGTCTTCGATGCCGAGCATTTTTTCGACGGCTACAAGGCCAACGCCGATTATGCCCTGGCGGCCTTGCGGGCGGCGGCGGACGGCGGCGCGGATTTCCTGGCGCTGTGCGACACCAACGGTGGTAGCCTGCCTTGGGAGGTCGAGGCCATCGTCCGCGAAGTCGCAGCCCGATTGCCCACCCCGCTTGGCATCCATGTCCATAACGACAGCGGCTGCGCAGTCGCCAATTCGCTGGCGGCGGTGCGCGGCGGCTGCGTCCAAGTGCAAGGCACCATCAACGGCTATGGCGAGCGGGTGGGCAATGCCGACCTGACCAGCATCATCCCAGGGCTTCAGCTCAAAATGGGCTACTCGGTGGTCAGCGAAACGCAATTGCAGAATCTCACCGCTTTGTCCCGTTATGTGGCGGAAATCGCCAACCTCAAGCATGACCGCCACCAGCCTTACACGGGTGAAAGCGCCTTCGCCCACAAAGGCGGCATCCATGCCGCCGCCGTGTTGAAAGCCGCCAACAGCTATCAGCACATCGAGCCGGAATGGGTGGGCAATGCGACGCGGACAGTCATTTCCGAACTCTCCGGGCGCGGGAATCTAATCACGCTGGCGCAGGAGCGCGGTCTGGACATCAAGCCGGAAGAGGCGGAGCGTGTGCTGCACCAATTGAAAAAACTGGAACACCAAGGCTTCGCCTTCGACGCCGCCGAAGCGTCGGTCGACCTGCTGCTGCACCGCGCCCGCGCCGACTACAAGCCGCCGTTTGAACTCATTGATTTCATGGTGCTGGCCGAAGAGCGGCATGGGCGGGGGCTATTATGCGAGGCGACCGTCAAGGTGCGGGTGGGCGGGGAAATCAAATTCACCGCCGCCGAAGGCAATGGCCCGGTGGATGCCTTGGCCCGCGCCCTGCACCTGGCTTTGAGCCAGCATTATCCCGAATTGGCGAAAATCCAATTGACTGATTATAAGGTGCGCATCCTCAACACCGATAAAGGCACGGCGGCCATCACCCGTGTGTTGATTGATTTCCATGATGGCGAGCGGTCTTGGACTACGGTAGGGGCGAGTTCCAATATCATTGAGGCCAGTTGGCGGGCTTTGTCGGATAGCAAGGAGTATGCTTTACTCGGATTGAAAGGAGGATAAAGCCGTGCAGACCAAACCCATAGACGCCGCACACAGCCTATACGTCCTTTACGAAACCCTGCCTGACCCTATTCAACAAGCCTTCTTGCAAGAGCTATTGCAAAAGTAGCAGGAAAAGTTGGAGGATTTGGCGTTTTGTCTGGCTTGCCAACAAGTCAAGGAGGAGAATGAATTTCTAAGTGGCGAAGATAGCCAGGCATTTATTCAAAGCCTCCCGCAATGAAAATCCAAAATTGAAGGAATGACGGGGCATCCGAATTTTTATCGCATCAAATTCGACTACCGCTACCGTATGGGTGTTTATCTGGACAAGGATACCGTTCAATTCCTCAGGGTTGGCGCTAGAGGGGATTTTTATAAGACGTTTCCTTAGTGGGCAAGCAAAAAGACGCTTGCCCACTCGATAAAACCACAGATTAGTCTCGTAAGTACGCACAGCGTACCATACATGGCTATTGTACCCTACGAATTGAGCGTTACCACGTTGGAGTTAATATGAATATTGAGACTGCTCTTCAAAATGCTGAACCTGAATTTTTCGAAAAATACCGATTGATGAAGAGACGACTACTCAATGTGGAATATGAGCATTGGGCGGCTGGCTTTGCAGAAGGAAATAACCACGGAAGAGGACATATAACCCGAATCTCAGAACATTTTGGCTCCCTTCTCGGTTCCGACCCTTTGAAACACCTTAACGCTTATGAGCTTTTCCTAGCCATGATGTCGATTTTATATCACGATATCGGAATGCTTCGTGGGCGTTCTCAACATGCGGACACATCTAAAGAACTCCTTGAAGGCGATACCCATGATGCATATATCATCAATAAAATTGATAAGGAGATTATCAAGGCTGCCGTTGTAAGTCATTCAAGCAGCAAGGACATCGCACAGGAGTGCAGCCGATTCGGAAACCCAGAGCGCATAGGAAGCTATGATGCTCGTCCAATGGTCATTGCTGCACTAGTCAGACTTGCAGACGAACTGGATGAGGATCATCGTCGGGCAGATGATATCCTGCAACAACGGCTTGACCTTCCAGAAGAATCACGCTTTTTCTGGCTGTTTTGCCAACGTGTTTGGGGTGTCCGCCCAAACTTAGTTTCTAAGAGAATTGATTTTAGTCTCGCACTAGAGCCAGAAGATACGACTACCTATGGCAAAGTACCAGGCGGGAAAATACGGCATTTTGTGGCTTTCACTGCCGAAAAATTGGCCAAGATAAATAAAGAAAGAGTGACAGTTAACCAGTTCTTGCCAACAGAATTGCAGTATATGGGACTTCATGTCGACGTCAAACCTCTTCGGGGTCACTCCCACTGGGATTCGCCAAGAACCTTTGTTTTCAATGATCGCACGACCGCAGACATGTTTATTGGAGGTTTTCCTGAACTCTTAAAGGAACCTATGGACAAGGCTATGAAAGAAATTCTCGAACAAATGCGCCTAGATCATCTGGATGAAGCTGATGCAGGTCTTGATCGTCTTGCTAGCGTTGCTGATGATCTACCAATCGATTTGCAGATGCAGATTTGGTACGAGAAAGCTTGCACCTGTTCGTTAAAAGCCAAAAATTTTTCTGATGATTCTATTGAGCGCAATCTTTTACTTGATCAATCTGCTAATAATCTTATTTCTTGGTTCAATCTAGGTCAGAATAGAGGATGGTACGGCATGAGAACCCCTGGGGCAGAGATTGGCCGCATGGCAAATGATGGAGATTTATACCTCGTCAACAAAGAACGCAAAAAATTACTAAAATCAAATATCCCTTCAAATTATTGGCCTAAATCTGGGCAAGGCGGGGGGTATAGCGGCGGTTGCGTAATTAAGGGAACAATGATTAAAACCTCCGAAGGGGAACGCCCAGTCGAAACATTTAGGCCCGGTGACACTGTTACATCAATCAAACTTACAGAGAAAGTTACGTTTGCTAACGCAACAGTAACATCAGTTGTCACATCAAGAACTGCACGATGTATTCGTTTAAATAATACCTTGTCTGTAACTCCAAATCAGCCAATTTGGAGTCAGGCAGGATGGGTTAAAGCCGAAGATTTAAAACCAAATGACTTAGTAATGAACCACGAAGGGGTTTTTGTTGAAGTAACAGAAACAGAAAGCATTGATGATTACTTTGAAATTTTTCAATTAAACATCGAAGCCCCCAACCATAATTATTTGGCAAACGGTTTACTTTGTCATAACAAAATACAACCACCCCTTCCCCCAGCGATATAAAATCACTCTTGTCTTGATGGCTTTTATGCAAGTTTAAATTCCGGGTCGAACGGCTTGCCGGATTGGAGGATGGCGAAGGCTATTTGGACAAGCTTTCGCATGGCGGCACAGGCGATAGACTTGCCGTTTTTGCCGTTGGCCTTGAGCCGCTCGCAGCGCGGTAGGGTGCGGTGAGGAACGAACCGCACCGCTCGCGTTCCCCAATTTTTGATGCGGTTTACTGTGTTCCCCGCACCTACGGCCCCTTCACCGTCTCTGGAGCGTAAGAACGGGCATACTCCGGCGCTTAAAGATACCAATCGAGGTATATGTGATGAAAACCATCAGCCTGGGAGTCGATGAACGGATTTATCCGCAAGTTGTCGATTTTTTGCGTTTGTTACCTGAAGACCGTTGCCATGTTTTCGATGAAGAAGACAGCCCAAACCCGGACGAGCTTTCGGAAGTGCGGGCAATTCAAGCTCGCTTGCTGGCAGGAGACGAAAATGAGTTCGTCGATTGGGACGACATCAAGGGAAAACTTTGATGCCTCTGTATCGGCTCAAGCTGCACAAGCCAGCGTAGCCCGGACGAAGTGCAGCGGAGTCCGGGATGATCGGAGGCGAGAATCCCCGTATTCCGGTATACTTTATGCAGGCTAGATGTTTCCCATATTTTGACGCTGTTGTATTGCAAAAAATAGAAAACGATTATCATGCCATTGCCAACCTAACTAAAAAACCGCAACGGACAATGCAAGTCGCGGTGGAAAATTTTACGGAACTATCGTTATAACAAAGCAAAAATCGGTTACCCCTCATGAACACTACTAAACTTTCCCTCTATGACCGCCTCGGCGGTGAACCGGCCATTGATGCCATCGTCAAGGCTTTATATGACCGGGTGCTGGCAGATGCTGACTTGAAGCCGTTTTTTGAGAAAACGCCGATGGACAGGCAGCGGGTCATGCAACACGAGTTTCTCTGCGCTGCGTTGGGTGGCCCGATGGCCTATACCGGAAAACCTCTGGCTCATGTCCATCAGGGACGGGGCATAACTACGCGGCATTTTGCCAAATTTGTCCGGCATGTCCTCGAAATCTTGCAAGAGCTGGGTGTTTCAAGTGAGGATGCCGACGAAGTGATTTCCAGGCTCAATGCTTTCGCTAATGAAATCACCGGCATTTCCTATTGAGTAGCCGTTCGGAGCTTGCAATCCACCAGCGCCAACTTAAGCAAACGAGCACATAAAGCATTAACCACAAGTCCGACGCCAGAGGCAGAATCCAAGGCATTCTTGTTGAAAACCCTCACCCAATATCCTCTCCCGCAGGGAGAGGGCTCAATCAGAGCTTTCTAAACGTGATTGGCGGCGTTGCATTCGTCGTCGCGCTTAACCAAAAAAATCATCCACCCCGCCAATCCTCTTCTATGCTCCGCGCCACAACCGCCCCCTGGGCTACTGCCGTCGCGACACAGGGATCCCTGGGATTTGCGACATCCCCGGCGGCATAGATTCGCGCTTGTGATGTGCGAAGATATTTATCGGTGGCAATATAACCTTGTGAAGTCAGATCAAGATTTGCGATTTCTTCCGCCGCCAAAAGTTGGGCAATTTGCTCCACATTGGGCGCAAAGCCAATCCGAAAGCATAAATGGTCAAATGCCAAGGTCGATTCTTCGCTTTTTGCATCTGTGAAACAGATATGGATTTTTTCTCCCCGGTGTCCAAATTCATGGATAATAGCCGGTTGGTGCAATGTTATTTTGCCCACCTGTATTTGCTCGTCAATGGCTTTTCGGTTCACCTCAAACCCTCGCATCTGGGTGCGGATAAACAGATCAACATGTTTGGCCGTGTCAGCCAGGCGTATCGCTGTCACCAAGCCATTGTCCCCGCCTCCCACCACGGCAACCACCTGTCCATTGACACGGGATGTAAGAAGCGGGGTGGCACCTGGATCGAAGCAGACTTGCGGTGACGACAAAATCTGGCGGCTTCCGTCAATTGGTTCTATCGCCTCGTGTCCCTTGATTCTTTGCCCGGTTGCAATCACCAAGCCTTGTGCCGTGATTTCATCTCTTTCGGTTAAGATCCTAAAGCCATCTACTGACTTGTTGATGCGCCGGATAGGAAAGCCTGACAAGGTGGAAATTCGCTCTGCTTCAATATGCCGCCGAAACTGTCCGGCAATTTCATATCCTGTTTTTCCAAGCAATCCCAAATACCATACATTTTGAAAGTGGCTTAGCTGTTGCAAACCTCCGAGCTGCTGCTTGTGGTCAATGATGACCGGGGAGAAACCCAAGTATTTCAACCAGAGGGCGCAAGACATGCCCGCAGGCCCGCCACCAATGATTCCAATAATTTTATCCATTCCTCACTCCCAAACCGTGTCCGGCATCGCCAGCTTTTCCAGCAGTTTGAGATAACGCTGGTGGCGGGCCGTGGCGATTTCCCCTTTTTCCACCGCCTCGCGCACGGCGCAGCCTTTGTCGTTGATGTGGCGGCAGTCGTTGAAACGGCATTGCGCAATGCGCGGCTGGAACTCCCGATAGCCCCAGGCCAGATCCTGGCCGTTGATCCCGGCCAGGCCAAACACGGCGACGCCGGGGCTGTCGATCAACTCGCCACCGACCGGCAAATGGTAAAGCGTCGCGGCGGTGGTGGTGTGTCGGCCTAGGCCGCTACGCTCGGAAATTTCGCCGACGCGGAGGTTCTTGTCCGGCAACAAGGCGTTGGTGAGCGAGGATTTGCCAACGCCGGACTGACCGGCCAACATGGAGCAATGGCCGTGCAAGGCTTGTCTCAATTCGGCGATGCCGCGCCCGCTGCGGGCGCTGACCGCATGGGCCGGATAGCCGATGCGGGCATAATCGGCCAACGCGGCCAGCGATTGCGCCTCGTTTTCGGCCAGGTCGATCTTGTTGTAGACAATCTCGGCAGGGATGCGGCGAAACTCGCACACCGCCAGATATTGGTCGACCAGCAGCCAATCAGGCTCGGGCGACGGGGAGATCACCACAAACACCCGATCCAGGTTTGCGGCCACCACGCGGGTCTTGCCCGCGTAGGCGGGACGGATGAGGACGCTGCTGCGCGGCAGGACCTGCTCCACCCTGCCTTGCTCGCCATCCTCGCTGGACGTCCAATGCACCCGGTCGCCCACCGCCACATCGCCCAGGCGACGGCGGGTTTGACACAGGATGATTTTCCCGTCCGGCGACTCCACCGCCAAACCTTGACCCAGGTGGGAAACCACCAGCCCTTCCAGCGAGGAAGAGGAGGAAGGGCTGGATTTGGGCGGATGCTGTGGGGCGTTGCGGCGGCCTCTTCCCTTCATGGGGCTAAGATGCCTTGGCTTCCAGGTTGGCGATGCGGATCGCCGCCGGGGGATGGCTATAGTGGAAGGCCGAATACAGCGGATCGGGTGTCAAGGTGCTGGCATTGTCACGGTACAGCTTGACCAAGGCGTTGATAAGATCGCGTGGACGGGCGTGGGCCGAAGCGAAGTCGTCGGCCTCGAACTCATGCTTGCGCTGGAAATAAGCCAGGGTCGGTTGCAGGAATAGGGTGAAAGCCGGCGAGGCCAGCATAAACAGCAGCAACGCAGTGGAATTGGACTGGATGCTGACGCCCAGCCCTTCATAAAACCAGTTCTGCCCCATCAACCAGCCCAACAGCCCCAAGCCAATGAGGGTGAGTACCGCGCTGGTGATGAGCATCTTCAGCACATGCTTGCGCTTGAAATGGCCCAACTCATGGGCCAGCACGGCTTCCAACTCCTCATGGCTGAGGGCGTTCACCAGCGTGTCGAAGAACACGATGCGCTTGTTGTTGCCGATTCCGGTAAAGTAGGCGTTGCCGTGGCCGGAACGCTTCGAGCCGTCCATGACAAAAATGCCCTTGCTATGGAAACCGCAACGGCCCAGCAGCGCCTCGATGCGCTCGTGCAGGGAGGCATCCTCCAAGGGTGAGAATTTGTTGAACAGCGGCGCGATGAACGTAGGGAAAGCCCAGCTTATCAGAATCGAAAACGCCTGCAGGATGGCCCAAGCCAGCACCCACCACAGCGGCCCCACCGCGCCCATGACCCAGAGGATCAAGGCCAGCAACGGCCCGCCGATGGCCAACGTCAAGCCCGTCTGCAATAGCAGATCGGTGGCGTACTGCTTGGGCGTGTTGCGGTTGAAGCCGAAGCGCTCCTCGACCACGAAGGTCTTGTAAAGGCTTATGGGCAAGTCGATCAATTGCATCAGCAACATGACCGAAAGAATGATGCCCACCCCGGTCAGGGTGGCGGGCCATTCCAGCCCCATCCAGAATTCCGCCATCCAGTCGATGCCGCCGCCCAAGGTGAACAGCAGCAGCACTGCCAAGCTCACCGCACGGTCCACCTCGCCCAGCCTGCCCTTGGCGATGGTATAGTCGGCGGCCTTTTGGTGGGCCTCCAGGGTGATGCTATCGCGGAAAGCTTCCGGCACGGCATCGCTGTGCGCCTGCACATGGGCGAACTGGCGGCTCGCCAGCCAAAACTCCACGGCGTAAGACAGGGCAAGCGCGGCGAGAAAAATGATCGTGAATGTGTTCATGAGTGTCCGAAGGGTTGGAAGCCTCCCAGGGAGGAAGCAAAAGATTATCCTACTAAAAACGGCGCGACAGCTTAAGCCTCTGGTAAAATCCCAAGCTATCCCCCAAACAGGCAACAAAATGGCCCAAGATTCGCAAAACCTGATCTGGATCGACCTGGAAATGACCGGCCTGGATCCGCAAAGCGATTCCATCATCGAAATTGCCACCGTGGTCACCGACAAGAATCTCAACGTGCTGGCGGAAGGGCCGGTGTTTGCAGTCCGCCAGCCCGAGGCGGCGCTGGCCCGCATGGACGATTGGAACCAAAAACAACATGGAGGTTCCGGGCTGATCCAACGGGTGCGGGACAGCGAGGTGGCCGAGGCCGAGGCCGAACGCCTGAGCCTGGAATTCCTTAAGGCTTGGGTCCCCTCCCGGACCTCGCCGATGTGCGGCAACAGCATCTGCCAGGATCGGCGCTTTCTCTACCGCTGCATGCCCAAACTGGAGGCGTTCTTCCACTACCGCAACCTGGATGTGTCCACCCTCAAAGAATTGGCCGCCCGCTGGGCCCCCGAATTGAAGGACGGTTTCAAGAAAAAGAACACCCACCTGGCCCTGGACGACATCCTGGAATCCATCGCCGAATTGCGGTATTACCGCGAACATTTCCTCAAGTATTGACCCAACCCACGCCAAGCTTCAATGTCCACACACAGCGCCAATTGCTCCATCGAAGACGTGCAAAACAGCGAGGACACCCGCCGCATCGACATTGACGCGGTAGGCATCAAGTCCATTCGCCACCCCGTCCGCTTCCGCCAGCGCGATGGCGGGACGCAGGCCACCGTGGCCGTCTTCGACATGGCCGTGAACCTGTCCCACGACCAGAAAGGCACCCACATGTCCCGCTTCCTCGAAATCCTCAACGAGGAGTTGGACGAGCTGGATATCCGCACGTTCACCCAGGTTATCGCCGACATGACCGCCAAGCTGGAGGCGGAGCGGGGCTTCATCGAAGCCCGTTTCCCCTTCTTCCTGCGCAAAAAGGCACCCGTGACCGGTGCCCCCAGCTTCCTAGACTACGAAGTCACGCTGGGCGGCAAATGGAGCGCCAGCGGCTCGAATCTGTGGCTCAAAGTGGTGGTTCCGGTGACCAGCCTGTGTCCCTGCTCGAAGAAAATATCAGACTACGGCGCGCACAACCAGCGCTCCCATGTCACGTTGACCGTGAATGCGAAGACACCCATGTGGGTGGAGGATTTGATCGACCTGATCGAGCGGCAGGCGTCCAGCGAGATCTACGGCCTGCTCAAGCGCGCCGACGAAAAATACGTCACCGAACGCGCCTACAACAACCCGAAATTCGTCGAGGACATCGTGCGCGACATCGCCAACATACTGAACCATGACGCGGACATTCTCCACTACAAGCTGGAAACGGAAAACTTCGAGTCCATCCACAACCACTCCGCCTACGCCATCATCGAAAAGCGCAAATTGGCTTGAGCCAGTTGTAGGGCGGGCTTCAGCCCGCCAGATGCGTCAATTCCCTATCCTCCGGACATGGCGTGGCTCAACGCTGCCAGCAATCCGTGGCAGTCTCCCCCGAAGTCAAGCCTGTATTGCCCTGGATGCCGGTATTGGTCAGCGTATAGGTTCCACAGGCATCACTGGCCATCATTCCCGTTGGCGCGGCGGACAAACTGAAGCAATTCCCCAAAGTGCAAGGCGATGTGATCGAATAGGACACCGCCATATTGTAATTTGCCGTCCCGGTTGCGGGTGATTGAAGGTAAGGCAACACAACAGCCCCCGTACCCGTGATCGCGGTATTGGCGCAGTCTGCATCCGTGCGATGGTAGCAATTGTTGACGGTGTAGTTCCGCTCCAAAAACTGGGCGTTTTGCAGCAGAAGACCCTTGGCATCGGCACGGGCGGCCCTGTGGGCGTAACTCTGATACGACGGCAAGGCAATGGCAGCCAATATGCCGACGATAGCCACGGCGATCAATAAATCCATCAACGTGTAGCCCTGCGAGCCAAACGGATAGACACAGGATTTTGGTTTTGGTCTTGCCATGGCGGGACTCCTTATCGATAGCTTAGGATTACCAAGAATAATTGACGGTGTAAGTCACGATCTTCTCCTCGTCGGGCTTCAGCGGCACATGGAATTCGACGGTTTGCGCGTCTTTTTTCTCAAAGTCTTGAGACTTTTCATTGATTTTCCAGTTCGCCCAACGGAACAGATGTTCGACCACGCGGATTTCCGCCGCTTCTTTCTTACGGTTGCGCACTTTGATTTCGAAGGATTCGCTGGCCTGGTGGTTGGCCTCGTTTATTTTAAAATCGATGCGTTTGCGCTCGCCGACCAAGTCGAAGGAATCACCGGTGTAAAGGCGCACCAGCTCGTCCTTCGGTGTGTGCTCCAGGGTGTTTTCGCCGACGAATTGCAAGGACTGGTCTGCGCCGTCCTGGGTGTAAAAGCGGACGCGCCCTTTCGGCAGCGGAATGCCAAGATTATTCTCCTGCGAGTTTTTGAATTCCCGGTAGACATAAACCTTTTTGTTCGACTCCACGCCATAGCCTGGATTTTCGCCAAAAGCCATGCCTGTGCGCCAGCCGCCGAGTTGGGCACCGTCATAGACGTAAACGCGCTCCATCTTCACCGCCGTGGCGCGGACAAACTCGACTTGCTTGGTCTCGCGGTCGCGCAGTGTTGTCTTGTTGGCGAGGGTATAAAGGTGGAATTCGTCGAAAGCTTTCTCGGTGACGGCTGGGGCCATTTCGCTGCGCATCGCCATGGACTTTGCCGCGTAGGCCACTGGCATCGGCGCTTGCGGCTGAATCTTGTTGACATCGCCGGCCATCAACTTGACCCGTGCATCTTTGAAGGTCTTGCCGGATTCGTTTTTGATCGTCACCCAGCCGATCAGGTCGGCAGTGTTGCCTTTCTCCGGCGAGAGGATGTTGTAATCCGCCTCCCAAGTGAAGCCGCCAGTCACATAAGCCAGTTCGGCGTCGAATTTGGCATCTTTCGCCGATTCGATTTTCCAGGTCAGCGTGGGATTCAGCACGGTGTCATCGCCCAGCGAGGGAAAGATCGGTTGGCCTGGGAGGCTGAATTGCAATTTGCCGTTCACTTCAATCACCGGCTGGGTACCCGTCTTGTAGCCGCTGCGGATGATCTTGCCTTGCACGGTCGCGTCGGGCTTGTGCGGTTCCTTGATGAAAAAATCAATGGCTTTGCCCTCGAACAGCGACAGCAACAGCTCCTGAGTCACCGGATCGTTGCGGTAGTTTTGTTCGAGGATCTGGAATTTCGCCTTGCCCGAGGGATCGCGCAGGATCACCGAGTCGGCTTCCAGTTGGGAAACCATGTCGGCGTAGCGGGACTCGCTGACGCCGGCCTTCAAATCCAGCGCCAAGGTATCGCGTACCATGGCGAAATTTTGGTTGTAAATGGTGAGCGCAGGCTCGGCGTTGAGGGGGGTGGTGGTCATGAGGAGAAGCAGAGGGAAAGAATGGAACAGTTTCATTGGCGTTTTTCCTTAAAAAAACAGATGGGGTTAACGACGGTAATTTCCGCCTGCGGCATCCAACAAGCGCTTTTGCGCAGCAAAGTGGCGTTCGATGTAGCCTAGGTCAAAGCGTTCGTAGCGGGTTTGCGCGGCGACTTGTTGGACAAGTCCGGCATCAAGCAGGGCTAGAGGACGCCCGGTGGACATCGCGAGGATCTGCGTTTGCGCCGCCTGCTCGATGAAATATAGATCGTCAAAAGCTTGGGCCACTGTCGGCGCTGCCGTGATGACGCTGTGGTTGCCCAGGAACAGCACATCGGCCTCGCCGAGAACCCCGGCCATCCGTTCGCCCACCGAGTCCGCCAGGGCCACCCCGTCATAGTCGGTGTCGTAGGCGACCCGGCCATAAAAGCGGCAGGTGGTGTGCAATGCCCATTCGAGGCGCCCCCCGGCTAGCATGGTCAGCGCGGTCGCGTAGGGTTGGCGGGTGTGCAGGAGTATGCGGGCGCGGGGGACGAGACGATGAAGCGGGGCGTGGATATGGTGCGCGGATGCCGATGGCTCGCCTTCTCCCCGGATCACCTTGCCATCGAAGTCGCAAACAATCAGGTTTGAGGCCGTGATTTCCGAGAAATGCAGCCCGAACGGGTTGACCAGAAAGCGCTTCCCGTCGGGCAGTACGGCGGAGAAATGGTTGGCGATGCCTTCGTGGAGCTGGTTGGCCACCGCCAGATGGAACGCGGCCGCCAGATCCATCCTTAGCTCCCACTCGGCTTCGGTTTCGTTCGTTGCAGATTCGCTCATGGCTCAATAAACCCACGGGTGGTTTCCTCCGCCGTTTGTCCGGCAAGGGCCAGATTACGGAGGATGAATTTTTCATCTTGGATGGCGGACATAAGGCTTCCGCCTCTGTGCGATTGACGGACTGAGTATAGCGGTTTCCCCGCCTGGAAATGCAAATGGTGCGCGTCCGGCTTGGCCTCTATAATGCCATCCGCCACATTCGCTTTAAACAGGATTCACGCTATGAACACTCAAGCCAAACTCCGCTGGGGCATCCTCGGTGCGGCGCGCATCAACGAACGCCTGCTGCCGGCCATCGTCGAAGCCAGCAATTCCGAACTGGTCGCCATCGCCAGCCGCCGTCCCGGCGCGGCGGCGGAAACCTTGGCGAAATACGCCCCAAGCCAGCAGGGCCAAGTGCGTACATATGACGATCTAACCGCGCTGCTGGCCGACGAGGCCGTCCAAGCCATCTATCTACCCATGGCCAATCACGAACATGCGGAATGGGCTCTGAAGGCCATCGCTGCCGGCAAGCATGTGCTATGCGAAAAGCCGATGGCGCTGACCGTGGCGGACATTGATGCCATCGCGGAGGCGGCGCAGAAGCAGAATGTGGTCGTCATGGAAGGTTTCATGTACCGTTTCCATCCGCAACATGCGCGGGTGCGGGAGTTGATAGCCTCCGGCCTGATTGGCGAGGTGCGCTCCGTCCATGCCAGTTATTCATTTATCATGCGTCCGGCGCGGCTGTACCGGCTGGCGGAAAACACCGGGCGCGGCGGCGGGGCGATGTGGGATATCGGCCCTTACGCGATCCATTCGGCGCGTTGGTGCTTCGACACGCCGCCGGTCGCGGTGACGGCCTTGGCGAAATATGTGGCAAGCGGCGCGGACATAACCACTAGCGGCGTGATCGACTTCGGCGATGGCAAACAGGCGCATTTCGATCTCAGCTTTGAATGGGCGCGGCAATCTTCTTACGCCGTCGTCGGCACCAAAGGCGGGGTGCGCTGCCACGCCGCTTGGACGGTGCCCGAAGACGAGCCGGTGGTATCCTGGTGGACGGAAGACGGCCAGCGCGGCGAAGAACGGCTGCCTGCCGCCAATCATTTTGTGTTGGAAGTCGAACATTTCAGCGATTGTGTGCTGAACGGCAAAACGCCACTGCTTTCCCTGGAGGATGCCAAGATCAATTGCCAGACCATCGCGGCGGTGTTGCAGTCGGCGGCCACCGGGCGGACGGTGAAGCTGTAAGCCCTCACCCTAAATCCCTCTCCCGCTGGGAGATGGACTTGCAAAGCATCTTACTGAAAGTATCAATATATGACTGGCTTCACTGTGCATTTCAAAAAACCCGAGGATTGGGCGGATTCTGTCCATATCCATTTTTGGCAAGCAGCGGGCGCGGAGAGCGTTTGGCCCGGTGTCACCATGGCGCCTGGGGCTGGCGGCTGGTGGTCTTACCGTTTCCATGCCCCCGCCGCGCATTTCGTGTTCAATGACGGCCACGGGAAGCAGACCGGCGACCAGCACCGCGACCAGGACGGCTGGTTCGGCGAGGACGGCCATTGGCATCTCGGCCAGCCTGTCGCCAAAAAGCCGCCGCCGCGCAAAGCCCCGCCGCCGCGCCCGGCCGCGCCCCTCGCCGCCTTGCGACCCCGGCCCGTCAGCGAGCGCCAGGATTTCCGCGAGGAGACCATCTATTTCCTCATCACCACGCGCTTTTACGACGGCGACCCCTCCAACAATTTCTTCTGCCGCGACCGCATCCAGTTTAACACCCAAGGCCAGCCGGTCGATCCGCATTGGCGCGGCGACTTCAAGGGCTTGATCCAGCGACTGGACTATATCCGCGATTTAGGTTTCACGGCGATTTGGATCACGCCGCCGGTGGAGAACCGCTCCGGGCTGGATTACCACGGCTACCACGCCTATGATTGGACACGGATAGATCCAAGGCTGGAATCACCCGGCGCGACTTACCAGGATTTGATAGACGCGGCCCATGCCAAAGGATTGAAGATCATCCAGGACGTGGTGGTGAACCATTCCTGCCAATATGGCATACGCGGCAAGGTGCATATCGACCATCTGCCCATCAAATACTACGTTCCCCAAGGCTCGGAGCAAGGCCGCGTCAACCATGGGCCTTACCAGGGCCACCTCGGCAACTATGCCTTTGCCAATCGTGATGACATTGACAACCCTTTGGCACCCGACTGGTGGCGCGAGCGCCACCAAAGCGACCCCAAAGGCATCAAGCCCTTGGTCGATTCAAAGACCGGCGAGACCGTGCCCAAGCCCGGCTACAATCCAGGCCGCTTCTTCGGCGTCGATGCCAACCAGCTCGATCCCGAATGGTTCCACCAGGAAGGTTTCATCTGTGGCGGCGATTGGGAAAGCGCCCATCCTTTGCAGAACAAACATCTGGCCGGGGATTGCATCGACCTCGCCACCGGGCGGCAAAATGTCAAGGATTATCTGATCGACTCCATTAACCGCTATCTGGACATGGGCGTGGACGCATTGCGCATCGACACGGTGAAGCATGTCGAGCGGGACAATCTGCTGGAATATGTCAACGCCTGGAAGGCCCACAAGGCGGGCCTGTTCGTGTTTGGCGAGAATCTGGTGAAAGGCTACGGCTGGGGCGACATGGGCGGCGGCGACAACGGTCCATCGCAGATCCGGCCCTGGTGGTATACCCGCCTAGGCCGCGATCCGCACAACCCCAACTCGGGCGGCGATTCGGGGTTTCCGCAGTTGGATTTCGGCCTGTTTTCGACATTCCGCGATACCGTCAGCAAAGGCACGTATGGCGGCACGGCCCAGGTTTTCACGATGGATTGGATTTATGGCGATGTGACCCAACTAGTCACTTTCCTGCAAAACCACGATGTCGGCCCGGACAATGATTTCAAATACCGCTTCAAAGGCGAACAATGGATGGCGGCGGCGGCTTACAACCTGATTTGGACGGTACGCGGCATTCCCTGCCTGTATTACGGCGAGGAAATCGAATTCATGAAAGGCGCGCCGCAGGATGTGGCCGGGGAGCGGGATACTTTAGACCAGACTGGACGGGCTTATTTCGGCGACCATCTGGATGACAAGCGCATCGCTGAAACACAAAGCCATCCTTTATACCGGCATATCCGCCGCCTGAACCAAATCCGCCAGGCCATTCCCGCCTTGCAAAAAGCGCGGATGGAACAAGTCTGCGAATGGGGCGGCGGCATGAGCTTTGTCCGCGACTGCCCAGAAGCGGGCAGTTATGTCGTGGTTGGCTTGGCGATGGGGGGCGGCCAGCATATTACAGTCAATGGCGTTCGCGACGGCGTTTATCGTGATGCCGTGACCGGGAACGAAATCCACGCCGGCCATGGCTCCTTGTCCTTCCCTGTCAAAGGCAACTCGGCGGGAATCTATGTGCTGGACGGCCCTGGCAAGATCGGCGAGGACGGGGTTTACTTGCGCTGATTATGGACAGGTTCATCCTTCTCCTCATCGCCCTCATCAGTTGGCTCTGGTTCGACAGCCTGAAGGCGCGGGAGGCGGGCATCCATGCCGTGCGACTAGCCTGCGAGGCGGAAGGCTTGCAATTGCTGGACGAGACCATTTCCTTGGCAGGCATGAAACCCGCCCGCAACGACCGTGGCCGGTTCGTGCTGCGGCGGGTTTATCAGTTTGAATACAGCGACACCGGCGACAACCGCCGCCGGGGCAGTGTGCACCTGCTGGGTGGCAGGGTGGTTTTGCTCAATGCGGGGCTGCGCCTGGCCGCATCGGATGGGCGGCTTATGTGAGGCCCGCACAATACCTAAAAACGGCAGTTTTTAGGTTATCCATTCTCCATCAGATAGGCCAGTTCCACAGCCCGAGTGCCCACTTGGCTTGCCCATCTGCTGTCCAGCATATGTTCCGCAGCGGCGGAATAGTCGCCGTTCTCCAGGGCTGACAACATTCCGGTAAAGCCAAGGAGCTTCGCGATCCCCAGATTAAACGCCATTGAAATAAGCACTTTCTGTCGCGTATCCGAAAGCTGCTTCCACCATGGCAGACTCGCATCCAATTCCCTGGAAACCCTGGCAATATCGTTGTGCAAAAGGACTAGGGCTTCCTCCCTGCTTATCCCCAACTCCTCCAGGTTTCTTCCCACGCCGATGGTGAGCGTGTTCCCGCTGTCCATGTAGGGCTTCAATCTCAAGCCTTCATGGTAAATCAGAAGCTCGTCGAGATCATAAGATTGCAGTGCCGACGCTGGCAGCGCGGAGGGCGGTAGAGTGACGTGTTTCTTGCTCACGCAGCCCGACATGCCAAGCAATGCCAATAAGCAGGCAAGTGACGCTAGAGGACGTGGGATAAGCGTGTTTGTCATAGCATTTGGCGCCAGTGGAAAAACTTGTTTCTGCCGTGTGGCCCATAGGGCATAAAAAAGACCCGGGCTTCGATCCTGGAGACCCGGCGTTCCATCATCGCAAGCCCTATGATAGGCGTAAAAGGCCCAAGCTTCGATGCGCCGGGGTCACCGTCCAGACCCGCGGACTCGGCATCGGCTCCCGGCTGGCGAAGCCTGATGTGCGGCGACTCATCCTTGATGCTCCGGAACCCGCGCTTCATGACCGGGAACCGGGCTTGCCTGTCAACCGATGCGCGGTTGGCCCATCATGTCCGGTGCGCGATGCGCCGGCATCGACCCCGGATTTCTGGCATCACCTACCTGTTGGCGGTAGCTTACATCGCCCGCGAAATCCGCTCGCGCAAATCCGGCGGCGGGCTGGCATTGAGGTACCTGGTTCCGTCCCGCGTCAAGCGCCTTCCGCCTGAACTGGTTTCAATCAATCCGAGCCGCACTAGGTACTCAGTGACCTCGTTGAAATCCCTCCTGTACGCCAACCCTAGCGCCTGCATCAACGTGGCTTCTGACGCCGCGCCGTGTTGTTTCAGATAGGTAAGGCAGCGCCGCGCCAGAGCGTCCAAGCCGTTGTAATCAATTCGCTTCCCCTCGTAAAACGCGGCGATATTTTCGGCGGCCATCAACCCCGCCGCTTGGCGCAATGTCGGGGTGTCCGTTTGCGACTCCATGGCCTGATGGAAAAAATGCGGACGCAGCACCTCGCTCAGATCCCTCACGTTGCGCCTTGGGCTGCAACGGGCGCGGGCGGCGATTCCATAGCAGGATTCCCGCGGCAACTCGCTGCCCTCCAAGCATTCCTTGCCATGCAGCCAGACGATCCCGGCCAACTCGTGCAAGGTATAAGGCCGCAGCCAAGTTCCGCACGACGGGCTTGTCTTTGCTATTGTGGCTTAAGAAAACGTCGAATCTTTATCCATCCATGGGTTTACACACTCTAGGTGGGAACGCTTTCCAAGCGCGACTTGCGGCATCTGGTAATTCCCACCGAGCCAAAGCCATGCGTCAGGCCCGTAATTCCGCCTATTTCTTCAAAGCCCGCGCCAACGCATCCGCCATCGCCCCTTGTGGCTTGGGCAGCTCTGGCGCTCGGCGGGCGCGCTTGCCGCCACCTGCATTGCGATTCTGCGGAACGGTCGCGGCAGCCGTGGCGTTTTCTCGGGGAAGCTCCGCATCCTTTTTCATGCTCAACGCAATCCTCTGCCGTTGCACATCCACTTCCAAGACTTTAACGCGCACCATGTCGCCGGTCTTCACCACCTCGCGGGGATCTTTGACAAAATGATCGGCCAGGTGCGAGATATGCACCAGGCCGTCCTGGTGCACACCGATGTCCACGAACGCGCCGAAATTGGCGACATTGGTCACGACGCCGTCCAGCATCATGCCGGGCTTCAGGTCGGTGATCTTCTCCACGCCTTCCATGAACTTGACCGATTTAAACTCGGGGCGCGGATCGCGGCCTGGTTTTTCCAGTTCCTTCAAAATGTCGGTCACGGTGGGCAGGCCGAAGCGTTCATCGACGAAGTTCTCGGCATTCACACCCCGCAAAAAGGCCGCGTTGCCAATCAAGTCACGGATGTCTTTGGCCGTGGAGCCGACAATCTTGCGGACGACCGGATAGGCTTCCGGATGGACGGCGGAGGCATCCAGCGGGTTGTCGCCGTCCATGACACGCAAGAAGCCCGCCGCCTGCTCGAAGGTTTTCTCGCCCAGCCGGGAGACTTTCTTGAGTTGTTCGCGGTTTTTGAACGGGCCGTTTTGGTTGCGGAATTCGACGATATTGCTGGCGATGGTTTGCGACAGGCCGGAAATGTATTTCAGCAACGAGACCGAAGCCGTGTTCACGTCCACGCCGACGGCGTTGACGCAATCCTCGACCACTGCGTCCAAACCACGCGCCAGTTGGGTCTGGTTGACATCATGCTGGTACTGGCCGACGCCGATGGATTTGGGGTCAATCTTCACCAGTTCCGCCAACGGGTCTTGCAGGCGGCGGGCGATGGACACAGCGCCGCGCAAGGACACATCCAAGTCAGGGAATTCCCGCGCCGCCAGTTCCGACGCGGAATACACCGACGCCCCGGCCTCGGACACGGTGATCTTGGTCACGCCCAAGTCCGGGTGGCGCTTCATCAAATCGGCGACAAGCTGGTCGGTTTCGCGGGAAGCCGTGCCGTTGCCGATGCTGACCAATTGCACACCATGTTTTTGGATCAGATGGGCGAGAACGGCGATGGACTGATCCCACTGGTTTTTCGGCTGGTGCGGGTAGACCGTCGCGGTGTCCAACACTTTGCCGGTGGCATCCACCACGGCGACTTTGACGCCGGTGCGAATGCCAGGGTCGAGGCCCATCGTCGCTTTCGGCCCGGCGGGCGCGGTCAGCAACAGGTCTTTGAGGTTATTGGCGAACACGCGGATGGCTTCCTCTTCCGAAGCTTCCCGCAGGCGCTGTTTCAGATCCAGGTCGATGCGGGTGAGGGTTTTGACTTTCCAAGAAAAATGCACCGCATCCAGCAGCCACCGGTCTGCCGGACGGCCCTTGTCCTGGACGCCGAAGGCGCGGGCGATGATGGACTCGCACACCGAATGGCTGGCTTCCTCGTCCTTGCCGACATGGAGGCGTATGTTCAACATATCCTCGTTGCGGCCACGCAGCAGGGCCAGGGCGCGGTGCGAGGGGATTTTCGCAATCGGCTCAGCGAAGTCGAAATAATCGCGGAATTTCGCGCCCTCGTTTTCCTTGCCCTCGACCACGCGGGAGGCCAGGATGCCCTCGGACCAGATGCGTTCGCGCAACTCGGCCAGCACCTGTGCATTTTCAGCGAAGCGCTCCATCAAGATTTGCTTCGCGCCTTCCAAAGCCGCCGCCGCGTCGGACACGCCTTTCTCTCCGCTGATATAGCGCAAGGCTTCGGTTTTTGGGTCAAGTTTAGGATCGGCCAGCAGTCCGTCGGCCAGTGGTTCCAGGCCGGCCTCGCGGGCAATCTGTGCTTTCGTGCGGCGTTTGGGCTTGTAAGGTAGGTAGAGATCTTCCAGTAGGGTCTTGCTGTCGGCGGCGAGGATGTCCCGCTCCAGTTCCATACTCAGCTTGCCCTGTTCGCGGATGCTGGCGAGGATGGTTTCGCGGCGGGCGTTGAGTTCGCGCAAATAAGCCAGGCGCTGTTCCAACTCACGCAACTGGGTATCGTCCAGCCCTTCCGTGGCCTCTTTGCGATAGCGGGAGATGAATGGCACCGTAGCCCCTTCGTCCAGCAAATCCACGGCAGCTTGCACCTGCCGTTCCTGAACACCTAGCTCTTCCGCGACTCGCGCAATCACATCCATCAGAAAACACCCGTTAGTTTGGCGTAAAAGTGGCGTATTTTAGCAACAACAGCACCCAAGCGGGTCGAAATCGGCAAATCCCCACCGAAGAGTTTATCCCCCCCTGCCAAGCCGCTTTTGCTGCCTGTCCTTCACCGCCTTCAACACCTTGAACGCACAGCCGACCAAATCTTTCTCGACCTCATGCTCCCAAAACCGCAGGGCCAGCCAGCCTTGCGCGGCGAGGGCGGCTTCGGCGGCGATGTCACGGGCGATGTTGCGGGTGAATTTTTGCAGCCAAAAGGCTTGGTTGGATTTCGGCACACGGCCATGCAGCGGGCAGCCGTGCCAGAAGCAGCCATCGACGAACACCGCGACTTTGGCGGAAGGAAAAACGATATCGGGCTTGCCGGGAAGCTTGTTTTTCAACCGGTAGCGCAGCCCCGCAAGCCACAATGCCTTGCGCAGGCGCATTTCCGGCGTGGTGTCCTGAGCCCGGATCTGGGCCATCAAATGGCTGCGTGCTTCGGGCGTCAGCCGGTCTGCCATAGTTGCCCCAGCGACCTGCGCCGTCGGTTTAGGCCGAGGGCCTAGACGGCCCCACGCAGGTCATGGTTTGATGCCATGGACGAGGACAACCAGATTTTGAGGTGTGGTATTCATCGTGTAGCCTCGGAAAATGGAAGGATATTAGCGCAATCTTGAGGCTTGCGGCCAAATAGCATGAGTCTGGATTTGCCACTTTTCAAAACGAGTGGTTTGACAGACACTAAAGCAGGCCGCAACGATGGTCGGAGCGGCCTTCTGGCTCACTTATTGAGGAGGCTTGAAATGAACCGTAAACTGATTCCCGCGCTGTTGTTTTCCGTGTTTTTCGCCTGGACGCCCATGTCAACTTGGGCGGGCCAGCCTACCGTTTTGTTCGTAGTGGCATTGTTCGACCCCGCTTTAGGCCAACTGCCCGAGTCGGTCACGATGGATACGGCAGGCAATTTCTATCTGTCGATGTCGAACACCATCCAGAAGCTCACACCAAACGGGCAATTGTCGCTGTTTGCCCAATTGCCAATCCCGCAAGGTGCTTTTGCGCTAGGGGTGAAGTTTGGGCCAGATGGCAATCTTTACGCCGCCAGCGGTGGCTTCGATCCAGCCCAGGATGCCGCAAATGTGTTCCGTATTTCCGCCAACGGCAAAGTGAAGACCCTTGCCCATCTCAATGCCAATGCTTTCCCAAACGATCTGGCGTTTGACGAGGCGGGCAATGTGTATGTGAGCGAGCCGTTTTTGGGGAAGATCTGGAAAATCACCCCGCAAGGCGCGGTAAGCGATTGGGTTGTCGATCCATTGCTGGCGGGCAATCCGACCAATCCGGCCTTAATTGTGCATTTGTTCGGGGCCGACGGTATCGCTTTCGACAAGGGCAAAAATAGTCTTTATGTCGGCAACCTGGACGCTGGTTCTATCGTGCGCATCCCGGTCAATGACGACGGCAGCGCGGGTACGCCTGTTGTTTGGGTGGCCGATGCACGTTTGAAAGCCTGCGATGGCATCGCCTTCGACGAAGCTGGCAATTTGTATGTCGCGGTGAACGGCCAGAACCAGTTGGCGAAGATCGACAAGCACCGCGCTATTTCGATCATTGCCACTGGCGCGCCGCTGGATGCGCCATCCTCCGTGGTTTTCGGCACCAAGGGCGAGGACAAGAAAAACCTCTATATCTCCAGCTTCGCCATCAACCGGGCTTTAGGCACACAACCAGGCACGCCACAGCCCAATCTGCTGAAATTACCGGTGGAAGTACCAGGGCTGCCGATCCCTTAATTCCTTAAAGTCAAGTTCCGCCCCGCGCTTCTTTCAATGTGCATTTCAGTGCGCATCAACGGAGCGCGGCGGCGTTTCCTTGTGATTGTCCCGCCCGTATGACCGGGTTTTATTTCTACCTCTCTGAAATCCGGTCTACAATTCCGCCCTCCGAAGCAAGGGCGGAAAACTAGTGTGAATAGCAGTCGGGTCATCGTTTTAGGCAGTTTGCTCATATTGCTAGCTGTGGCAAGGCAAGGCTGCGCCCAACCGACGGGGCTTGCGCCCGGCGCGGCTACCGCCGTGACGCAGGCAGGTGGCGACCATCCCGGCCCTTCGGCCAAGGGTGGAAGCGACTTGGGTGAATTGCGCGAATGGCTGAATCGGCGCAACCAGGAACGGAAAATATTGGGGCTTCCCGGTGCCAACATTCCCAAGACCCATATCGCCGCCAACCCTCCTCGCTTGCATTCCGCTCAAAAATTACCGACGTTACCAACTGGAAGCCCAGACCAAAAGGAAGGATCGCCTGATATGCCTATCGGGCGAGGCCCGGACGGACGCATCCGCGTACGTTATGTATTGAAGGAGAATGGCCCGGATCAATTGCAGGTGTATTCTGGCTCGGGCTATTCCACCCCTGCGCCCCTCGGTGGCGGTGGGGAAACCGCAGGCAAGTTGGCCAGATTGCCCCCTCGCGGCAAGCAGGCGTGGATGGCTGGATCGGCACTACGCGACCCGGCAGCAAGCCGTCCGAAGAGGCAAAAAAAGGGGCGAGACACGAGCCCGGATTAAAGCGGCCCATCATGGCCCCAAAATGTTTAAACGGGAAGCTCGCCGACTTCCCCGGCGGCATCATCAACCTCGGTTTGGGTGATTTCCTCCACCCCGTTCAGGGCGATGTAGCGGGTTTCCTGGCCTAAGGGTATCTCGATGAAATTCCCGTGGATGCGTATTTTATCGCTGGCGTTATAGCAGGTATCTTTGCCTTGTCTTCGGCTAAGGGTGATGCGATACATGGTCTTTTTCCTGTATTCGGTGAGTGCCGCTAAAACTTCAATGCCTGCTCCAAACTGGCCACCTGCGCGTCCCGCCCGCCCAAGGGTGCCAACCCGAAGCGATTTTCCACTAGCTTGAGAATGGATGTGGTGTCATACACCGTATGATCCACAAAACCGCGCCGGGCGAAGGGCGAGATGATGATCGCCGGAATACGGCTACCCGGCCCGAAACGGTCTCCCTTGGGCGGGGCGACGTGATCCCAAAAGCCGCCAAATTCATCATAGGTGACAATCACCACGCTATTTTTCCACAGCTTGCTATGTTCCAACTTCGCCAGGATGTCGGCAATGTGTTTTTCGCCGGAGAGCAGATCCGCATAACCAGGATGCTCGTTCAGCGAACCCACCGGCTTGTAGAATACCACTGGCGGCAACTGGCCCTGGGCTATCCCCTCCAGCAAATCCACCTCGTCCTTCAGATGTTTGCCGCGCTCCGCCGAACCTGCCGCATAGCGTTGGAAATAGGCATAAGGCTGATGGTGGAACTGGAAGCTGGGATCGGGATGTCCCGCGATGGCGTCGTTCCAACCGCCGGAATACCAAGCCCAATCCACACCCTTCTCCGACAGGCGGTCGCCGAGCGTGGGCGCGGTTTGCGGCGGCAGCAGTCTCTTTGGGTTTGTGTTAGCCGGATACGGCCCTTGCGCCGAATACAAAGTGTTGACCGCGTAACCGTCCGGCGTCACCGAACCGTCATTGAGCAAGCCGCCCTTGTCATCCAGTTTCGCTTGCAAATCTTCCGGCGCATTCTCGTAACGGGGTGTGCAGGCGCAGGCCAGCCATTGGTGGTTGAGAAAGGAGCCACCGAAGGCCGCTTGGAAAAAATGGTCAGCCAAGGTGAAGCGTTTGGCATACCGCCACAAAGGCAGCTTGCGCCCGTCATAATGCCCCATGACCAAGCCGCCGACACTGGAAACGGCGGCGAAGCGGTTCATCGCTCCACCGTTGATCTGCCGCTGGTGTTGATAGAAGGAATGCGTGGGATCGCCGATTTTCTCGTCCGCCGGGGCATATTGGTCGATGAGGAAAGGCTGGTTGGGCAGTTCTTGGGGGAACCGGTCATCTGTGGGGATGGGCGGCAGCATGGCGTAAACCTGCCCGTCCAAGTCCACTTGCAAGGTGTTTTCCGGCCGGGCCTGGGCGATGCCTTCCGCCCCAGGGAATAGACCGTAGAGATTGTCGAAACTGTGATTCTCAAGATAGATGACGATGATGTGGCCGACCTTGTCCAAGCCCTTAGCGCTTGCCTGCTTAGGCGGGGCTGCTTGGGTGGATGTCGCCAGCAGGCTTAAGACGAAAGCTAAAAAATAAGGTTTTAATGCCATAGTGTTGGATTCCTTGGGGGCAGGGTTGCGGCCGCCATTCTGAAACGGCTGGACGGATTTAGGATTCATATGTGGGTGGTCTTCCAATCGCCTCATGGCGGCAAGCATCCGCTGGCAGCCAATCAAAAATCGGATGTGTAGGCAAGCCAAATGCTTCCGGGTAATAAACCCCGCCCAGATATAGGCCATCCGCCGGCGCGGTGATGCCGCCTTGCTTGCGGTCACGCAATTCCAGCAGTTCCTTCGTCCACCCCGGTTCCTGTTTGCCGGTGCCAATCTCCATCAACACACCGGCGATATTGCGCACCATGTGGTGGAGGAAGGCGTTGGCGGACAGTTCGATGACGACCCGCTCCTCCTCCCGGCGCACATGGATGAAATGCATGATCCGTTGCGGGCTTTTCGATTGGCAGCCTTGGGCGCGGAAGCTGGAGAAATCATGAGGGCCGACCAAATACCTGGCCGCTTCTTGCATCTTCACCTCGTCCAACGGATAGAACACCAGGTGGTCTGCCTGCGGCTCAGTGCCGACCGCATAGGACGGTTGATGATGACATAGCGGTAAAACCGGGCGATGGCGCTGTAACGGGCGTGGAAGCGGTGATCCATTTCCCGCGCCCAGAGGATGCGCACATCGTCCGGCAGATTGGCGTTGATCCCCATCACCCAAGAACGCGGGCTGCGCACAGCCTCGACATCGAAATGGACTACCTGTTCGAGGGCATGGACGCCTGCGTCGGTGCGGCCGGCGCACAATAGGTTGACCGGAGCGGCGGCCACCTTGCCCACCGCTTCTTGCACACAAGCCTGCACATTGCGTTGGTCACGCTGCCATTGCCAGCCGGCAAAGGCCGAGCCGTCGTATTCGATGCCTAAAGCGATGCGGGGCATGGATTGACGATCCTGTCCTCAGAGGGCGCGGATTTTTTCCGCCTGTCCCTGCAGTTGCAACAGGCTGGAGCGCATGTCCGCCAGTTTCGCCTGTTCTTTTCCCACCACCTGAGGCGGTGCTTTGCCGATGAAGGCTGGGTCGGCGAGTTTGCCTTCGACCCTAGGCAGGTCTTTTTCGATGCGCTGGATCTCTTTATCCAGCCGGGCCAATTCGGCTTCCTTGTCAATCAGTCCCTTCATCGGGATCAGGATGCGCAAATCGCCGAGCAGAGCGATGGCCGACTCAGGGCTTGCCCGTCCGCCTCCAGCCAAGTGATGCCGTCCAGCCGACCCAGTTTCAGCAGCAATTCCCGGTTGCCATCCAGCCAGAGCCGGTCTTGCTCCGAGCCGTTTTGCAATAGGACTGGCAAGGGTTTGCCGGGAGCGATGTCCATCTCGCCCCGGATGCGGCGGACGCCGAGCAGGAAATGCATCACCCAGTCCATCTCCTTCATGTCGGCCTCGTCGATGCGGCCGGCTTCGGCTTGCGGGTAAGGCTGGTTCATGAGGGTAAGCCCCTCACCCAAGGAGAGAGGGAGGGATAGAGGTGCGACACGCTGCCAAATTTCCTCGGTGATGAACGGCATCAACGGATGAGCGATCCGCAACACGCTTTCCAAAACAGAAACTAGAGTTTGGCGGGTGCCGCGTTGTTGGGCTTCGTCCTCGCTTTGCAGGCTCACCTTCGCCGCTTCCAGATACCAGTCGCAGTATTCGTTCCAAACGAATTCATACAAAGCCTGGGCGGCCAGATCGAGACGGTAACTTTCGATGGACTCGCGCACCGCTTGGATGGTGGTATGCATCCGGCTTTGAATCCAGCGGTCGGGCAGGCTGTAAATGCGCGGCAAATCGTTCAAGCCGGTATCCTGGCCCTCGGTGTTCATCAGCACATAGCGGGCGGCGTTCCACAGCTTGTTGCAGAAATTGCGGTAGCCCTCGACCCGGCCCATGTCGAACTTGATGTCACGCCCGGTGGAGGCCAGCGAGGCGAAGGTGAAGCGCAACGCATCGCAGCCGTAAGCCGCGATGCCATTGGGGAATTCCTTGCGGGTCTGCGCTGCGATCTTTTGCGCCATTTGCGGCTGCATCAGGCCTGCGGTGCGTTTGGCGACCAGATCGTCCAGGCTGATGCCGTCGATGATGTCCAGCGGATCCAGCACATTACCCTTGGACTTGGACATTTTCTGGCCTTCCGCGTCGCGCACCAAGCCGTGCACATAGACCGTCTTGAACGGCACCTGCGGGCTGCCGTCCGGGTTTTTGACCAAATGCATGGTCATCATCACCATCCGCGCCACCCAGAAGAAAATGATGTCGAAGCCGGTAACCAAAACATTGGTCGGGTGGAAAATTTGCAATTCCGGCGTTTGCTCCGGCCAGCCCAAGGTGGAGAACGTCCACAGCCCCGAAGAAAACCAAGTGTCCAGAACGTCCTCGTCTTGGCGCAGTTCGATCTCTCCGCTTAAGCTGTATTTCTCGCGCACCTCGTCCTCGTTGCGGCCCACATAGACCTTGCCTTGGTTGTCGTACCAAGCCGGGATGCGATGGCCCCACCAGAGTTGCCGCGAGATGCACCAGTCTTGGATGTCGCGCATCCACGAGAAATAGAGGTTCTCGTATTGTTGCGGCACGAAACGGATACGGCCTTCTTCCACGGCTTCAATCGCCGGTTTGGCTAATGTTTTGGCGTTGACATACCACTGGTCGGTCAGCCATGGCTCGACGGCCACGCCGGAACGGTCGCCACGCGGCACTTTCAGCGTGTGCGGATCGATTTTTTCCAGCAGGCCCAGCGTCTCCAACTCGGCGACGATTTGCTTGCGCGCCTCGAAGCGGTCTAGCCCGGCATAGGCTTCCGGGGCTTTTTCGCCATGGGCGGCGGAATAGCCTGCAAACGTCAGCACGGTGAATTCACGCAAAATGCGGGCATCACGGTCAAAGACGTTGACCAAGGGCAGACTATGGCGCTTGCCGACTTCGTAGTCGTTGAAATCATGGGCCGGGGTGATCTTCACGCAGCCGGTGCCGAATCCGGGATCGACGTAATCATCGGCGACGACGGGAATTTCCCGGCCCGTGATCGGCAACTTAATCGTTTTGCCAATCAGATGTTTATACCGCCCGTCTTCCGGGTGTACGGCCACGGCGGTATCGCCTAGCATGGTTTCCGGGCGGGTGGTGGCGACGACCAGAAAGCCGGTTCCATCCGCCAAGGGATAGCGGAAATGCCACATCCAGCCTTTTTCTTCCTCGCTGACCACTTCCAGATCGGAGATGGCCGTGTGCAGCTTCGGATCCCAATTCACCAAGCGCTTGCCCCGGTAAATCAGCCCGTCATCATACAAGCGCACGAAAGCTTCTTGCACGGCCTTGGACAGCCCTTCGTCCATGGTGAAACGCTCGCGTGTCCAATCCACCGAAGAGCCGAGTCGGCGCAATTGCCGGGTGATGGTGCCGCCGGATTCGGCCTTCCATTCCCAGACTTTTTCCAGGAACTTGTCACGGCCTAGATCATGGCGGGTGATGTTGTCCGCCGCCAACTGGCGCTCCACCACCATTTGCGTGGCGATGCCCGCATGATCCGTGCCCACCTGCCACAGCGTGTTCCGGCCCAACATCCGATGATAGCGGATCAAAGCGTCCATGACGGTGTTGTTGAAGCCATGGCCCATGTGCAGGCTGCCGGTGACATTGGGCGGCGGGATGGTGATGCAGTAGGGCTCGCCTTCCCCGGAGGCGGCGAACCGGCCTTGCTCCTCCCAAGTCTGGTAGGTGCGTTGCTCAATGGCTTGCGGATTGTAGGTTTTGTCCATAAGTGCGTCAGTCAAGTTTGGCGGTCGGGAATAGGCTGGAATTATACGCGAGAAGCCCGGTAAAAAAATTCTGCAAATTCCACCCAAACCCCAATTGATGCGCCTCCTTCGTTGGCACATCCTATAGCCCTGAGTCCGGTAGTGTGGGCAAAAAGCTTTATCGTTTGCCCACACGGAATCCGGCATAATCGGTGGGGAAGCTTGTAGGTCGGGTGCAGCTTCATCGCGCCCGATGAATCGCTGTTGTATCGGACAACGCAAAGAAGTTGCCCGACCTACAAGGCTGGAGGTGTGTTTGTGTTTTCCATATCGGGTGTATTTTCCGGCGGCAGGTGTTGGAAAACAAGGGGTTGGAGGCATAATTACCGTATTAGGCACCTCGGAGGCGTACAAAAGACACCTGCCGGGGCATCTCGCCTGGAACCGCGCCGGGAGGTGTGTTTGCTTTTTCCGTTCGGGCGTGTTTTTGAGCGGAAGCTGTTGACAAGCAAGGGATTTGGGGCGTAGAGTTTGCGTTATGCACCCGCGTGGCGCAGAAAAAGACACCTGTTCGGGTGTCCAATACAAAGTTGAGCGCGAATAGATACCTTTTTTGAATACTGAATGCCGACAGTATTAGGGTGGACAAAATGGGAAAGTCTGCCTAAAAAGCGAAGCGCCTTATGCGTGTCGCATAACGAGTTGATGCGAACACGCGACAGGCGCTTCGCCTTAAAGGCGTTTCCCACTTCGCCCCCTTTTCTGCGGCATTCGTACTTGCCGGTTTATTCCCGCCCAACCCGTCGCTCCAGCGTACACGTCTACGGGGCTCCGTTCATGTCTGTGGCAAACGAAAGGGCCATGGCTATTTTCAAGTTCGCCGTGACGTGACGCTGAGCTCAGGCGTTAGGCTTTTGCTAGAGCAGCCAAATTCTGCCGTTAAAAAAGGAGAAAAAATGAATAATCTATACTTGTTAAACTAATAAATAAAACATTTTACGAATTCCTGTATAATGCTTTGAACCACACCTACGCCCAAAAACACATCCCCAAGTTCAGTAAGATATGATTCGCCTAGAATTTTCTCCGGAAACCGTTGAGCAGTTGCTGTATGAAAAGCGATACCATCCTCATCCGCGTGTCCGTCAAAAAATGGAGGTCTTGTACTACAAATCTCTGGGAATGCCCCATCATCAAATCTGTCAATTGAGCAATATTCGAGGGCGAGCCACATTGGCCCGTTATCTTCGCGAATACCAAGAGGGTGGATTGGATCGGATTCGGAAGCTTAATTTTCACAAGCCAGAAAGTGTTCTAGCATTGCATCGCGACAAAATTGAAGAAGCGATTGCTGAAAAACCGCCTGCTACCATTAGTGAGGCTCGACACCGCATTGAGGAAACCACGGGGATCAAGCGAAGCAACACCGCTGTTTATAGATTCTTAAAAAAACGTTGGATTGAGCCGGTATAAAACAGGCTCAATTCCCGTCCAACAAACTGACCCGGAACGCCAAAAAAAACAAGAAATCTTTAAAGAACAAAAGCTTGAGCAACGCTTAGAAGAGATGATGGCGGGTCGCAGGGAAGTTTTTTTCGTGGATGCGGCGCACTTTGTCTGGGCGGCATTCCTTGGATATTTATGGTTTTGGAACCGGCTTTTTGTTTCTGCCCCTGCGGGACGAAAAAGATTTAATGTATTAGGCGCAATCAACGCACGGACGCATCAACTCATTACGGTGACAAATAACACCTACATCAATGCGGAGAGCGTCTGCGAATTGCTCAGGGCGATTGCCGAGATTGGGTTTCAGGTTCCAGTCACCTTGGTGCTGGACAATGCAAGATATCAACATGCCAAGGTGGTAAAAGAGTTGGCGGATAGTCTTGGTATCGAATTGCTTTTTTTACCGGCCTACTCGCCCCAATTTAAATCTGATTGAACGATTATGGAAGTTCGTCAAGAAAGAATGCCTGTATTCTAAATACTATGAGAGTTTTGGCTTCTTCACCGAAGCCATACAGGATTGCCTTTCAAAAGTGGGAACAGACGAATATGAGCCTATGCTTAAAACTCTGCTTAACCTCAAATTTCAAACCTTTAATAAAGTTCAGTTTGTAAAGCACTAAAGTATAATTGCAGTCTTACTACTCGCTGCAACATTCGGAGCGCACTCAGCCGATCTTGTAAAGGTAATAGATAAATGCGACCATGCTCTAACAACATTAGCCAAATCTGATTGTGAGGCAGAGAACATAAACACTAAGGTGCAGTTTACTGGGGTGGTTTACGATGTAATTGACGAGTACCATGCCAACATCGACAGCGATGACGGCCCATACGTCGATGTATATTTTAAGAATCCCATAGGCCATTCCTTAGTTAAAGATCAACGCGTCAAAATATCGGGAGTTCTAACCAGTTTTGAAATCGTAGAGCCAGATGTTAAGGAGGCAACTCTTGATGGGGTACTTGAAAGTAAGTCGAAGAAATCTAAATCATCAGAGACATCTCAGAAAGAAAAACCAAGAGAGCCTGGGTGCTGGAGTGATCTGAAACTCTGCAAAGACAACGCAGATGTAATGAAGAACAATATTAATATAACTGCTGAATCGCAGGTCAGGTGTAAGCAAGCTGCGGAACAGGAGAATGGCTACGAAGTAGACTGGGGTGGTTGGTTGGAACCTAACTTCACCGGTTTTAACTCCGGAGATTCTGTGCTGACAACCGGAAAAATCTGGCGCATAGATGATGTTGCTAAATATCAAAACGCCTATGGTGCAAAAAGAAAGGCTGTAACGAAATGTCTTTACAACATTAACACCAAAACCGTTGAGTCCATTCTTATCCAATAACGCAGTAAGCCAGCCCGCGTAGGGCGCAATAGCGCAGCGTATTGCGCCGGATGTTGAACCTTGCCTAAGAGACCGTTCGAGCGGAGCCGCGCGGTCCGCGCTCAACGCTGGCGTTAGGCACTTGCCGCCGTTTTTGTAATCACGCTCCAATTAATCACTTGGATAATCAATAGGAAAGAACATGACTAAAAACACGATTTTTTTGGAAATACCAAACAATAAGCTATTTGATTTTATAGCTGACTTCAAAGAAGCTTGCCCTCAAGATGCTTTTATACAAGGGAATCCATTTCCAATGTTAACGACAAATACAAGCTCGCCTGTCTGGTATCAAGTTTCCTGCTTCATTTTTAGAGATAAAACCTACTTATAAATCCTATGGATATAAGCTGGTTAAGATACCATAACTTCATATTTTCAAGCAGCGGCATAGGTTGGGTTGCGGCTCTATCGCAACCCAACAAACATCAAAGCCTAACTACTCGTATATGGACTCCTCCCTATTCGCAAGTGGGATCTCTTCAATCGGACGTTTTTAAGGTCAGTTGCAGTCGTATATCCGGCCTTGTTGGAGGTTTTTCCTCCGGGCCTTCATGGAATCCGCGTACTAGGTGCCTATCGATCCAGCGGCCTCTGAGCCGGGCGAGTTATCGGCTTTTCCCCGTACCGGTCCGACCTGTTGCGCCATGACTGTCGAGTCTCTCGCTCGCAAACCTGGTTGGGAACTCGGTGTTTAATCGTTTACAAATAAGCTCAGGCGGCCATCGTTTTTAAGCAGCCTGCGATGCCGCCGCCTTCGGCAAGTCCGGGACAAAGTCGCCGTCGAACTCGCGCCCCTGCCGGACGACGGCGAACGCGATGCGGGCCAGCCTGTTGGCCAGCGCGGTGGCGGCCTTGTTGTGGCCGACGCGGGCGGCGAGGTCGACGGCCCAGCGTTGCAGCCGCGTCAGCGCCTTGCCCGCATTGAGTTTCATGATCGCGGCATTGAGGGCCGAGCGCGCGCCGTGGATCAGCAGGGTGCGCAGGTACGGGTCGCCACGCTTGCTGATGCGGCCCAGCCGCCGCCGGTTGCCGCTGCTCGACTCCTTGGGCGTGAGGCCGAGCCACGCGGCGAGGTGCCTGCCGTCGCGGAACGCCTCCATGCCGCCGACCGCCGCGACGAGGGCGGTGGCGATGAGCAGCCCGCATAGGATGCGCTGACGATAGGAAGCGCATCATTCGAGATTGATGCGCTTCGCAAGCTCAACGCATCCTTACTATAGTTCTGGGCCAACCTCGCCGTGAAATACGCCATCAACGATGCCTCCCGTCCACGCCATCGCCGCGCCGGTGCTGCGCGACGCACCGCCGCCCGGCCTCGCAACTACACCTTGAAGTTAGGTTTCTGAAAAGCCAAGCCCAAGAGTGGCCGCTAAGCCCGCCAAGCGTTTATCCCTAGTCCACAGCAGGGTATCCCTGCGTAGCGCAACCGCCGCCAGCAAGTGAAGATCCACCCAACCAACCCCCTTGCCCATCAGCCGGTTCTGTTCGAGGAAATACAAAGCCTCCTCATGGCTTGCCTGCGCGATGGAAGGCAAGTCGCGCCAAAGGCTGATCAGTTCGGTTTGGTTGCGCAAATTCCCACAAGCCAATTCACCGATAATCATGGGATGCATGGCGACTACGCCCCGCGCCAGTAGTGCGGCCAGCCGGGCATCCGCAAGGCGGAGATGGTCAACCCAGACCGAGGTATCGACCAGGATCATGGTTCGGGCTGGCTTTGGCGGCGAGGGATGCCTTCCAATTGAGGGTCCGATCCCCCCAAGCTTGCCAAGCGTCTGGCGCTTTCCCGTTCGATCAAGGCTTTCAAGCCTTCCCGGATCAAAGCGGTTTTTTCTTGCAGTCCAGATAAATCCTGGGCTCGCCGGAGTAAATCGTCATCAATGTTGAGCGTGGTGCGCATAAAATTCTCCCATGCATACAAAAAAGGCATTCATGTATGCATTCTAGCAAAAAAATGTAACGGGCGCGGCTTGTGAGGTGGGCGGGGCAAAAGGTGTTTGTAGCTTGCCCGGCGTTTTGGGCGCGTCTCGACGCCCCTTGCGCCTTGGGGTTTTGGCAGCTATCCTGCCGTGAATTACAATGTCATTCACAACAACGTTTCAAGGAGCTTGTATGCCAGCCAATGCACTAGTCCAAACCCGCATCGACAGTGCGGTGAAAGAACAGGCCGCCGCTGTGTTGGCCACGATGGGGCTTACCGTGTCCGATGCCGTGCGCTTGCTATTGACGCGGGTAGCCCACGACCACGCCCTGCCTTTTGATCCTTTAATCCCCAACGCGGAAACCGTCGCGGCCATGCGGGAAGCACGGGCCGGGCTAGTGCCCTCGGTTGCGACGGTGGATCAGCTCAAGGATGCCATGGATGCGGAAGATTGAATGGACGGCGGCGTTTAAGCGCGACTTCAAACGCTGTGGCGCTTTGGAAGCGCCACTTATCGAAGCGCTGTGGAAGCTCGCTAACGATGAGCCCTTGCCGGAGCGTTTTTGCGACCATGCGCTCAGCTGTGAATGGAAAGATTTCCGCGATTGCCACATCAAGCCGGACTGGGTTCTGATCTACCGCAAGCCCAATGCTGAAACTTTGCAATTGGTCAGGCTTAGTTCGCATTCTAAGCTTGGGCTTTAGCCATTAAACCAAGCAGGCAGAACAGGTGGCGAGTATGCCTTGAAGCGTCACACAAAAAAAACTGCCCATCCGGGCGGTTTTTTTGATTCAAGGCAGTTGGACAGTCCGTACCCATATCTCTGCTAGGTGTTAAAGCGAACTCACCTATGGCACTGCAAGGTTGACAGCATCAACGCCGGTCAATGTAAACGTCGGGTTTAACCGCATTGCCAGCCGCATCGAGAATGCTCGTCGCGGTGTCTATCGAGTCAGCTTGATTCTGCTCATCGGTGCGCTGTTTCGAGGCAAGCAACCGGTTTTGGTCTTTTTTAGGGAGATTGTTGAACCATTGCGAGTATTTTTCTTCTCTGCGCCGTTGTGCTTCTTCCCGCTGCCGTTTATTTTCCGCTTCTTTGTGGTCGTTTTCCTGCCGCATCATGTCCACTGATGATCGGCTCGTTTGATAGGAACCACCGGTCGCACAGCCAGTGAGCAGGGCCAGCGCCAGGGCGGCGCTGATGATGTGGCATGTCCGCCACGAGCGGGCGGCGTGGGTGTTGGATGAAGCGGTGGCTTGGTGTTTCATGGCCTTTACCCTTGAGGTTGGAGAAATTGTCCGATCAGCGAATTTCATACACTTTGGGGCCGGCCATGCCACCGATAAAATCAATGACGGTTTGCGCGGCCTTGTGTTGCACATGTGCTTGCGCACGCTGGGCCTGCTCCTTTCTCAGCATCTCATTGACTTGCTCCTCATGGGGCAGCGCGGCAAACCGTTGGTCGTTCTCGGCTTCCTTGCGATCTTTTTCCGCGTCGGCGAGGCGCTGCTGCTCCAAAGCTTTTGCCCGCTCGGCCTGTTGGGCGCTTTGTTGCTCGACGATTTTTTGCTATTCGGCGTTTTGCCGAAAGACATTGATGAGCACTGTTCCTGCAATCAAACCCCCGCCAACTTCCAAGGCTGTGCCCAACTTGTAGGCCTGCGCGGCCATGCTGGAGCTGGCCAGCGCGAAAGCCAGCAGGGTGGTGGAAAAGGGTTTCAGATTAGCGCCGGCGCGTGTGGCTGCGGCATGGTTGCCCGTTGCACGGGTGGTGTTGTTCGATTTAAACATGGCGAGTCTCCCAAGGATGGTTAACAAGTGTGGAAGCGAGGCCGATGGATTCGATCCTCATGTACCTTGACGCCACCAATGCGCACATTGGGGGATTTCGTCAAAAAAATTTGCGGCAGCTAGAAATGCCAATGCGCGCGCTCCGCCCTTCTCTGAACTCATAACAAGCCCTGGCAAGTTCTATTTCAAAAAACCACCATTCTCCTTCGGCTTTGCGTCTTGCTCTACGAGGCTGGTCATTTCCGGCCTGACGCAACCGCCAATTTCAACCCGTAGGAGAATGCCATGAGCAGCCAATCCGCCATTAGTTTGTTCGCCATGCTGGCGATCATGTCCGTCACTTTGTTTTTCCAGCAATCGGCGACGCTAGTAACCCGTCGCCTATGCGATCCAGCCCGGCTCCCCGGCCATCGCTGAAAACGTGTTGGAAAATTCCCTGAGCGCTTTCCGCTACGATGTGGACACCTATATCAACAAGCGCTTGATGTCGCCCAAGGCCAAACGCTGCAAGCCCTCCAGCAGAAAATCCGGCTAGCCAAGTCTTGGCGCAATATCACGCTGCTTATGTTCCTGTTTTGCATGGCTTCGGCGCTATTTGCCCGGCCAACACCGCTGGCCGACGCAGCCGATTGGTTGCCAGCGGAGCGACCGGCGGCGTTGACGCAGGCGCTTGGGTTGTCTGGCCTGGGCGGTTTGGTTTCGACCTTGCCGGAACTTGGCCCGGCGCTGGGCGGTGTCTTGATGCAGCTTGTCTTTCCCTCACTGTATATTGGTTATTTCATCATCCGCCGCCAGTTGCCGCAAAGGTGGGGCGAATGGCAGAGAATCGCCGTGGGTGGCTTGGGTTTCGGTTTGCTCGCTTCCATTGCGCTGTTGATCCTGTATGGCGTTGCCGAGAAGCCGACGATGTTTGCGGTTTCCGGTTTTTTGTTCGGCCTGTTCATCGCCTGCGCCCGAGTGCGCGTCCTTGCCTTTGACCACGAGGCAGTTTTTCTTGGTCGCGTTGGCGTTTGGCTTGGCCCGGCTGGTCGCCGCGATGGGGGCGGAGCAGGCGGGCGCGGAATTGGCGGTGCTAGAATGGATTTTGGGTATTGTCTGTGTGCTGTGGGTGATACAAGCCCATGCCGCGTGGGTTAGAATTGTTCGCTTTGATGTGTTGTTGGCTTGGTTTGCCGTGTATAGCGCGGTGGCTTTTGGCTTTGGCAACTACTTCCACGCGGGTTTTGCGCAATTGGCCGGTTCGCAGATCGCGACCGCCCTGGTTGGCGGTGGCTTGCTGGCTTATCATCTCTCGCAAGCGCGGACGGAAAAAGCATTGTTGTCCAGGCTTCCCGGCCAGGCAATAGCGCCGCTGCTGGCTGCGAGAATCCGCAAACTTTAACCCTTAAAGGAGCAAATCTGATGATTCGACGTTTCCTGCTGGCTTTGCCAGTTCTTCTACCCCTGTGTACATCTGCCGCGCCCGCCGACACGGTGAAAATCGGCGTCCTCGCCTTCGGCACGGTCAATTGGGAATTGGAAGCCATCCACAACGAGGGCCTGGACAAAAAATACGGCCTGGAACTGGAGGTTCAAAAACTGGCTGGCCCCGACGCCGGCAAGATCGGCCTACAGGCCGGTGGTCTGGATATGATCGCCACCGATTGGATCTGGGTCGCCAACCAGAACCAGAACGGGGCGGGGTATCGTTTCATCCCTTATTCCGTCCAGGCCGGTGCCTTGATGGCACCCGCCGATTCGACCATCCGCCAAGTGTCAGATCTCAAGGCCAAGAAAATCGGCGTGGCCGGTGGCGCATTGGACAAAAACTGGATCTTGCTGAAGGCTTATGCGAAGAAAACAGCCGGCCTGGATCTGGATAAGGATGCGAATCCAGTCTTCGCCGCCCCTCCGCTGCTCAATCAGCAATTGGCCGAAGGCAAACTCGATGCGCTGCTTAACTTCTGGCATTACGCCGCCAAGTTGGAGACGCAGGGTTACCGCCGGGTTTTGGACGGGCGCGACGTGCTAAAGGGCCTAGGGGTGGAAGAACCCTTGCCAAACTTGGGGCTAGTGTTCAAGCAATCCTGGGCCGCTGCCCACGGCCCGGCCTTGGACGCTTTTCTGAAGGCTTCCGGCGAGGCCCGCAAGCTGCTTTGTGGCAACGACGCGGCTTGGGACAAAATAGCGCCTTTGACCCAGGAAAAAGAACCCCGGCAGCAAGCCGCCCTGCGCAAGGAATATTGCGCCGGTCTGGTGAAACGCTGGGGCGAGGAGGAAAAACAGGCGGTGGCGAAAATCTATGCCCTGCTCCGCCAAACCGGCGGCGTGGCTGTGACCGGCAACGCGGAGAAACTGCCGGAAGGTATTTTCTGGCCTTATTTAGTGGGCCAGTAGCGGGAACGAAGCAATGGGGTAAGGACTCTAAAACGCAATCCGTATGGCATAAAGCCACGGAGAGGTAAGGTGCTTAAAGACATAAGCAAATGGCGGGATTATGCTTGACATGCATCGGCCCGCCCAAAATACTTACCCTGGAAAGTCCACGTCAGATGGACTCAATACCCTACAAAAACTGAAGAGGTTAACCATGAAAACCAAAGCCATTGCCCTAGCCGCCACCCTCATGTTGGGCTGCGTGTTCGCTTTCGCCGAACCCGTCCACCACCCGCAAGCGGTGGAACACACCAAGCTAGCCATCACCCATGGCGAAGCCGGCCATGCCCCGCTTCTTTTGGAGCAAGCCCAGATCGCCCTGACCCATGCGCAAGCCTCCCAAAAAGCCGAGCCCAGCGTCCATACTGAGGAAGCCATCAACCATCTCAATGCAGCCGTTGAAGCAGGCAAAAACGGTAACGCCCCAAGCGGGACTGCCCATGCCAAAGAAGCCCTGAAGCACCTTGAAATGCTTGAGAAGCCCGCAGAGAGCGCCGCTCCCACCAGCCACGCCGTGCAAGCCGTGGAACACACCAAAGCAGCCATCGCCAACGGCGAAGCCGGCAAAGCCGGTGTCCTGCTGGAACACGCCCAGGTCGCACTAACCCATGCCCAGGCATCGCAGAAAGAAGCCCCCAGCGTACACACCGTGGAAGGCATCTCACACCTCAATGCGGCCATCGAAGCAGGCAAAAATAACAATGCCGAGAGTGGCACTACCCATGCCAAGGAAGCGCTGAAGCATCTCGAACTGGCCGCCCAGCCTAAAAAGTAAGGCTTAACCCTAAAAAAAACGGACGGCATCTCAGCCGTCCGTTTTTTATCAAGCGGCTGGAGCCATAGGAAAAAGCATCCTCCCGCTCATTCCTCAAACCTACATTCCATCATGACCCAAGCTCTCGAATCCCTGCTCGGACGTGCCGAAACCCTCCTTGTACGCCTGGAAAAGCTTCTGCCGCCCGTCCCACAAACGCTTGACTGGGACGCGGCCATCGCCTTCCGCTGGCGCGGCCTAGGCCACCCGGAACGGCTCCGCCCGGTCAGCCAGCCGAAGACCCTCGCCCTGGACGACATTCGCTGCATCGACCGGCAGAAGAACCTGATTGCCCGCAACACCCGCCAGTTCCTACAGGGACTGCCGGCCAACAACGTCCTGCTATGGGGTTCGCGTGGCACTGGCAAGTCCTCGCTCATCAAGGCATTGTTGAATGAATATGCCGCCCAGGGACTGCGTCTGGTCGAAGTGGATCGGCAACATCTGGCCGAACTGCCGGATATTTTGGAATTATTGGAAGAACGCCCGGAAAAGTTCATTATCTACTGCGACGACCTCTCCTTCGAGGCCGACGATGCCAGCTACAAACGCCTGAAAGCCGCCCTGGAAGGTTCCCTCAGCGGCCTGGCCGACAATGTGCTGGTTTACGCCACCTCCAACCGCCGCCATTTGTTGCCGGAATACCAGGGCGAAAACCAGGAGGCTCGCTATTACGCGGGCGATGACTTGCAATGTGAAATCCACCATGGCGACACCGTGGAAGAAAAAATATCCCTATCCGAACGCTTTGGCTTGTGGCTTTCCTTTCATCCCTTCACACAAAACGAATATTTGGAGATCGTGCGCTATTGGCTGGAAAAGCTGGAGAGCTTGCCGGAGGAATGGGAACCGATCCGTTTGCTGGCCTTGCGGTTTGCCCTGGAACGCGGCTCGCGCAGTGGCCGGGTGGCTTGGCAATTTGCGCGGGATTGGTCGGGAAAAACGGCGTTGGGCTAGCGGGGAAACCGGCTACTTATCCCATAAAACAAGCGGTTTACACCTGCTTAACCGTGCTATAGCATCCAAAACAGGCAGCAGCCACGCAACAGCGAGGAAGTTGCGATGCCCCTGCGCCAGGCAGCGGGAAGCCATTCCAGAGGAAACCCGCAAGGCGCGAGGAACCGGCACTCGATCAACGGCCAACCTGCATTAAGGAGCACGACATGCGAACATACTATCGCGTTCAAATAACCATCATGGCGGTCTCTCTTATCGGCTTATTGACCATCTCGGCCAGCAGCCAAGCCACCCCACCGACTTTCATCAAACTCGTCGACACCACCGACCAAGTGCCTGACCGCCCGACCGACACGCTGTTCCAATTGTTTGGTGTGCCAGCCTTGGACGGCAACCGGGTCGCTTTCAATGTCTACACACAGATCGAAAACACCTACTCCATCTGGTCGATGGACGCCTTGGCGGGACTGCCGTCCTTGGTGCGTCTGGTGGACACCAACACGCTGATCCCACAAGGCACGGGAAACTTTACCGAACGGTTTCACGGCAATCCGTTTACCAGCCCCAAGGCCAAAGGAGGCAAAGTCGTATTCGGCGGCGCAGGCACCAACCCGGAAAACACCGGTAGGAACCAATCGGGGTTTTATTCAGTTCCTTCGACTGGCGGTGCCGTCACGATCCTGGTGAATTCGTCCATGACAGCGCCAGGCGTCACCCCTGCCGCCCCATTTGACATCAATCTCAGCAACTATCCTTTCAACCTAGACGCGAATAATCTGGTTTTCGGTTTTGACGGGAGCTACGCCGTCACGCTGAATGGTGGCCCAGTCACCAACCTCGGCACCAGTTTTCTTTGCACCAATGGCTATGGCTTTACGTTCGGCGTCAACAGCTATTATGCCCCGGATGTCAGTGGTTCAACCATCGCGCTCAGGATGAGCAATGTGCAAGGCCTGCCCGCCATCGTCACCGGGCCGCTGACGGGCATTGTAGGCACAGATCAACGATGCCAGTTCCTGCCCGATGGGCAAGTATTCCATACCGGCGGGTCATCCGAATTTAACGCCACGTTTATCGCGACACTAAACGACACGGTTCCCGGCGATCCAAACAGCGGAAAATTCACCAATTTCTACCCGCCGCTGATCGACGGCAACAAGGTGATTTTTCTGGGTTACTCCGGCGTTAATTTCTCTGGCTTCTACAGCTCCATTCCCGACCCATCGGGAACCCGGCAATTGCGCAAATTGGTGGACACCAATACCCCCGTCCCCGGCGGCACGGGTAATTTCAAAGAATTTATTACCTATGATTACAACATCCCCTCCAGCTATTCCTTCAGCGGGGACAGATTGGTGTTCATCGGCAGGGATAGCGCAAACAAAGACGGCATCTATTGGGTTTCCACCACCGACGGTTCCGTGAGCAAGATTATCGCGGTGGGCGATTCGCTGGGTGATGGGCGCACAGTACTTCGCAACGGTGGCGACGGCGTAAACGAATCATTTGATGGCCCCATCTTCGGAAATGATTCGCTGAAGGAAAACCGCTTTGCATTCCGAGTGAATTATGCGGACGCGGCGAAAAGAACCCAAGGAGCGGCGATTTATCTGGTGAATCTACTGCCCGGATCCGTGGAGGCCACACTGACGGCAACGCCGGCCACGGGCAACAGCCAAGGCCCGAAAACCTTGACCTGGTCATCTTCCAATGCGACTTCATGCAATGCCACGACCAACACCGGCTTGTCCTTGGCGGTGCCGCTTTCCGGCAACGCGGTGGTCAGTCCGCCGGCAAGCACTACTTATACCTTGACATGCACCGGCCCGGACGGCACCTTCGACCGCAGGTCGGTAACAGTCCCGGCAGTCGATCCGATTGCCTGTTTGTTGAATTGGGTCGAAACCTCTTATCCCAATCTGTTTTCCCCGGCGGGCGCGACCACGCAGAAGTCATCCCCCTTTACGTATCGTTTCTACCGCGACACCAACGCGTATGTGGGCATTTACTCGGCAAACAACGATGTGTATTACTTAGGCCCGGATCGTGTATTGCAGAATGTGGGTGGTTTGAACATCTGGTTGCCCCAAGCGGGTTGCCAGTAGCAATTTCCCCAGTAAGCATTCACTCCCCTCTCCCTGTGGGAGAGGGGATTTGCGGCGAGGGGAGTTAAAGCTTAGGTTTTTGAGGCCGCGTGGCCTCTTCCAGCCAATCCAGATAAGCCAGCGCCTCGGACTGGGTAGTCCCGCACATTTCCTCCGACGGTTGCAGCCCCGCGCAACAGACGGGGCGTTTGGGGTCGGTGAAAATGGCGCAACGCAGATCATCGGTAAGCTGCGCACAGCGCACACCGGCAGGTTTGCCGGAAGGCATGCCTGGAATCGGCGTGGAGATGGACAGGGCGATGCAACAAGCGCCGCAACCGGCGCGGCAATTCATCCCCTGCTCCAGACAAACTCCACGGGCAGACAAGTTTTCAAGCGGGCGATGACCGCTGTCAAACTGGCTTCATCGTAGGGCAAGGGATCGAATTTCCCCCACACTGGCGCGGGCCAGGCCGGGTCGCCGCGATGGCGGGCGATGTGATGGACATGCAGTTGCGGGACGATATTGCCGATGGCGGCAATATTCATTTTATCCGCCGCAAATGCCTCGGCCACGCCACGCGCCAACAGGGACGATTCCCGCATCAATAATCCCTGATCCGACTCGTCCAGCCGGTATATCTCGGATATTCCAACCCTTTCTGGAACAAGGATAAACCAGGGATAGCGGCTTTCATTCATCAGCAACAAGCGGCACAATTTGAAACGGCCAAGATCCAGGCAATCGCGCTTTAGCTGGGGATGCAGTTCAAACATCGGAGACAACTCACTCATCGGGTTGCCGGGTCACGAACATCGCATCGCCATAACTGAAAAAACGGTACTCCTGCGCCACCGCATGCCGGTAAGCCGCCAGCGTTTGGCTGTGACCGGCAAAGGCGCAAACCAGGGTCAGCAGGGTGGATTCGGGCAAATGGAAATTGGTGAGCAGCACGTCCACGCAATGGAAGCGGAAACCGGGGTGGATGAACAGCCGGGTGTCGCCCCGGAAGGCTTGCAACTCGCCGGACAGGGAAGCGCTTTCCAGTGTCCGCACCGCCGTCGTGCCGACTGCCACCACCCGCCCGCCTGCGGCTTTCACCGTGCGTATTTTCTCCACCACGGCCTCGTCCAACTGGCAAAACTCGGCATGCATCTTATGCTCGTCAAGGTTTTCCACGCGCAGCGGCTGGAACGTCCCGCTGCCCACATGCAGGGTCAGGTAAACCTTGTCCACTCCCATGGCATCCACCCGCGCCAACATGGCCTCGTCGAAATGCAAGCCCGCCGTGGGCGCGGCCACCGCGCCGGGCTGGCGGGCGAACACGGTCTGGTAACGCTCGCGGTCTTCCTCGGCATCGGCGCGTTCGATGTAAGGCGGCAAGGGCATGTGGCCGACTGCGGCCAGAATTTCGGCGATGCCATCGGTTTTGGATTCCACTAGGAACAGATCATCCTCCCTGCCTGTCACCTGCAGGCGATGGCCGCCGTCCAGCAGCAGTTCCGTCCCCGGCTTTGGCGGTTTGCTGGCGCGGATATGGGCCAAGGCATGGCGTCCGTCCGGCAAACGCTCGATGAGCAGCTCGATCTTGCCGCCGGAAGCCTTCCTTCCAAACAGCCGCGCCGGGATCACCCGCGTGTCGTTGAACACCAGCAAATCACCGGGCCTCAGCAGCTTAGGCAAGTCGGCGAACAGCAAATCCTCGACCCTGCCGCTGCCCCCTTCCAATTTCAGCAAGCGGCTGGCGGTGCGTTCGGGCAAAGGGCTTTGGGCGATCAGCCGTGACGGCAGTTCGTAAAAGAAGTCGCTTTTTCGCATCCGATCAAGACTGCTTTTTTGTCAATCAGAGCGCCTGCAATTTCAGCTTCAATTCCAGAGCTTGTCCAAGCGCATTTTCAGTGTCTTCGGCCAAAACGTTGTAATGCCCCATCTTGCGGCCGACGTGGGCGGATTTCTTGCCATACAGATGCAGATGGACATTAGGCCGACTGAGCAAAATATCCCAAGCCGGCTCGCCGTCGCCCCAGATGTCGCCGAGCAGATTGACCATCACCACCGGACTGAGCAGCCGGGTGTCACCCGGCGGCAGGCCGCACATCGCCCGCACCTGCTGGTCGAACTGGCTCACCAAAGTGCCGTCCAGGGTGTAATGGCCGCTGTTGTGCGGGCGCGGGGCGATTTCGTTGATGAGCAACTCGCCGCCTGCCAGCACGAAAAACTCCACCGCCAACACGCCGACATAATCCAGCGCCTCGGCCAGCCGCAAAGCCATTTGCCGTGCCTGTTCGGCAACAGGGGGATCGACGCGGGCGGGTACGATGCTGACATCGAGGATGCCACCCGCATGTTGGTTTTCCGCCACCGGAAAGCAAACCGCCTCGCCCGATCCTGTGCGGGTGACGATCACCGAAATCTCCGTCCGCAAATCCAACAGCCTTTCCAACACGCAAGGCTTGCTTCCCATCCCGACGAAAGCCGCCTGGACTTCCTCGGCGGTTTTGACGCGCACCTGTCCTTTGCCGTCATAACCCAAACGGGCGATTTTCAAAATACCGGGCAGATGGCCACTTAAATCCTGCTCCAAATCCGCCACACTCTCGACAGCTAGGAAAGGCGCGACTTGCAGACCATCCCCAGAAATGTAGCGCTTCTCGCGGATACGATCCTGGGCGATGGCGACCGCCTCGGATGAAGGGCTGACGCGGGTGTGCCGTTCCAGGAACGCCATGCTGCCCGCAGGCACGTTCTCGAACTCGGTGGTTACGGCGGCACAGGTCTCGGCCAGTTGCTTGAGCGCCTGGCCATCATCGAAAGCGGCACACAAATGTACCGTGGCAAGCGCCCCCGCCGGGCTTTCCGGGTCGGGATCCAGCACGGTGACGCGGTAGCCCATGGCCAACGCAGCCATCGTGAACATGCGGCCCAACTGCCCTCCTCCCAAAATGCCCAGCATCTCATTGGGCAGGATATGTTTGCCCATCACTCCACCTCCGGCAATTGCATGGCATGGACCGACGCGGCCAGATTGCGCCGGAAGTCTTGCAGTCGCTCGTTCAAAGCGTGATCGTGGTTGGCCAGCATCGCCGCGGCGAACAAAGCCGCGTTCGCAGCCCCCGCCTCACCGATGGCAAAGGTCGCCACCGGAATGCCTTTCGGCATTTGCACGATGGAATACAGCGAATCCAGGCCCTTCAGATATTTCGACGGCACTGGCACACCCAGCACCGGCACGGTGGTCTTTGCCGCCAGCATCCCCGGCAGATGCGCCGCCCCGCCGGCCCCGGCGATGATCGCCTGCAAACCCCGCGCGGCGGCCGTCTCGGCGTACTCGAACAGCAAATCCGGGGTACGGTGGGCGGAGACGACCCTCGTCTCGTAAGCAACCCCCAAATCCTTCAACTGCCGGGCGGCCTGACGCATGACTTCCCAGTCGCTATTGCTGCCCATGACGATGCCGATTTGAACCATGCTTTTAAACTCTCTGAAGCTTTGGAAAAAGGGCGGAATTCTACCTGAATACGCGGAGGCAGGCACGACTTTCGCGTAATATCATCGCCACTCACGCCACTTGTGGCTTTTCCTTCCCATTCTAGTGCGGCGGGTTTTTGAATATCTCCTCACATGCTAAGATTGCCCGAAACCACAATGGACAAACCATGAGCCAACCCACGATCAAACTGCCGCCGCTGCTTCCGGGCGCATTCCCCTTTGCCGGACATATCCTCGATTTCGGCAAGAATCCCCATGATTTCATGATGCGGCTGCGCCAGCGACTCGGCGATGTCGCCGAGTTCAAGATGTTCCATCAGGACATGGTGTTGATGACCGGCGAGGAGGCCAGCGAAGCCTTTTACCGCGCCCCCGACGAAGTGCTGGACCAAGGGCCGGCCTATAAGATCATGACGCCAATCTTCGGCAAGGGCGTGGTGTTCGACGCGCCCATCGCACGGAAAAACGAGCAATTGCAGATGCTGATGCCGGCGCTGCGCGACAAGGCGATGCGGACTTATTCCGGCATCATCGTCGAGGAGGTGGAAAATCTGGTCAAGGATTGGGGCGACACCGGCGAGGTGGATTTTTTGGAGTTCGCCAAGGAATTGACCATCTACACCTCCAGCCATTGCCTGCTAGGCCCGGAGTTCCGCTTTGAGTTGAACAAGGAATTTGGCGCGATTTACCACGACCTGGAAATGGGCATCCAGCCCATCGCCTATGTCTTCCCGTATCTGCCCCTGCCGGTGTTCCGCCGCCGGGACAAGGCGCGCCAAAAGCTTCAGGGCTTGGTGGCACAGATCATGGAAAAACGGGCGGGCAGCGCGGAAAGCACGACCAATGTGTTCCAGGCTTTGATTGATGCGCATTATGAAGATGGCAGCAAACTCACCGCCCACGAGATCACCGGCATGTTGATCGCCGCCGTCTTCGCGGGCCACCACACAAGTTCCGGGACTGCCTCCTGGGTGCTGATAGAATTGCTCCGCAACCCCGAACATTACCAGTCCGTCGCCGCAGAAATCGACGAATTGTTCGGCCCTGACGGCAAGGTCACGTTTGAATCCTTGCGGCAGATCCCGAAGCTGGAAAATGTCATCAAGGAAGTGCTGCGCCTGCATCCCCCGCTGATCATCTTGATGCGCAAAGTGATGAAGGACTTCCAGGTCAAGGATTACACCATCAAGGCCGGTAAATTCGTCTGCGCGGCCCCGTCCGTCACGCACCGGATTGCCGATCTGTTCCCCGATCCCGAGCGCTTCGACCCCGACCGTTACACACCCGAGCGTTGCGAGGACAAAAACCTGTTCGGCTGGCAGGCGTTCGGCGGCGGCAAGCATAAATGCTCGGGCAATGCGTTCGCGCTGTTCCAGATCAAGGCGATTTTTTGCGTATTGCTGCGCCGCTATGAGTTCGAACTGGTCGATGCGCCGACAAGTTACCGCGACGATTACACAAAAATGGTGGTGGAGCCAGCCTCCCCTTGCCGGATTCGTTATCGCAAGCGGCAAGCTACGGTGGTGACCGTGGCAAGCGCAACCGCAAACGACCGGCGCGAGGATGCGCGGCAACAATCCTTCCAAGTCCAGGTCGATTTTAGCCTATGCAAGGGACACGCCAATTGCATGGCGGAAGCCCCGGAGATTTTCCATGTGGACGAACAGGGCCAGCTCACCCTGCTGGATGCGGCTCCGCCGACGGAACTGCTCGCCAAGGCAAGGGCAGCGGAAAAGTTTTGTCCTAGCCAAGCCATAACGATAGTGCGCCAAGGACTCTTGAGGGGTTATAATCACCAACTAGATGGAGGTTAAGCGTTAAATCTGCCATGTCTGTGGCATTCCCAGGGCAGAGCTGGGCGGAAAAAAAATAGGGCGCTTGCGCCCACATAATCGTGCGCGCAGCCACTGCCTTTCATGCGGGGTTGTTGACGGTCGGCCGACAGCGCCACGACCCTGCCGGTGGCGAAGGGTCGTTAGCGCTGCCCAGACCGTCAATGCCCCTCCTCAAAATCTTCAAGGAGTTTTCATGTCCATATTCAAAAATTTGCTGGTGCTTTGCTTAACCGGTTTTTTCTTGGCCGCTTGCGGGGCCGGCAGCAACGATCCGGGGCCGAAAAAACCAGCCTGGTCCAACCAGTCGCCCGTGAAGCTTTTTAACTGACGGTATTTCTGCAATGCTGTGGCGGGGACGGTCGCGGATCTTCCCCGCCACAGGTGTTTTAAGCCAGCCAAACACCCGCCCGGCAAAGCCTGCGCCAAAGGACTGCTTCCTCTTGGCAGACGGTGTGTGCCTGCCCAAAACACCCCGCACCAAGTTTTTGAAAGTTTTCGCTTGTGTTGCCCAAGTTTTTACTGTAGTGTGAGCGCCGGTGTATAGAGGTTCGCGCCAAGCAAGTCAGTGTAGTTTCTGTTAATCTTTGACACATTCCTGCTCCAACCGCCCGCTTTCCCAAAAAACCCCGTTTTTATTTCGATTGTTTCCGCAAGGGAACCATTGAAGTGTTCAGCGCATACCGCGCATTTTTTACAAAGAGATTTAATATGTCAGCAACACAAAAAGGCACCGTCAAGTGGTTCAACGAAAGCAAAGGATTTGGCTTCATCGCGCGTGAAAACGGCAGCGACTTGTTCGTGCATTTCCGGTCCATCCAGGGACAAGGTTTCAAAACTTTGGCGGAAGGACAGCCGGTCAGCTTCACCGAAGTAGCCGGCCAAAAAGGCCCGCAAGCTGAAAACGTTGTCATCCTGTGATTTAGACAGGTAAGCGTCCACGTTCCAAAAAGCAGGCCGACAGCCGGCCTGCTTCCCTTCGTTCTGATGCGCGTCTGGCGCATCGTTCCTTCCAATCCATTTCACTAAAGGAGTGCCAACCCATGTTGACGCTTTTTGTTCGCGGATTACCCCCCAGCACAACTGAAGCCAGCCTGAGTCAATTGTTTAGCGGCTACGGTAAAGTCTTTGACCTGAAACTAAGCCGGGATTTGTTCACCGGCAAGGCGCGCGGCGTCGCCACCATTAATATGGAAGGACACGAGGCCCGTCTGGCCATATCCGGCCTGGATGGCCGCGATTTTGAGGGCAACACGATTTATGTCGCGTTGGACAAAGGCCCCAAAGGCGGGCGTGGGCGGCGTTAAGCCCATCCCGTAGGCCATCATGGACAGGATGCCAGGCACAGGGAAGTGATTTCCAAGGCGCTTTGGCTAATCTCCATGCCACTGTCATTTTTTATGTTCCGAAGGATGTCCAATGCACTGCCCAAGCTTTGCGGCGGCAACCCCTAGGGACGGGTATTAAGCACACATCACCGACCATCAAGCCGCCCTACCCTATTGGCGGCTATGAGGTTTCCTCCGCATTTGCCAACTCTTATGAATCTAACCGACCTCAAACGCAAACCCGTTTCCGAGCTTGTCGAAATCTCTGAATCCTTGAAGATAGAAGGCGTCGCGCGCAGCCGCAAGCAGGACTTGATCTTCTCCATCCTGAAAAAACAGGTGAAGAGCGGCGAGGATATTTTCGGCGACGGTGTGCTGGAAATCTTGCCTGACGGCTTCGGCTTTTTGCGATCAGCCGACTGGTCTTATCTGGCCGGCCCCGACGATATCTACGTTTCACCCAGCCAGATCAGGCGTTTCAGCCTGCACACCGGCGACACCATCTCAGGCAAGATCAGCCCGCCGAAAGAAGGCGACCGCTATTTCGCCCTGCTCAAGGTGGAGCAGATCAATTACGAACCGCCGGAGAACGCCAAGCACAAGGTCCTGTTCTCCAATCTTACCCCATTGTTCCCCCACGAACGCTTTGTCCTCGAAACCGGCAACGGCACCACGGAAGACCTGACCGGACGCATGATCGATCTGGTGGCCCCCATCGGCAAGGGCCAGCGCGGCTTGATCGTGTCGCCGCCGAAAGCCGGCAAAACAATGATTCTGCAAAATATTGCCCATTGCATCGCGGAACGGAATCCCGAGTGCTACCTCATCGTGCTGCTGATTGACGAGCGCCCGGAGGAAGTCACGGAAATGCAACGCAGCGTGAAAGGCGAGGTGGTTTCTAGCACGTTCGACGAGCCGCCGACCCGGCATGTCCAGGTCGCCGAAATGGCCATCGAAAAGGCCAAGCATCTGGTCGAACACAAACACGATGTGGTGATATTGCTCGACTCCATCACCCGCCTAGCCCGCGCCTACAACACCATCGTGCCTGCGTCCGGCAAGATACTGACCGGCGGCGTCGATGCCAACGCGCTGGAGCGCCCCAAAAGGTTTTTCGGCGCGGCCCGCAATATCGAGGAAGGCGGCAGCCTGACCATCATCGCCACGGCCTTGGTCGATACCGGCTCGCGCATGGACGAGGTGATTTACGAGGAATTCAAAGGCACAGGCAACATGGAATTGCACCTGGACCGCAAGATCGCCGAACGGCGCGTCTATCCGGCCATCAATATCAACCGTTCCGGAACCCGCCGTGAGGAATACATGGTGCCCAAGGAAGAACTGCAAATGTCATGGATACTGCGCCGGATACTCCAGCCTATGGACGAAGTCGCGGCCAGCGAATTCCTCCTCGGCAAGCTCAAGGACACCAAGTCCAATGCCGAATTCTTCAGCATGATGAAACGGTGATGGCTTAAGCCCTGATTGGCATCCATCGGGATCCTCCTCCAAAACCGTTGCCGTGCGCTTGGCTGCCCACAGCACGGAGTTTCCCGATGGACTCCATGAAATGTCAATCTCCTGCTATCTCCCCCCCGGCAGCGCCGGGGGTCTTCCCGCGATGGGTTAAACCATCACCATAATGACCATCAACGCCAAGAATCCCGTCAGCAGCATCATGGAAAAGTGTTCATTGTGTCCCGGTTCGCCGTCGTCATCGGAATGGCCCATCAGATTGATGATGTAATCCATGGTTTTCATAGCAGATACCTCTTGCTGGGTGGAATGTTTGACATACGTCTAATCAAGCAAAGACGGTGCCACAGGACTTAATAAGTAAAATCAGCCAGTTAAGACTTGACCATTTAAAAAGAACCACTTTTGGGTGGTGGTGGTTGGTGCAAAACACATCTTATTGCTCAACTAGCGGGCGATATGGACGCTTCTGGGCAGGAAGCAAGTAGATGGCATGGGCAGTTTTTTGAGCCATTTGAACAGGCCAATTCCATAATTTTAATAGGGAATTGGCACAGAGTAAGCAAATGGTTGATTAAAATGCGGGGCAAATCCGTAACCGGGCAGCATTGGTTTAAAAACACCCATGCCAATTGGTTCAATACCCCCAAAAATCAATCATTGGGCAGGATGCCGTGAAGAATTTCCATATAAAATAGATTCAAAGATCATGGCAAATAAATTGCTTGCTTTAGCTTGGATAGCGGCTTCATACAAGCGAAATACCAAGAGAGGTGATCATGCGCTCAAGACTAGTTGTCTTGGTTTGCGTTCTGTTTTCGACAAACTGTTTTGCAGAATGCGCAAAAAAGACCAACCCGATTCCCATTGTCAAGCAAGCACGCCCAGACACGCCGACAACAAGGAAGGGCTCCAAAACTCAACCAGAAAACTCTAAGCCGTCAGAAAATAGCCAGCAGGGTTCCAGTATTGCAGAGTATTGCAGGAGTCATACTTGTTGATCAGCGCTGAAAACAAATTCAGAATACCCCGCATCAAATCCAGCGGTGTCGGCGGGCAGCCGGGTATCACGGCATCCACAGGTATGACGTTGGCGACGCGCCCGCAACTGGCGTAAGACTCGCCAAACTCGCCACCGCAAGCGCCGCAATCGCCCACCGCAATCACCCATTTGGGATTGGCGGTGGCTTCATAGGTGCGGCGCAAAGCGGTCTCCATGTGGCGGGACACCGGCCCGGTCACCAACAACATGTCGGCATGGCGCGGCGAGGCGACGAAATGCACGCCGAAACGCTCAATGTCGTAATAAACATTGTTGAGGGCATGTATTTCCAGTTCGCAACCGTTGCAGGAACCGGCATCCACTTGGCGGATGGCAAGGCTGCCGGCAAAACGCTGGTCGATGGTGGCTTTAAGCTTCGCGCCGGTTTCCTCGATCTCCAGTTCGCGGAATTTGCGGTCAAACTTCTCGGTCAACACCCCGGTGGTGATGATTTTCCGGTATAGGTCAAGCATGGTTTTTTCTCTGTGTGTGTCCGCAGGGATAACATCGCTCCCAGCGATGTTATCCCTTAAGTATTTACAAGTCGTTGCCCGAGTAAGAACCGTTCACTGATTTATTGCAAACGGGGAAATCGGGGACGATATTGCCTAGGGTTAGCTTTTCCAGCGCTGGCCAGTTGACGATGCTGGGATCGCGGGGATAGTAGCGGCTGATGCGGCCTTCTTCACCAAAACGCACAAAGCTCAGGATTTCCCCGCGCCAACCTTCGACCAACCCCAAGCCTTCGGCCCCCGGTTCGGGATCGCGCCAAGGCAGCAGGATTTCACCTGGCGGCAGGGCGTCCAGCATGCGCTCGAGCAGCGTCAACGCGACCCGCGTTTCCTTGTAGCGCACCCAGAACCGTGCGGCGATGTCGCCTTGATCCTCCACCGGCACTTTCACGTCCAGCCGGTCATAAGGCGGATAAGGCGCGTCGCGGCGCAGGTCAAAATCCTGTCCGCTGGCGCGGCCCACAAATCCCAGCGCCCCATAGCTTTGCGCCTGTGCCGGGCTGAGATGGCCGGCGGTGAGCAAGCGGTCTTCCAGCGAGGAATTGCCGTCGATGATGGTGATGAGTTCGCCCAATTCCTTGCGTAAGGATCTGATGGACGCCCTCATGCCTTCGGCAGCCTTGGCGGTGAGACCGACACTGACGCCGCCCGGCACGATCCTGTCCATCAGCAGACGATGGCCGAACCAGGCTTGATTGTCGCGCAGCCATAATTCGCGCAGCCGCCCAAGCTGGTAATAGCCAAAGGTGAAGGCGACATCGTTGCAAATCGCCGCCATGTCCCACAGGTGGTTGATGACCCGCTCGCGCTCGGCCAGGATGCCACGCATAAAGGCGGCGCGAGGCGGGACTTCCAAACCGGCGGCACGCTCCATCGCCAAGCAAGCGGCGAAGGCATGCCCCACCGTGGTGTCGCCGGACACCCGCCCGGCCAGCTGCGCCAAGCCTTCCGGTGTGCGGCCCTCGGCAATTTTTTCGATGCCTTTATGGACGTACCCTAAGCGTTCCTCCAGATGGAGGACGGCCTCGCCCACCGCCTGGAAACGGAAATGGCCAGGTTCGATGATGCCGGCATGGACCGGGCCGACCGGGATTTCATAGACGCCATGGCCTTGCGCCTTTAAGAACGGATATCCATTGTCGGGAGGCGTTCGCTCCGGTGGCGAACCTGCCGCCGGAAACGCTTTGCGCAAGGGAGCGGTGTTTTCGTCCCAGGCTTGGTGGCGCGTCCAACGGCGCGGGTCGGGATGACCGGTGAACTGGATGCCGAAGAGATCTTGCGTATGCCGCTCGGGCCGGTTGGCCGGGAAAAAATACGGCGCATGCGAAGGCAACCTGGGTTGGTTCTTGTCTACCGATGTCCGCAACACCAAATAGCTGCCTTGCAATTCAAGGCAGGCACTGACGGACAGCTTGTCGCCTTTGTCCTCGGCCCAGCCCGCCGCCCAGCGCCAGCCCGATTCTTGCGCCAGTTCTCCGGCCTTGCCCCAATCCTGGGGATTGATGATTTCCAACAGTCGCGCCGGCTGCAAGGCGTTGTTGGGCAGGGGCGCAACGGCCGCCACCTGCCGGGCCTCCAAGTCAATTTTGAACTGTTGGCTAAGTTCGATAGCGTCGTTCATAACGGCAGTTTCCCCGAGATCAGCAGAGTCGCTTGGTTAAACCAATTGCCCAGGAAGGCCGGAATGGCAAGCCCCAGGCACAGCACGATTGCCAAGTGCATCATCACCGGCCACAGATTGGCCGGGATGGGCGTCTGGCCTTCAGGCACTTCGCCGAAAACCATGGGCTGGATGTTGCGGAACAGCCGGCGAAGGCAATGCCGACACCCGTCAACAGCAAAGGCGTCAGCCAAGGATAATCATGCATGGTGGCGACAAGGACCAGGAATTCGCTGGCAAACACGCCGAAAGGCGGAAAGCCGGCAATGGCGACGGTGCCGACCAACAGCCCCCAGCCGATGGCGGGCTGGGTGCGTATCAAGCCCACGGATTTTTTCCATCTGCTGGGTTTCGCCACTTGGGCGGCATGGCCGACGGTGACGAAAATCGCCGACTTGGTCAGCGAATGGGTGGTCATGTGGAACAGCGCGGCGAAGGTGGCCCAAGGGCTGCCCATGCCGAAGGCAAAAGTCATCAAGCCCATGTGTTCAATGGAGGAATAACTGAACAGCCGCTTGATGTCCGACTGGCGATGCAGAAACAGCGCGGCCACCAGGAAAGACAGCAAGCCGAAGCCCATCATCAGATTGCCGGCTTGGTGTGTGCCCAGCGAGCCGTCCACCAGCATCTTGCAGCGCACCACCGCATAGAGCGCGTCGTTGAGCAACAGCCCCGAGAGGATGGCCGACATCGGTGTGGGGCCTTCGGAATGGGCATCCGGCAGCCAATTGTGCAAGCGGAACCAGGCCGATCTTGGTGCCATATCCAACCAGCAAAAACACAAAGGCAATGCCCATGACACCTGGATTGAGTGCGCTGGCATGTCATGCAACACCGTCCATAGCAGCGCGGCATCTTCGATGCCATGCACTTGCTCGGCGGCGAAATACAACAACACCGTTCCGAACAGGGCCTGGGCGATGCCGACGCCGCACAGGATAAAATACTTCCAGGCCGCCTCCACCGATTCCGGTGTGCGGTACAGGCTGACCAGCAGCACCGTGGCCAGGGTCGCCCCTTCCATCGCCACCCACATCACGCCCATGTTGTTGGTGGTCAGCACCAGATACATGGCCAGCATGAAGCCTTGATACATGGCGTAATACAGCCGCAGCCGCTTTCTTGCCCACCTTGCCCAATTCCTGCTCATGGGCCATGTAAGGCCCGGAAAAAATGGACGTGGTCAGGCCGACAAAAGCGGTCAGGGCAATCAGATAAACATTGAACGAATCGATGTAAAGCATCTTGTTGGGCGACAGCATCGGCCCTTCCAATAACACATCGACGCCAGCCACAACGACGCGCCCAAGGCAATGGCGTTAAACCGGATATTGATGCGGCCCGCCTGTGGCAATCATCGAACCAAGGACAAATACAACATCCCGACCAAAGGAACCGGTAAGCAAAAGGTAAGCGGCGATCATTTTTCCACCTCGCTCAGGCGGTTCAATTGATCCACATCCAGAGAGTCGATGCTGGAGCGGATATGGAAAAAGAACACGCCGAACAACACGGCGGCGACCAGCACGTCAAAGGCAATGCCCAGTTCGACCACCATCGGCATCCCGTAAGTGGACACCACCGCCGCGAAGAACAGCCCGTTTTCGATCGACATGAAGCCCACCACATGGGCCACCGCCTGCCTCCGTGTGATCATCAACAACATGCCCAGCAGCACCACGGCCATGCTGATGGCGATAGTGTTCAGCGTGATCAGTGGCGACAGTTTGACGATGGGCAGACAGACGTAATAGCTGAACACCACCAGACCCGTGCCGCCCATCATCACCGCGGGCAGGGTTTTTCAAGGTCTCCATCTCCCGGTGCAAACCCATGCGCACCACTAGGCGCTGCAGCATGACGGGAATGAGGATGCCTTTCAGGCTCAGGCTCAACAACGCCGAAATATAAAGATGGGGGAAGTCCAGCACATCGGCCGCCAACGCGGTGGTGATGGCCAGCAACAGCCCTTGCACGGCGAAGATGAACACCAGCCGCAATCAATCGCGACTGCCCCAGCATGAGAAAAGAGGTCAGCAGCGATCAGCGCGGCGAGGAGCAAAATCGCCTGCTGATAGTGGCTCAGATCGGTGATCTTCCATTAGTGTTGCACCTCCAGAATAATGTGGCTCAACATGCCCAACAGGCTCAACAAATAGGCGAAACTGAGGTATTCCTGCACCCGAAACACCCGCATCTTGGCAAAGATTACTTCAGACAGACTGAGCAAGACGGTCAGCACAATCAGTTTCCTGTCAGTGCCAATGCGCCTAGCCCAGAGCCTTCAGGCTGAAATCCTGCGCGATGCCCCAGGGAAAGAAGATGTTGGCGATCAGCACACCGTAGATCATCAGCTTGATCTGGCTGGCCCACTCAATCAAGCCCAGATAGCGGCCGCTGTATTCCAGGATCATGGCCTCATGGATCATCGTCAATTCCAGATGGGTGGACGGATTGTCCACCGGAATCCGCCCGGTTTCCGCCACGGCCACCAACATCAAGCGCAAACATCGCGAAAATAAACGAGGGCCGCAGCACCACGCCGGTATGCAAGCACATAATTCATCGCCTCCGAAAGATTGGTGGTGGACGCGCTCATGGCCAGGGTGAATACCGCCATCAGCATGGCGGGTTCGGCCAAAGAAGAAACCATCATCTCCCGCGACGAGCCCATGCCGCCAAAGGCCGTGCCGATGTCCATGCCCGCCAGCGCCAGGAAAAACCGTCCCAACGCAAAAAAGCCGATCAACACCACCACATCCGCGACTTTCGCCGTCGGCAGATTCACCGCGATGAAGGGAATGATCGAAGCCGTCAATACCGTTGTGGACAGCACAATATAGGGCGCGGCCCTGAAGATCCAAGAAGCCGGATGGGCCACCACGGGTTCTTTCCGCCACAGCTTGCGCAAATCCCGGTACGGCTGGAACAGCGAAGGAGCGCGGCGGTTTTGCAGGCGGCACTTGATCTTTTTCAGCCAGCCGGCCAGCAGCGGTGCCAGGCGATAAACAACAAAGTTTGCAGTAGCGCGAGTAGCCAGGCCATCAACTGATCCCCCAAAGCAAGATCAACAGGGTAAAAAACGAATAGGCGAGATAAGTCCGGATGTTGCCGGTTTGAATCTGGACTCACCGCGTGACAAGCCGATGACGGCATGTGCCACTGGCTGCATAGACATAGCCCCAAGCCGGTCCGTGAAACATGCAGGTGGTAATGAAGCCGCTGTGGTTTGAAATTCGTCGGGCCCGGATTTTTCCTCCTCAATAGTTTCATTGACTCGAAGACAGGCGGGAAAATTCGCCTGAACGGCATACTGAAGCCGTATTGCTATATTGCATCCGCGCATTCAGCCACCGAAACCGCAATCCCAAGGATCGGCGCGGCGGGCTCCAAGGCCGTTACGCCTGTACAGCAGATAATAACAAACCCAGCCGGTCAGCAAGATGCCAAGCAAAACCAAAAATGGTGAATAGGAAGCCACTTCCGGGCTACCGGCGACACCCACAACCAACCCAGGGCAGAAACTGCGGCACGTACTGCCCACCAACTGGCCGGTGACGACATTCAGGCCTTCGATCACGGGTGCCGGAAAAATCCCCAACAACACGCAGAGCACGGCCAGCAAAGCCGGCCCCGCCAACATGCCTTGATGGGGAATCTTACGGGCATCGGCAGCATGGCGGGAGCGCGGCAAGCCTAAAAACGCCACCCCAAAGACCTTGACGAAGCAGCCTGCCGCCAGCGCCGAAGTCAACGCCAACACCGCGCTGGCCGTGGGAATCAAGCTGCGGATCACGCCACTTTCAAGATTGCCGGTTTGCAGCGCGGTTTGGAAAATCATCCATTCCGACACGAAGCCATTGAACGGCGGCAGCGCCGATATGCTCAAGCAGCCAATCAGGAAAATGATCGCCATGCGCGGCATGCGGTGGATCAGCCCGCCCAAGTTCTCAAGATTGTGTTCATGGGTCTGGTGCAAAATCGCCCCGGCCCCCAGGAACAGCAGGCTTTTGAACAAGGCATGGTTCAGGCAATGCATCAGCGCGGCGATCAGGCCCAGGGTGCCGAGCCGGGTTTGGCCGCTGCTGAAAAAGATCAAGGCCAATCCAAGCGCGATGAAGATGATGCCGATGTTCTCCACCGACGAATACGCCAACAGCCGTTTCAAGTTGGTCTGTTGCATGGCGTAAAGGATGCCCAAAATGGCGGAGGCGGTGCCCAGCAGCAAAGCCAACAGCCCCCATTCCCAATACACCTCGTCCAACAGATCGAAGGTGAAGCGGATAAAGCCATATACCGCGACCTTCAGCATCACCCCGCTCATCAGCGCGGAAATGTGGGATGGCGCAACCGGATGGGCTTCAGGCAACCAGGCATGCATCGGCACCAACCCCGCCTTCATGCCGAAACCGAACAGCCCCAGTGTGAAAGCCACGCTGGCCCAGGTCGGCGACAGCTTCACGGCGCGGAAATGGTCGAAGGTGAAGCCGCCGCTGAAGCCCGCCAGCACGCCGAAAGCGAGAATGATAGCCATCGCCCCGACCACCGCCATCAACAAATACAAAAACGCGGCGCGGCGATTGGCTGCGTGTTCATGCTGGAAGGCCACCAGAAAATAACTGGCGACCGACATCAATTCCCACGAAATCACAAAAAAGAATGCGTCATCGGCCAATAGCACCAGTTCCATGCCCGCCACGAACAAGCCGGTGAAAAAGCCCAGCACGGCGAGCGTGTGCTTGCCATGCTCGAACTCCCGCACATAGCCCGGCCCGAATAGGCTGACGGCGATCAATACCACGCCGATGAGCATGAAGAAAAAGCCGGAGAGCGCGTCGAAGCGGACATGCCAACTCAACCATGGCAGCCCGAATGGCAAGGTATCGGCCAGCACCGTCCCGCCCGCCATAGCCCACAAACCTGCCAGCGTACCGCAGATGCCACCAACACCGAGGAGGACAAACAAGCTGTGACGGTGAAGCTCGGCGTACCGCGCCTCGGAAAACGCCCCCTTCACCCAAGTTAAAGCTGTCGGCTGACGGCGCAGCAGCCCGACCGCCAGACGTTCAAGCGCGAGTCGCTGGTTTGCGGCCAAGGCCGCAAGAGCCGACATCAGCGCGGCGGCCACGGAAAGATAAGCAAGAAACAATGACATCGCGACTCCTGTGAGATTGAGGGATGGCCCTGCATTAAACGCATCTAGCCATTATCATGCCAATCTGAGGAGGCGCACAACAAAACCATGAAAAATCAGCGCGATATCATCTTCAGGCAGATGATGGCGGGGTGGGGGCTGCTGCTTTAGGTTCAAGTGAACCAGCATGGGTGGTCCATATGAACCAAAAAACGGCAGTTTTTAGGATGATCCGCATTTGCTGGGCGAGTCTGGGCTGTGTGAAGGATAACTCCGTTAGAAGCGATGCCATCCCTGCCGTAAGCGGATACCCCCCCAAAAAAAAAGCGGCTGCCCGAGGGCAGCCGCTTTATATATATCGGTAACCTATCCCCCGAAGGGGTGGTCTTGTTGCCGATAGTCCCCACCATCGGAATACCTGATACGATGCCTATCCTAACCGGAACCCTTAGGAGAAGCAAGTATGCGTTACCGTCTCGCCCTTGACCTAGGTACTTCATCCATTGGCCTGGTGGCCTATGAACTGGATGGGGAAACCGAAGCCCTCGCCATTCCTTATCATGCCGTCCGCATTTTTCCCGAACCTTTGAACCCCGGCCAAGGCGTTGGTGAACCCAAAAAAGCCGCTCGCCGGCTGGCCCGTCAGCAACGCCGCCAACATGAACGCAAGGCCAGCCGCATGAAGCGGATTGCCCATTGCCTGCCGCTGCTGGGGCTTGATCCAGAGGACATTCCTCCCGATCCCGGCCAAGACATCCACAAGCTCCGCGCCGAAGCAGCCACAGCGCCCATTGGATTGGCGGACTTCGCCCGCGTTTTGTTAATAATGGCCAAACGGCGCGGCTATGCCGGCGGCTTCCGTCCCGGCAAGGAAGACACAGCCGAGGCAGCCAAGCCCGGCAAACCGCGCAAGACCATGCCGAGGCAGGAAGACAAAAAAGGCAAACAGGGGGATGAAACCGGCATCGTCAAGGGCGGCATAGACAAGCTCAGGCTAGCCATGGAGGCTTGCGAAGCGGACACCCTCGGTCAATACTTGGCAGTCCGGCATGGGAAAGGGCAGAGCCTGAAACTCGCACCTAAAGACGCCGAGGAAAAGCTCTATGCCCACCGCGACATGCTCAAGGCCGAGTTTGAGCAAATCTGGAACATCCAGGCGCTTTCTCACGACGTGTTGAACGAGAGCAAGCCCGACAAACACAAGGCCGGTGAAATCCGGTCTGTCAAAGATATTTTTTATGATGCCCTGTTTTTCCAGCGCCCGCTAAAATCCCCGGCGGCGATGGTCGGCAAATGCCCGCTGGAAAAAGACCTGCCCCGCGCCCCCGCCGCCCAACCGGCGGCACAAGCCTTCCGCATTGAAAAGCAACTGGCAGATTTGCACTGGGGCATGGGCAAACGGGCCAAGCCACTGACGGCAGAACAAAAGTCGATAATTCGCGGCCTGTTGCGGGACAAGGAGAAAGTCAGCTTCAGTTTCATTTACACCGCGCCGGAAAAGGCCGGTTACCCAAATCCTCCCGGACTTAGGTTAAATATGGATCGCGCCAGCCGGGAGGAATTGAGCGGCGACAAGACCCGCGCCGTCTGGCGCAGCAAGAAATTTGAGTTGTTGGGGGATTGGGACAGGTTGGCTGACATAACCCAACTCCAAATCATCAACTTCCTCGCCGACTTAGGCTCGCCGGAACAACTCTACGACCCGCAATGGCCCGGCCTTTTTTTCAGCAAAGCGGGCATACCCCGGCGCTTTAGCGAAGAATTCCAAGGATTCATCAACAAGCTGGTGCAGCGTAAAGACTATGGACGCCTTAGCGCCATGGGCTTTGACGGTGGACGATCCAGTTATTCCGTGAAAGCGCTGGAAAAACTCACCGGCATCATGCGCGACGAAAACCTAGATGAATATGCCGCCATCGACAAAGCCTATCCGGACTACCATGCGCCGCAAGCCTTGCAGACCGCATTGCCGCCGCCACCGGTAACCGGCAACACCGTTGTGGATGTGGCTTTGCATCAAGTGGAGCTTGAAATCCGCAAAGCCATCAAAGAATTGGGCTGCTTGCCGGAGGAGGTGATTGTCGAACTGGCGCGTGACATGGCCTTGGGAGTCAGTCGGCGCAACGAAATGGAAAAGGACAATACCGCCAACCGCAAGCGACGGGAAAATGCCGCCAAGGAATTGCGGCGGGAAAACCTGCCGGACTCCAAGACCAATATCCTCAAATATCTGTTATGGGAAGAGCAGGATCGGTATTGCCCCTATTGTGGACATTGCATCGAACTGACCGAAGTCGCCGACGGCAAAGCCACCCACTTTGAGCATATCCTGCCGCACTCGCTCACCCGCGTGGGTCGCAAGCGCGACCAACTCGTGCTGGCCCATAATGCCTGCAACGCCGCCAAGGCCGACCTCACCCCTTGGCAAGCCTGGGGCGGCGAACCGCCGAAAAATCCGACACGCTGGTGTGCGGTTGTCAACCAAGCCCAACGTTTCCGCGAACGCAAACCCGCGCTGCCCGGCAAGGCGCGGCTGTTGGAATTGCAAGACTGGCAGGACGACGAGACCGTGCAAGGCTTCTCCGACCGCCAGTTCCAGGAAACCTCTTGGATTGCCAAGCTTACCGCGCAATGGCTGCGCAGCATCTGCCCGCCCGGCAAGGTGCAGGTCTCGCGGGGCGAAATGACCGCCTACTTGCGGCGCATCTGGCATTTGGACACCGTGATTGCGCAAGCACGGTTTGAGGAAAAGCCGCCCTTGCCGGTGTTCGACACCGAAGGTCAGCGCGTGAGCCATGAAGATTTCGACCGGCATCGGGCTTTCTGGGAGGGCCATGACAAGTCGGAATGTTCAGAACGCACTGACCGCCGCATCGACAAGCGCAAGGATCATCGCCACCACCTTATCGACGCCTTGGTCATCGGCCTCAGCACACCGGCGCTGTACCAGCGCATGGCAAGGGAATACAAGGCGCGGGCGGAGCGGTTGCGGCAGGGTGATCGGGTGAAACTCACCTTGTCCATCGAGCCGCCGCCGAGTTTGCGCAAACGGGCCTTGGATCTGGTAAAGCACTGCAACCTGAGCCACAAGCCTGACCGCTTTCCCGACGGCGCTCTGTTCAAGCAAACCGCCTATGGTGTGGCGGAAGCCTCCTATGACGGGCAAACCATGCGCTTGCGGCTGAAACCGGAAGAATTGCGGCGGGATGAAGCAGGCAGCGACAACCGGCGCTTTCTCATCTTGCGCGAGAAACTTAGTGGCTTGGCAATGGACAACAACCAAAAGCCGCTGCCATTGGAAAAAGTCCGCAAAGCCTTGGCCGACATCGCCAGCCCGGAGATGCGCCGCATCGTGCAGGAAGCGTTTGAGCAGCGCATTGCCGAAGGGAAGACACCGCAACTGGCCTTGAGCGAGGCGATCATCCATCCCCAATACGGAACACCCATCAAGGCGGTGAAGATGAAGCAAGGCAATGCCGACGAGGCACATCTGGTGATTCATGAAAGCCGTGGCGGTCTGCACTACAAGCTGTTGCCTCATGAGGGCTATGCCTATCTGGAAATGAGCAATGAGGGAAAGCCTTGCCCGGCTCATCCGGTGGAAGCCATGCCACAGAAAGGGAAAAAACTGCCACAAGGCGTATTGCGGTTTTATAAAGGCGACACGGTGCTGGATATCCGCGACGGCAGGCATTATTTGGTTCGTCAGATCAAGGCGCAAAGTAGTGGAATGCTAGTATTGACCCCGGTCACAGAAGCACGGGAAGTGCGGGACATGAACGCAGCGGAAGGGTTGCGAACAGTGTCAGGCAAAGCCTTGCTCCAACTAAAATTGGTGTAGGCCCATGTCCGAACACCGCATCTTGTTGATCGAACACCCGGCCTATCTCTCCATCGACCTGGGCCGCTTGCGTATCCGCCGCGAGAACCGGGAGGATGCGTTCGCACTGCCCGGCGATGTTGCCGTGCTATGCCTGCATCATCACACCGTCACCGTGACCGTACATGTCTTGCGCGTCTTGGCGGAGGCCAGGGCGATGGTGCTGGTGACGGACGAACACCACCACCCATGCGGCTTGCAATGGCCTTACCAAGGCAACACCCAAGTGGCGCTGCGCCTGCGCCAGCAAATCGCCTTGGTTCCAACTCGGCGGGATGAACTATGGGCGGCGATTGTCGCCGCGAAAATCCGTTCGCAAGCCATCAATCTGCGCGAATTGGAACGCAAAGGCGCATTGCGGCTGGAACGCCTGGCGAAGCAGGTGGCGCCAGCCGACGCTTCCAATCTGGAAGGCCAAGCCGCCCGGCATTATTGGAAATGCCTGTTTGGCGAGAGGTTCACCCGCCGCAAGCAAGGCGCTGATGACCCATATAATGTCATGCTGAATTTCGGTTATGCCATATTGCGTTCCTTGGTCGCCCGCGAATTGGCGATGGCCGGTTTGACGCCCGCGCTGGGCCTGGGCCACGACAGCGCGGAAAACCCGTTCAACTTGGCGGATGACTTCATCGAGCCTTACCGCCGCTGGGTGGAAAAGCGGGTTTACGCGATAGCCAATGCCCATGCCGAATTCGACGGCGCGTGCCGACTGGATCTATTGCGTTTCATGAAGGAGGAAGTGGAGATGAACAAACAGCGTTATCGATTTCCCGCCGCCGTGGCGGAAACCGTGGCAAGCTTTTGCCGTATTTTGGAGCGGGGCCAAGGGCGGCTGTCCCTACCGGGCGCATGAATAGGCGAGGCCCGGCCATGCAATGCCTGCATTGCTTGGCGGAAAAACATGGCCGGTAACGGATGGCGCATCATGTGGATAGTCGCGCTCTATGATTGCCCGATGCTTACCCCGGAGGAACGCCATGAATACAATGTGTTCCGCAAGCTACTGTTGCGCGAAGGCTTTTCCCGCCATCAATTGTCGGTGTATGTCCGCCATTGTCCGACCTTCGCCAACGCCGAAGCGCTGGTGAGCCGCCTGCGTGATGAAATTCCCGACACCGCCAAGGTGACATTTTTCTTCCTTACCGACAAGCAGTTCGGCATGACGCGCGTTTTTATTGGCCCCAAGCACGGGGAAAACAAGCCAAAAGCACCGGAACAATTTGAGTTGTTCTAACAAAAACCCCGCAAGAACAATCTCTTGCGGCGTTTCGAGTCTATCAGGAATTCCGACAGTGGGGTATCGGAACGGCTATGATCTCGGTGATATACCGCTTAACAGTCTATCAGGAATTCCGACAGTGGGGTATCGGAACATGTCTGGGGGCATCTGTGAACATCATTACAGTCTATCAGGAATTCCGACAGTGGGGTATCGGAACACTCGCGGGGGCTGCTCCTGGCGTGGGTTAAGTCTATCAGGAATTCCGACAGTGGGGTATCGGAACTACGCACTTCGTCCACGGTGTGGGTGGGCAAGTCTATCAGGAATTCCGACAGTGGGGTATCGGAACTGTTGCGTGGGCCGACTGATTTTTATGATCAGTCTATCAGGAATTCCGACAGTGGGGTATCGGAACCTAGTTACACGTCACCTCTTTCTCACGTATAGTCTATCAGGAATTCCGACAGTGGGGTATCGGAACTGGGCTTGGGATGCCCACACACGCCAGGGAAGTCTATCAGGAATTCCGACAGTGGGGTATCGGAACCCTTTGGTATGCAAAAGACCAATCGTATCGAGTCTATCAGGAATTCCGACAGTGGGGTATCGGAACGGCAATGTCAACGAAGCATTCCCAAGCAACAGTCTATCAGGAATTCCGACAGTGGGGTATCGGAACTGCTACTGCCTTGGTGTTTTTCGATGTGTCAGTCTATCAGGAATTCCGACAGTGGGGTATCGGAACAGTCTTCAGCTTCGCGTGAAACTGGTAGGGAGTCTATCAGGAATTCCGACAGTGGGGTATCGGAACAGCGTGTGACCGGCTTCCTGCATGAGGGGTAGTCTATCAGGAATTCCGACAGTGGGGTATCGGAACTCTGGTGGTTGGGTTAAAACCGGCAAGCGGAGTCTATCAGGAATTCCGACAGTGGGGTATCGGAACGGTGGGCATCCCAAGTCCACGCGCTCAAGAAGTCTATCAGGAATTCCGACAGTGGGGTATCGGAACTATGACAAGCGCGAGGAGGTTCTGAAAAAGAGTCTATCAGGAATTCCGACAGTGGGGTATCGGAACTATCTTCTGTCGTTTTATTCCTTTTTTTTCAGTCTATCAGGAATTCCGACAGTGGGGTATCGGAACTGGCTACTGGCTTGGTGTTGTTCGATGCGTAGTCTATCAGGAATTCCGACAGTGGGGTATCGGAACTTACTGACAAAATGGGGGTGTCTTTGAAAGAAGTCTATCAGGAATTCCGACAGTGGGGTATCGGAACTCTCTACTGGCTTGGTGTTGTTCGATGCGTAGTCTATCAGGAATTCCGACAGTGGGGTATCGGAACGATGACGGCGGATGATTAGCATCCGTCCAAAGTCTATCAGGAATTCCGACAGTGGGGTATCGGAACTGTGGGGGCGCAATGCCCCCACTACTGGAGAGTCTATCAGGAATTCCGACAGTGGGGTATCGGAACCATCAAACACCGGCAAATCTTGGGATTATTAGTCTATCAGGAATTCCGACAGTGGGGTATCGGAACGTGCGCATACCTCCAGCAACGCAAGGGCACAGTCTATCAGGAATTCCGACAGTGGGGTATCGGAACATGCAGCGTGCCGGGTGGGTAGGCCGTTGGAGTCTATCAGGAATTCCGACAGTGGGGTATCGGAACAGATTGTTATGTCTAATGTCGTCCTATCCTAGTCTATCAGGAATTCCGACAGTGGGGTATCGGAACAATGGCACCAGGAAGAAGACTGCCTCCACCAGTCTATCAGGAATTCCGACAGTGGGGTATCGGAACATTGGCGATAAGATAGCCATAGACATCATCAGTCTATCAGGAATTCCGACAGTGGGGTATCGGAACAGGTCGTTATGTCTAATGTCGTCCTATCCTAGTCTATCAGGAATTCCGACAGTGGGGTATCGGAACATGACCAACGTTATCTATCCCTACCAGTTCAGTCTATCAGGAATTCCGACAGTGGGGTATCGGAACAGGGTGGCTTAGGTCTGTCTCTCGATGATGAGTCTATCAGGAATTCCGACAGTGGGGTATCGGAACTGACCCATTGGGCGATATGGTAGCAGAAGCAGTCTATCAGGAATTCCGACAGTGGGGTATCGGAACCCGCGCCGCGTCGGGACGTTAGTCCTTTACAGTCTATCAGGAATTCCGACAGTGGGGTATCGGAACCATTGCCCTTCGCGGTCCACCTGATCTTTGAGTCTATCAGGAATTCCGACAGTGGGGTATCGGAACAGGATAACGACGGTTTTAAACGCTTGCCGGAGTCTATCAGGAATTCCGACAGTGGGGTATCGGAACTGCGTAACATGCCGCCCATCCCAACCGATAAGTCTATCAGGAATTCCGACAGTGGGGTATCGGAACCACGCCGCGCGGCTGGCACAGCATCCGCGCAGTCTATCAGGAATTCCGACAGTGGGGTATCGGAACAGTGGCACCCGTAGCACCGGTTGCACCAGTAGTCTATCAGGAATTCCGACAGTGGGGTATCGGAACAGACAAAACAGCCTTAACACTCACCAATTTTAGTCTATCAGGAATTCCGACAGTGGGGTATCGGAACAATTTCCTGCCCGGTCAGTTCGCTAAAGCGAGTCTATCAGGAATTCCGACAGTGGGGTATCGGAACAGCGTTGGCGGACGGCTACCACGGAGGCCAAGTCTATCAGGAATTCCGACAGTGGGGTATCGGAACATCCAGTAGGCGTATTCCGGCCAGATTTTGAGTCTATCAGGAATTCCGACAGTGGGGTATCGGAACCTATCCGGTGGTGGTACACCGGCGAACATTAGTCTATCAGGAATTCCGACAGTGGGGTATCGGAACCTGCGAAGCTGACGCCAATCGGCCGCTTAGAGTCTATCAGGAATTCCGACAGTGGGGTATCGGAACTTAGGCCTGATGGCAATGGCGGGATTTTCCAGTCTATCAGGAATTCCGACAGTGGGGTATCGGAACGTCCAGAATTTACGATCTCCGCAAAGAGCAAGTCTATCAGGAATTCCGACAGTGGGGTATCGGAACAAAACCCCCGCCCTCACCCCCAGCCTGCCCAGTCTATCAGGAATTCCGACAGTGGGGTATCGGAACGCAAAGGTGCTGGTGTCCAAGGCTTCGCGGAGTCTATCAGGAATTCCGACAGTGGGGTATCGGAACAGTGTCTCCCTTATCCCCTTTTTCGCCCTTAGTCTATCAGGAATTCCGACAGTGGGGTATCGGAACACAGTGAAAGCGCGGGACTCCAGGAACTGCAGTCTATCAGGAATTCCGACAGTGGGGTATCGGAACTCTTTCGATAGCAGTCCTTGATCCAAACCAAGTCTATCAGGAATTCCGACAGTGGGGTATCGGAACGGTCGTAAAGCTTGGGTGAATAGGGAACCAAGTCTATCAGGAATTCCGACAGTGGGGTATCGGAACGCCGTTGTGCGACGACAGCAGCCGAACCTGAGTCTATCAGGAATTCCGACAGTGGGGTATCGGAACGATGGCCCGATTGGGCGCTCGGCGGTTTATAGTCTATCAGGAATTCCGACAGTGGGGTATCGGAACTCCGTTGAGCGGGCGGGCGGAGTACTGCATAGTCTATCAGGAATTCCGACAGTGGGGTATCGGAACAATGGGCCGCTTAGATTGTGCGGCTGGCTTAGTCTATCAGGAATTCCGACAGTGGGGTATCGGAACAGGGGCTTCAGGGTGCCGTGAATCAAATCCAGTCTATCAGGAATTCCGACAGTGGGGTATCGGAACATGAATTGCATGATGCCCAAAGCGCCTTTTAGTCTATCAGGAATTCCGACAGTGGGGTATCGGAACACTGATCCGTCGTGATCAGCGTCAACCCCTAGTCTATCAGGAATTCCGACAGTGGGGTATCGGAACCATTTCCGGGGTGTATTCGTCCTCCTTCAGAGTCTATCAGGAATTCCGACAGTGGGGTATCGGAACAAACGAGACTTCATCACCACCTCCCTCAAGAGTCTATCAGGAATTCCGACAGTGGGGTATCGGAACGGTTTCCGCGTCGATCCGCGCCGCCCGGATAGTCTATCAGGAATTCCGACAGTGGGGTATCGGAACCTGGCATCAAGTACACCATCACCGGGGCCAAGTCTATCAGGAATTCCGACAGTGGGGTATCGGAACCTGGCATCAAGTACACCATCACCGGGGCCAAGTCTATCAGGAATTCCGACAGTGGGGTATCGGAACGAACCCCTGACCGCCGCCCAGTCGGCTTGGAAAGTCTATCAGGAATTCCGACAGTGGGGTATCGGAACAATATGCCCAACGGCACTATGCTGTTTTGGAGTCTATCAGGAATTCCGACAGTGGGGTATCGGAACAATGCAGGGAGCGACCACACAGCTTGCTACAGTCTATCAGGAATTCCGACAGTGGGGTATCGGAACACGTTTGGCTTCCGCGGTTTCGGCAGGCAGAGTCTATCAGGAATTCCGACAGTGGGGTATCGGAACCCTAAAGCGCCGCTTGCGGTGCCGGTGGCTAGTCTATCAGGAATTCCGACAGTGGGGTATCGGAACACAAATGTTCCTCGTACGCATCCAGCCAATAGTCTATCAGGAATTCCGACAGTGGGGTATCGGAACTGTCTTTCGATAAAGACAAGCTATGCCGGGAGTCTATCAGGAATTCCGACAGTGGGGTATCGGAACGCAAATACCATCGCTACGTGCTGGTGGAGGAGTCTATCAGGAATTCCGACAGTGGGGTATCGGAACGGATCTCCGTTCGCCCCGTCAAGGATGGATAGTCTATCAGGAATTCCGACAGTGGGGTATCGGAACACAGGCTCATATCTTTCCGAGATCCTTAGTAGTCTATCAGGAATTCCGACAGTGGGGTATCGGAACATGTTGGCATCGGCACACATTACCTGGGTCAGTCTATCAGGAATTCCGACAGTGGGGTATCGGAACGGCATCGCATCGTTTTCGCGGGCTCCCCCAAGTCTATCAGGAATTCCGACAGTGGGGTATCGGAACCCGCGCCGCTTCGGGACGTTAGTCCTTTCCAGTCTATCAGGAATTCCGACAGTGGGGTATCGGAACCTTTGCCTGGCCTGGTCAAAGCCACGATGCAGTCTATCAGGAATTCCGACAGTGGGGTATCGGAACGCCCAGACGGATCGTCAACTGGTCAACGGTAGTCTATCAGGAATTCCGACGGTGGGGTATCGGAACTCGGCCAGGTCGGACGCATTATCCAAGATGAGTCTATCAGGAATTCCGACGGTGGGGTATCGGAACTTGGAGCGAAGGCGGATCCCGTGCATCTGAAGTCTATCAGGAATTCCGACGGTGGGGTATCGGAACATCCAACATGACTTGGCGCAATTGGCCGAAGAGTCTATCAGGAATTCCGACGGGGGGATATCGGAACGCTTTCGCGACAGTAACGCCTTTTATGGTAAGTCTATCAAGAATTCCGACGGTGGGGTATCGGAACAGGGCTTCCAGTATGCCCGACTCCTTCAGTGTGCGGATGAATTTGTGCGTGTCGAAGGTGATCATCGACATGGTTTTCTCCTGTGTTAGTTTCTGAGATTGTAACCGACAGAATCCGTTCCAACATCTTCCAGTTCGAGCCGCCCCGGATGCTCTGTTGGTGGCGACCAGTCCGGCCCGCTTGGCCTTGCCTGCCACGATCTGCGCACGTGTTTTTTCAAACCAGTAAGTGACCAGATCGGCCCCGCCCGGCAAGCGGCCTTGGTAACAGGCCCGCATAGTTGAAAATGCTGGCTTCTGGCTCCATTTGCGTAAAAACCGCCGATGCCCCAAACAGGCCACGGGATCTCCTAAACATACGTCAGAATCTTAAAAGCGTATGGCGGGAACGTCCGATGGTCTGCCTCAGCCTCCCCCTTGGCAGCATAAGTGGAAATTGCCATCCATGCCCTATTTCACTCAATCAAGAGGAAAGCCAACATGCCCAAATCTAATTATATCCCTGCCACAGACCATGATTTCTTGGTCTGGTTCGATCATCTCATCAGCCAACTGGTGCTTGATCTGGCCGGCCATGGCTTGACGGAAGATGAATTGGCCTTGCTTAAAGCCGCAAATGTTGACTTTAATGCCAAGATTGCCCATGCCAGCGATGCGGCTGCCGCCGCCAAGCAAGCCACCACCGACAAAAACGACAGCCGCCGCCATGCCGAAGCCACGATCCGGGCGGCAGTGCGGCGGATCAAGGCGCGTTTGGGCTATACTGAGGGACAGGGTGTCCATCTCGGCATCATAGGCCCGGAAGACACCTTTGATCTATCCACCGCCAAGCCTGACCTGTCCGGCATCGACCAGACCGGGGGATTGGTCGTGTTGAGCTTCACCAAATATAATAGCGAAGGCGTCAATATTTACTGCCAGCGCGAGGGAGATGCCGATTGGGTCTTGCTAGGCCGCGCCACAGTCTCGCCCTATGTGGATAATCGCCCCCTGCTCCATGCTGGCAAGCCCGAACTGCGCCGCTATACCGCCATTTATATGCTGAAAGACAAGGAAATCGGGCAATACAGTGACGATCTGGTGATCGCTTGCGCACCTTAGGGCTTAGTCACCTATCACTTTCCACACAATCTTACGGGACTTGACCCTTGGGTCAAATCCTCCTTATCCTGTGCCTTTGCCACCTCTTGCAGGCATTGATGTGCAAATCCAGGATTTAAGCGAATCCCTGCGCGGGCGGGTGCTGGAAGCCTTGGCCCAAGGCTTGCCCTTGAATGTCAAAGGCGGCGGCAGCAAGTCTTTTTATGGCTGTGCGGCGGTCGGCGAGGTGCTGGATGTTTCCGGCCATCGCGGTATCGTCGAATATGAGCCGACCGAACTGGTGGTCACCGCCCGTGCGGGCACACCGTTGGCGATTGTCGAAGCCGCGTTGGCGGAAAAAGGCCAGATGCTGGCCTTCGAACCGCCGCATTTCGGCCCAGCGGCGACTTTGGGCGGGATGGTCGCCTGCGGCCTGTCCGGGCCGAGACGGCCTTATGCCGGGGCGGTGCGTGATAGCGTGTTGGGGGTCAAGCTGCTCAATGGCCAGGGAGAAATCCTGTCCTTTGGCGGACAAATGCTCAAAAATGTCGCCGGTTTCGATGTATCCCGGCTGATGGCCGGGGCGCTGGGAACCCTAGGCGTGTTGCTGGAAGTTTCGCTGAAGACCTTGCCCCGGCCCGAGGCGGAGGAAACGTTGGCTTTCGAGATGGCGGCGGAAGAGGCTCTGGCCACGATGAATCGCCGGGCCGGACAAGCTTGGCCGCTTTCAGCAAGCTGCCATGACGGCGGGCGGCTTTATCTGCGGCTATCCGGGGCAGCGGCGGCAATCCGCGCCAGCCGGGAAAAGCTGGGCGGGGAAATCGTAGGCCCAGGCAAGGAATTCTGGACGGATTTAAGGGAACAGCGCCTGGTTTTTTTCGACAGCCAACAGCCGCTGTGGCGCCTATCCCTCGCCCCGGCCTCCCCGCAAGCACCGCTGCCGGGCGCTTGCCTCATAGACTGGGGCGGCGCTCTGCGCTGGCTGAAGACCGACGCCCCTGCCGAAGCCATGTTCGCCGCCGCCCGGCAAGCCGGTGGCCATGCCACCCTGTTCCGCTCCGACCGCAAAACCGGCCCGGTTTTCCAGCCTTTGCCGCAACAGCTGAAGGCTTTGCACATTGGGCTGAAAAAAGCCTTCGACCCAACAGGCATCCTCAACCCTGGCCGACTGCACAAGGAATGGTAAACGATGCAAACCCGTCTGGCTGATTTTATCCGCGACACTGCCGAGGGGAAGGAGGCGGAGGCGATCTTGCGCAGTTGTGTGCATTGCGGCTTCTGCACCGCCACCTGCCCGACTTATCAGATATTGAACGACGAACGCGACGGGCCACGCGGGCGCATTTACATAATGAAACAGGTTCTGGAGGGCGAGGCGGCAACGGCACAAACCCAGTTACATCTGGATCGCTGCCTCTCTTGCCGTTCCTGCGAGACCACCTGCCCTTCCGGTGTGCGTTATGGACGCTTGCTAGACATCGGACGCGGCATTGTCGAAGCACAAGTGCGCAGGCCCTGGCCGGATCGCTTGCAACGTGCAGTGTTGCGGGCGATCCTACCTTATCCTGGACGATTCGCGCCCTTGCTGAAGCTGGCAGTCTCGCTCCGTCCCCTGCTCCCCGCCAGCCTGCACAAACAGATCCCGCAGCCTACCTCGGCCCGGCCCTGGCCGGAACCCCGCCACGCCCGCAAGATGCTGGTGCTGGAAGGTTGTGTCCAACCGAGCCTGGCCCCATCGATCAATGCCGCCGCCGCGCGGGTGTTAGATCGTCTAGGCATCAGCCTGCTCCGCGCCGCCGAGGCCGGTTGCTGCGGAGCGGTCAGCCATCATCTTTCCGCCCGCGAAGAAGGTTTAGGTTTCATGCGCCGCAACATCGACGCCTGGACGCCTTACCTGGAGCGCGGTGTCGAGGCCATCGTCATGACCGCCAGCGGCTGCGGCTCGATGGTGAAGGAATATGCCGAGGCATTGCGACACGATCCGGCCTATGCCGAAAAGGCCGCGAGAATCTCGGCGAAGACGCTGGATTTGGCCGAGGTCTTGGAGCGGGAGGATTTGAGTCCGTTACGGCCGGACACCACGCGGCGCGTCGCCTTCCAGTCGCCCTGCAGCTTGCAGCACGGGCAAAAGCTTGATGGCATGGTGGAAGGATTATTGGCTGGGCTGGGTTTTGCGCTAGAACCCATCGCCGACCCGCATCTCTGCTGCGGATCGGCGGGAACCTATGCGCTGCTGCAACCCGAACTTGCCCGGCGGCTTTTACGCGACAAATTGGAGGCCCTGCAAGCCTGCCAACCCGACTGTGTCGCCACCGCCAACATCGGCTGCCTCACCCATCTTCAGGTCGGCAGTGCCGTGCCGGTGTTGCATTGGGTGGAACTGCTGGACGATGAAATTCCGCCTGACCAATCCGTCCATGCTTCAGGGCACCTTGCCACCCGCATTTCGATAAGCACAGTAAGAATGGATTTATGTTAACCAGCCGGTTTATGTTCGTGGTAAGTTTGTCAAACCATGAGCGTAACCGGTCTTTATTGGTTCCCTTTATTTTGGAGGTTCCGTGGGTTTTGGTTTTGGCTTGATTACCATAATGACCGATTCGATGCTCTTGTCAAACACTCCAAACGCCATATTTGTGCTATACCCCATCAAAAATGCCACGAAAACCAAGCTAAGTTTCAACGTTTGCAATTCTTCCAAACTAGGGGCAAATATTACGCCACTAAGTTCGCCTACTAACCCCCCTAGCACAAGTCGAAGGAGGAGTTGTCCAGGCCAAGCCTGTTTGAAGCTTTTATTTTCCAGATTATTCAGCGTTTGCCTTACCAAAGAAGCAGCCGATCCAAGGAAACCAAGAATAAAGGGCAGGAAGAGCGTAGTTAAAACCTGCAACCATAGCTCCGCTTTCCACTTCATGCAGCCCAATGTATTGGTGACACTATCACACACATGTATATCTAGGGCAATTCCCGGAGTCAGTAACATCATTTTCACAATACCATCTATTGCATCTTTCTCAACCCTTATTGATGCAGGAAATTCAATGGGAGCAGGGTTTGTTGCACGAAAATCATCCTCCCTTTGGTGGTTTAATGTGTATTTCGTTTGCATTTCACCAAGTTTTTTCACCGCCTCCCCAACGAGAATTGCATCACCTTGAACGAAGAGATAGACGATCAATAAAAAAATAGTTAAAGACAGCGTCTGCTTAATTTGTCTCTTGCATCCTTTACTAATTGAGTAAAATCCATTTTGTACTTCCCTATGCCTGTGTTCATCATCGGGTTCCTGTATTTCCAAACCGCTAACATAAATTTGATTGGCAATTTTTATGCTTTCAGCGGTTGCCGGAAACGCCGATTTTGACAGATTATTATAAGCAGACCATAAATGAATTTCGTCCAACTCGCCCAACTCATTCTCTGTTTTCCTTAATAATGGGATTGTCATTTGTAAAAACTCATCTTTGACATCAATATCAGAACGCTGTACCGCGTATTCAAGCAAAACACTGACAGCTTCTTGTATTTCGCCAAGCTGGCTATTATGATTTATCGGCATTGTTATTATCCTGTCAAGCTGATTGAATTAGCCCCACCCTGTTTGGGGCAGGGCTATCATCTAGTTTAGATCAAGGCAACTTCACCGGCCGGGTAAACACCAGATCCTGGTCTTTCACGATGGAGTGGCAAGCCACGCATTCCTGGGCAAAGTCCGGCTTGTCGGTGGGCTTCTGCTCCAAACCAATCCAGCGGCCCCAGCCCCAACCGCCGGTGGCGGCATACTTCACATCGTCCTTAATCATGAAATCGGCGCGGGTAAAGTCGCCGGGAATGGTGGCGGCGGGGAATTTATCGCTAGGCTTGTGCTTCCAGCCCAGCTTGGCCAGGATCGTCCCATTCGGCCAGGGATTGGTCTTGCCCGCCCGCGCCGCTTCGACGGCCACATCGTTGCCGAGGATGGCGCGCAGGGTCTGGTCGTCGGAACGCTGGGAGACGCCGATCAGGCGAAAATCCTTATAGCCTGCGGGAATGCTGATGCCGTTGGAACCGACGGCAATCTTGGCCTCTTCGGCATGGAGCAAGGATGCCGCCAGCAAGACAGCGAAGAAAAGAAGCATTTTTTTCATGGGGATTACCTTGTGAAGAGGGTGTGGGAGAAGCTTTAAACTAACAAAACCCCGTGCCGGGGTAAAGCCATCCAGCGATAAAAAACCCAAAGAAACCCCTTATATTCTAGGCTTACTTGGTATCGCCCGGCTTTTTCCAGGGCTGGGAAGCGAATTCAGGGAACCGTCATATTTAGGCAAACCGGCCTGCTCGCGGGTGTCAAACCATCGGCTTCCATCCTCCTTGACCCCATCGGCCCCCATGCCAGTGATGCCCACCATCACATTGTCCCTAAGCACAACCGGACCTAGCCTAAGCTTATCCCGGAACAGCACTTTGTTGCCTCGATTCGTATCATCGTAAATAATCCAGTTGTCTTCCATCAGCAACGAATGGCCGCTGGGCAATAAACGATTCGGCTCCAAAGCGATGCCGATGATCTCGCTATTGTCAGACTGTGGCCCTTGTTGGATGACATCACGGCGCAATACAATATCTCCCCCGGCGTAGGCATCCAAGGCGCGGGAGTTGTGGGCATCCAGCGCGGCAATGACGCTGTCTTCGACCAGCAGTTTTCTCACCCCAAGCTTGAGGGAATGTCCGGCATTTTTACTGGCAAGTATTTGGCTGCGGCGGATCACGGCTTCGTCACCACTGACATACATGCCATGGGCTTGGCCCTCGCCAAAACCATTGCCCACAAATAGCGAATCTTCGATTGACAATCGACCGGCAATCGCCCCCAATAGTCCATCTTGGCTGTCATGGCAATACACATTGCGCAACGTAAGGTTCCGCGTACCTGGATCAAGCCGGACACAAGCCCCATTTCCATCCCCCACTGCGACCCCGGATATTTCAAACCCCTCAATCAGTATATTCGCGGCGGTTGTGACCAATGGCGCTTTGCCCATGCACACGCCGCCCGCCAGATGCGCACGTAGGCCATTCTCACCGCGCAAGCTGACCAGTCTTAGCGGTTTTCCAATCACCGCGCAACTGCCATTGATTTCGGCGGCAACCGTGACCATGCCTCCGCTGGGAGCCGCGTCCACCGCCTTTTGCAAATCCTGGAAATCGCAGCCTTGGTTGCATACAGATATTGCGCCCTTTTGCTCCGCCCATCCATCCTGCGCGAAGCCAATCATCAGCGACCAAAAAAGTATTTTGCCGAAATAAAGTGCGTAAACAAATATTTTATCCATAGTGCCACCCTGGAGACTGAAAAGCCCTATGCCGTCCGTTTCCTAGCCGCCAGATCGTGTCCAGAATAGGCTTCATGGGCATCCAGCCCATGAATCTCGCAATGCCCGCCATTCTCAACATAATCCTGGCGGAAGCGGTCAATCAGTTCCATCACCGTATGGTCGATCAGATAGGCATCGGACAGGTCGAAAATAACCGTCTTGCCAGCGGGCAGATCAGACACTTCGGCTTTTAGGCTGATAAAGTTGGAAAAAACTGCCGAACCGCTAATCCGGTAAACCCAGGTGTCTGCGTCCTGCCGTTCCAATGCGTAAGAAATCCGCAACATATTCTTGGGCTGGACACCCCGCATCCAATGAATCAGAAGTTTGGCAATTATGCCGATCAACACGCCTGCCAGCAGATTGGTCGTCAGCGCCCCGGCAATGGTGATGACAAATATCGCCAACTGCGCCCGGCCTATGATCAAGCGCTCGGCGAAAGTCTTGGGCGAAGCCAGCCGGTAGCCGGTGTAAACCAGCAAGGCCGCAAGGGAGGCTAGGGGAATCTTGTCGATCACGAAGGGAAACAAGGCCACGAACAGCAACAGAAAAAGCCCATGGAAGAAACTGGCCCAGCCGGTTTTCGCGCCGCTGGCAATATTGGCCGAGCTGCGCAATATCTCGACGATCATCGGCAAGCCGCCCACCATCCCCGACACGGCATTGCCGATGCCCACGGCCCGCAAATCACGGTTCAAATCGGAATAGCGTTTATACGGGTCGAGCTTGTCCACCGCCGCCGCCACCAGCAGGGTTTCCAAGCTTCCCACCAAAGTAATGGCAACCACGCTTTCCCAGAAAGCAATGCTGCCTATTTTGGCAAAGTCGGGGAAAAAGATGCTCGCCGAAAGGTTGTCAGGAATGGCAACCAAGAAATTGGGGCCTAGCACCAAATCTTTGGGCATGATGAAATCCTGCCCCGGTTTTAGATGGGCCAAACCGAACCACTGCCCCAGAGCCATGCCGACCACAATGACCGCGATGGGTGCCGGGATTTTCTTCAATACTGGATGGGTTAAATGGGGCCAGGCGATCAAAATACCCAAACTGGGCAAGCCAATCAAAGCCACTTCGGGGATGAAATAAACAAGGTCATGGGGAATCTTGGCGATGCCGGACAATACCGCCCCATCCGCCGGATTCACGCCCACCATCACCGGAATCTGCTTGGCCATGATGATGATGCCGATGGCGGCCAACAATCCATGGATGACCGTGGAAGGAAAAAACGCGGAAAGCCGGCCGGCCTTGTAAGCGCCCAGCCCGACCTGCAACAATCCTGAGACCACAATCGCCGCCAGGGTATAACGATACCCGGCCAAGGCATTGCCCTGCCCCAAGGATTGCACGGCGGTGAAGATCACCACAATCAAACCGGCGGCGGGGCCGGTCACGGTGACATGCGTACCATTGATGCGCGACACCAACAGTCCACCGATGATGGCGGTGATGATCCCGGACATGGCCGGAAACCCGGAGGCGACAGCCACCCCCAGGCACAAGGGCAGCGCGATCAAAAACACCAGGAAGCCGGCGGTTATGTCATTGCGCCAGTTTTCTTGCAGGCCGACCATGCCTGTTTGGGGTATGGAAGAGGTGAGGCTTTTCATCGTTTCCTTAGGATACGTTGGCAATAAGTCCCCTCTCCCTTTGGGAGAGGGTAGGGTGAGGGCATCAAAACAAGATTTCTTCTCCGCAAGCCCGTTGGCATGATACGCCGTTTTTTCGGCAGGGTGGAATACAATAGCGCATTGACCGGAGTCCCAATCCTTTGCGTATTTATCTCGCCCCGATGGAGGGGCTGCTCGATTGCGTGTTGCGCGACATCCTCACCCGCGTAGGCTGCGTGGATCTGTGCGTGACCGAATTTGTCCGCGTGTCGGGATCGACACTGCCGGATCGTGTGTTCCAGCGCATCGCCCCGGAATTGCTGGCGGGTAGCCAGACCCAAGCCGGTGTGCCCGTGCGGGTGCAGTTGTTGGGTTCCGACCCGGATCTGATGGCCGTCAACGCCGCGAAGCTCGCCAAGCTTCGCCCCGCCGGCATAGACCTCAATTTCGGTTGCCCCGCCAAGACGGTCAACCGCCACCAAGGAGGTGCCATACTCTTGCGCGAACCAGAGCGCATCCACACGCTGGTGCGGGCCGTGCGTAGGGCGATTCCCACCGCCATGCCGCTCACGGCGAAAATGCGCCTGGGTTACGAGGACAAGAGTCTTGCCATGGACTGCGCTCAGGCCATGGAAGCCGGGGGCGCGGAGGAATTGGTGGTCCATGCCCGCACCAAGGCCGAAGGCTACCGCCCGCCTGCCCATTGGGAATGGATAGGCCGCATCCAGTCGGAAATCAACATCCCGGTCATCGCCAACGGCGAGATATGGACCGTGGAAGACTACCGCCGCTGCCGCGAAATCAGCGGCGTGGCCGATGTGATGCTAGGGCGCGGCATGGTGGCGAACCCTGGCTTGGCCCGGCAGATAAAACTAGGCGAAGACGCCGCCTCGCCCTGGGCCGGGCTGCGCCCCCTGCTGGGCGATTTCTGGTCGCTGCTCTCCCAGCATGTCCAGCCGCAATCCCGTTGCGGCCGCATGAAGCAATGGTTGAATTATCTGCGCAAGACATACCCTGAAGCCGAGCTTGCATTCCAATCCGTGCGCGGCATCACTGCGCCAGAGGCGCTGGAAGCCGCTTTTTTCTCCGGCCAAACCCCTTTTGGCCCGCCTGCCGATCCTATTTAACTTTCAATGGAAACACCATGAACCTAGGTTTTCTCGCCTCACATAATGGCAGCAACCTGCAAGCCATCATAGATGCCTGCAAATCCGGCACCTTGCAAGCCACCCCTGCCGTAGTCATCAGCAATAATGCCGACACCGGCGCATTGGCGCGAGCCAAGCGGGAGTCCATCCCGCACTGCCATCTGAGCGCCAAAACCCACCCCTCGCCTGAATCATTAGACCAGGCGATACTTGATGTCCTGCTTGCGCATGATGTGGATATTGTCGTGCTAGCCGGTTATATGAAAAAACTGGGGGAGAAAACTTTGGCCCGCTTTGCCGGGGCGATCTTGAACGTACACCCTGCCCTGCTACCCAAATTTGGCGGGCAGGGCATGTATGGCATCCACGTCCACGAGGCCGTGCTGGCGGCGGGTGAAACCGAATCCGGCGTCACCGTCCATCTGGTGACGGAGGAATATGACGCCGGGGCCATCGTGGCCCAGGAAAAAGTCCCGGTGCTGCCGGACGACACCCCGCATACCCTGGCTGAACGGATATTGAAAGCCGAACATGCGGTTTTCCCTAGCGTATTGCAAAAAATCGCTTTGGGTGAAGTCCTTATTCCAGGATGGCATAAAGCCTTATGAACTCCCGCTGGCTTGATGGCGAGGCGGCGATGGCTGCCCCCGGCTGGGTTCCAGGCGCACAACCTAGCGCTTGTCGCCGCTTGGCGTCATAATTTAGTTGAATTCGGTTTCTGCCTAGTGATAAATTACCATTGCCGCGAAAAGATGTGGGCCGCAGATGAAACGGGCGTACCCAAGAATCTCTAACGGTTTTTCAATAGTTTAGCTCTGCCTTTCCATGGCAGGACTTGCCCATTGCCAATGGGTGGGCTTGCCAACGAAAGGGAGTTTGACATTTTTTCTTTGACACCATTTGCATGAAGGAAACATCATGAGAAAGAGCACTCTTCTTCCAATCGTAATGGGTGTTGCAGCCCTGTCGCTCAACAGCCAAAGCGCTTTTGCCTCCTGCGCCGACATCGCCAATGCTTATGCCAGCAAATCGGCGGCAGTCCTAGCGGCTGTCGGGACTGCTGACAATGGCGGCTACGGCCTGCCCATGTGGGTGGCCGCCGTGGACGAAACCGGCAAGGTCTGCGGCATCATCAACACTTCTCTCAAGGCCGGCATAGCGGGCACGAACATCGGCAACTTCTCTTGGCTGGGCAGCCGCGTCATCGCCGCGCAGAAGGCCAACACCGCCAATGCTTTCAGCTTGAATGCCTTTTCCATCGCAACGGCCAATCTTTATGGCTTGACCCTGGACGGCGGCAGCCTGTTCGGCTTGCAACACAGCAATCCAGTGGATGCCAGCAACGCTTACCTGGGTGATCCGGGAACTTACGGCACAGGATCGGATCCTTTGATCAACAAGCGTATCGGCGGCGTCAACGTGTTCGGCGGCGGCTTGGCGCTCTACAACAGTTCCAAGGTGAAAGTAGGTGCCATCGGCGTGTCCGGCGACACTTCCTGCACCGACCATGCGGTAGCTTGGAAAATCCGTCAAGCGCTCGGGTTTGACAATGTCCCCGGTGGCTTCATTTCTACCGGTATTGCTGCCGGTGCCATTCCTGACCCCGGCTTCGCGGTGAAAGGCGACGAGATGATCATCAAGCTGTCCGGCACCAATGTGAATGTACAGAATACCTATCAACAGGTTAGTTGTGCCCATAACGCCATAAAAAATCCCACCGCAGGCGCTGGAACCGGCGTGATTATAGCGCCATAACGGGCTATGCCCGCAGCCTGGGCGATAAGCACAGGGGCGAGCTTCTCTGGGTTTGAAACCAATCCGCAGTTTTTTGCAAAGACATGCCAAGCCTAACTGGCTAGTCCAGGCCCCCTTCGGGGGCCTGTTTTTTTTGCTGCGATTTATTCTTTTTAATGTTGGGTGCCGAGCCGTGCGTAAATCAGTCCTTTTCCTGTTGCTAGCGGTGATAGCCGCCAATGCCGCGTATTATTTGCTCAAATCTGATTGGTCGGAACGCGGGGACAGCCCCCCACCACCATCTGCCGCCCCCGCGCCAGTGGTCGTTCCGCCGCCCCTGGAAACGCTCGGCCATGCCGCCCGCATGCCCACGCCGGAAGAGCTGGAGGAAGAAGCGCGCTTTGATGAGATGCGCGTCGAGGAGGCCACTAGCTGGCTGAACAGCCCGCAAACCGACAAGCGGGTGTCCGGTGCGGAACAATTGAGCGCTTTTCCCACGCCTTCGGCGGAACATAGTTTAATCAATGCCTTAGCCTTCGATTTCGACCCGGAGGTAAGAAGAACCGCCGCGCAAAGCTTGTCCGCCTTCAAGCAGCCCACAGACAAGACGGTCACCGCCTTGCTGGCGGCACTGGAAGATGACGTCGAAGCGGTTCAGATGAGCGCACTGAACACCCTAATGGGCATTGCGGGCAAAATGGAAAGCGGCTCGGAACAGTCGAAGAAACTCTTTGCCGACCTGCGCCAGTCGGCTGCCTCGCGCCATGCAAAGGTGCCGACGCGGAAAGCGATACTCGCCTTTTTGAAAGACCAGGCCCCCCCAGCGCGACCCTTTGGCAGCCATTAAAAGGGAAGCCCTGAAGACAAGAGGCGTATCAGGACAAACCATGGATAATCTCTTAGCCTCCATCCAAGCGAAAAAGGAACAGTTTGACCGGCTGCGGCCTCTGTCGTCTGACGCCTTGGCGCATCTGCAAAAATATTATGATGTGGAGTTGACCTATACCTCGAACGCCATTGAGGGCAACATGCTGACCCATCGGGAAACCGCTCGAAGTCATCGAGCATGGCATCACCGTAGGCGGCAAATCGCTACGCGAACATCTGGAAGCTGTCGATCACTATGAAGCCCTGTTGTGGATGCGCAAACTGGCAGCGCAGCCGGTGCCGGTCGGCGAAGGCATTGTCTGCGAATTGCATCGCCGCATCGTGGCGCGGAGCCAGCAGGAAATTGCCGGATTCTATAGCACTCACGCGCGGCGCATCGCCGGTTCGCCGGTCATATTCCCCAATCCAGCCAAGGTTCCTACCCTCATGGAAGCGTTCGGCGCATGGCTGGAACAGTCTCCGCCAATGCCAGCCGCCGCCTTCGAGGCGCATTTTCGCTTGACCGCCATCCATCCGTTCAGTGACGGCAATGGGCTCACCGCACGGTTGCTGATGAATCTGCTGTTGATCCGTGACGGCTATCCGCCCGTGGCGGTGCGGCCGGAAGACAGGAAAACCTATCTCGATCTGCTGGAACATGCTTCGCTGGCCGACGACCTCAAGCCGTTCCAAACCTTCATGCATGGGCGGCTGGACGCGACCTTGGGGGAATATTTGAGTGCCTTGCAAGAGGCACTTCCTGCCGCAAGCCAGCCATAATGCCAAAGACCGAGAACCGAGTAGATTGGGTTGCGGCTCCTTCGCAACTGCATGCCCTACACGACTTGAGATGACATTCTTTCAACAAGGTTCATAATCGATTTCATAGGCTTCAATCAAATCGCCAACCACAGAAACCAGGGAATATAAAGGATGGCTAGCATCATCACGCACAATGCTGCGTTCATTTTCTTCTCCAATCGTTGCGGTCATATTCAGCATGAGTCATGACTTGTCGAATGTAGATGCGTTGCTTGTCATAGTGACATGACGGTTGCAATGCGGTATTTGTTGCCGCCCATATCGAACAGCGTGTAACCCTCCACACAATCCGCCGACCCGAATGTGCGGCGCAACTCGGGAAAGGACACCGCCACAAGCTGGCTGGCTTTGCGGAACCATTCATCCAAGGCTGGCTTGGATTCGGGGTGGTGTTCCCAGAATTCTCTTAAGGATTTCTTGGAAATGACGCGCATGGTTGATTAGCATTTCACGTGAATCAGAACCTAAGTGCAGTGAGTCCAGCAAACCACATCAATTGCGAAGAACGCGAACGATGCGGTTCGTTCCTCACCGCATCCTACGACATTTCCGATTTACCGCACTTTATCGCGTTACATGGCTTTAAATCCCCCAACCGTAGGGTACGCATCGCGTACCGTTCACGATGCCGGAATGTTCTCAGGCGTTTCCGAATAACACGGCAAAATCCCATGCAGCCGAATACCGAAACACCTAAGTTCTTGCCATGCACAGGCATGGGTTAAGGTGCTCGGTGCGCACCCTACCTGGCTAACAGTATCTACGGCCCTGGATTTGGGGCTCTAGCGACTTGAACCGTTTGGTTCCCCCGCATCAACAAACGACCCTGAATTTCTAATTGGCTGGTTTGAACCCATAGGCTGCCGGGGTAACTGGTCGAGGTCGGCATCAACGAAAGGCCCAGTGTTGTGGACAACCTCCGGCTTGCCCGACAACCGTAGAGGTAGGATCAAATCAGGTTCAATCCCCGGTTTATCTGGTTTCGTCAACGCCGGGACACGCAGAGCAAATGGAGGTTGCTTTGGCTGAGTCCGCAAGCCAACAGCCGCAGGGTCGGTATCAGTCGGGGCAGCTAGATTGCCAGCGTACCAACGGCCTACCAAAACAGATAAAACAACCAACAATGCGAACATGCTGTAAGTTTTCTTCATGTCTTTGAATTCCGCAAAAATCAATCGTCAGTCGCAGTCGAGCATTACCTGTATACGTCAATGCGAACTGCGGTGCAGTAGCCGTTGCTCAACATTGTATCGTCCACCACGATGGAGACCAGTTTGTTCAGGGATAATGCCAATTGGGCCTGGTCGAGCATAATTTGGGCGATGTCCTTGCTGGCGTAGGTTCCATCACAACTGAAAGATACCCACTTGTTAGGGCAGTTGGGCGAGTTGGTGGCGGTGTTTATAGGGTTCGACAGATAGGCCATGCAACCACCATAATACAAGCCAGTCTTCGCAGGTGGCGGTAAAGGACTCGATGATACAAGAACAGTTTGGACATAGGCATTTAACACCCCTTGCATAGCGTTGGCCGGTACGGGCAAAACTAAGGTGGCAAATAATATCAATGCAGGTAAAACAGTCATGCGGATGTTCATTTTAATGTCTCCTGTGATTTAAATCTTCAAGCAGTCCCGACTGCCCACTTCATGTCAAAATAAGGTTTATGGTCATGACCGCAGCATGTATAGTATATGGCAGGCTAACCCAGCCTATTGTGGGCTATGTTTAATCCATACCTGTCGATCCACTCTCAGGATTACAGCATCCCTATCGCACGTTTCCAAACTGGATGGTCAACCTTAAATATGGCAAAGTTGGCGGTGACGGTTTGAGCGGCATTCATTGTGACCGTACATGAATTCCCATAACCGCTGCAAGCCCCGCCCCAGCCGGTGAACTGGTATCCGCTGACCGGAATGGCGGTCAACACGACAACACTTCCTTTATCATAGCTTTGGGCGCAAGCCGTCCCACACGTTATGCCGCCGTAATCGCTGATGATCGTCCCGCCAGGGGGATTGCTGTTGATGACGGTTAGCAAGGTGTTTGTATTTGGCACCTGATTAAAAGGGCTGTTAAGAGGATTGTAATTTTGCGTTGCAAAAATCGCCCAGGCCGTCGCCGCCAAGCCCACGCGCTCGGGTATGCACTGATAAGGCGTTTTTAAGCATTGCGCAACGGGTGCCAAGGTGTCGCCGTTTTGCATCGTACTCGCCACCAAACCCGAACCATCACCGAAAGGTGCCGTTGCTTGGGCTTGCGTAATTTGGGCGAGATAAGTTGCTGCTTGACTGGCAAAGCTCGAATCATTATAGAGTTGATCAACATAACTCATCACCTCAGCCACTTGCCCGGTAAACTCCCAGGCAACGCCATTCACGCCGGTGGCTTCCGCGCTAGAGACTATATTGAAACCTGAATATGTGTTGTTGGCAGCAGCCACAGTTTGGCCAAACTTGTTTACAATGCAGTGGACAGGCAGGTGCCAGTCAATCGCCTTGGCATAGCGTGGGGAACCCGCCATCGCCAGTATGGTGAAACTATTGGAATCTAGGAAGTCGTATGTATTGATTGTGTCATTACCTTTCGTCGGTCCGTTGGGCTGGATGCCGACCCCAGTGGTGTTCGGCGGAACAGTACCGGCAAAGAAACAGCCACGGGACGAATCGTACATTTGCATGACAAAATCACCCGCGACATTCGCCTGGGCAGTCCAATAGTTCGCTTGTGCGGTATTTCCCAACCGTTGTTCAGTAAACGCCAATGTCGAGAACGCAGAAAAAATGTCAGCGTTGTTTTCGATGGATTTGCCTTTTTCCAACATTTTTGGGGGAGGCTTGCCCTCGTCAGGATATCCGACGTAATACCCTCCATAACCGGTGTTAGTGGTATCAAGAAATTGGTTGACTATCCACTGTCCGATGGATGTCGCATCATTAAGATAACGAGCATCTTGAAAGCGATTGTAAGCCGAAATCAGCGACAGGATGGCAAACGCGTTATTTCCACCTGTCGCGCCATCTAAGACAACGCAATAGTTTGACGGAGGGCAAATGGAAGAACTGAAACCAGCCAGGCGAATATCGCCTTGTTGTCCTGCCCCTACACCCTGACCATTGAACAAGGCAATATCACCGCTTTCATAAGCATTGTGCAAGCCCATAGGGGTGCCTGGGAAAGGCGGCAAATAATCCCCGTGGTTTTCATGGGACAGTGCGTAATCCATTGAGTCTGCAATCAATTTTGCATTAACCAAATCTGTGGGACTATCCCGCTCCAACAGTGCCATCAGGGTCAAGGCAGATTCGTAAATGCTTGCGACGTTCCTGAGGACTTGGTCGTCTGGGGGGAGCGGGGTCTGGGGAGTCACCACACCAAAGGTTTGGGTGCTAAGCGGCAAGCCTAAGGCTGATTGTTGTTGGACTGGCACCGGCTCAAAACGGATGTTGTCCAGCAACAGGATGCCACCATTGGGCGCATTCTTATCATTCGTCACCACCGAGAACAAAACATTGACGGGAGCCAGCGGTGTGACGTTAAACGTAGACAAGGGGATGGTGTAGGTCTTAAAAGAAGTGCTGTATGGGATGGTAAAAAAAGCGGTTGTTTGACTGGCATTGCCAAAGCCAATCTGGACACTAATACCATTCGGCGTGGGCGAGCGGGCATCAAAGACCAAATTAGCCGCACCCGTCAAGTTATAGCCCTGCCCTGTCTCCACGAAACCGATCCCAGACCAAGCCCCTTGGGGTTGAGGTTCAAACCTGGTACTGACCACCGTACCTCGTTGTAGATCCAAGGCATTGGTATCTGAAGAGCAACCGTCTGGCGAAATGGCATCATTGACGCAGGCGGCATTGAGGGTAATCGTCGATAAGTCACCCATCCAGCCGGATGGGAAACCATGGTTATAGGCAGAATCGGCATCTAAATAAACGTAAAATTCACGTTGAACCGCCGAGGTTCTCTGCGAGAGCACATTATAGGCTGCATCGATATTCACGGCTGCTTCTGCCACATCACCTATTGCAAAAATGCCAAAAATAGAAAACATAACAACCTGAAATGCAGCCAAAATATAACGGCTATCAATTGGGTGCGAAATTTTCACATTAGCCTCCACCTTAGTGGTTGATGTGGCGACAATACCCAGGCCGTGGCCGGTGACATCATTGTAGTGGGCATCGGCCTTGATTCGGGCAATCTGGCTGAACAGGCGCTTTTGGATGCCGGGCGCGGGGGTCGGGGGCGGGTCGGGAAAGAGGGTGGGTTGGGGCAAGCTGGCACTGCCGCTGCCCGCACCGCCTACCCATCAATTGTGGCACCCTTGGCATCATGCTGCTTGGCAGGATGCCCGTGTTGCAGCATCCAAATGTAATACTGGAGGTCGTTTTGGTTGCTGGCTATTTCCTCGGCGCCGATGCCGCAGGCAGTGCCATGGATAGGGAGCTTCAAGGCGTAATTGGTGAGCCAGGCGCAAGCCTCGGCATCCGTGGTGGGGAAAAAATTGTTACCGCCCATGGTCGGATGGAGCCTCCTGCCGGATCGCCAAACAATGATGGAAGTTTTTCGGAGAAGAGAAATTTTGCCCGCAAGCCTGCCGGAAACAATTCCCCTTTCCTTATGGGGTCTAAGCCTACTCCTGTTTTTTACTTGCCGTCAAGAAAATTCTCGCGGGGACAATCCGAAAACATTGCCGCCCTTCCTGGAAGCTTGCCGGGAGCCGGGAAAAACTTTTTCTACGTTCCCTAAAAGTTTCTGTGACCTGTAAAAATCTTGCGGGAGCGGGGAGGAAATTTTGGGGACATACGCGCCAACTTAAGCAGTAGCCCGTTATAGAAACTGCCATCTTGTCCCAAGCCGCAGAGCGGCAACTGACGGTAGCCGGGGGTTTCAACCCCTGGAACGCGGAGGGACAAGGATTCCGTCGCGTAGCGACGGTTGAAATGCCCTGAAATCTATCGTCCATGATTTTTCAGCCGTCGCTACGCGACGAATTGTATCCATCTACCGCATTCCAGGGGTTGAAACCCCCGGCTAACCTCGGAAGCCGCTACGCGGCCCAACCAATGCAGATGTGATTTAAATCTGGCAATTCAATAAGTTACCGCTTAAGTTGGCGCATATGGGTTGTGGGGAATGCCCTGGGGCTTATGGGGATGGGGCTGGAATCAATTCCGCATCCCGAAATGCTGTTTTGCCTGTTCAAAATGGAATTGTTGTCCAACTGCCGTTTTTAAGGTCAGCCAAAACGGCCAGTGATGTAGTCTTCGGTCAGCGGGTGGCAGGGATTGGTGAATATCTGCGCGGTGTCGCCCACTTCGATCACCTTGCCAAGATGGAAATACGCGGTGCGCTGGGATACTCGCGCCGCTTGTTGCATGGAGTGGGTCACGATGGCGATGGTGTAATGCTCCCGCAAATCGTCGATCAATTGCTCGATCTTCGCCGTGGCGATGGGGTCTAGGGCCGAACAAGGCTCGTCCATCAGGATGACTTCCGGATTGACCGCGATGGTGCGGGCGATGCACAAGCGTTGTTGCTGGCCGCCGGACAGGCCAGTGCCGGGCTGGTGCAGGTAATCCTTGACCTCGTCCCACAGGCCGGCCCGGCGCAGGGAGCTTTCGACGATCTCCTCCAGTTCCAGCTTGTTCGACGGCCAGCCCATGGATGCGTGGCCCATACGCCACGTTTTCAAAAATGCTTTTAGGGAACGGATTCGGCTTCTGGAACACCATCCCGACCTGCGCCCGCAGAGGCACCACATCCAGACCGCTGGCATAGATGTCCTGGCCGTCCAGCTTGATCTCCCCGCTCACCCGGCAGCCGACGATGGTGTCGTTCATGCGGTTCAGGCAGCGCAGGAACGTGGACTTGCCGCAGCCGGAAGGGCCGATCGAGCGCGACGACCTCGTTGCGGCCCACGTCCAGGCTCACCGCATGGATGGCATGTTTTTCCCCATAATAAACATTCACCTCACGGCATTCAATACGGGGATTGTCCACATAAATTTCACCGACCGTCTTTGTGTGTTCGCGGTCAAGCGCTAACGACGCTGGAGCAGGGGCGGGGATTTTTTCCGGATTTCGCATCCTGAGATTCTCGTTTTTTTCTAAATTTCCGGCTTACCAACGGCGCTCATAGCGCTTGCGCAGATAGACCGCCAGCCCGTTCATGACGATCAGAAACGCCAGCAAGACCAGGATCGCCGCCGAAGTGCGCTCGACGAAAGCCGCGCTCCGAACTGTCCGCCCAAAGATAAATCTGCACCGGCAACACGGTCGCAGGTGACGACAAGTTCCCCGGAATGTCGACAATGAACGCCACCATGCCGATCATCAGCAAGGGTGCGCTTTCGCCCAAGGCGCGGGCCATGCCGATGATGGCGCCGGTCAACATGCCGGGCATGGCCAAGGGCAGCACATGATGGAGCACCGTCTGCATCTGCGAAGCGCCGACGCCCAAAGCCGCTTCGCGGATCGAGGGCGGCACCGACTTCAAGGCGGAACGCGCGGCGATGATGATGGTCGGAAGTGTCATCAGGGTCAGCACCAAACCGCCGACCAAGGGCGAGGAGCGCGGCAGGCCGAAGAAATTGATGAACACCGCCAAGCCCAGCAGGCCGAAGACGATGGAGGGCACCGCCGCCAGATTGTTGATGTTGACTTCGATGATGTCGGTCCAGCGGTTTTGCGGCGCGAATTCCTCCAGGTAGACCGCCGTGGCGATGCCCATGGGCAAGGACAGGGCACCGCGTCACCAGCAAGGTGAACAAGGAGCCGATGACCGCGCCCCAGATGCCTGCCAATTCCGGCTCGCGGGAATCGCCCGAGGTGAAAAATTGCTTGTTGAAATGTTTTTCCAAACGCCCTTCGGCACTTCAGTTTGTCGATCCAGGCAAGCTGGAAGTCCTTGAGGCGGCGGTCGCCTTCGCCGCTTTTGCGGTCGATTTGGCCCTTGACCATCATGTCCACATCATCGTCCACCGGCAGCCATAGCCGCTCGGTTTTGCCTAGCAGCGCCGGATCTTCCTGCAAGCGCTTTTGCACATCAAAAGCCGCGCCCGAACTGAGCAAGCCATAGAGGGAGCGCTTTTGCTGGCGCTCGGTGACTTCCGGGAACAGCACCGACAGGCTACGCTTCAACAAGGCCGGATAGTCCGCAGTCCGCAGAGTTTCCGCATCGTGCTTGCCTTCCGGATCCAGCACAGATTCCTCATAAGCCACATCCAACGATAGGTAGGTCTGCTCGAAAGGCGCTGACGGCGTGGAAAATGATATTGCCAAAGAGCATCACCAGAAAAGCCAACCCTAAAACAATGCAAACCAAGCCGTAAGAACGGAAGCGGATTTCCGACGAGCGACGGCGGGCCAGTCCGGCTTTGACGGTTTCATGGGTACGCACGCCTTGGTTGGAGGATGAAGGAGTCTTCTAATGGGTTATTCATATTGTTCACGATATTTTCGGACAATGTGCAGGGCAAGGATGTTCAAGCCCAAGGTGACGAGGAACAGCACCAGTCCCAAGGCGAAGGCGGCCAGGGTTTTCGGGCTGTCGAATTCCTGGTCGCCGACCAGCAGGGTCACGATCTGGGTCGTCACCGTGGTCACCGCTTCCAACGGGTTGGCGGTCAGATTGGCCGCAAGCCCCGCCGCCATCACCACGATCATGGTTTCGCCAATGGCCCGCGAAGCGGCCAGCAACACACCCCCGACGATGCCCGGCAGCGCGGCAGGAATCACCACTTGGCGGATGGTCTCCGACTGCGTCGCGCCCAAGGCATAAGCGCCATCGCGCAATGCCTGGGGCACCGCGTTAATGAAATCATCGGACAATGAGGAGACGAAGGGGATGATCATGATGCCCATCACCAGCCCGGCCGCCAAGGCGCTTTCCGAGGATACGGTAAGGCCGATGTCGGTGCCGACATCACGCAGGAACGGAGCGACGGTCAACGCGGCGAAAAAACCGTATACCACAGTCGGGATGCCGGCCAGGATTTCCAACAAGCGGCTTGGCCACCGAGCGGAATTTCAGGCTGGCATATTCCGCCAGATAAATCGCCGACAGCAGGCCGATGGGTACGGCGACGATCAAAGCAATGCAGGAAATCAGCAATGTGCCGGTGAACAGGGGCACCGCGCCGAAAGCGCCGGAAGATCCGATCTGGTCGGCGCGCATGGCTATTTGCGGACTCCATTGCAAACCGAACAGGAACTCGGTGATCGACACCTTGCTCAAAAAAGCGGATAGATTCGAACAACACCGACAGCACGATGCCCACGGTGGTCAGGATGGCGACCAGCGAGCTTCCCACCAGGAAAGCCATGACTGTCTGCTCCACCTTGTTGCGGGCGCGCTGATCTCGGTTGATGCGCGAACGGGCAAACATCGCGCCCAACAGCCCCAAAGAGGCTGGCCAAGAACGGTCAACAACCAGTTGCTTTGACTGCGCAAGGACCGCATATGCTCCACAGCGGCTTGCACCCCAGGTTTTGTCTCAGAGGTGGTGCCGTTCAGCGAGTTTTTGAGATCGTTGATCAGCAAGCTTTGCCGATCTGCCGGCAAGGATCGCAGTTCCTCGGGCAGATCCGCGATCACGAAATGATTAATGACCGGACTCTCAAATCCCAGCCATAGCAACAGCAGCAGCAAGGCCGGCAATCCGCACCATAGCGCAGTGTAAAATCCGTAGTAATTGGGTAGCGAGTGTAAGGTCTTGACCTTTCCATCGACAATCTGGCGGGATCTTTGGCGTCCTAGATGGAAAGCATACGCGCTGAACAGCAGCAATAGAAATAAGAGCGTCGATTTTTGCATATGTATCCAAATCAGAAACAACCGGCCGCTCATCCGGCACCGGTCGTAAGTACAAGGTTTTGCGCAACAACACAGGGTGCGCCGACTCCCTTTGGCAGCACCAATCCCTACAAGCTTATAGCAATCTTATGTGACAATGCCATGTCAGCAACCGCCCCATCCAGAGCCAGGGCAATCCAACGAAACAGTATTTTCAAGCCAGAAGCCCGTGTTGACACCCTCGCCCTACCCCAAAGGCGAGAGGGGATACTCGGACGCCATAGCGCGATTGCCTTTCCCAGTGTCACATCCGGCTGGCCAGCGATTTGGCAAGCGCAATCCGTCCCTCAATCAGAGGACGGAATTTCCGGCATCGCCTCCAGGCTGCGCAGGCGCGGCAACAACCCCTGCCTGTTGGCGAGCTGGATGCTCAAACCGGGACGGGCATTGATTTCCAGCATCAAGGGTCCGAGCGTCCTGTCCAGCACAATATCCACGCCGATATAGCCCAAACCCACCAAGTCGTGGCAGCGCGCCGTCAAGGCCAAGATTTGATCCCAATGCGGGATTTCCAAACCCGCAATCAATCCGCCCGTGTCGGGATGATGCTCCACCCTGTCTTCGTGCCAAACCCCGCAGAGAGGTCACGCCGCAGGCCAAATCTATCCCGGCGCCCACCGCGCCCTGGTGCAGATTGGCCCTGCCATCCGACAATCGGGTCGGCAGGCGTACCATCGCCTGCACCGGCACGCCCGGAAAACCACCGTCCGAATGTCGGGCACTCCCTGATAGCTCACCCCCGCGAACATCGGGATCGAAATCGACACGGTATTCGATCAGCGCGCAATCGGGCAAGCCGCCGAGACTGTACATGCCGCTGAGGATGTTGGAGATGTGGAAACCCAACTCGTCCTCCCCGGCCAAGACGCCGTTGGACTTGCGGTAGCGTCCGTTGACCTTGCCGGTGACGACCAAGATGCCCTCGCCTCCGCTGCCATGAGCCGGCTTAACGACGAACTCATCATAAGGCGTCAACAGTTCCGGCAGCCAGTCGATCTGGTGTTCGATTTCGATCACTGCGTACAATTCCGGAACACTGCAATGCCGGAGGCGATGGCCAATTCCTTGGTGCGCCGCTTGTCGTCCACCAGGGGAAAATTCTTGCGCGGATTGTACAGCAGAATGAAGTCCGCGTTGCGCTGGTTCAACCCTAAGATGCCCAACTTGCGCAGACGCCGCCCGGGGAACAGAAAATCGCGCCAATTCACGGGGGCGTATCTTCCTGCCCTTGCCGCAACGCCGCACGGAAACGCCACAACTCGGTCAGCCGGTAGCCAGTATAACGCCCCAACAACAGGTTCGCCGCCAGCACGACCAGCAACAATTCGGGAAACACGAAGACTAGGTGTCCAAGCAATTGTTGCTCATCAACAAAAAGCCCATGGCCGCCACCAGCAAGCTGCCGAAGCCCTGTTGCAAGGCTTCCAGAGGCCCCGCCTCCTCCCAGACCAAAGCCATGCGCTCGACCGTCATGGAGAGGATGACCATCGGAAACAGCGCCACCGAAACACCTCGGTCGATGCCCAACTTGTGGCACATCAGACTGACCACGCCATCAGCAGGATGACGATGGTCAACACCGACGCCAATCGCGGCACCAGCAACAGTTTCAAATATTCCAGGTAGAAGCGGATCGCCAAGCCCAAGCTGACCACCACGGTGAACAGGGCCATGCCCCACAGCAAACGGGTTTCGCGAAAGGCCAAAGCAATCAGGATGGGCATGAACGTGCCGAAGGTCTTAAACCAACGACATTGCGCATGACCACGATCAGGAAAGCACCCACCGGGCGCGAGCAGGAGGATCCGGTAGACATTCTGGGTCTGCACCGGCAGGCTGAACAGGGAGAATTCCATGATCTTGGAACCCATTTGCCGCGCCCGCTGTTCCGCGACCAGTGTCATTTCCTGGGCATTCCGGGTGACGGAATACTCCACCTTGGGGAACTTGCCGCCAGTTGACCTCCAAAACGGGTTCCCTGCCCACATGCCAAACAATCGCTTCCTTAGGCATGCCCGGTTCGGCGGTTTGCGGGTTGAACGGCTGCCATTCTTCTCTGGCGTAAACCTCGATCCAAGGGCGTCAAGCAGCATGTTTCGAACCATCCACCAGGCGCAAGACATGGGTCATCCGTGCGGGTATGTCGGCACCTGCGAGGATATCGACGATGCGCGCCACCCATTCTTCCTGCGTCTGCGTGTCCTGCTGCAACAGACTGACATTGGCGTCTGGCGTCGCTCGTTAAGGCGCAATAGCAACTCGCGGCTGAAGGAAAGTGTGTCTGCCGACTTGCGGCGCGCCTCGTCGATCACCGCCTTCACCGCCGGGCGGATCATTTCGGGATATTCCGGAGGCATCAAGGCCGATGGAGGCTTGGTGATTTTCAGCCTGGGCCGTCGGATCACGGGCCAGATGCAGGCGGTAATACAACACCTGATAGCCTGTGGCTTTGCGCACCGCCCATTGCGCGTTGCGCCTCACACCATCATCCTCGGTGGTCAGCCCGTAATTGCTGGAAACGAAGTTTTCATCGACAACGGTATATCCGGATGGCATGCGCGGGAATGTATAGTTGGGCCTTGATCGGCATGTCCCGCTTGATCGGCTTGAACTCAATGCGGGCTTCCACAGTCCAGACATCAGCCTGGTCGGTCGGAAACAGGGGAAGTCCCAAGCGGGTCACCTTGTAGTAGCATAGGGATAGCCCGATGCCCACCAACACAGGAGCGAGGATCTTGACATGCGGATTTCTCATAGAGGAACACCCGCAAAAACGAGTTTCAGGCGTCACGGTGCGCCGCGCCGTCTTTGGCCTGGCATGGGTCTTGCTCCGCCTTGAACAGGAAAGTTTCACCCGCGTCCACCAGGCCACCTCCTTGAGGAAACTGCGCCCGAGCAACACAGGATAATTGAAATTGCTCCGATCCACCAGATTGAACTCCGCTTCGTATTCTTTGCCGTTTTTGCATATCGTCAGCAGCACCACATCGCGCTTGGAAGGCTGGCAGTCATCGCCTTTGCATTTGATGTTGACCGTCCTCGCCAGCGGTTTTTCAGCGATGATCGGCGGCAATTTTTGATCTTCGATATCGCCCAAACTAAACCGTACCCAGTCCTCGCCATTTTTGCTGAAATGTTCGATATTGTCGGCATGGAGCGAGGATGTCTTGGCGCCAGTGTCCAATTTGGCGGTCAACCGGCGGTTCCAGGGCTTGATGAAAATCGACTCCAGCCAGCCCATGATGACTTTTTGTTTAGGCACCGGTTGGGATTTTACCACTGGCGGGGGATTGTCGCCCGCCCAGCCCGCAGTGGCTAGCAGCAATGTGACAAAGAATAAAGCTAAGTTCCAGCGCATATAAAGTTTACTCATTCGTAAATATAATGTTTTTTATGCGCAGGAACTTAATGCATTGCCGATGAAACGTTTGCCATGCCATGAGAAACAATCCCTATGCAAAATGAAAAGCCCGGGGCGATTGCGTCGCACCGGGCCTCCGCTCCAGAATCGGATCGCCTGACCCGTGCGACCTTGGGACTTATTCGGAAATAGTCACCAGACCTTTTTTCTGGCTGGCGTAGAACGCCGCGATATCCTTGATCTCCACGTCCGAAAGCGTGGCAGCCATGCCGTTCATGATCGCGTTCTTCCTTGTGCCTTTCTTGTATTCCTTCAGCGCATTGACCAAATAGGCTTCGTATTGACCGGCCAGACGCGGATTCGGGGCTGTGCTTTTGCCTTCCTCTTCGCCATGGCAGCCTGCGCACCCCTTCTCGTCAGACTTATTCTTGCCCGCAGACACATTGCCGGAAATCGGGTTGGCTTCGCTAGTCAGGCGCTTTTTGGAGACATACGCAGCGATATCCTCCAAATCCTTTTCCGACCAACTGTTGGCATTGCCTTGCATGCTGCCATGCTTGCGCTCACCCGCCTTATAAGCTTGCAGGGCTGCAAGCACGGCTTCCGGGTGTTGCCCGCCGATGCGGGGGACCGGGTAATTGGGAACCGCGTTGCTATATCCTTCAATGGCATGGCAACCGGCGCAAGTGAAAAACTTTTTCTTGCCTTCCTCCGCGTCCCCCGCAGCCTGCGCGGCCTGACCGCCCAACACGAGGCAAAGCCCCGCAGCCAAAAGGATCCGGCCCCATATGGTATTCATTTTCATCTGATCGTGCTCCAAGTGAGTTCTTTTTAAGGCTGCATATGTTACTACATGCTCAACGCCTGTTTCAGCGCCTCTTCGACCTCTCCGGCATCCATGCCGCCGCCAGTCTCGCCTTCCGCGCCCTCCGCAATCCGGCCTTTCTGCTTGCGCTCCAAATGATAAGCCAAGCCTGTGCCTGCGGGGATCAACCGGCCCACGATGACGTTTTCCTTCAGCCCCATGAGTTTGTCGCTCAAGCCCCGGATGGCGGCCTCGGTCAGCACACGTGTCGTCTCTTGGAACGACGCGGCGGAAATGAAGGACTCGGTGGACAGCGACGCCTTGGTGATACCCATCAATACCGCCTCATGGCAGGCCGGAATTTTGCCTTCCGCCTCAATCCGTTCATTCTCCTCCAACACACGGCCACGGTCGACCTGCTCCCCTCTCAGGAAGATGGTGTCGCCCGGGGAGGTGATCTCCACCTTGCGCAACATCTGGCGGATGATGACCTCAATGTGCTTGTCGTTGATTTTCACGCCCTGCAGCCGGTAAACGTCCTGGATTTCCTTCACCAGATAAGAAGCCAGATCCGCCACACCGCGTAGGCGCAAGATGTCATGCGGCGTCAATTCGCCTTCGGCGATGGTCTCGCCCTGCTCCACATGCTCACCCTCGAACACGGTGACATGACGCCATTTGGGAATCATCGCCTCATGCTGGACACCCGTCGCGTCGGTAATGACAATACGGCGCTTGCCCTTGGTCTCCTTGCCGAAGCTGATGGTACCCGTGGCTTCCGCGAGGATCGCCGGATCCTTGGTCTTGCGGGCTTCGAACAAGTCGGCCACACGCGGCAGACCGCCGGTGATGTCGCGGGTTTTGCTCGACTCCTGCGGAATCCTTGCCAACACGTCACCGACTTCCACCACGTCACCGTCGCGGATGCCGACAATGGCCCCGGATGGCAAGAAGTATTGCGCCGCAATATCGGTTGACGGAATGAAAATGTCTTTGCCATGCTCGTCCACCAGTTTGACCATGGGACGCAGTTCCTTGCCGGCACTGCCGCGTTGCTTGGGGTCTATCACCTCCATGAAGCTGAGGCCGGTCACTTCGTCCGACTTCTCGCGGACGGTGATGCCGTCAGTGAAATCGACCAGCAGGGCGATGCCGTTCACCTCGGTCACCACCGGATGGGTATGCGGATCCCAGTTCACCACGACTTGACCACCCTTGACCGTCGCCCCGTCATGCACGGACAGCACCGCGCCGTAGGGAATCTTATAGCGCTCGCGCTCGCGGCCATGCTCGTCGATGACGCTGACTTCGCCGGAACGGGACACCGCCACCAGATGGCCGTCCTTGTTTGCCACCGTCTTCAGGTTGTTCAGCTTGATGGTGCCGCTGGACTTGACTTCGACATTGTTGATCGAGGCCATCCGCGAAGCCGCGCCGCCGATGTGGAAGGTGCGCATGGTGAGCTGGGTACCCGGCTCGCCAATAGATTGCGCCGCGATGACACCGATGGCCTCGCCGATGTTGACTTTGTGGCCCCGGCCCAAGTCACGTCCATAACAGGATGAGCAAACGCCATGGCGGGTTTTGCAACTGATCACGGAACGGACGCGCACATTGTCAATGCCGTGTTCTTCGAGTTCGGCGACCCAGAACTCGTCCAACAACACACCGGCCTCCACCACCCGCTCGCCGGTGGCAGGATCGTGGATGTCCTCGGCCAACACCCGGCCAAGCACACGCTCGGCCAGAGGCTCAACCACGTCGCCGCCTTCGATGAGCGGTGACATCAAGATGCCGTCATTGGTGCCGCAATCTTCCTCGGTAATCACTAGATCCTGCGCCACATCCACCAGACGACGGGTCAGATAACCCGAGTTCGCGGTCTTCAAGGCGGTGTCCGCCAAGCCTTTGCGGGCACCGTGTGTGGAGATGAAGTATTGCAACACGTCCAGCCCTTCGCGGAAATTCGCGGTGATGGGCGTCTCGATGATGGAACCGTCCGGCTTGGCCATCAAACCGCGCATGCCCGCCAGCTGGCGGATCTGCGCCGCCGAACCACGCGCACCGGAGTCGGCCATCATGTAGATGGAGTTGAACGACTTCTGCTGGATGGTATTGCCGTCCTTGTCCGTGGCGGTCTCGGTACCCAATCCGTCCATCATCACCTTGGCCACTTGGTCGTTGGCATGGGACCAAATATCGACGACCTTGTTGTAGCGCTCGCCATCGGTGACCAGACCCGAGGCATATTGATTCTGGATTTCCTTCACCTCTTTCTCGGACGCGGAAATGATTTCCCCCTTGCGCGGCGGCACAACCATGTCTTCGAAGCCGATGGAAACCCCAGCGCGCGTGGCGTAGGTGAACCCCATGTACATCAATTGGTCGGCAAACACCACCGAGGTTTTCACACCCAAGGTGCGGTAGCAATGGTTGATCAGGCGGGAAATCGCCTTCTTGGTCATGTCCTGGTTGACCATGTCGAAACCCATTCCGTCCGGCAGAATGGTCGAAATCAAGGCGCGCCCGCCCGTGGTTGGCACACGCCGAACCAGTGGCGGCAATTTTTCCCCGTTCTCATCCAGCAACACCTCGCGGATGCGCACCGTCACCTTGGCTTGTAGATCCAGTTGCCTGTTCTGGTAGGCACGGAACACCTCATCGGTGTCGGCGAAGATCATGCCTTCGCCCTTCGCGCCGACCCGCTCGCGGCTCATGTAATAAAGGCCGAGCACCACGTCTTGGGTGGGGTTGATGATCGGTTCGCCGTTGGCAGGCGAGAGGATATTGTTGGTCGCCATCATCAGAGTGCGCGCCTCCAACTGCGCCTCAAGCGATAGCGGCACATGCACGGCCATCTGGTCACCATCGAAGTCGGCGTTGAAGGCGGTACACACTAGAGGATGCAACTGGATCGCCTTGCCTTCCACCAGTGTCGGCTCGAACGCCTGGATGCCCAGACGGTGCAGGGTGGGTGCGCGGTTCAGCATCACCGGGTGTTCGCGGATGACCTCGTCGAGGATGTCCCAAACCTCCGCGCTTTCGCGCTCGACCATTTTCTTTGCCGCCTTGATGGTGGTGGCGAGTCCACGGAACTGCAGTTTGCTGAAGATAAACGGCTTGAACAATTCCAAAGCCATCTTCTTCGGCAGGCCGCACTGGTGCAGCTTGAGGGTCGGGCCGACCACGATGACCGAGCGGCCCGAGTAGTCCACGCGCTTGCCCAGCAGGTTTTGGCGGAAACGGCCCTGCTTGCCCTTGATCATGTCGGCCAAGGATTTCAGCGGGCGCTTGTTCGAGCCGGTGATGGCCCGGCCACGGCGGCCATTGTCCAATAAAGCGTCCACGGCCTCCTGCAACATGCGCTTTTCGTTGCGCACAATGATGTCCGGAGCGCTCAAATCCAACAAGCGCTTGAGGCGATTGTTGCGGTTGATGACGCGGCGGTACAGGTCGTTCAGGTCGGAGGTGGCGAAACGGCCCCCGTCCAACGGCACCAAAGGCCGCAATTCCGGCGGCAGCACCGGCAGCACGGTCAGGATCATCCACTCCGGGCGGTTGTTGGAGATGATCAACGACTCGATGGCCTTCAGGCGTTTGGTGTGCTTTTTGATCTTGGTTTCGGAGTTGGTACCGTCGATCTCCTCGCGCAGGCGCTGCACCTCGCTTTGCAAATCCATCGTCTTGAGCAATTCGCGGATCGCCTCGGCACCCATCTTGGCGGTGAACTCATCGCCATACTGCGCGGTGGCCTCCTGGAACTCTTCCTCGGTCATCAGCGCGCTGCGCTGAAACTGAGTCATGCCCGGATCGATCACAACGAAGGACTCAAAATAGAGCACACGCTCGATTTCACGCAGGGTCATGTCGAGCAGCAAGGCGATCCTAGAAGGCAGCGACTTCAGGAACCAAATGTGCGCGACCGGACTGGCCAGTTCGATGTGGCCCATGCGCTCGCGCCGCACCTTGGACAAGGTCACCTCGACGCCGCATTTCTCGCAGATCACGCCGCGATGTTTCAGGCGCTTGTACTTGCCGCACAGGCACTCGTAATCGCTGACCGGGCCGAAAATCTTGGCGCAGAACAGGCCATCGCGCTCCGGCTTGAAGGTGCGATAGTTGATGGTTTCCGGCTTCTTGACCTCGCCATACGACCATGAACGGATCATGTCAGGCGAGGCCAAGCTGATGCGGATGCCGTCGAATTCTTCAGTCTGGCTCTGGCGCTTCAAAAAGTTAATCAAATCTTTCACGGGGCTTACTCCTGTTCCAACTCGATATTGATCGCCAAGGAGCGGATTTCCTTGATCAACACATTGAACGATTCGGGCATCGCAGCTTCCATCCGGTGGTCGCCGTCCACGATGTTCTTGTACATCTTGGTGCGACCGTTGACGTCGTCCGACTTGACCGTCAGCATTTCCTGCAGGGTATAGGCAGCACCGTAGGCTTCCAGCGCCCAGACTTCCATTTCCCCGAAACGCTGTCCGCCGAACTGCGCCTTGCCACCCAAGGGTTGCTGGGTCACTAGGCTGTAAGGGCCAGTGGAACGGGCATGCATCTTGTCATCGACAAGATGGTTTAGCTTCAGCATATACATGTAGCCCACGGTGACATCACGCTCGAAGTGTTCGCCGGTGCGCCCGTCGTATAAGCGGGTTTGTCCGGATGCCGGCAGATCCGCCAGCCGTAGCATGTCCTTGATGTCCTCCTCGGTCGCGCCATCGAACACCGGGGTCGCCATGGGTACGCCACGCCGCAGATTGGTGGCCAGTTCGACGATTTCGGCATCGGTGAAACTGTCCAGATCTTCGCGCTGGCCGTCACCGTTGTAAATCTGTTCAAGGAATCCGCGGATCTCCTGGATTTTCGACTGGGCCTCCAGCATTTTGCCGATCTTGATGCCCAGCCCTTTAGCCGCCCAACCAAGATGGGTTTCCAGGATCTGGCCCACATTCATGCGGGAAGGCACACCGAGGGGGTTCAGCACGATGTCCACCGGAGTGCCATCGGCGGTGTAGGGCATGTCTTCCACCGGCACGATCTGCGAGATGACGCCCTTGTTGCCATGACGGCCAGCCATCTTGTCACCGGGTTGGATACGGCGCTTGACCGCCAGATAGACCTTGACCATCTTCAACACGCCGGGGGCGAGGTCATCGCCCATGGCGATTTTCCTTTTCTTTTCCTCCAAGCGGCGGTTCATCTCCTCGCGCTGCTGCTGGATCTGCTCGGCAACCGCCTCCAACTGCAATTGGTTTCCTCATCTTGCAGGCGGATTTCCATCCATTGCGAGGGTCTGAGCCCTTCCAGATAGGCCTTTTCGATGACTTTGCCCGATCTTAGCCCCGCAGGGCCGGATTCAGAAATCTTTCCAAGCAGCAACTGCTCTACGCGGTCATAGATGTCCTTCTCGATGATGCGCAACTGGTCGTTCAGATCTTTTTTGACCTGTTCGATTTGGGCCTGCTCGATTTGCTTGGCGCGTTCATCCTTTTTCACACCGTCACGGGTGAACACCTGCACGTCGATGACCGTGCCGTCCATTCCGGAGGGTACGCGCAACGAGGTGTCTTTCACATCGGATGCCTTCTCGCCGAAAATCGCCCGCAGCAGTTTTTCCTCCGGCGTCAACTGGGTTTCGCCCTTGGGCGTGACCTTGCCGACCAGAATATCGCCCGCCTTCACCTCGGCACCGATGTACACGATGCCCGACTCGTCCAGTTTGGCCAACGCGGCCTCGCCCACATTGGGAATGTCAGCCGTGATTTCCTCGGGCCCCAGCTTAGTGTCACGGGCGACGCAAGTCTTCTCCTCAATGTGGATGGTAGTGAAGCGGTCGTCTTGCACCACGCGCTCCGAAATCAGGATGGAATCCTCGAAGTTGTATCCATTCCACGGCATGAAAGCCACCAACAAATTCTGCCCCAAGGCCAATTCGCCCATGTCGGTGGACGGGCCGTCGGCCAGGATGTCATGCTTTGTCACACGGTCGCCGGGCTTGACTAGCGGACGCTGGTTGATGCAGGTGTTCTGGTTGGAGCGGGTGTACTTGGTCAGATTGTAAATATCCACACCCGGAATCCCGGCCTCGGTCTCGTCGTCGTATACGCGCACCACGATGCGGCTGGCATCCACCGACTCGATCAAACCCCCGCGCCGGGCGATCACCGCGACCCCGGAGTCCTTGGCCACGATGCGCTCGATGCCCGTGCCGACCAAGGGCTTTTCGGTACGCAAGGTCGGCACCGCCTGGCGTTGCATGTTGGAACCCATCAAAGCGCGGTTGGCATCGTCGTGTTCCAAGAACGGAATCAACGCAGCGGCGACGGAGACGATCTGCTTGGACGAGACATCCATGAAGTTGATCTTCTCCGGTGAAGCCAAGGTAAATTCATCCTTATAACGGCAAGAGACGAGATCGTCCTTCAATCTGCCATTTTCATCGACGGCGGCACTGGCTTGTGCGATGTGATACTTGCCTTCTTCGATGGCCGACAAATACTCAATCTCGTCACTGACGTAATTGTCCACCACCTTACGGTACGGCGTTTCCAAAAAGCCATATTCATTGGTGCGGGCATAAACCGATAGCGAGTTGATCAAACCGATGTTCGGGCCTTCCGGCGTTTCAATCGGACAGACCCGGCCATAGTGGGTGGTATGCACGTCGCGCACCTCAAAACCTGCGCGTTCACGGGCCAAGCCACCCGGCCCCAGCGCCGATACGCGCCGCTTGTGGGTGATTTCCGACAGCGGGTTGCTCTGGTCCATGAACTGGGACAATTGGCTGGAGCCGAAGAACTCTTTGATGGAGGCCGCGACTGGCTTGGCATTGATGATTTCCTGCGGCATCAAGCCTTCGGAATCGGCCAAGGTCAAACGTTCCTTCACCGCACGCTCCACGCGCACCAGCCCTAGGCGGAATTGGTTTTCCACCATTTCCCCCACCGAACGCACCCGGCGGTTGCCCAAGTGGTCAATATCATCGACTTGGCCGTTGCCGTTGCGGATATTGGTCAGTTCACGCAGCACATCAATGATGTCATCCTTCGACAACACGCCGGATCCAAAAATCTCCACGCGCCCCAAGCCGACGGTTGAACTTCATCCGTCCCACCGCCGAGAGGTCATAACGATCCGCCGTGAAGAACAGGTTTTCAAACAATGCCTGAGCCGCTTCTTTCGTCGGTGGCTCGCCGGGGCGCATCATGCGGTAAATTTCGACCAGCGCATCGAGCTGCGTTTCCGTGGCGTCAATTCGCATCGCGTTGGAAATATACGGGCCCCGATCCAGATCATTGACGAACAGACACTCGAAGTGGGTGATCCCCGCCGCCATCATCTTGCCAATGAGATCGTCGGTGATCTCGTCATTCACTTTGGCGATCAATTCTCCAGTAGCGGGGTCAATGACGTTGTGCGCCAGAATTTTGCCATGCAGATAATCACGCGGCACTTCCATGCTGGTGATACCGGCCTTTTCGATCTGGCGGATATGCCGCGCCGTGATACGGTGGCCTTTTTCAACAATCACCTTTGCCGTCCACTTTGATATCGAAGCTGGCGATATCACCACGCAGACGGTCAGGAATCAATTCAAGCAGAATGTCCCCACCCGTCGAAAGGATAAATCCATTGGTCTCAAAGAACAGTTTGATGATGCTCTCGTTGTCATAACCCAAGCCACGCAACAACACAGTGGCCGGCAGTTTCCGGCGGCGGTCTATGCGCACATACACGCAGTCCTTATGGTCGAACTCAAAATCCAACCAGGAGCCGCGATAGGGGATGATCCGGGCGTTGAACAGCAGCTTACCCGAGGAGTGGGTTTTGCCGCGGTCATGGTCGAAGAACACCCCGGCGAACGGTGCAGCTGGGACACAATGACCCGTTCGGTGCCATTGATCACGAAGGTGCCGGTGTCGGTCATGAGCGGAATCTCGCCCATATAGATTTCCTGTTCCTTGATATCCTTGACCACTTTCGATCCTGCCGGTGCATCTTTATCGTAAATCACCAGGCGCACCAGCACACGCAACGGAGCCGCGTAAGTCGTTCCCCGCTGCTGGCATTCCTTGACATCAAAAGTTGGTTCTCCCAGCCGATAACTCACATATTCAAGCACCGCCAAGCCGGAATGGCTTTCGATGGGAAACACCGATTTCAAAGCGGCATGCAGCCCTCGTCCACACGGCGTGAATGGGCGATGTTTCGGCCTGCAAAAACCTTTTGTAGGAATCGACTTGGGTTGCCAAAAGATAGGGTACTTCGAGAACGTCTTGGCGTTTGCCAAAACTCTTGCGTATGCGTTTTTTCTCGGTAAAAGAATATGCCATGTTGGTTCCTTACCTAAATATTTGCTTCAATTAACCACTGCGGCGTCTGTCACTGAAAGCATGCCGTATTTGCGCGGCATCTCTTGCGATGAAGACAATAAACTTACTTAAGCCTGATTTGACTACATACTTTTGCATGGCCTGATTTGGATAGGGTTTTGGCGGCACAATCCGCCTGGATTTGTTTATATTTGGTAACGCCAAAAGGCCGACAGCATATTGCTGCCAGCCTAATGGAGCTAGTAAACGCCTAGGTAAATCAAACTTATTTGATGGTTACCGCAGCCCCAGCTTCTTCTAGTTTCTTCTTGATGCTGTCCGCATCGGCCTTGCTGATGGCTTCCTTCACGGTGGAAGGGGCACCTTCAACCAGATCCTTGGCTTCTTTCAAGCCAAGGCCAGTGATTTCGCGGATGACCTTGATCACGCCAACCTTGTTTGCGCCAAAGCTGGCCAGGACCACATCGAACTCGGTCTGCTCTTCGACCACTGCCGCAGGGCCTGCGGCGGGGGCGGCAACCGCCACTGCGGCGGCGGCGGAAACGCCGAACTTCTCTTCCATCAGAGGAAATCAGTTCAACGATTTCCATTACGGTTTTCTGGGCAATTGCTTCCAGAATCTCTTCATTTGATAATGCCATTTGTAACTCCAGTTAATCTGTTGTGCTTAAAGCCGTTCAAGCGGCCTGTTTCTGGTCGCGAATTGCAGCCACTGTGCGCGTAAGCTTCGCGTGGGGTTCCGCCAAAGTCCTGACGAACTTTTCGATCGGAGCCTTCATGGTACCCATGAGGATGCCAATGGCCTGATCGCGGGTAGGCAGTTTCGACAGTCTTTCCAGTTCGGATGCACCATACAGCTTTCCGCCAACGGCGACCAATTTGAGCACCAGTTTGTCGTTTTCCTTTTCCTTGGCGAATGCGCTGATAACACGCGCAGCCGCACCTGGATCTTCCAAGGAGAAAGCTAGAATGAGGGGCCCCACCAAACCTTCTTGCATACATGCAAATTCGGTTCCCTCCACAGCCTTGCGCGCCAAGGTGTTTTTGATTACCCGGAGATAAACCCCGGATTCGCGCGCTTGTTTGCGAAGATTGGTAAGCTGGTAAACTGTCAGCCCACGGTATTCCGCGGCAACCGCGGAATGCGCTTGAGCGGCAATGGCAGCAACTTCTGCGACGACTGCTTTTTTGTCATCTAATTTAAGCGCCACGATTTACCTCCGGCAGTTTTTCTGAATAGTTTTGGGAACCACCCAGAGCCAATAAAACCTCCGGATTTACCCGGAGACCTAAGTTTGCGGTTCCTTTCGCCAATGGATGGCTAGAGTACACCGTCTGCGCAGGCTAATGATTAAGCGCCTTGTGGCCCACCTGCGGTCTTTGACGGTTGCCGGCCGAAACCGGCAACCCAAAGTCTTTGCTAGACGGCCAGACTGGCCTGATCGACGGCCAGGCCAGGCCCCATCGTGGACGAAACGCTGATTTTTTTCACATAAACGCCCTTGGAAGTGCTGGGCTTGAGCTTTTTCAGGTCAGCCAGCAAGGCTTCCAGGTTTTCCTTCAAAGCGCTATTCTCGAAGCTGGCCTTGCCGATAGTGCTAGTGGATGATGCCTTTCTTATCCGTGCGGTAGCGAACCTGACCCGCCTTGGCGTTTTTTACCGCCGTCGCTACATCTGGGGTGACTGTGCCAACTTTCGGGTTCGGCATCAAGCCCGCGCGGGCCAAGGATTTGCCCCAACTGACCGACGACACGCATGGCGTCGGGGGAAGCGATAACCACGTCAAAATTCAGATCCCCGGCTTTATTTGCGCAGCCAGATCATCCATGCCGACAATCTCCGCTCCCGCCGCCTTGGCGGCTTCGGCATTGGCGCCCTGTGTGAAAACGGCCACACGGACAGACTTGCCTGTCCCCCTGGGCAACACAGTGGCACCGCGGACGGCTTGATCGGACTTCCGTGGATCAACGCCTAGGTTTACCGCCACATCAATCGATTCCACAAACTTCACCTTCGGCAACGACTTGAGCAAACCGAAGGCTTCTTCAGCCTGATAAACCTTGCTGGTATCGACTTTTTCTTTGATTGCTTTAAATCTTTTGCTTAACTTAGCCATCACTAACCCTCCACGTCCAAACCCATGCTACGGGCACTTCCCGCGATGGTGCGGATCGCCGCGTCCAAATCCGCCGCCGTCAGATCAGGCAGTTTCGCCTTGGCGATTTCAGCCAATTGATCGCGATTGATCTTGCCAATTTTGTTGGTGTTTGGATTGGGGCTACCGCCCTTCACACCGACAGCCTTTTTCAACAAGAAGGTCGCCGGCGGAGTCTTGGTGATGAAGGTGAAACTACGGTCGCTGTAGACGGTAATGACGACCGGTAAGGGCATGCCCTTTTCGACATTCTGGGTTTGCGCATTGAATGTTTTGCAAAACTCCATGATGTTCACACCGCGCTGACCTAAGGCCGGGCCAATCGGAGGGCTGGGATTGGCTTCACCTGCCTTTACTTGTAACTTGATATATCCAGTTATTTTTTTTGCCATTGAAAACTCCTAGTGGGTTAAACGCTAAAGGCAGACCTTAAGCTCCCCGTTGACGATGACAGCGCAGCCCGGCCCTAGGCTAGGCTACGCTGGATCAAGCTTTTTCGACTTGGCCGAAGTCAAGTTCCACAGGCGTGGGACGGCCGAAGATGAGCACTGAAACCCTAAGCTTGCTTTTTTCGTAGTTGACTTCCTCAACCACACCATTGAAATCTTTGAAAGGCCCCTCAATAACCCTCACTACTTCGCCGACTTCAAACAGGATTTTTGGGCCGTGGCTTGTTGACCCCAGCTTCCACCCGGTTCAAAATCGCCTCGGCTTCAGCTTCGGTTATCGGGGCGGGCCGGTCGGATGTGCCGCCAATAAAGCCAAGCACTCTCGGCACTTCCTTGACCAGATGCCAAGTCTCATCATTCAGTTCCATCTGGACTAAGACATATCCAGGAAAAAACTTCCTCTCGCTTTTCCTTTGCTGGCCTTGGCGCATCTCCACGACTTCCTCCGTGGGTACTAGAACCTTGCCGAAATAATGCTCCAAAGTTGGCGCGTTTAACCCTCTCCTCAAGCGCTTTCTTAACTTGATTTTCATAATTTGAGTAAGCATGAATGACATACCAACGTAACGCCATCTCACACCTTCTGCCCAGTCAGAATACCGACACCCCAGAACAAGAACATATCCATCAACCAAAGTATCAAGCCCACAACAAAGACCAATGCCACAACCAACATTGTTGCCTGCATGGTTTCTTGGCGCGTAGGCCAGATTACTTTTCTGACTTCCATCTTGGACTCTGTTGATAAATCCCCAAACCTTCGGCCGATGGCAGTTGTGAACACCAGCCCAACAGCAAGCCAGAGCGACCACCAATATTCCCAGAACCCGGTAGACCAATGCATAAGACGAAAAATAGTAAAAGCCTGCTATTCCTGCGATCAACAGACTTATTGCAAGCACCAGTTTCACTGTATCGAACACCGACCCATTGGGTTCTGCTTGGGCTGCCATGGTCGATTGTTTTCTTGAAAGATATTGATAAGGCCTGTGAAGCCTTAGCCACTATAAGGTGGCAGGCCAGGAGGGGCTCGAACCCCCAACCTGCGGTTTTGGAGACCGCTGCTCTACCAATTGAGCTACTGACCTGTGCTTTGAAACTTCAAAGTGTGCCGGAATTCATCTAAAGCGAATCTCGGCACTTGCTTTGTTACTCTATTACCTTGGAAACCACGCCGGCACCCACGGTGCGGCCACCCTCGCGGATGGCGAAGCGCAGCCCCTCTTCCATCGCGATCGGAGCGATCAGCTTGATCTTGATCTTGATGTTGTCGCCGGGCATCACCATCTCGACGCCCTCCGGCAGCTCCACCGCGCCGGTCACGTCCGTGGTGCGGAAGTAGAACTGCGGCCGGTAGCCCTTGAAGAACGGGGTGTGGCGGCCGCCCTCCTCCTTGGACAGCACGTAGATCTCGGCCTCGAAATAGGTGTGCGGCGTGATCGTGCCCGGCTTCGCCAGCACCTGCCCGCGCTCGACGTCCTCGCGCTTGGTGCCGCGCAGCAGCACGCCGACGTTGTCACCCGCCTGCGCCCTGGTCCAGCAGCTTGCGGAACATTTCCACGCCGGTGCAGGTGGTCTTGACCGTGGGCTTGAGGCCGACGATCTCGACCTCCTCGCCGACCTTGACCATGCCGCGCTCGACGCGGCCCGTCACCACCGTGCCGCGCCCGGAGATCGAGAACACGTCTTCGATCGGCATCAGGAACGGCTTGTCCACCGGACGCTCGGGCATCGGGATGTAGTTGTCCAGCGCCTCCACCAGCTTGACGATCGGACGGCACGCCGATGTCGCTCTGGTCGCCTTCCAGCGCCTTCAGCGCGGAGCCGATGATGATCGGGGTGTCGTCGCCGGGGAACTCGTACTTGTCCAGCAGCTCGCGCAGCTCCAGCTCCACCAGCTCCAGCAGCTCGGCGTCGTCGACCATGTCCGCCTTGTTCAGGTAGACCACGATGTACGGCACGCCGACCTGGCGGGCCAGCAGGATGTGCTCGCGGGTCTGCGGCATCGGGCCGTCGGCGGCGGAGCACACCAGGATCGCGCCGTCCATCTGCGCCGCGCCGGTGATCATGTTCTTCACGTAGTCGGCGTGGCCGGGGCAGTCGACATGCGCGTAGTGGCGGTTCGGCGACTCGTACTCGACGTGCGCCGTGGCGATGGTGATGCCGCGGGCGCGCTCTTCGGGCGCCGCGTCGATCTGGTCGTAGGCCTTGAACTCGCCGCCGAAACTTCTCCGCGCCAATCTTGGTCAGCGCCGCCGTCAAGGTCGTCTTGCCGTGGTCGACGTGACCGATCGTGCCTACGTTCACATGCGGCTTGGTGCGCGAAAATTTTTCTTTGGACATCCGCCAATTCCCCTGTCGATTATTTCGGAAAACAGCAATTAAATAATACAATTGGAGCCCATATCCGGACTTGAACCGGAGACCTCTTCCTTACCAAGGAAGTGCTCTACCGACTGAGCTATATGGGCACAACACTCAACTCATGGAGCGGGTGATGGGAATCGAACCCACGCCATCAGCTTGGAAGGCTGAGGTTCTACCGTTGAACTACACCCGCATAATGAAACTTGGTGGAGGGGGAAGGATTCGAACCTTCGAAGGCAGAGCCGTCAGATTTACAGTCTGATCCCTTTGACCGCTCGGGAACCCCTCCGTAAATAGTCCGTAATTCTGCGGTATACGGTAAATATTGTCAAGCAAAATTCTAATTGTTCATCCATGCACGGCATTCATCACCACATCCAGCTTGCCTGCCAGGATTTGCGGGAAATAGTCGGCGACCCGGCCAATGGCCTCGCCCAACAATCCGGCGTCATGCCGCGAAGGACGATCCATCACATAATCCACTACGGCATCCCGATTGCCCGGATGGCCAATCCCTAGACGAATCCGGGTGAAATCGCCACTGCCTAGCTTCGCGGCAATGTCGCGCAAGCCATTGTGGCCACCGTGGCCACCACCTACTTTCAACTTCACCACTCCAGGGGCAAAATCAAGCTCATCGTGGGCGACCAGGATGCGCGATGGCTCTATCTTATAGAAATTCGCCAAGGCCAAAACCGAACCGCCACTGCGGTTCATGTATTGCATGGGCTTGAGGAGATAGACGCTTTCCCCCTCCCAATCCAATCGGGCCAGCAAGCCCTGGCTCCGAGAATCCGCGCCAAAATTTAGCCGATAACGGCGGGCAATCTCGTCCACTAACCAAAACCCGGCGTTGTGCCGGGTTTGTTCATATCTGGACGTGGGATTGCCCAAACCCACGAGCAGCCTGAATGCCAAGGACAATGGCTTACCCAGCCATTCCAGAAACCTGGGGCCGCTTATTCGCCTGCGTCCGAGGAGCGGGCGGCATGGATCGATGCCACTGGCAAGTCATGTTCCGCACCCTGGATCAACGCGACAAGTTCGACGCCTGCCGGCAGCTTAAGGTCGGAGAGATGAACCAATCCACCCACGCCAACCAAAGCCATATCGACCTCGACAAACTCAGGCAGATCCTTCGGCAGGCATACGACCTCCACCTCCACCATGGCGTGATTGATGACGCCTCCTTTCTTCACGCCCACCGACGCTTCTTGGTTCACGAAGTGCAAGGGGACGTGGACATGCAGTTTCTCAGTGTCGCTGACGCGCTGAAAATCCAGGTGCATGATGATCGGGCGGCTGGGATGCCGTTCCACGGCTTTCAGAATCGCTTTCTCTTCCTTGCCGTCATACTTCAATGTCAAAATATGCGAATACACTGCCTCGTTTTCCAACGCCTTCACCACGCGGTGATGCGTCAGATTCAACTGAACCGGGGCTGCGGCACCGCCATAAACAATCGCCGGAATCTTGCCCAGGCGGCGGGTGCGACGGGCGTCGCCTTTGCCGGTCTTCGTTCTTAATTCCGCGTCAAAATCAAAGCTGCCTACCATCTTTTTCTCCAAAATACTCTAAGCAGGTTACAAAAAAGGATTAGTCCACATACAAGGAACTCACGGATTCGCCCACTGCTATCCGACGAATCGTTTCCGCCAGCATTTCCGCCACGCTTAACACACGAATCTTGGCGCATTCCGAAGCGACAGGACGCAAAGGGATGGTGTCAGTGACCACCAACTCATCCAACACCGAGTCTTGGATATTCTCCACTGCCGTCCCTGACAACACCGGATGGGTGCAATAGGCGGCCACTTTATCCGCTCCATGGTCTTTCAGCGCCTTGGCCGCCTTACATAAGGTACCCGCCGTATCCACCAAGTCATCCACCATCACGCAGGTGCGGCCCTGGACATCCCCTATGATATTCATCACCTTGGATTCGTTCGCACGCGGCCTGCGCTTATCGATAATGGCCAGGTCGGCATCATCCAACCGCTTGGCCAACGCCCTCGCCCTGACCACGCCGCCCACGTCCGGGGACACCACCATCAAGTTCGCATACTGTTGCCGCCACACATCGCCCAGCAATATGGGCGAGGCATAAACATTATCGACGGGTACGTCGAAAAAGCCCTGAATCTGGTCGGCATGAAGATCCACCGTCAGCACCCGGTCGGCACCCGCCGCCGAAATCATTTTGGCGACCAGCTTGGCGGAAATCGGCACACGTGCGGAGCGCGTCCGGCGATCCTGCCGGGAATAACCGTAATAAGGTATCACCGCCGTAAGCACAGAAGCCGACGACCGACGGAAGGCGTCGATCATGATCAGCAATTCCATAAGATTTTCATTGATGGGCGCACAGGTGGGCTGCACCAGAAAAACCTCCCTGCCGCGCACGTTTTCTTCGATTTCGACGGCGATCTCCCCGTCACTGAACCGCCCTACGCTGGCCATCCCTAGCCGCAAACCCAGCTTTCGCACGATGCCTTCGGCAAGAGGACGGTTGGCATTTCCCGAAAATACCATAAACGAGGCATCGGTCATCCGAATCTCCCAAAATCCTAAGACAAAACTGGAAGCTATCAAACAAATGGCTGGGGTGCCAGGATTCGAACCTGGGTATGCGGGGATCAAAACCCCGTGCCTTACCGCTTGGCGACACCCCAATAAAACTGTTTCTGCCTGGGATTCAGGCTAAAGCCAACACGGCGTGGACTGGAGACCGATTCATCCCTTGCGCGACGAAAACCGGCCATCTTGCGGAAAGCTTTCCCGCCGCATCACGCGCCTCGGCCTCATCGGCAAACGCCCCAAACACACAAGCCCCGGTTCCGGTCAACTTGGCAGACCCCGCACACTCGGCGACAGCCTCTAGGGCTTCCCCTATCTGCGGATACATCGCGACGACCACAGGGAGGCAATGGTTCTCTTGCTGGCCCGCAACAAAGTCGGTTATTTTGATGGTTTTATTATCCCGTGTCAAATCCGCCGAGGAAAAAACCGCACCGGTGACAACGTGGCAGGACGGAGCCACGACCAGATACCAAGGTTCTGGCAAATCCGGCAACCGGATGAGCTGCTCGCCCACGCCTTCGCCCCATGAGGCATACCCGCGCACGAAAACCGGCACGTCCGCGCCTAGGCGCAGACCCAGCTCAGCCAGATGATCAATGGACAAGCTCAAACCCCACAAGGCGTTTAGACCGAGGAGCGTGGTGGCCGCATCGGAGCTTCCCCCGCCCAGGCCGCCTCCCATAGGCAGGTTTTTCTCCACTTCGATATCGACGCCCAGACCTTCGTCACCCGCTGCCTGCCGCAGCAACTTCGCAGCCCGCACCGTCAAATCGGCTTCTTCCGGAACACCGGGCAAGGGAGACGCCAAGCCGATATGCCCGTCTCGCCGTGTGCGCAAGACAATCCAATCACATCTGTCGATAAACTGGAAAACCGTTTGCAGCAAATGGTAACCGTCCGGCCTGCGCCCCACGACCCGCAACATCAGGTTCAATTTCGCCGGCGCAGGCAGACGCAGCAACTCCAAGGACATCAAACCCCCAAACTATTTATTATTGTTAAAAACCCATTCATCCGCAATCAGCTTCAACATCACCTTACCGCCCCGGATGGTCATTTTTTTAGGCAGCACAAAACCGTCCACGCTATCGAAGCCCTCGTAGGCCAGCACCCAACCTTGCTGTTCGAAGCCTTTCAATCCGCCTGAGGCGTCCAACTCGGCCTGATATTCCAGATCGGGCGCGGGCAGGCCCAGCACCCAGTAGCGCAAGCTACGCAGCGGCACCGCAAACCCCATGCGTTGCTTCAGCCAATCGTCAGGGTTCCGCGAAGAACTGGCTACCCCGTTGCCTTCGTTGATGTAAACCAAATCGCTCTGCACAATGATGGAAACAGCCCCTTGGCTGAACGGGCCAGAGATGCGCAAACGATCCTGCCCGCCCTCATGTTCCCAGAAAAGATTGGCGTTCCATCCCTCATGCCCCATTTTCGCGCCTATGCGGCCTTCCAATTTCCAAGCCGACTGGCGGTAAAGCTGTTGCTGGGCCTGCGTCACCGGGGGCGCGACGGTCTTGCCGGAAAGCGCGGCGCAACCCGCCAAGCCGGAAGCGGCCAGCCAGCAGCAGGCCATAATCGCAAACTTGAGCCTCATCGGAAACGCCGGGAACCGTTTAATTAAACGCTTCCGGGTAACGGGCCATGACCTTCTTCAGATTTTTGTGGTCGGGATCCCTGCGCAACGACTCCATCCATATTTTTTTCGCATCCTGCCGTTTGCCGGACTCCCATAGCACCTCGCCAAGATGGGCGCCCATTTCGGGATCTTTGATCTGCCCGTAAGCACGGCGCAGATAGTCCAAAGCGGCCGGGTAATCGCCCAAACGGTAGAGAACCCAGCCATAGCTGTCTAGAATCGCAGGATCGCCCGGCTTCAGTTCCAAGGCCCGCGCAATGTAGCGCTTGGCTTCGTCCAGGCGCTCCGAACGATCCGCCAGAGTGAAGCCCAAAGCATTGAGCGCGTTGGGATCGTCCGGGTTTTTTTTCAGCACCGTGCGCAAATCGGACTCCAACACATCCAGGCGATCCAATTGCTCGGCGACCAAGGCTCGGGTATACAGCAACTCCGTTTGACCGGGCATGTCCTCAAGCGCTTGGCTCAACAATTCAAAGGCACCGGCGTAATCCTTGTTTTTGGTCAGCAGTTCGCCTTCCAACAGATACAGGCGCAAAGCCTCCTGCGGGTAGCGCTTGCGGACATCGACCAGACGGTGCCTGGCCTCCGGTATCTGCCCCAAGTTGATCAAGGCAGTGATGGCATTCACCTGGGCATCGAAAACCGCCGGGCCGTCAGTGACCTTGTCGAACCATTGCACAGCGCTTTGCAAGCGGTTCTTGCGGGCCTCGATCAGCCCCAAGTAAAAGAAGGCCTGCATCCGGTGGCTTGGGGATTCGGCAAGACCCTCGAACAACTGCCGGGCCTTTGCCTCCTGCCCCAACTCCAATTGGGCCATGGCCAAGCCGAGTATGGCGTCCTCGTTGCGGGGATCCTTGGCCAAGATTCTTCCCAGCTCCCGCTCCGCCCCGCGCAAATCACCCACTTTGAGCAAAAATTGCGAGTAAATCAAACGCAGCCGCTCATTATTCGGGTCGGCTTGCAAAGCCTTCAACATGACTTCCCTTGCCTTTTGCGAATCGCCCATCCTGGACATCACCTGGGCCCGCAACAGACGCGCCCGGCTCCAGTCTGGATGCTGCGCCAACGCCTTCTCCGTTTCCGCCAAGGCCAGTTGGTACTCGCCCTTGTCGGCGGCCAACAAAGCGGCGGCAAAATGCAACTCCGCCATGTGTGGGAAACGCTGGCCCAGGCGCCTGATGAGATTGATGCCATCCTCCTTGGGAACCTCCGTGCCGATCAGCTTGACCAAATCAATCATCGTGTTTTCGACATCGACGCCAGGCATGCCCAACAACGCGGTCAACTGCTCCAAGGCATCGTCTGTGCGCCCCGATTTCAACTGCAACATGGCGGTGAGCCGCCGGGCCTCGATGCTACCCGGATCCCGCTGTTGCCATTGGGAGGCGGCATCCAGAGCCTTGTCGGTTTTCTTCAGGTACAGTGCGATCTGGGTGGTGCGTTGCAGTACGTTGACATCCTGGGTAAGCTTCGCGGCCTGCAAATAGTTATCCAGGGCAACTTCGAACTGGCCGCGTTGGCCGGCCAGTTCTGCGGCCAAAATAAAGTAAACTGCATCGTCGCCGGGCTGCGGTGCCGTACCCCCCACACGAAGAACCTCATCGGAAATCACGCTCCCTTGGGAATGGCCGGAATTCATACCTGCGCACCCCGAAACCAGGAGGCCAACCGCACACGCCAAACAAATCACACGTTTCGACACAAAATCAAGTCCCTAGGATCACAGCGGGTTAATGACAGAGCTTTTTTTGGATGCATTACGCCGGAATTTTACGCCTTCCTCCGCTTGCGGCAATAGCCGCGCACCGGAAGTGTTTGGCCTGAAGGGCTTTTTTTCTTAAAATTGACGCCATTGGAACATACGCAACTAGATGAGTCGATGACCATTTTGACCTTGGGACTAAATCACAACAGCGCGCCGGTCTCGATCAGGGAGCGGCTGGCCTTCCCGGCGGAACGCCTGGGGACGGCTCTGGGCGAATTGGTCCGGCTCCCCGAGGTCCAGGAGGCGGCGATCCTCTCTACCTGCAACCGCACCGAAGTTTACTGTGGCGCGGCAAGCGCCAACCTGGAGAAGATCATCGACTGGATCGCCCATGAACATCGTTTGCGACGGGAAGAATTCCACCCCTATCTTTACGCGCACACCGACGCGGGCACCATCCGCCACATGTTCCGCGTCGCCTGCGGCTTGGATTCCATGATCCTGGGCGAGCCGCAAATCCTCGGCCAGATGAAGACCGCCTACCAGGCTGCCGCCGAAGCCGGCACCTTGGGCAAGACCCTAAGCAAACTGTTCCACCACACCTTCAATGCCGCGAAGAAAGTCCGCACCGACACGGCCATCGGCTCCAGCCCTGTTTCCGTGGCCTTCGCAGCCGTGCGCCTGGCCCAGCGCATCTTCGACAACCTCAAAGACCAGACCGCCATCCTCATCGGCGCGGGCGAGACCATCGAACTGACCGCCCGCCATCTGTACGAACAAGGCATCGGCGAGATCATCATCGCCAACCGCACCTTCGAGCGCGCCCACGCCTTGGCCGCGCAATTCAACGGCTTCGCCATCGCCCTCGCGGAATTGCCACAACACTTGCCAAGGCCGACATCGTCGTCTCCTCCACCGCAAGCCAGTTGCCGATCCTGGGCAAGGGCAGCGTGGAAAGCGCGCTCAAAGCCCGCAAGCACCGGCCCATGTTCATGGTCGACCTCGCCGTCCCCCGCGACATCGAACCGGAGGTTGGGCAATTAAGCGACGTATACCTCTACACCGTGGACGACCTGCGCAACACCATTGAAGAAGGCATGAGGTCGCGCCAGGAAGCCGCCAAGCAGGCCGAGGAAATCATCGACACCGAAGTCGACCACTTCCTCGCCTGGATGCGGGCGCAAGGCGCGACGGACACACTGCTCGACTTCCGCGCCCATGCCGAACGGCTACGCGACGAAGCTTTAAACAATGCTCTTCGGGCTCTGAAAAACGGCAAGCCGCCGGAGGACGCCTTGCAATCTATTGGCCAACGCCCTGACCAACAAACTCATCCACATCCCCAGCACCCAGACTCAAGCAGGCGGGTGCCGACGAGCGCCACGACCTGATCAGTGCCGCACGGGAACTCTTCCAACTCAAGGAAACCCAGTAACGCGTGAAAGCCTCCATCCAACACAAGCTCGACCACCTGTCCCAGCGTTTCGAGGAAATCACCGCCCTCCTCGCCGAACCGGAAATCCAAAACGACCAGAACCGTTTTCGCGCCCTCAGCCGCGAATACGCCCAACTCGAGCCGCTCATCGCCTGTTTCCGCGACTACCAAGCCGCGCAGGCGGAAATCGCGTACGCCGACATCCTGGCCCAGGATGAAGACCCGGAAGTCCGCGCCATGGGCAAGGAGGAACAACTCGCCGCCAGCGATAAAGCCGAGCGGCTGACGCAAGAACTGCAAGTCCTGCTGCTGCCCAAAGATCCCAACGACGAACGCAATATCTACCTGGAAATCCGCGCCGGCACCGGCGGGGCCGAAGCGGCGCTGTTTGCCGGCGACCTCTACCGCATGTACACCCGCTATGCCGAAATCAAAGGCTGGAAGCCGGAAATCATCAGCGAGAGCGAGGGCGAATTGGGGGGCTACAAAGAAGTCGTCGTCCGCATCAGCGGCCAGGATGTGTACTCACAACTGAAATTCGAGGCCGGAACCCACCGTGTGCAGCGCATCCCCGCCACCGAGGCGCAAGGCCGCATCCACACCTCCGCCTGCACCGTCGCCGTGCTGCCGGAAGTGGATGAGATCGACGACGTGGACATCAACCCGGCGGATTTGCGCGTGGACACCTACCGCGCCTCCGGGGCCGGCGGCCAGCACGTCAACCGCACCGAATCCGCCATTCGCATCGTGCATATCCCGACCAATACGGTGGTGGAGTGCCAGGACGAGCGCTCGCAGCACAAGAACCGCGCCCGCGCCATGTCGCTGCTGAAATCGCGCATCCTCTCCGCGCAGCAGGAAAAGCGCAGCTCCGAAATCGCCGCCAACCGCAAGCTGCAAGTCGGCTCCGGCGACCGCTCCGAGCGCATCCGCACCTACAACTTCCCCCAAGGCCGCCTCACCGACCACCGCATCAACCTGACCTTGTACCGGCTGGATTCCATTATGGAAGGGGATCTGGATCCGGTCGTCGAGCCGTTAATCCATGAGCATCAGGCGGATTTGTTGGCGCAATTGGGGGAGGAGTAAATATTAATGATGCGACGACCGATAGAGATCGTGAAGCCCGCCACAGTTGCAGCCATCGGCGCGGGGATTTATTTTAAATATACCATGTAGGGGTACTTCTCTTTGTCCATCCCATTCTTTTCTTTCGATTCGACTCGTGCTCAGATCCACTATTTGCTAAAACTGGCAACACGTGCCGGTGGCGGGGTCAGGCCGGTGACTTTCATCGCTTGGTTCCTGCTTCTTGTCTGCACACTTCTCGCTCTGATTCGGCCTAATTTTTCGTATGATACTTGGTGGTATCATCTACCGTTCAGCAGCTTTTTATGGGATATAGGCGGCGGTGCGCAAAGTTTTCACATCGACCGCTTGTCGTACCAACGCTGGCTGGGCTTTCCAAAAGCGTGGGAGTGGATAGATGGCCTCATTTGGGCGGTTACCGGAACCCTTTACTCCATCATCGTCCCACAGCTTATGCTTTGCGCGGCTTATTTTGCCTATGTCAGCCGCGCCCACCGCATTCCGATGGCCTGGATCTTCCTTGCCTTCTTCGCGTCGCCGATGCTGTTTATCCATTTCCAATCGGTCCATATGGATCTTCCAGCGGCAATTTGCGTTTCCCTAGGCTTCTTCCTGCTGCTTGATCTGATCGCAGATGTACGGGCTCCTGAACGGACGGTTTCGTGGACTCGAGCTATGGCTGCCATTGCCATTCTTGGGCTTGCGGGCAACATCAAATATCAGTCATTTCTTAGCTGCCTTTGCGTCTCTATCATCGTCTTGGTGCCATGTCTTGCGATTCGTGATATCCCGGCCCGGTGCCGCGCGATATTGATCGCTGTGTTGCTAATCGCCAATGTCCTGGCGGGTACCACGGTCATATCAAACTTCGCCCGCTACGGTAACCCCTTCTATCCATTACAAGTCAAAGTGTTAGGCACAACCTTGTTCGATGGCCCAGAAAGCACTGATATGGGCGCAGACTATCCTGCATACCTTTTGGCAGGCTCCCGCGAAGTCACTTTGCCAGGGCCGATCAACTTCATGCTTTCTGCGACCGAACTCGATTGGAACATGCGTGGCGTCGCGCCTTGGTATAATATTAACGGCTTAACGGGCCAGAACCCCAGGCGCGGCCAACCGAGCCGGACGGGAGGTTGGGGGGGAATATTCGTTCTTCTGAACGTTTGCCTGCTTGCGGCGCAGGCCTTCCATTTGCGCCGTGAAACAGACCCACAGCAGCGCCTGCTTGTCATCAGCACACTGCTGCTGATTGTTGCCACCTCATGCCTACCTAGAGCGCACGAACTGCGCTACTGGCTTTACGTTCCACTGGTGCTAATCCCGGTTAACTTGCGTTATCTCCGTACCCAGGCCAGTATTATCGTACCGAATATGCTCGTCCTATTAATGGCTTATGGAGTGGTTCAAACCTATCTGTCGCCAAAATCTGATCTGCTCACGCCGCGTACGCTATCCATGGCCGCCTTACGGGCGGAAATCCCCCCAGCGATTACGCAAGCCTTGCGCGAGACTGGCCGCTACTGCGCCGGCCCCCATGAGCAGCTTCTCTTCCGCTACAGCCAGGCCACTACCGGTGTTCCTAGCCTGCTGTCCCTCATCGCAGAAGATTGCCAGTGAGAACCGATATCTATAAACAAACACAAAAAAACCGGCCTAAGCCGGGTTTTTTTAGCTGGATTCTTCAAAAAGCCTCGCTTAAGGAGTTTCACGCGCTTTCCAAAAATCTTCGCTCGATAGATGGCGTCCCCAGGGGGATTCGAACCCCCGTCGCCGCCGTGAAAGGGCGGTGTCCTGGGCCTCTAGACGATGGGGACTAGGGGTTTAAGTTATTGGTGGAGCCAGTGAGGATCGAACTCACGACCTCTACAATGCCATTGTAGCGCTCTCCCAGCTGAGCTATGGCCCCAAGCAACTTTAGCCATGCATTATAGGGATTTCCACCCTGTCCGTCTAGTCTTTTTTGCCGGATTTTTCCTTGGCGAATGCCACCGCCCGCATGATCCGCTGCAAAGTCTTGTCCTTTCCCAACAAGCTTAACGTGACATCAATCGGCGGGGAAACCGTGGTTCCGGACACGGCGACACGCAAAGGCTGGGCCACCGCGCCCATTTTCACTTGGAGCCCCTGCGCCAGTTGTTCGATGGCGGAATGGATGGCTTCCTTGCCCCAGACCGTCAGGGCGGACAGGCTATCGTGCACGTCTTCCAGCAGCAAGGCACTGTCGGCGGTCAGGTGCTTCTGCGCGGCCTTCCCGTCGTAAGCGTGGAAATCCCGGTAAAAATAAACGCTGCTTTCCGCCATTTCCACCAAGGTCTTGTTGCGTTCGCGCTGGGCTTTCACCACCTCGACCGGATCAGGCCCGTCAGTGGGGTCGATGCCCAGGATGCCTAAATGCCAGCGCAAATGATGCGCGACATGCAGCGGGTCGGAGTGCTTCAGATAATGATGGTTCAACCACAACAGTTTGTCGGGGTTGAACGAGGACGCCGACACATTGATGTCTTCCAGCGCAAACAGCGCGATCATCTCGTCGATGGAGAAGATTTCCTGGTCGCCGTGGGACCAACTCAGGCGCACCAGATAATTCAACAAGGCTTCCGGCAAATAACCCTCGTCGCGATACTGCATCACGCTCACCGCGCCATGGCGCTTGGACAGCCGCGCACCGTCCGGGCCGAGGATCATCGGCACATGCGCATAAACCGGCAGATCCGCACCCAAGGCTTTCAGGATATTCATCTGCCGAGGCGTGTTGTTCAGATGGTCGTCGCCCCGGATGACATGGGTCACGCGCATGTCCAGATCGTCCACCACCACCGACAGATTGTAAGTCGGCGAGCCGTCGGAGCGGGCGATGATCAGGTCGTCCAACTCGCTGTTCTTCACTACCACCCTGCCCTTCACCTGGTCGTCGATAACCACTTCACCGTCGTCAGGGTTGCGGAAGCGGATCACCGGCGACACCCCTTCCCGTGGCTCGCTGCGATGGCGGCAACGGCCGTCATAGCGCGGCTTCTCCTTGTCCGCCATCTGCCGGGCCCGCAGCACGTCCAATTCCTCCCTGGAGCAATAGCAATGATAGGCATGGCCGGTATCCAGCAATTGCTGGATGACCTCCTTATAACGGTCGAAGCGCTTGGTCTGGTAGAACGGCCCTTCCTCGTATTCCAGCCCCAGCCAAGTCATGCCTTCAAGGATGGCGTTGACCGACTCGACGGTGGAGCGCTCCAAGTCGGTGTCCTCGATCCGAAGGATGAACGTCCCGCCATGCTTGCGGGCGTACAGCCAGGAAAAGAGCGCCGTGCGCGCTCCGCCGATGTGGAGGTAGCCCGTGGGGCTGGGTGCGAATCGTGTGCGTATGCTCATCAAACTGTTCCGGGTGAATGTCCGCCCTTGGAGACGGAGGATTCAAAAAAAGTGAAAGGCGCGATTGAGCCTTACGAAGAGGCTCAATGATAACAAATTGGGCGCTGGCAATAAAAAAGGCGCTATGGCCCCGGCGAACGCGCGATCAACTCTGTTCAGGGATGAAAATCAGACTAGAAGGGGGTCTCTTACGATTTGGAATAAAAATCGTAAGTCCAAGCTTGCATGGCGCGTACCGAATCGACAGTGTTTCCGCGTCTCGGAAACGCCAGGCTTCAGCAATCAGCAGTATTTGCCCTATGCTGAAGCCGTTGACATCATTCCTGTGGCTGCATCGCGCATTTTGGCATTCAGAATGACCAGAAGCTTGCGGGCGACGGCAATCATGGCCTGCATGGGCTTTTTGCCGTTCTGACGCAACCGATCATAGAAAGCTTTCAGCTCACTGTTGTATCGGCTGGCAGATAGGGCCGCCATGTAGAGGGCATCCCGAATCTCGACCCGTCCGGCCCGTGTGCGGCGGTAACCTTTTCTCTTGCCGCTGTCGCGGGGAAATGGGGCCAGTCCGGCCATTGATGCGGCCTGTTTGCCATTGAGCGTTCCGAGCTCGGGCATGGCTGCCAGTAGCCGAACCGCGGTAACGACACCGACGCCCTTTACGGTAGTCAGAACTTCAAGCTTCGCCATCAGGGCGGATGACTGTTCCAGAACCGTCTTGATGGTGGCCTCCGCACGGGCGATTTCTTGGTCGAGGCAGGCAATGATCGCTTCAAAGCTCGAACGCAAGTCGGCGTTGTCGGGTGATTGAAGCCGGTTGCTTTCCTGTGTGCGCTGTTTAACCAGATCGTCCCGTCGCCGATTCCATTGCCTGAGCGGCTTAATCTCCTCCGGCTCTGGCAGATGGAAAGGTTGAAGCCATTCCTGGTTGATTGCGGCGTAGTCGGCCAGGGCTTTCGCATCAATGACATCCGTCTTGGCGTAAATGCCAACGCTCTCCATGAAAGCTCGAACACGGCGTGCCGAAGCCCAATAGACAGTGCTGGCCGAGCCGCCAATGCTTGCGTGATGATTTCCATCTCGTGGCCGCCGGTCGCTTCGAGCACAAGGATGGTGTCAGGATGCTGGTCAAGAAACGCACCAATTGACGCCGGTTTATTGCCCACGGCCAGAACGGTTTGAGGGAGGTGGGTTTAATTGATTTATTAAGTATGGTAGAGCATAAAATTTTCAAGCCTCTCAGGCAACCATTCCAATGGCGTATCAAATTGTTTTGTGCAAGTATTGCAACAGTTCCGAGGTTGTCCGTTACGGCACCCAAAGCGGTCGTTCCCGGTTTCGCTGCAAGGAGTGCGGGCGAATATTCAAGACCGACTGCGTGTACCGGGCCTACGAGCCTGGCGTCAAAGACCAGATTGTGGACATTGCCATGAACGGCGGCGGCATCCGGGATACTTCGCGCATTCTGGGTATCGGCAAACACACCTTCATTTCCACGCTAAAAAAAGCTCCGCTGAAGTGGTCGCCGTGAACCCTTACATCGGTACGCGTGAGATCGCCGTCGAAATCAGGCATCCCCTTGATTCTCCAATGGATGTTCAGGCAGACGAGCCATGGAGCTACGTCGGCGACAAAAAGAACCAACGCTGGCTCCGGTATGCCATCGATGCCGTGACAGGCTGTGTCCTGTCGTTCGTTTTCGGGCGGCGCCAAGATGCGGTGTGCGAGCAATTGATCTCAAATTTGAAGGCATTCAATATCCGGACCTATTACACAGACGATTGGGGCAGCTATTCCGCACTCATCCCTAAAGACAAGCACGTCATTGGCAAGCAGCATGCTCAAAAAATAGAAAACAAAAACCTTTTGTTGCGAACCCGGATCAAGCGATTGACGCGCAAAACGATCTGCTTTTCAAAATTGGAAGCACTTCACGACACGGTGATAGGGTTGTTTATAAATAGATACTGCTTTCAATCTCAATAAATCAATTAAACCCACCACCCAATTGCTCGCACACCGCATCTTGGCGCCGCCCGAAAACGAACGACAGGACACAGCCTGTCACGGCATCGATGGCATACCGGAGCCAGCGTTGGTTCTTTTTGTCGCCGACGTAGCTCCATGGCTCGTCTGCCTGAACATCCATTGGAGAATCAAGGGGATGCCTGATTTCGACGGCGATCTCACGCGTACCGATGTAAGGGTTCACGGCGACCACTTCAGCGGAGCTTTTTTTAGCGTGGAAATGAAGGTGTGTTTGCCGATACCCAGAATGCGCGAAGCATCCCGGATGCCGCCGCCGTTCATGGCAATGTCCACAATCTGGTCTTTGACGCCAGGCTCGTAGGCCCGGTACACGCAGTCGGTCTTGAATATTCGCCCGCACTCCTTGCAGCGAAACCGGGAACGACCGCTTTGGGTGCCGTAACGGACAACCTCGGAACTGTTGCAATACTTGCACAAAACAATTTGATACGCCATTGGAATGGTTGCCTGAGAGGCTTGAAAATTTTATGCTCTACCATACTTAATAAATCAATTAAACCCACCTCCCGAGAAACTTGGTCACGATCTTGGCGCAGTGCACGGGATGGTTGTCCATGATCAAAACCTTGCCCCCCGTCAGCAGCTTGAGGATATGGACTTGCAAATAGCACACAAACAATTCGGCGGTCAGGCTCCCCGTGTAGGCCCAAACCGCCTCGACCCCGGTTTCGGTGAGCGCCGCCGCCGTGTTGATGGTCACGCCCGGCGCGGTGGGGTTCGCCTCGTAAAGGCGCTCGCCTTGGCGTGAACGGCCATGGCCCAAGGCCAGGTTGGAGGCGCAGCCCATCTCGTCCAGATACACCCGGTCTTCCGGCCCCACGCCCTCCAACTGGTTGACGTAGCTCAGTTTTTCCTCCGCCGCCTCGGCGGCGTCCCGCTTCGGGTCGTAGGAAGTTTTTTTTTGAAAGAGTATCCCATGCGCTTGGTGGTGTTGTGCATGGTCGAGGTTGAGACGGGAACCCCCTAAATGTCATTGTGCTTCCCGCATAGCTCGGCCAGCGACAAGTCCGGGGTTTCCGCGAGGAGCGCCTGCAACCACAGTTCGCCCTCGGGCGAGATCAGGCGGTCAGGGGCGGTGTTGCGCTGGCGCGGGGCTATGTCGCCGGTTTCGTAGTACAATTGCTTGAGCGATTGCACCGTGGTCGGGCTGACTTGGAATAGTTCGGCGGTTTGTCGGACCGGGTGGACTAGACCGTAGTTTACAATCCTCTGCCGCAAATCTCTGGAATGCGTAGCCATGGCCCCCTCCTCGCGAATTATGGCTTGGTTACGCTATTGGAACATGGAAAGATTCAAATCATCTATCCGATAGTATAGTACAGTTAAATGGCTGTTGCCCGCTGGTTTCTATTATAGAGTAACAGTTAAGAATTGAAAACGCTATATCTTTTTGACGAAAGGGATAATATATCCCGTCCGGCATCGTAATTGGATGCGGATGCTTTGTGATTTCAGATAGCATCAATAGACTTGTTCCCGATGACTTTTAATATAAATCAAATAGATAGACTCATTCTTTAATACTGGCAAATACTTTTTCCCCAGAATTTTTGCAAAAAATTTATCTATGTTAGTGATTTTAAATGATATAGCATCGGGAACAAGTCTAATGCTTGCCACGCGGGATAGGGAAAGGAACAGCGGGGCTGAACAAGCTCTGCACGTCCACCGCGTCGAAGCGATAACGGCGGTTGCAGAATTCGCAGCCTACTTCCACCGCATCATCCTCCCACGGGCTCGCGTCCAATTCCTCCCGCCCCAAGTTGCGCAACACATCTTTGATGCGTTCGCGGGAACAGGTGCAGCGGAAGGAAACCGGTTCCGGTTCAAACAGCAGCACCTGTTCTTCGTTGAACAGCCGGTAGAGCAACTCCTCTCCGGGCAGATGCAGCAACTCCCTTTCCGTCACCGTCGCGGCCAACAGCGACACACGCTCCCAGTCTTCTTTACCGCCCGTCCCTACGGGCAGTTCCTGGAGGAACAGGCCTGCGGCGCGTTCGCCATCAGCGGCCAGCCAGAGGCGGGTGGGCAGTTGTTCGGAGCGGGTGAAATAGGTTTGGATGGCTTCGGCCAGATTCGCGCCTTCCAAGCCGACGATCCCTTGATAGGGTTCCGTGCCTTCGTTTTGCAAGGTCAACACCAGTTGCCCCGCGCCATAGATTTGGGCCAGGTTGGAACCTATGGCCGGTGGGTCTTGCCGCCAGCGGGCGAGTCCGCGCAGGGTGCGCCGATGCGTGGCTTGGACGACCAGGGTGTGCAGCGGGCCTTGGCTTTGGATCTGGAGGATCAGCGCACCCTCGAATTTGAGGGTGGCAGAGAGCAGCACGGCAGCGGCGAGGGCTTGGCCCAACTGTGATCGCACGGTCTCGGGATAGGCATGGCGCTCCAGCACTGCCTGCCAACTGGCATCCAAGAGCACCAGTTCGCCGCGTATGCCCAGTTCTTCAAAGATGAATCGCCGCAAATTGTCTTGGTCGCCCATGGTCTCGTTCCTGCCTCGGGAAATCCGGCGATTATACAGCCTCGTCACCTGACAGCACGGGATGGATCAGCGGCACCCGGTCGGCGGGCAGCCCCGGGCCTTGCGGGGAGAGGCGTCCGTAACCCGCCAGTTGCTTGGCCGGCAACCGCCCCACGATGCGCTCCAATTCAGACAAGCGTATGCCCTGGCGGACCAGATGGGCGATATAAGTATGCCGAAACGCGGCGGCGTCGATGGATTCGGGCTGGGGCAGGCCGGAGTCGAAGGCGGCGCAATTTATCCGCGCCGCGACCTCCTCCGCGTCCGCCCCCTCAATGGACGGGGATTGCGCCAAGATATTTTTCAGGCGAGGCGGCAGGGGCAACGACCTCGGACACAAACCGGCCACCCGTAGCTGATCAGCAGCCCGATCCAGGTTTTCCTTCCGCCAGTCGGCGGCTTCCTCCACGCTTAAGCCGGCCAGCAGCAAGGCCATCCATTGCCGGGTGCCAACCTCGGCGGCTTCCAGCAGAATGTGGATTTCGTGGTGAGTCAACTCACGGGGGAAGGGACTGTCCAACGCGAGGGGCGTGGTTTGCCGCGACAGCAGGGCGGTTTCTTCTTCCGCCGGATGGCTCGGCGGGAGTCCTCCTTGCACCGAATAAAATTGAAAACTTGGCATCGAGACCGGCACGGGGGCGGGGGCGGGGGATTCTTCAAGCTTCGTCAGATAGTCGTAGAGCCAGACAAAGACGAGGGCAAAGGCGAGGCTGACGCCTAGGGCAATGCCGCTGTCGCGCCAATAATCGGGCCATGACGGCTGGGTTGGCGGGTAGGCGCGTTCCACCACTTGCAGCGGCGGGTAGTCATCCTTAGGCTTGGATTCGATTTGCGCCAGCTTGGCCTGGATCTCGCGGCGCATTGCCTCCAGCCGTTCCAGATCCGCCCGCATCGTTTCCTGTTCAGCGAAGCGGTTGGAGAATTCGGAGGACTCGCGTTTCAGCGCACCGATCTGCTGTTGGAGTTCTTGCACCGTTTGTCGCGCACTCTCATGGGCTTGTTCCGCCAGGCTCAACATGGCGCGGCTGCCGTTCTCGATTTTGCCTCGTATCGCCTCTTCCACTTGGGCAAGTTGCTCGGGAATCAGCTTGAGTTGCGGATGCATGGCCAGATAGGCGGGCGTGTAACGGCGTTTCAGATCTTTTTGCTGCTCGCGCAGCTCCTGCGCCCGTTTTTCCAGATTCGACAGCCCTGGGGACTCTTCCGGGGGCACCACTGGCTCGCCACGGGCCAAAGCGGCGCGAATGGCATCAAGCTTGGCTTTCGCCTTGGCTTGCTCATCAATCGCTTTGTTGATCGCTTCGTTCACGCCCTTGAGTCTGACCATGGGCGTGTTTTCCGAATCCATCTTGGACTGGATGTCGTGGGTGTTGCGAAAGCGTTCCAGTGCCTCGCGTTTCGTTTCGACTTTTTGATCCAGTTGGCGGGATTCTTCCTCCAACGCGGCATGGCTGCCTTTCTCTGCCGCCTGGACGGTCTGCTCCCGCAAGGCTTGGTAGGCGTCTATCCAGGCGTTGACCAGCGGGGCCAGGATGTTCGCTTGCGGGCCTTGGGCTTTCAGCTCGACCAAATTGGTTTCGGCGACCATGTCCACGCTCAACAACTTGTGCAGATCGGCCAGCGCCAAGCGCGGGGAATCCGCCCGTTCCGCCGATTCGTACAGTCGGCGCAGGGTTTCCGTGAACACCGGGACGCCCAGCAAGATCTGCCGCTGTAGTGCGACATGTTCGGCGCCTCCCGCAGGGCGTCCAGATTCCGTCAGGTTGATGCTAGGCAGCGGGCCTTGTGTTGGCATCACCACATGATGGACGGTGGTTTCCGTCTGCCCAGCCTCTTCCGGCGGGACGGTGAGCAGCGATGCCGTGCTTTGGTAGAGAGGGGCGCGAAGCCAAACATAAGCCAGGCTGGCCGCCAGGCAGAGCGCAAAAAGGCCGGCAAAAAGCTGGGCGCGGCGGTATTTGCCGTCCCGCCCGGCCGACGGGGACGGCAAATCCTGCATTCTTTGCGGGTTGGAAATGATTTCAAGGGTGGAAGGCGCGGACATGGCGGGCCGGTTTTGGACTGAAGAGGGTCGTTTAAGCCGCAGCTTTTCCGCCCAAGCGGTAACAGGGTTCGTAATGGCTGCCGGGGAGTTTCATGCGGCCTTGGGCGACAAAAGCAGCGAGGAGTTCATCCAAAGGTTCCAGCACCGCCGCGTCTCCGTTCAATTGGAAGGGGCCGTGCTCGGCGATGGCGCGGATGCCGTCGGCTTTGACATTGCCTGCCACGATGCCGGAGAAGGCCCGGCGCAAATGCGCGGCCAATTGGTGCGGGGCTTGGTCGCGATGCAATTCCAGCCCGGCCATATTGACATGGGTAGGGGCAAAGGGCATCTGGAAGCTCTTGTCGATTTTCAGCAACCAGTTGAAGAAGTAGGCGTCCTGGTGTTGCTTGCGGAAATGTCTGACTGCTTCCATGCCTTCTTTCATGATGCGTGCCGCTTCCGCCGGGTTGCCGGTGACGATGCGGTAATGCTGGCGCACCTGTGGGCCAATGGTGGCGGCAAGGAAGGCATCAATGCGGCGGAAATACTCGGCGCTATCGGCAGGGCCTGGCAAAAACCAACGGGAACGGCAGGTATTTGTTTTCCGGATGCAGCAAGACGCCGAGCAGGTAAAAGATTTCCTCCGCCGTGCCTGCCCCGCCCGGAAAGACGACGATGCCGTGGCCCAGACGCACGAACGCTTCCAGCCGCTTTTCGATGTCCGGCATGATCACCAACTCGTTGACGATGGGGTTGGGCGGCTCGGCGGCGATGATGCCCGGCTCGGTGACACCGATGTAGCGGGCATCGTTCACCCGTTGCTTGGCGTGGGCGATGGTCGCGCCTTTCATCGGCCCTTTCATCGCGCCGGGGCCGCAGCCGGTGCAGATGTCCATGCCGCGCAAGCCCAGTTCGTAACCCAGCACCTTGGTGTGCTGGTATTCCTCGCTGCTGATGGAATGCCCGCCCCAGCACACCACCAGATTGGGCGGCTCGTTGGTTTTCAGGCAGTTGGCGTTGCGCAGGATGTGGAAGACGGCGTTGGTGATGTCTTCCGGGCGGGACAGGTCAAAAGCCGGATTGGCGGTGATCTCGGTGCTGATATAAACGATGTCGCGCAGCACCGAGAAAAGATGTTCACGGATGCCTTTGATCATGACCCCATCCACGAAGGCATATTGGGGTGCGTTCATGACTTCCAACTGGATGCCGCGTTCCTGCTGTAGCACCCGGATATCAAAATGCTTGAAGCGCTCCAGCACAGCGCAACTATCGTCCTCGTTGCTGCCCGAGTTCAGCACCGCCAGCGAGCAGCGGCGGTAGAGTTCATGCAGCCCGCTTTCGCTGGTGTCGAGCAGTTTGGCGATTTCCAGCTTCGACAGGATCTCCAGCGAACCTTCGGGGCGGATCAGGGTGTTGAGCATGTGCATGGTGTCGGCGATATGGGCGGATGGCCTAAAGAAGGAATGCTATTTTAAATCCATTCTCTGCTGCAATTTGTCCGGATGGATGGGTTGGGTCGCCCGGCTACTTGCGCCGTTTCTTGCGCAGGCTGTCCAGCAACGCATCCATCGGCGCCGCCGCATTCCGGCCATGGCGCTCCTCACGCGACTTTATCTTCCTCAACTCCCTCTCGCAAGCCGGACATTCAAGGTCGATCCGGCGTTGATGGAAAGACTCTATCGCGGATTGGTTGGTGACGGTGAGAATGCCCGCGTTGGGCAATTCTTCGCAAACGATTGCCATCATTTGTTTGGCGTCGTCCACAGCCAGCGAATCCAACGCCTCCTGAAGCAGAATCCAGCGGGGCCGGTGCAGCAACATGCGGGCTATTCCCAATCTTTGTAGTTGTTCCCGCGCCAGGCAGTTCTCCCAGGTGTCGGTCTCCTCCAGCCGTTCCAGCAATTCCTCCAAGCCCACGCGCCGCAATGCCCGCTCAACATCGGCTCTGTCAAAGGCATCCGGGGCGGCGGGGTAGCTGACCGCCCCCCGCAAGGTTTCGATGGGCAGATAGGGACGAGGGGGCATGAAGAACATCCGATCCTCCACGGGCAAGTCCACCTTGCCGTCCCCCCAAGGCCAAAGGCCCGCAATCGCCTTGAATAGCTTGCCCCCCACGGCGGGGTCGCCGGAGAGGAAGACCCGCTCCCCTGGGTGGATCTCGGCGTTGAACTTGTCGAGAATCACAATATTGTCGTAAGGGTTGGCAATGCTGACATCATGGAAGGCCAGCAGCGGCAGTTGTGAAACCTCGACCACGATGGGTGTGCTGTCCGTTTGGGCGATGTCTTCTTGCAGATTTTCCAAAGCCTTGGCCAGTCCCAACACGCGCTCCACCGAGGCCCGCCATTCTGCCATTTTCGTCAGGTTGTCCACCGGAAAGGACAGGGCCGCCACCATTTGCTGGAATGCCTGGGTCGATTGCACCAGCGCGCCCAGCGTGATGGCACCGGCGATATAGCGGGGCGAGGCGGCCAAGACCGGAAAGGCCATGGACAGCACCGAATAGCCAGAGGTGAACAGCAAGATGTCCGCGAATGCCTTCGTTTGCCGGTTCCATGCCTCGACGATGCCCAGGAACAGCGAGGAGAACCGTCGCCGCTCGTCGGTCTCGCCACGAACCAGCGCGATGGCCTCGGAATGCTCCCTCGCCCGCACCAAGGCGAAGCGGAAATTGGCCTCCTCGGCCTGCCGTGCATGGGTCGCCTCGGTCAATGGCCGGCCGATCCTCCATCCCAAGGCGCTGGCCCCCGCCGCGTAAGCCAAGGCCAGCCAGACCAGGTAGCCAGGAATGGGAAGGTCGAAAAACCCTAAGGGGATGGCCACCGTACCGGAAAGCGTCCACAGGATTTTCGTGAAGCTTACCAGCAGCAACACTGCATAAAACAGGGAGTGGGCAAGGTCGATGGCATATTCGGTGGAAATGCGGATATCTTCCGCGATACGGCCATCGGGATTGTCGTGCTTGCCCTGCATGTGGGTGATTTGGTAATGATGTCCGTCGTCCATCCACTGGCCGATGAGCCGGTCTGTCAGCCAGGTGCGCCAGTCGAGCATGATGCGGCGCTTGACGTTCAAATGCAGGAATGTGACGCCCATATTGGCGGCGAAGATCAGCACCACCAGCCAGATCTGCGTCCACAGCTTGGACATCGAGTGTTGTTCAAGCGCGTTAAACAGACCGGAACTCCATTCCGTGACCGAGACGGCAATGGCGATTTGCAGCACGGTCAGCCCGATGAGGAACAGCGTACGCAGGCGGATGTCGTTTTTGTTTTCGGATCTCCAGAACTGCCCAGCCAGATGGACGAACTCCATGAAAAAAGTGGGAATGTTCGCTTCCAGTTTTGCCGCCGGGCGGGCGATGACGGGACGATGGGGTGTTGAGATCATGGTGTTTATCCAACTGGGTGTTATCTTCACGCCCTCATCCGGGCGGTTCTTTGGGCATTGGCAGCCTATCCGAATCCGTCAGTCGGCCTTGACTGCCTCCGGCACGGCATGGGCGGCCCGCCAATTTTGTGCCTCTTCGATCAGGCTCATCGTCGTGGTACAGAGGAACGGGATGCTCTGGATGAAGACGGTCAAGGCGAACAAGTTTTGCTCGTAGACATCGAACTGGTTGGCCAGCCACAGCCAAACCGAACCGGACAACAACAAAAGCCCTAAGATGGTTTCCGTCTGGGCGGGCCGGTCGGCTTTTTTCTTTTTGACCAAGCCACCTTTTTCCGTGCGCTTGAAAGCCAGGCCATCGCGGATCATCCCTTCCACGACCGCTTTGGACACCGTGTATTGCAGGCTCATCGCCGCCAAGGCCGCGCCGACAATCTGCCGCTTGGGGATGCGCACCCTGCGGCTGTACAGCAGCCAGGCATGGACGATATTCACCAACACTGCCGTCAACACCGGCACGGTCAGCGCCACCGCCGGAAAGGCCAAGTCGGCCAGGATGATCAGCGGCACCCACAGCAGGTTCAGGAACGACACCGCCGTGCCTACGCAATCGGAAAACCAATAAGCCCAGCCGGTCACAAAATGGTATTTCTGCTGCGGCGTCAGGGTAGGCGACTTCGGCAGCATATGCCGCCAATGCTTGCGGATGATTTGCATCGCGCCGTAAGCCCAGCGGTGTCGCTGGGTTTTGAAGGCCAGCAAGGTGTCCGGCAGCACGCCCCAGCCATAGCGTTCGCGGGTGTAATGGGCATGGTAGCCACGGGTAAGCAGGCGCAGGCCTAACTCGGTGTCCTCCACGATGGTGTCAGTGGACCAGCCGCCCACTTCGTCGAACGCGGAGCGGCGCACCATCAGCATCGTGCCATGGGCGATGATGGCATTGTCTTCATTGCGCTGCACCATGCCGATGTCGAAGAAGCCGGCATATTCGGCGTTCATGATGGTTTTCAACAGGTTTTCGTCGCCGTCGCGGTGATCCTGCGGCGCTTGGATGATCGCCACCTTGGGGTCGTTGAACCAAGGGACCAGGTCTTTCAGCCAGTCGCGGTGTACCTGGTAGTCGGCGTCCACTGCCGCAATCACAGCCGCATCCTTGTCCATGTATTCCAGCGCTAGGTTCATCGCCCCGGCCTTGAAGCCGGACACTTTGGGCAGGAACACGAACTTGAAGCGCGGCCCAAGCTTCTTGCAATGCTCTTCGATGGGTTTCCAGTAATACTCCTCGGTCGTGTTGTTGACGATGGCCAACACCTCGAAGTTCGGATAATCCAATGCGGCCATGCTGTCCAGCGTGGCTTTGTACATGTCTGGCTGCTCCTTGTAGGCCGGCACATGGATGGACACCAAAGGCGCGGGATCGGGCAAGGTCGGTGTGTTTTTGCCCTGCTCGATCAGGCGCACCGGCTCGTGGCCCAACATGACCTCGGCAATTTCATGCACCTTCGCCAATGTGATGACGGACAACGGCAGCATCATCAGGATGCCGATGCCCCACATGATCCACAGGCCTGCATTCAGATAATAATCAAATGGATAAAGGACGGCGGAGATCAGGCCGGCCCCCAAGGCGTTGGCGGCCAAGGCGTAGGCGAAGGCATGGCCGAAGGTCGGCCGCCGCCGCCTCAGCCCCCACAGCGTGATGAACGAGCCAATCACGATGCCGCCGGCAGCCAGTTCGATGCGGGTCTTTTGCACCGGGCCGCTCAATTTGAACTTAGGTGTGCGGTTGCCATCGTAAACCCCCCAATAGGGGCCGACGTTGCTGCCTTCAAAGCTCTTCCACGGCTGGTCGAAGGCTTCGACGATGTTATAGTCGATCCCCCGCCGTTCGGCCTCGCGTAGAAACTCGCGGACTACCTGGGCCTGCTTCAGCGGGTTCGGCACCGCCGCCATGCGGTTGTAACCTTGGCTGGGCCAGCCGAATTCGCCAATCAGAATCCGCTTGCCGGGATAGCGGTTGCGCAAGACATCGTATTTTTCCAAGGCGTATTTGACCGCCTTGTCGGCCCGTATCAGCTCCCAGAACGGCAGGTTGTGGGTGGTGATGAAATCGACTTCCTTGACCAAATCGGGCAGGAACACCCAGTCGCTCCAACCTTCGCTGGTGGAAACCTGCTTGCCGGCCTGCGCCTTGGCCAGGCGGATATACTCGATCAGGTCACCCAGCCGCTGTTGGGCTTCCGGGGAGAGCTTGAGTTCGCCGGTTTGCGCATCGGCGATATCGGGATAGGCAGCCCGCGCCCTTAGCATCACTTCGTTGCCGACGACCAGTTCGCGCACGTTCCAGTTTTCCCGCGCCAGCTTGATCGCCGTGTTCATCTCATCCTGGTTCGCCTGCCTAATTTCCGGGATGACATTGCCGGCTGCGTCGCGCTCATCGTTCAGCCACGCGCCGACGGTCACATCTAGGTTGTATTTCTGCGCTAGGCGCGGCACTTCGGCGACATTGCCCAGCGAACTGTAAATGCGCACTTTTTTGGCGACATCGGCGATCAGCTTCAAATCGCGGTCGATTTCCTCGACGCTAGGGTCGCGGCCCTCAAACGGAGGGTGGCGTGGCTCGTAGGCCAAGGACAGGGAGGCGAACTTGCCGACAAAATCGGGCGGTTCGGCCACCTGCTGCGCCCCATACCAGACGGCGGCTTGCAGCAGGGCGGCGAGAACCATGGAAGTCAGAACGATTAGGCGCATGGTTGATTAGGGTGTGGAAAGCGTATGTGGGTGGAGTTTGGCCGCTCTCCACTCTCCCAGCGGGGTCGCGAAACCGACCGGGGAATTAGGGTTTTATGTGTGTCCTCTCCCTAAAGCCCCTCAACCCGCCGGGAGAGTGACTCGCGGCCACTATTTTTGCTCTGGCTGCGGCGGAGGCGGCAGAACCTTGGGGATCTCGGCAGGATCGTCCCAACACTGGCCGACTTGCTCTGGCGACGGGTTTGACAGGCCTGGGTTTGCCGTTTGCAACTTGACCAGGCAGGCGAATGCTTGGGTCAGATGCGCGGGAGGACACTTGAATGCGTTGTAAAAAGCAAAGAACTGGGTGGCCGCGCCAGTGTCATCCCTCGCCAATGCGGCGATCACACGCTGGCCGGTTCGGACGCATTCGGCAGGTGCCGGGGGGGCTGCTGGTTTGGCGGGGAGGGCTGCCTTGGCGGAAGCGGCGGGGGGCTTGGCGGGAGCGGGAGCCGACGGAGTTGGTGCGGCCTCGGTCTTGGCAGGCGTTGCGATGGCCGGCGGTTCCGCGAATGCGCTAGGGAACGTCGTTGCCGCAAGCAAAACCAGTCCAAAACCGGCAAGGCCGCTGATGCTCTTGTTGCTCCTAGGGATGGCGACTTTGCAAAATTTCATGAATTCCACCTTTAGCAAAAAACTCGATTATTTTTTGGTTGATCGGCAAAGCGCCGACAAGACTTCGCTTAGCCATGAATGGGAAAGTAAGCCTATGGTACATTATCCGCCAACAGTCTTGTAAGTGGAGGGTGTGATTGACATGTTCTCGAAACGCGGATGGGTGTTCCTCGTCCTGGCGGGCTGCGCCCTGCTTTCTATTTTGCATTGGCGGCAAATGGGCCAGCCGAACATTGTTGTGGACGCGCTGGGCGATCGCCTCAGTTGCGTGTCCTACTCGCCCTACTACAAGCCGCATCAAACCCCGCTGGACAAAACCATCTTCATCGAAGCGGCGCAGATCGAAGCCGACTTGAGGCTGCTGGCGCGGCGCTTCGATTGTGTACGCATCTATTCGCTCAGCCAAGGACTGCACGAGGTTCCCCGTATTGCCCAGCAACTCGGCATGAAGGTGTTGCTGGGGATATGGATAGGGCGGATGCCCGCCGACAACGAAAAGGAACTGGTTCGAGGCATAGACTTGGCGCGCAAATATCCTTCCGCCATCCGCGCCGTCATCGTCGGCAATGAAGTGCTGCTGCGCGGCGAACAGCCTGTCCAGGCGATGCGCGCCTACATCGACCGGGTCAAAGCCACCGTTCCCGGTGTGCCGGTGACTTACGCCGATGTCTGGGAATTCTGGCTGCGCAACCAGGCCGAACTGGTCGGCAGTGTGTCCTTCGCCACCGTGCATATCCTGCCCTATTGGGAGGACGACCCGGTGGAGATCGACAACGCCGTCAGCCATGTCAGCCATATTTACCAGCATGTCAAAGACGAGCTGAAAGGCAAACCCGTGATGATCGGTGAGACCGGCTGGCCCAGCTATGGCCGCCAACGCCAAGGCGCGGAGCCTGGCTTGGTCAATCAAGCTCGCTTCATCCGCGAGTTCGCCGTCCGGGCGGAATTGGAGCACATCGACTACAACGTCATCGAAGCCTTCGACCAGCCCTGGAAGCGTGCGCAGGAAGGCGCGGTCGGCGGCTATTGGGGGCTATACGACACCCTCGGCGATCCCAAATTCCCTTTCCGTGGGCCTGTCGCCGAAGCGCCTCGCTGGAGCCATGCCGCCTACGGCATCATGGCCGTGTTCTTCGCCGGATTCCTATTGTGGGAAAGGCGCAGGGTGAACGGCGATGCCATCCTGGCCTTGCTGTCCGTCAGCCTGATCGGCGGCGGTGTTTGCATGGCCTTTTGGCGGGATATGGTGATGGCCAACCGCAACGCGCTGGAATGGGGCATCACCGGCCTGTACGCGATTTTCCAGTTCGCCGCCGTCTTCGTCCTGGGCCGGGCTTTGGCTACTTGGTGTGCGCGGGGCGCAGCACCGCCCTGCTTGGCCCCGGCCAGCCATCTGCTGCGCTGGGCCAGGCGCAACGACCAAAGCTTCGACGCGCCCGCCCGTTGGTTCGGCGCCTTGCGCATCGTTTTCCTGTTCGGCGCGGCCTTGGTTTGCCTGTTGCATGTGTTCGATGCCCGTTACCGCGACTATCCCTTGGCGCTCTACGCCTTCCCGGCCTTGGCGCTGGCCTCCGTATCCTGGATACACGGCAAGACCGAGGCGGATCTGGAGGAAATCCTGCTGGCCGGCTGGATCGGTTTCGCAGGCGTTTGGGTCGCGGTCTTTGAGCACATCATCATCGCCCCGCACGAACCCTGGCGGCTGGCTGCCGGGGTCAACGTCCAAGCCATCGCCTGGGCCGGGCTATGCCTGTTGCTCTCCGTCGCTGTCCTGGGCCCGATATTCGCCCCACTGCGACCGCGCCAAGGTCAAGACGCCGAATAGGCAGCCGACCGCCGTGTAGTGCCGATAATATCCGGCTAGCTTAGGGCGCTTCTCCTCGATTCGTCATAGCGGCGAATCAACTTGTCCAGTTCCGCGGCATCTTGCAAGCAGGAATCGAAAATGCTGCCAATCAACTGCTCATAATGGCGGCGCAAGACACTCTCGGTGGGCCTTGGAAAGGTGGTCGTCTCGATCATGTAGCGGATATGGGTCAGATAATGCCGCCTGAGCACCGACTCTTGCGGAATATGCGGGGGCAGCGATTCGACTGAGGGAGTCTTGCCTGCAAGCACGGGCCGTGGCGTGGGCAAGGACTCTTGTGGAACCTTCAGGCTGGGTGTTCCGACTGCGGGCGCTGTGGGCAGGGCCACAGGAATCTCCCGCACATTGCCGGAACGCCGATCAGACTTTTTGGCTGAGGTCATCTTAACCATGGCACCAGGACGTGCCGCCCGTTTTCGCAGCAAATAAACAATGGCCAATACCAGCAAAATAGCACCCGCAATGATGGCACCTCGCTTAATTTCAAAGCCATACTGCGTCAGATACTGCAAAAAATCCTTAACATCGAATTGCTTCATAATAACCCCCCACGTTAAAAGAAAAAATCATGCTGTTCCTGAAATGGCACATTTGACAATATGGCACCGTTGGAAACGGCGCAACCGCCCTGTCCCCGAGTTTCATTATACCTACAGCCCTCCTTTGATGCCAATCAATTCCAGCCATTCCTGCTCGCTGAGTATGTTCAAACCCAATTCCCTGGCCCTTTTCTCTTTCGACCCGGCATCTGCGCCGACAACCACATAATCGGTCTTCTTCGACACCGACCCGGCCACATTCGCGCCTAAAGCCTCGGCGCGGGCCTTGGCTTCGTTACGGCTGAGGGTTTCCAGTGTTCCGGTGAACACAACGGTCTTGCCGGCAATGGGCGAAGCCGTCGCCGGTGGCTCGAAGTCGGTGACGGCCAATAAAGGCGGTGATCCGTCCTGGGATTCGGTGAGTCTGTCCAAGACTTCACGGTTTTGCGACTCGTGGAAAAAAGCGAGGATGTCTTGCGCCATGTTCTGGCCTACGCCATTGATGGCAAGTAGTTGGCCATAGGCTTCCGATTCCGCGTCGAAGGCTTGTTCCATGCTTCCGCGCCATTGTTTGAGGCTGAGGTAATGGCGGGCCAACAGACGGGCGGTGCTTAGTCCGACTTGGGGGATTCCCAACGCATAAATGAAACGATCCAGCGGTATCACGCGCACCTTTGCGATGGCGTCGAACAGTTTGCGGGCGGAGATTTCGCCCCAGCCTTCCCATTCGCGCAAGGGCTGGGCCGCTTCGCCGTCGCGGGCTTCCAGCGTGAAGATGTCCACTGGACTTTTAATCAAGCCTTTGGCGTAGAAGGATTCAATGTTTTTCACCCCCAAGCCTTCGATGTCGAAGGCATCGCGGGAGACGAAATGGATCAAGCGCTCCATGGCCTGGGCTGGGCAATTGAGGCCGTTGACGCAGAAAGTGTCGGCTTCGCCGACGTTGCGCACCAGCGGTTCGCCGCAGTCCGGGCAGGTTTGCGGGAATTGATACGGTTCGCTCCCCGCCGGGCGTTTGCCCAGGATCACGCTGACGACTTGGGGTATCACATCGCCGGCGCGTTGGATGATGACGGTGTCGCCCACGCGGATGTCTTTGCGTTGGATCTCGTCCTGGTTGTGCAAGGTGGCACGGGAAACCAGGACGCCACCGACATTGACCGGGGCGAGGTTGGCGACCGGGGTGATTTTGCCGGTGCGCCCGACTTGCACGGTGATAGTGCGCACTTGGGTCTGCGCCTGCTCCGGCGGGAATTTCCAGGCGATGGCCCAGCGCGGCGAGCGGCTGGCGAAGCCGAAGCGGGCTTGCCAGTCCAACCGGTTGACCTTGACCACCACGCCGTCGATGGAAAAGCCCAGGCTTGCGCGTTGGGCTTGGATGTCATCATAACAGGCGAACAGTCCGTCGAAACCGTCCCCGGCGACGCTGACCAGCCGGGCGGGTTCGTTGAGCTTGAAGCCCCAGGCTTGCAGCTTTTGCCGGGCTTCCCATTGGGTTTCGGCGAAATCTTCGGAAACTTCGCCCCAGGCGTAGGCGAAAAAGCGCAAAGGCCGCTGCGCGGTGATTGAGGAATCCAGTTGGCGCAGGCTCCCGGCGGCGGCGTTGCGCGGGTTGGCGAAGAGGTTTTCGCCCGTCTCGGCCTGGCGGGCGTTTAGCTTAAGGAAATCCTCGTCGCCCATATAGACCTCGCCGCGCACTTCCAGCACCTCGGGCCAGCCTTGGCCTTGCAGCTTCTTGGGAATCTCGGCGATGGTCTTGACATTGGCGGTCACATCTTCGCCTTCCGTGCCGCTGCCCCGCGTGGCGGCGTAGACGAGCTTGCCCTGTTCATAACGCAGCCCTAAGGACAGGCCGTCGATCTTGGGTTCGCCGACCAGTTCGATAGGCGTGGCGGGGTCGTTGATCTCGCGCATGAAGTTGCGTAAGGATTCGATGAAATCACAGATGTCTTGCCGGTCAAAGGCGTTGCCCAGCGACAGCATGGGTACGGCATGTTTGATTTTGCGGAAGCCTGTGGCCGGGGCCGCGCCGACGCGGGGGCTATCGGCACGGATCAGGGCCGGGAAGCGGGCTTCTATGGCTAGATTGCGCTGGCGCAGGGCATCGTATTCGGCGTCGCTGATTTCCGGGTTGTCTTGCCGGTAATACAGATCGTCGTGGTATTGGATGAGCCTGGCCAATTTGGCCAGTTCTGACTCGGCTTCGGCGCGGCTTAGGGCTTCGACCGGGATGCCGAAGAAGGGGGTGTTGTCGTTTGCCATAAGGATGTGGCTTGAGTGGCTCGGGGCGTTGGATGGGGCGCTTCTTGGTTGAATTCAAAGAAAGCCCTCATCCCCGGCCCTTCTCTCGCAGGGAGAAGGGAGTAAAGCCCCTCTCCCTGCGGGAGAAGGGTTGGGGTGAGAGTCTCAATCGTCAAGCAACATTGGCCCCTCTCCAGCGCGGGCGGCAAAACTGGCCCGGCCTGTCTCCTCGCTGAGTTTGATCGTCAGGCGGACCTCGTTTTTCGAGTCGGCGGAATGCAAGGCATCCTCGTAGGTGATTTTGCCCGCCCTGTAAAGCTCGAAGAGGGCTTGGTCGAAGGTCTGCATGCCATGTTCGCGGGAGTTTTTCATCAGTTCCTTCAGCTTGTGTATCTCGCCCTTGCGGATCAAGTCGGCAACCAACGGGGTGGTGGTGAGTATTTCCACGGCAGGGAAAAGACCCTTGCCGTCCGCCCGGTGGATAAGCTGCTGGGCGATGATGGCGCGCAGGTTCAAGGAAAGATCCATGAGCAACTGTGAATGCATGTCTTCCGGGAAAAAGTGTAGGATGCGATCCAGCGCCTGATTGGCATTGTTAGCATGTAAAGTGCTGAGGCAAAGATGGCCGGTTTCCGCAAAGGTGATGGCATTTTGCATGGTCTCGCGGGTGCGGATTTCGCCGATGAGGATGACATCCGGGGCTTGGCGCAGGGTGTTTTTCAGCGCGATATCGTAGGATTCGGTGTCGATGCCCACTTCGCGCTGGCTGACGATGCAGCCTAGGTGCGGATGGAGGTATTCCAGCGGGTCTTCAATGGTGATGATGTGATCGTTGGAATTCTCGTTGCGGTGCTTGATCATCGCCGCCAGCGAGGTGGACTTGCCGGTGCCGGTGGCGCCTACGAACAGAATCAGGCCGCGTTTGTCCATCACCAGATCGTTGAGGATGGATGGCAGGTTCAGTTCCCCCACCGACGGGATTTTATTGGCGATGCGGCGCAGCACCATGCTGGCGGTGTTGCGTTGGATGTAAGCGCTGACCCGGAAGCGCCCCAGCCCCTCTTCGTGGATGGCGAAGTTGCATTCGTGGGTCTTTTCGAACTCCTCGATTTGTTTAGCCGTCATCACGCTTTTGACCAGTTCCATCGTCAGCTTAGGGGTCAGCTTGGTATTGGAAACGGCTTCGATGGTACCGTTTACTTTGATGCAAGGCGCCTTGCCGGCCACGATGAACAGGTCGGACGCATTTTTGTGCGTCATATACAAGAGCAGGGAGGTAAAGTCCATGGGAGTTGCGTTACTGTGAAAAGCTTAGAAGTTTGCCTTGTTCGAGGCCTTGGTGCGGGCGATTTGGCGGGTGATGAGTCCCTTGCTGACCAATTCCTCCAAGTGTTGATCCAAGGTCTGCATCCCGTCCTTGCGGCCGGTCTGGATGGCCGAATACATTTGTGCCACCTTGGCCTCACGGATCAAGTTGCGGATGGCCGGAGTGCCGACCATGATTTCCCACGCAGCCGTGCGCCCACCGGAGACCTTTTTCAACAGCGTCTGGGATATCACCGCCTGTAGCGATTCGGACAGCATGGAGCGGATCATTTCCTTTTCGGCGGCGGGGAACACATCAACGATGCGGTCGATGGTCTTAGCCGCCGAGCTGGTGTGCAGGGTGCCGAACACCAAGTGGCCGGTCTCCGCCGCCGTCAGCGCGAGACGGATGGTTTCCAAGTCGCGCATCTCGCCCACCAGAATGACATCAGGGTCTTCGCGCAGCGCCGAGCGCAACGCCTCGTTAAACCCCAAGGTGTCGCGGTGGACTTCGCGCTGATTGATCAGGGACTTCTTGCTCTGGTGGACGAACTCTATTGGGTCTTCCACCGTCAGGATGTGGGAGTAGTCGTTGTTGTTGATGTGGTCGATCATCGCCGCCAGCGTGGTGGATTTGCCGGAGCCGGTGGGGCCAGTGACCAGGATCATGCCACGCGGTTGTTTGGTGATTTCCTGGAAAAACGGCGGACAACCCAATTCCTCCAGATTCAGCACCTTGGAGGGGATGGTCCGCATCACCGCCGCCGCGCCGCGGTCTTGGTTGAAAACATTGACGCGGAAGCGGGCGATTCCCGGCAGCTCGAAGGAAAAATCGGTTTCGAAGAATTCCTCAAAATCGCGCCGCTGTTTGTCGTTCATGATGTCGTAGACCAGCGCATGCACCTCCTTATGCTCCAACGCGGGAACGTTGATGCGCCGGATGTCGCCATCCACGCGGATCATCGGCGGCAGCCCCGCCGAAAGGTGGAGATCGGAGGCTTTGTTCTTGACGGAAAAGGCGAGCAATTCGGAGATGTCCATGAGTGTGGTCTTAAATCGATGGGCTTGATTGACCCCAAGGGGACGGCTACCCTTAGGTGTGTCAGTGGAAAGGATAGCCGTGATTCCCACGGCGGTAAATCTTTTAAATCCCCCAAAGGGGAAAGCTTTCAAACAAGCCAAGGTGTGATGATGAAGGGTATCGCTCAAAGGCTGGCCGAGGTGCGGCGCAGGCTGGCCGAAGCCGAGCGGCGGGCAGGCAGGGCTGAAGGCTCGGTAGGGCTCATCGCCGTCGGCAAGACTTGGCATTCGGGCGTTTTGGCCGAAGCCTACCGCCATGGGCAGAGGGATTTCGGCGAGAACTATCTGCAAGAGGCGCTCGCCAAGCAGGACGAATTAAAGGATCTGGACATCGTCTGGCATTTCATCGGCCCGATCCAATCCAACAAGACCAAGCCATTGGCCGAGCGTTTCCAGTGGGTGCATGGCGTGGACCGCCTGAAAATCGCCCAGCGCCTCAGCGAGCAGCGGCCTTCTGGCTTGCCGCCGTTGAATGTCTGCCTTCAGGTCAACGTGAGCGGCGAGGCCAGCAAATCCGGGGTTGAACCGGGCGGATTGGCGGAATTGGCCCATGCCGTCGCGGCCCTGCCCCGTATCAGGCTGCGCGGCCTAATGGCCATCCCCGCGCCCAGCGAGGATTTCGATGAGCAGCGCCGGGCCTTCCGGGTTTTGCGCGAGGCGCTGGAAAGTTTGGGATCACAAGGCCTGGACACCTTGTCCATGGGCATGTCGCACGATCTGGAAGCCGCCGTGTTGGAAGGAGCGACCCTGGTGCGCGTCGGCACGGCGATATTCGGGGAGCGAGGGAGGCAGGCGGCGTGAGGGATGGGCATGCCCATTGGAAAGTATCGCGGCCCGTGTGATCATATTCCAAGCAGGGGATTGCCTGCGCTCAATGACCAGGCTTGCCGTTTGGCAAGAAATCAAAACCTATCCCGCCAATCCACAGCCCTGGAAGCAAACCATGAATGACAAACAACTCGTCGCCCGGCATGCCGCCGCCCAGGTCAACAATGGGATGGTGGTCGGCCTAGGCACCGGATCGACTGCCAACTGTTTTATCGAAGAACTCGCCCGTCGCCGCGCCGAGGAAGGCTTGCAGGTGACCGTGGCGGCCAGCTCGGTGGTCAGCATGATCAAGGCGCAGGCGCTAGGGTTGCCCCCGGTGGCGCTGGAGCATCTGGACAGGCTTGACCTTTATGTCGATGGCGCCGACGAGGTGGCTCCGGATCTGACGTTGTTGAAAGGCCGGGGATCCGACCTGGTGCGTGAGAAGCTGCTGGCCAGGGCAAGCGATGCGTTCCTGGTACTGGTCGACCGCAGCAAGCTGGTCGGGCGCATCGGTGAGCGTTTCGCCATTCCGGTGGAGGTGATGCCGTTCGCTTGGCGCTTGGTCAAGCGCAGGCTGGAGGAGCTAGGCGGGCGCGGCGGGCTGCGCCAGAATGCCTCCCGGGACGGCTTGGCGGTGACTTCCCACGGTAGCCTGGTGCTGGACATGACCTTCGGCCCAGAATGGGACAGCCAAGCGCTGGACGATGCCCTGAACGGCACACCGGGGGTCGTGGAGCACGGGATCTTCCGCCAACTGGCGAGCGCCGTGTTGGTCGCGGCGGATAGGCAGGTGGAGGAACGCCGGGCGGTCGGTTCTTGACTGCTTTACGCAAGGCCCACTGGTGTGGGACGGCCCGCAGGCCACATCTGTCCAGTGCCGCTTGTTTGGGCCTGAAGCCCGTCCTGAAAACGCCGAAGGGGCCACCCTACGGCTTGAGCAAATACGCCAGCAAAGGATTGCGGAACAGCACGATCAGCACCACCACCAACACATAAATGGCCAGGGATTCGATCATCGCCAAGCCAATGAACAGGGTACGCATGATGGATTTTTCCGCCTCCGGCTGCCGCGACAAGGCATCAAGGGCGGCGGCGATGGCCCTGCCCATGGCGAGCGCCGGGAACATCACACCCAAGGCGATACCCACCGCCGCCACTGCGGTGGAAACCAAAGTGAACCAAGTCATGTCGCTCATGGGTTTGCCGTTTGCTTGATTTTTTCAATGCGAAAATATTTAAGCATATTTTTAACCCCAGTGGGCGCGTATATTGGCCTTGGGGTGGGCGGATGGCGCTTTGCCGCGCTATTTTCCCTATAATTGCAGACTACCTCTTCCACCCTTTGGAGATCGACATGAAAAGATGGTTAATCGCATTGTTGTCGCTGCTGTCCGGTTTTGCCCAGGCCGGCGATTTGGTGGGCCTTACCCCGGATGGGTTGCAGGCGATGCAGGAGCAGGGAGCGTTGGTGGTGGACGTGCGCACACCGGAGGAATGGAAGTCCACCGGCCTGATTCCTGGCAGCAAGAGGCTGACCTATTTCGACTCCACGGGCGGCTACGACAAGGAAGCCTGGCTCAGGCAACTGAAGCCGCTGCTGACATCGCCCGAACAGCCCGTGATCCTCGTATGCCGTTCCGGCAACCGTAGCGCCACTGTGGGCAAGATGCTGCTGAATGAGGCCGGTTACGGCAAGGTTTACCACTTGGAAAAAGGCATCCGAGGCTGGAGCGCGGAAAGCAAGCCTTTGGAGCGCTAAGGAAAAACATGGTCAAAAACAATTTGACGTTTGATTCAATGCCCAGCCCCTTGGAACACACGGCCCGCCTGCTCTATCCGTTCTGGATCGATTCCGGCAATCTCGACAAAGCTGTCCGGGCGCTGGCCTTGCAACACCACGCAGGGAAGGAGCGGGAGTTTAAAACCTGGCGCGAAGCCGGACGCATCCCCGACTTGTATCGGGAAGAAATCCTGCCGCTGGTGGCCCAGGTGCTGTTCGGCATCAGAAGCGGAGCCAACCGTTATCTTTGCTTTGACCGGGAAACCCTGGATTCCTGGTTTCCCAAGGACGGCCTGTTCGAGTCCCGTCCTGCCGAACCGCATCAGGAGACGCGGCAAGATCCTGCCTATGCCTTGGTTCCAGCCGGCGAAGGCATCGAATTGTTTCTCTCGCCTCACGGCGTGGGTTTGCTGGTGTTGACTTTCAACTGCGGCAAGCCCGCCGATCTCAAAGGCTTGCAAGCTTTCAACCATCGCCTGTCGCAACTGGGAGGACACAGCGCCTACCAGTATCGACTCCCCCTAAACCCGCGCAGCCCCTATCCTCCGGCTGATGCGCAAGCCTCTTTCGGGCAACGCCTTGGCAGCAACGGCGGAACGTTTTTGCTCAAGGAGCTGGTGGATTTCCTGCTGGCGCCGCTCAATGCCTTCGGCCTGCAAGAGACACAGCAACAGTTTTCCGTCTACAGCGTGACCCGCTTCGACAAACAAACGCTGTTCACCGCACCGGACTGCCAGGCCAGGCTCAGGCCATTCCTCGCCGCCCTCGCCCATGTGGAGGAATCCACCGACCCAGGCAGCCTGGAAATCCGCGAGTGCGTCCTCAACCCCCGGCACTGGGCGGCGGTAGGGAGCATGGGCGCGGCCCACTTGGTGTCCGACCAAGATCCGCCCCAGCTTTCTGGCCTGCCGCGCAGTCTTTACCAATATTTCGTCCCCCATCTCTGCGCCACATTGCAGCGGTTGACCCTGCAACGCCTGTTGTGGGAGACAGACTGGGCAGTCATGGAAACCGACGATTGCTTGCAAGACCGGCAGGCCAAGTTGCGGAAGCTGCACCAAGATATGTTGCGCTTCAGCGTCCAAGGCTGTTTCACCGAGGTCAGCAGCCGGGAAGTCCACAACCAATACTATGAACTGGCTTTGGAAGGTCTTCGGGTGCCGGCGACGCTGCAACTCGTCCAGCGCGTGTTGCGCGACATGGAATCCGCCACCACAGTGGCATTCCAGCAGGAGACGGCCTTGGATACACGGGAACTGGCAGGTGATGTCGGGGACAACGCAGGCTTGATGGCCGACATGCAAAGGAAAGTGGGATGGCTGGGTGTGCTTTTCGTGTCCTATTACACCACTGCCCTGGTGCATTATGTGGGCGAGGGTTTCTTTGCCGAGGACTTTGCCCATTGGAGCGTGGTGGCGACACCTTTCCTGTCCGGCCTCATCGCCTTGGCCTGCATCAAACCCTATGATCCCCGGCTTGGCCCACAAGAATCGTCGGCTGACGAAAAGAAAACGGCAAAACATACGCCCAAGGGTTCTTGGGCCTTCTTAGGGGTAATGTCGTTTATCTTTTTAGCGTGGATGGCCGTCGGTTGGCACTATTACCCGCCGGAAGGCCGTGCCGACCAAGAGCACAGGTTCATCTGCCAAGACGAGGGAGATTGCAACGCCAAAGACCACAAAGGGACGATATGAGGACTTAAGGTTGCTCCACCCCCCCGGCACGGAAACGCTCCCAGGTTTTAAGCATCTTGTTTTTCAGCACTTCCTGGCCAATCAAATGTTTGACATCGCCACCCAGACCGGTCACCTGGTCGCTGAACGACCTTACCTCCTGGAATAGCACCGTGCCATTGCGATAAGGCAGGCATAGGGTTATCCATTGGCTCGAGTTGTAGGAATGTTCCACATAGAATTCTCGGGTGACAATCAACAACCCTGTATTCCAATGGGTCGAGACAACGTGCCGCAGGATCGCTGTGGGCTCGTTTTCCACGGTTTTGCGTACCCACATGAAGTGTTCGGCCATCCCCGGCGGCAAGGTCGCCGGGTAGTCTAGCCAAGCTTTGGACAACGCCGGGAAATACTGCGCCAGGAGCTTGCTTTCATTGGCCGCCTGGCGCAGCTCAAGGGCGGGACTGGAGTCTAGTGTCTCCTCCCGCGCATAAGTGGCGATAGCCCCAACCCCCCCGAGCCGGTAAGCCTCAAAGCGCCGGAAAAGGATTTCCCGGTAATACTGCCCGGCCAGATCGGCGAGTTTCTTCCCTTGTGTCCGCTTAAGCGCTTGGAAACCGTCGATCTCCTGGGCGGAAAGGTTGAATTCATCGCCAGGCACAAACTCAAGCAAGGCTTGGGCTTCTTCCGCAGTCACCGCCCAATCTCCAAGCCCATGCGCCCCGGCATGGCTGGACAAGATACCGTAGGTGATGACGTCAACATCGACCTTGATGTCACCCGGTTGCAATCGGTGGATAAGCTTCGACAAGGGAACCGGCAAATACAGCGCGATGCCGGCGGAAAGCTCGTCGGCACTGCCGGCCCGCAAAGGATACGCAATCGCTTGCCCTTGCGCCAACTCGCCGATCTGCTGCCCGGACACCCCCTGCAAGGTGAAAACCTCCTCGGCAGTGGGCGGGTCGGCCAAGGCCATGCCGCTGGACAGAATCAAGCCAATCCCAATTAAGCGCAACATTAGGTTTGCGACGCTTTCCATTCAGCGATGATAATTTCCATCTGTAATTTCCCGGTGACCCTCATAATATCCTCATTCAGAAAAATTTATGCGCAAAACCCATAAAAGGCTTCTCTATGTTGCGTAGGTTGGGCAGCGGCTTTATCGTTGCACGAGAATTATGCAAACAGCAAGGGAATATCTACGCAACTATCCAGTTTTTTGATGTCGGCTTGACCAGGCCCGTCCAAAGTCACGCAATGGTTTTTCGTAAATGATGTGTAACAGTGCGGCGATAAGAAAAGTCAGTGAAAAACACAAAAAAGAAAAAAACAGTGCGGACAAATATGGCTTGTACGGACGCAGGATAAGCGGTGCCGCATTGTGAAAAAGATAGAGGCCGAAGCTGAGATTTCCAAGCGCGATGGCACCAAACTTGATCCACATTGGAGGAGATGCAATCCAGCCAACCAAGGCGGCCACGATCAATGTGAAAGCAATGGCGGCAAAAACACCCATATTCCCGCGCATGACAGGATTTGCCATGACTGCGTTATCGCCACTGGGATAATCGAAGTTAGAAAAAATGGACGCAAGCAGTAGCCAAAAAATTATTCCACTCGCGAGCATTCCCGCCCGCACAGGCGTTTTTGGCGCTTTCATCACGATAAACCATGCGATAGCCCCTAATAAAAATTCGACCAATAGCCCGGGTAGATGGACGCTTAGAATTGTCGAGGGGTTTACACGGCTGATGGCTGGAGAACTAGTGTAGGCAAGAATCATGTGAACGATGAGCGCCGCCACCATGGTAACGATAACCCCCCGAAAACTGCTTACAAAGAGTGCCAATATTGGCAACACAAGATAAAATTCGACTTCCGGCGGGAGACTCCAGAACGCGGGATTGAAATACACCGCAATTTCCCGCGACTCTATGGTATGCAGGAAGAATAGATGGACTAAAAAGTGATCGGCACCCAACCCCTGATGCAAGCGTAGCCCCGCATAAACGAACAGCGCAACCAGATAAAGGGGATAAATACGGAACAGGCGACGGATTAAGTGTGGAATTATCGATAAATGTTTACCAAAAAAATAGGGGGCAAAAACAAAACCACTGATGACAAAAAAAAGATCAACCCCGGAAAAAGCGAATACCAAAATCCCCGGCTCGCCCCCCATTAGCGACCAATAGTGGGCGAACATGACCATGATTGCGGCGATGCCGCGAAGTAATTCAATTGACCATTCGTTGCGGAGGGCTTGCTGCATAGGAGCATTCTTTGTGATTGGAGTAATGCAGAAAGCCTAGCTGTGATTCTTGATTTTAGGGTGGTCATATGTCATTTGCCAACAAACTCCGAAAACACAACCTTTACTCTCAACCCATGCGGCTCAATCTTTTCCAACTCAACCAAAGCCCCATGCCTATCCGCGACGGTTTTGACGATGGCAAGCCCCAGACCGGTTCCGGGTTCGGCCGTACCTTCGCCACGGAAAAACCGGTCGAACACACGGGCTTGATCCTTGGCAGCAATGCCTGGGCCGGTGTCGTCCACTTCGATGCTGGGCCTGCCGTCTTCTTCGCAGCGTATGTGGACATCCACTTGGCCACCGCTGGGTGTGTAGCGCACGGCATTTTCCACCAGGTTGGCGAGGAGAATGCGCAAGCCTTCGGTGTCGCCCAGAACCAGGGCGCGTTCGTCGGCGGTGGCCAGTCCCAGGTCGATGTCCTTGGCGGCGGCGAGGGCGATCTGGTCGCCGATGACGCTGCGGGCCAGTTCGGCGAGGGACACCGAGACGAAAGGCTTGGCGGCGAGGTCGGGATCTTGCCGGGCCAGGGTGAGCAACTGGCGCACGGCGTGGCCGGCGCGGTGGATGCCTGCCTTGAGATCCGCTATCGCGGCCTGGGCATCTTCTTCCGTCTCCGCCCGCTCGACCAGTTGCGCTTGCAGTTGCATGGCGGCGATGGGTGTGCGCAATTCGTGGGCGGCGTCGGCGATGAAGGCTTTTTGCGCGGCCAATGCCTCCGCCAGCCGTCCAAGCAGGTCGTTGAGCGAACGCACCACGGGCAGCACTTCCACCGGCACTTTCTGTTCCGGCAAGGGTTCCAGGGCTTTCGGGCTGCGTGTGGCCACGGCCTTGGCTAGACGGTCCAGCGGTGACAGCCCCCGACTGACCAGAATCCAAATCAGCACACTCAACACCGGCAGCAGGGCGCACAGCGGAACCATCAAATGGATGGCGGCTTTCAACGCCATGGCATTGCGCACACCCAAGGGCTGGGCGACTTGGATGACCAGGGAACTCAATTGCGTGGCGAACACCCGCCAGTTCCCTTCCGGGGTTTTAATGGTGTTGTAGCCGATCTTCACCAGGCCAGGCAGAGTCTTGTGCGGCTGCGAGTAGTATACGCGCACACCTTCCGGACTCCACACCTGGATGACGAAATCCAGATCTTCCTCGACATTTTCCGTAGGCGGGGCGAAGGCGTTGTGGAAAGCCTGGTCGCGCAGGGACAGGGCCAGTTGGCGCAATTGGTAATCGAACAGATCGTCGACTTCCGCCAGTGTCGAACGATAGGTGGCGAAGGCGCTGAGCAGCAGCGCGAGGAAAAGGGTCCCCAGCAGGGCGGCGAGCAGTTGGCGGCGGATGGATTTCACAGGTCTTTAGGGATCAGGTAGCCGACGCCGCGCACATTGACGATCCAGCTTGGCCCTAGCTTGCGGCGCAGGGAGTGGATATAGACCTCGATGGTGTTGCTTTCCACCTCCTCGCCCCAACCGTAGATGCTTTCCTCCAAGCGGCTACGCGACAGGGGGATTCCAGGCCGTTCCAGCAAGGCGGCCAGCAAGGCGTATTCGCGGGCGGAGAGGTTCACCAAGGTGCCGTTCAAATGGACTTCATGCGTGACGGGGTTGGCTTTGAGGGGGCCGTGTTCGATCAGCGGTTCGGCCCGGCCCCCTTGTCTGCGCGTCAGGGCGCGGATGCGGGCGCTCAATTCGTCCAAGTCGAAAGGCTTGACTAGATAATCGTCCGCGCCGGCGTCCAAGCCTTTGACGCGGTCAGCGACGGCGTCGCGGGCGGTAAGGATCAGCACAGGAATGGCGTTCTTCCTGGCCCGCAAGCCATGCAAGATTTCCAGTCCGGTTTTGCGTGGCAGGCCAAGGTCGAGCAGGAGCAACTCATAGGTGTCGTTGGCCAGCGAAAGCTCGGCTGCGACGCCGTCGCGCACCCAATCCACCGCATGGCCCTCCCGCTTGAGGCCGATCTGGACACTCTTACCGATCATCGTATCGTCTTCAACTAGCAATATGCGCACAATACACTCGCTGATGTGGTGTTGCCTGCGGGCAAGTATACCCTTGCGGCTATGGGCTTGTCTGGGTTTGGACGGGAGGCAGGGGCGATGGCCGAATGCGACTGGCTTTTGGGGTCATGCGGGATAAAAATACCGGGTCATCGCCTCGGCGTCGAAACGGTCGGCCAGGAAAAATGGCGGCCGGCCATGGGCCGAACACAGCCGGATCAAGTGTTCGCGGCGCTGGTTGTAGCCTTGGACGATTTTCTCACGCAGCCCCTTGCGCAGGAATAGGCGGCGGCATGAGCCGGTTTCCGGATCGTGCAGTTCCACCAGCCCGAAGTCCGGCAAGCGCCCGTATTCTCGGCTGTCCCACAGCACGACAGGCACCACATCGTGCAAGGCCAGCGCGTTGAACAGCGCTTCCAGTTCCGTATCCGGCAAATGGAAATCCGACACCCAAAACACCAAGGCCCGCTGCCGCCCCAAATGTAAAGCCGCCTCCAACAGCCCATGGTGCTGGCCGGAATCGGGCTGGAATTGCCCGATCTGTCCGCGCCATTCCGCCGCGATGCCCTTGTGCCAGCGCAGCGGGAGGCTCAAATCCCAACGGATCGTCCCGTCGCAGGCGAAGCAGCCAAACGGGTCGCCGGTGCGCCAAGCCGACCACGCCAGCGCCTCGCCAAACCCCGCCAGCCTGGCGATCTTGCCCCGGAACCCCATCGACGCGGACACATCGGCCAGCAACCACACTGGAATCGCCGCCCGGTGGCGGAAGCTTTTCACCATCAACTGCCCAAACGGATCGGCCAGCATGGCGCGGACATCCAAATGCCGGGCGTCCGGCTGGCTGGCGAACGGCACGGAGCCTTGATACTCGAAGCCCCCGCCGGTTTGCGATCCTGGATGGTGTCCGGGATGCCCGCCTTGGGCTCGCCAGGGGATTTGGTAATTGAATTCAGAGGGCATGTTTACTCACGTCTCCCTTTGGGGAGAGCGGAGCGAGGGGGCGTAGCCGGCCGGGGTGAGGTGGTCAAGGTGCCACAAATCCGCCAAAGAAAATTCCACTGCATCAAATGGCTGGATGCCGATTTTATCATCGTCCTTCAAGGTGGCAATCTACGGCTATAGGGAAACAGGTTGTTGTCCCGGCCTTTAGCGCTCCCGCGCCCGCTGATCATTGCCATGTTTTATGTGGGACGATGACAATTCCGTCCAGGATGCTTGCTGATTGAAACCCACCCCTGCCACGCTTGGCGTTTAGTTGCGATAATCAGCGCCATCGTCCATCCGGCTCAACAGCCCACTAGGAAATTGTCCAAAGACATGTTCGTCACCCAAATCCTCGATGATCTCAACCGCGAATCCCTCATAGACCTGTTCGGCCTCGCCCCTGTCCTCAACGTCGAAGCCCGGCTCTCCGAAAAGTCCGGCAAGCCCTATGTGCAATGCCTGGCCCGCCACAAAGACGTGCAGGCGAGGCGGGAAGAAGTCGTCCGCCAACTCTGGTTGCACCGTCTCGAAAACCATTACCAATATCCGCTGTCCCGCCTGACGGTGGAATATCCTGTTACCTTTGGCCGCGATAGTTCCAAACGGGCCGACATCGTGGTGTTCGACGCCGACCGCCCGACGGTGCCTTATCTGGTCATCGAGGTCAAGCAAGGCAAGCTCAAAGACGGCAAGGAACAACTGCGCTCCTACACCCACGCCACCGGCGCACCGCTGGCGCTGTGGTGCAACGGCGTTCAAGCCATCGCTTGGCATCGCAAGAACCCGAACTATTTTGTCGAAATCCCCGACATCCCCGCCGCCCACCAAACCATCGACGACATCGCCGGCCAGCCGTGGACGGTGGACAACCTGATCGAGATCGAGAAAAAGCGCGAGGCCTAAGGCAAAGGGGCGCGTAGCCTCAAGCAATTGATTGAAGACATGGAGGACGAAGTGCTCGCCAATGCCGGAGTGGACGTGTTCGAGGAAGTCTTCAAGCTCATCTTCACCAAGCTTTACGACGAAATGTATTGCTTTAGAAAGCGCCATAGGTACCTGCGCTTCCGCAACAGCAACACCGCCGCCCAGTTGAAAGCCAATATCCAAGCCCTGTTTGACGATGCCCGCAAGCAATGGCCCGGCGTGTTTTCCGAAGATGAGAAGGTCAAGCTCGGCCCGGAGCATTTGCAGGTTTGCATCGGCTCCTTGGAGGAATGGAAGCTGTTCAACTCCAACCTGGACGTGGTGGATGAAGCCTTTGAGTACCTGGTCAACAAATCCTCAAAAGGCGAGAAGGGCCAGTATTTCACGCCGCGTTGGGTCATCGACCTGTGCGTGAAGATGCTCAATCCCCATGAAACGGAAACCGTCATCGACACCGCCTGCGGTTCGGCGGGGTTTACCGTACACGCCATTTTTCATGTTTGGAAACAGATACTCCAAGACGAAGGCTTGCCGGTTTCCCATTTATTCACGATGGAAGACAAGCCGCAACGCTGCAAGGATTATGTGAAGGATAAGGTATTCGCCATCGACTTTGACGAAAAGTCTGTCCGCGTGGCCCGCTGCCTAAACCTCATTGCGGGCGATGGGCAAACCAATGTGTTGCATTTGAATACCCTAGATTGGCCGAAATGGGACGAGCGCATCAACCAAGATGAAGACTGGCGCGACACTTACGGAGAAGGCTGGAAACAACTCAAACAACTGCGGGCCGTCAAGCACGACAACCGGGGGTTTCAATTCGATGTACTCATGGCGAATCCGCCGTTCGCCGGCGACATCAAACAAAGCGATATGCTCTCGCCCTATGAACTGGGCCATAAAACCAATGGCAAACTAGAAACCAAAGTCGGGCGGGATTTATTATTTATCGAACGCAACCTGGATTTCCTCCGGCCCGGCGGGCGCATGGCGATAGTCTTGCCGCAAGGCCGCTTCAACAATTCCAGCGACAAGCGGGTGCGGGAATTCATTGCCGAGCGCTGCCGCATCCTCGCCGTGGTCGGCCTGCATCCCAATACCTTCAAGCCCCACACCGGCACCAAGACCAGCGTGTTGTTCGTGCAGAAATGGAACGACAACCCCGGTTCCCGCTATTACTGCCCGAAAGTGGACGATTACCCGATTTTCTTTGCCACGCAAAAGAAAGAATCGAGGGACACCAGCGGCGAGAAGATCATCGCCAAAGACGCCGACGGCAACCTCCTGCGCGACAGCCACGGCCATTGGGTCATCCAGCATGATTTCTTCAACCACGACGGTTTGACCCAAGACGGCATCGCCGAGGCTTTCCAAGAATTCGCGGCGAAAGAGGGCTTAAGTTTTTTTTGAACAGCCCCTTTGACGAGGCCCGGTATCGGGGCTTGTTGGAGGGGCTGGAAGCATCCGAGATACCTTTGTCGGCGTTGGAACGGACTGTGCGGATGGATTCAGAGTTTTTCCGGCCCAAGCATTTGCTTGTCGCCGGGAAATTAGCCGTTCGTGACACGCAATCCGTCACCAATATTACTGCTATCTCAGATGGCAACCATTTCGCCATCAGCGAGGAATTCTGCGAAGAAGGTATACCCTATTACCGTGGGCAAGATGTTGTGGGTCATTTCTTCATTGAGCAATCCACGCCAGTTTTCATAACGGAAAAGGCGTACCTGGAACCATTCATGACTCGATCCCACTTGCAACGTGGGGATGTGCTGCTTTCTATCGTAGGCAGCATCGGGGAAGCCAGCCTAGTAACGGACAATAAGCCCGCGACGTGTAGTTGTAAACTGGCGATCCTAAGGCCTCAAGGCATAGCACCCGAATATCTATCCATATTTTTGCGCTCCGAATATGGCCGCAACCAAATCGAGCGATTCACACGGGGAGCCGTGCAAATGGGCCTATTGTTGGAGGACATGGATCAAATCCGTGTGGCTCGTCTAGCGCCGGATTTTGAAGCAGTGATTGTTGAGGTAGTCAAAGACGCGCAACAAAGTCTGGATCATGCGATTGCTACGATAGCGAAGGCCGAACAAACTCTCCTCCGCGCACTCGGCCTGGAAAACTGGCAACCGCCGGAACCTCTGACCTACACCCGTCCCAGCCGTGATGCCTTCGCTGCCGGGCGATTAGATGCCGAGCATTTCCAAGAAAAGTATTATGCCGCCCGTTCAGCACTTAGCGCAGCCGGTGCATTAGAGTTTTTGCCCATTGAGGATTTGTTAGTTTCCATCACCAATGGACAGACTCCACTGCGACATGACTTATCTGTGGGCGAAGTCCCTTTTCTTTGTGCTGAACACGTTTCCGACTATGAAATTGATTTCAACGGCGAGAAGCGAATACTGGAAACCCACCATCGTAATGAACTTGCCCGAACTGCGCTAAAGAATGGGGATGTGCTGTTGACGATCAAGGGACGAGTCGGTAATGCAGCAATAGCCGAAAATGTTCCTGGCATGATTAACATTAACCAAGACGTGGCCTTGCTTCGCTTCAATGACCGACTACCGATCTGGTATATTGTCGCATTTATCAATAATCAGTTTGGCAAACTACAAACTGAGCAGATGTGTACTGGTGCTATCAATCCATTTCTTGGTTTATTCAGTATCAAGCAGTTTGTCGTGCCGGTTTTTGAAGATAGCCTTATGGCGGAAATTGCAGAAGAAACGCGCTCTCAAGTCCAAGCAGCAAGAAAAGCCCGCCGCCGCGCCGCCGAACTCCTCGAAGCCGCCAAAAGCGCCGTAGAAATAGCCATCGAAGACTCCGAAGCGGCGGCCTTGGCCTGGCTCGAACCCGTGAACAACCCCTGAGCCTCGCCCTGTCATTCCGGCATCCTGGCCGGAATGACGAAGTGCAATGGATCGCTTTTGCTCAAAATGAGAATTGCTGAACGCGGCCACTTCCGCTTGCAAGCCTGCGCCATTGGCGTATTCTATCACCCATGCACACCATCGTCGAAACCGAAACATTCTTCCGTCTCTGGCCGTATTACTGGACGGAGGAGGAACGTGGCGCGTTCGCTTCATGGCTGTCTCAGCATCAAGAACAAGGCGATGTCGTCCAGGGTTCTGGCGGAGTGTGGAAAATCCGCTGGACACGCGCAGGCTCCGGGAAATCTAGCGGGGTGCGCGTGATTTATTTCAACCGGCTCGCCAGTGGGCAAATCTGTTTGCTGTTTATCTACGCCAAGAACGAGTTCGACTCCATTGCCGGACACAAGCTAAAGGAGCTTAAAGATGCGACCGAAAAAACCCTTGACCGATGAAGAGCTGGCCCGGTGGGAGGCGTCACGCGACATGGTGGCGGAGTTGGAGCAGTCCATCCGTGAAATGAACGCGGGCCAATATGCCGAAGTGGCCGTCTCGCCCGTGGCCGCGACACGCGCCCAAACCGGCCTTTCCCAGTTGGATTTCGCCAAGCTCCTCGGCGTCTCCGTCCGCACCCTCCAACAATGGGAACAGGGCCGCAGGCAGCCTTCCGGCGCGGCCAAGACCTTGCTCGCCATCGCCGAGAAACGGCCTGAAGTCTTGCGGGAGTTGGCCGCGTAAATCCGAACCGGCAAGGGAATCAATGCCTCCAATCCATCCACCCACAGGAACCACCGCCATGTCCACCGCACGCGATGAAATCTGGGAAATACTGAACAAACTCGCCCGCAGTTCGGAGGAAACCGACCAACGCATGAAAGAAACCGACCGGCAAATGAAGGAAACCGACCGCAAGCTGAAGGAAGTGACCACGGCCATCGGGCGGCTGGGTAACCGCTTGGGACAGTTTGTCGAGGAGATGGTGCGCCCCGCCGCCGTGCGCGTGTTCCAGGAGCGGGGCATTGCGGTGCATCAGGTGTTTCCCCGCGCTTACGCCGAGCGCGACGGCGATGCGATGGAAATCGACTTGCTGGTGGTCAACGGTTCCGATGCGGTGTTGATCGAGGTCAAAAGCGAATTGAAGGTGGACGATGTCAAGGAGCATGTCGGGCGCTTGGAACGCTTCAAGAAGCTGTTTCCGCAATATGCCGGTTTCCGGGTGATGGGCGCGGTGGCGGGGATGGTCGTCCCTGAGGACGCAGCCCGCTTCGCTTATCGACAGGGTTTATTCGTTCTGGCCCAAAACGGCGAGACAGTGTCCATCCGCAACGATTTGGCCTTCCAGCCAGGGGTTTGGTAAGCCGCAGGCCGAATCCATGAACCCTGCCAAACGCCGCCAAATCTTCGATAAGCTCGCCGAGGCCATCCCCGAACCGACCACGGAACTGAATTATGCCAGTCCCTTCGAGTTGCTGGTCGCAGTGGTGCTGTCGGCGCAGGCGACGGACAAGGGCGTCAACAAGGCCACTGCCAAGCTGTTCCCTGTCGCCAACACGCCGCAGGCCATTTTCGATCTAGGTGAGGAGGGCTTGAAGGAATACGTCAAAACCATCGGCCTGTTCAACAGCAAGGCGAAAAACATCATCGAACTGTGCCGCTTGCTGTTGGAAAAGCACGGCGGCGAGGTGCCGGGCAACCGCGAGGCGTTGGAAGCCTTGCCAGGCGTCGGCCGCAAGACCGCTAATGTGATCCTCAACACCGCCTTCGGCCAACCAACCATCGCCGTGGACACCCATATCTTCCGCGTATCCAACCGCACCGGGCTGGCCCCCGGCAAGACCGTGCTGGAGGTGGAAAAAAAACTGGAACGCCACACACCGAAAGAACATAAACAGGACGCCCACCATTTGCTGATCCTGCACGGACGCTATACCTGCATCGCCCGCAAGCCGCGTTGTGGTTCATGCGTCATCGCCGATTTATGCGAATACAGGGATAAGACCGAAACGGATTGAATATCCTTATTCCCGCCACTGCACAAAGCCGCGCCGTTATGTGAGAATAAGCCGCCACCTGACGCGATACGCTTGGCCGACGCGGGCTATGGCCATCGCACCTTTGCCGAAGTCCGCAGTCAAACGCCTGTGCGTAGCCGCACAAGACAACAGGCATTCACCCCAACAAGAGGACTCCCATGAAAAAGAAATCCCTAGCCGCCGCCATCGGCGCGAGCTTCGTCACCTCCCTGTCCGCCGGCGCAGTCAGCGCTGCGGAGAATCCCTTCGCGCTGAAGGATCTGCCCTCGGGCTACACCCATGTCGCAGACGTCGTTCCCTATCAAGGCAAGCCCGGTGAACCGGCCAAGTCAGCGGAAGCGGCCAAGCCAACGGCGGAAGCCAAATGCGGTGCCGATGTCATGAAGAACAACCCGGAAATGAAATGCGGCGCTTCCATGATGGACATGGGCAAACAGGCACCGGCTGCGGCCCAGGACACCAAAAAGGCTGTTGAAATGAAATGCGCCGGCATGAAGATGGACGGCGCGGCTCCGGCCCCCGCCGCCCCCCCGGCAGCGGCTCCCGAAGCGCCCAAGCAGTAAATCCACTCCCGATCAGGCCGGTTCGTCCGGCCTGATTGTCAATCTTCACTTATGAATAAACCCAACTACTCCCCGCATGGCGCAGGCTTAGGGCTGCGGCGCGACTTCGCCGAAGAAGTGCTGCGGACTTCGCCCCCGGTTGATTTTTACGAGGTCGCGCCGGAAAACTGGATGCGCTTCGGTGGCCGGCTGGGCAAGCAATTCCGCACACTGACCGAGCGCTTTCCCTTCGTCGGCCATGGCCTGTCGCTCTCCTTGGGCGGCCCCGCGCCTTTGGACGAGGATTTCTTGCTGGAACTGAAAGCCTTCCTGCGCGAACATCAGATTCCGCTATACAGCGAACATCTGAGCTATTGTGGCGACGACGGCCTGCTTTACGACCTGATGCCGATGCCGTTCACCCGCGAGGCGGTGGATTATGTCGTCGGGCGCATCCGCCGTGTGCAGGAGATATTGGAACAGCCCATCGCCATCGAGAACATCTCCTATTACGCCGCTCTGGCTACGGAAATGGAGGAGATCGACTTTCTCAACGCCGTGCTGGAGGAAGCCGACTGCGGCCTGCTGCTGGACATCAACAATATCCACGTCAACAGCGTCAACCACGGCTACGACGCCCAAGCATTCATCAGCGCCATTCCGGGCGAGCGCATCGTCTACGCCCATATCGCCGGTCATTATGTTGAAGCGCCGGATTTCCTGGTTGACACTCACGGCGCGGAGATCATCGATCCCGTCTGGCATCTGCTGGATTTCGCCTACCAACGCTTCGGCGTGTTCCCCACCCTGCTGGAGCGGGATTTCAATATTCCGCCTTTGCCTGAGTTGCTGCGGGAAGTGGCGACCATCCGCACTATCCAAGCCAACCGAACCCCGCAACTCCGCCATGGCTGAAACGAATTTGTGGCAGACCCAACACGCCTTTGCCGCATATATCCGCGATCCCGACAACAACCCGATCCCGACCGGCGTCAAACCCGAACGGATGGCAATGTACCGCGAGCTGTTTTTCAATAATATGAAAAGCTTCATCGGCAGCGGCTTTCCGGTATTGAAACAAGTGCTGGATGAGGTGCATTGGCTGGAACTGGTGCAGGATTTCTTCGCCCGCCACCGCAGCACCACGCCGTATTTCTCCAATTTTCCCGAGGAATTCCTCGCCTTTTTGAGCCATGGGCGCGGCAACCCGCCGCAAGACCCGCCGTTCCTGCTGGAATTGGCCAATTACGAATGGGTGGAGTTGGCCTTGTCCCTCGCCGACGGGGAAGCCCCGAAGGAGAGTTTGGAATTGGAACAAATCCCGCTGGCCTGCGTGATCGCCCTGTCCGAAGTGGCCTGGCCCTTGGCCTACCGCTTTCCGGTGCAGCACATCGGCCGGGATTACCAGCCCGCCGAACCGCCTGCCGAACCCACTTTTATTGCCGTTTATCGGGATAGGGAAGATGCCGTGCGCTTTATGGAATTAAATGCCGTCACGTTCCGGTTATTGCAGATTTTAGAAGAAGACGGCCCCTGCCTCGCCGAGGAATGCCTGCGGCGGATTGCCGAAGAATTAGGTTATGCCGACCCCGCAGCCGTGCTGGAACATGGCGCGGAAACAGTGCGTGGGTTGGCGCGGCGCGGTGTCATCGGCGCAGTCTGAACCCTGCCCGGCGGGGTTGGAAAAAGCATTTGGCGAGACAAGTCCACGCCGTTATCCTTGACCCTTTTTGATAGGCGAAGAGGCACGCAATGAACGACAAGGCGGTATTAATCACAGGCTGCTCCTCCGGAATCGGCCTGTGCTGCGCGGAAGGCTTGAAGGCGCGGGGCTACCGGGTGTTCGCCACGGCCCGCAAGCAAGAAGATGTGGAGCTTTTGCAAGCACAAGGATTCGAGGCTTGTCGATTGAACATAGCGGATACAAACTCCATCCGCGAGGGCGTGGAACAGGTGCTGGACGCGACCGGCGGCAAGCTGTATGGGCTGTTCAACAACGCCGGCTTCGGCCAGCCGGGGGCGGTGGAGGATTTGAGCAGGGAAGTGTTGCGCGAGCAGTTCGAGACGAACGTGTTCGGCACCTTGGAATTGACCAACCTGATCTTGCCCGTCCTGCGCGGGCAGGAAGAAGGCCGGATCATCATCAACAGCTCGGTGCTAGGCTTCGCCGCGATGCCTTACCGGGGCGCTTACAACGCCAGCAAATACGCGCTGGAAGGACTGGCCGACACCTTGCGGCTGGAGTTGGTGGGCAGCGGGGTATATGTCTCGCTGATCGAACCCGGCCCGATCCGCAGCCGCTTCCGCGACAATGCCTACGCCTTATATCAAAAGAACATCGAGCCGGAAGCCAGCTTCCACCGCAACCAATACTTGAAAATGGAAGCCCGCTTGCTGAAAGCAGGCCCGGCCACGCCGTTCACGTTGGGGCCTGAGGCCGTTTTGGAAAAACTCATCCACGCCCTGGAAGCCAAGCGGCCCAAGGCGCGGTATTACGTGACCTTCCCGACCTATCTGTTTGCCTATTTGAAGCGGATATTGCCGACGAGTTGGCTGGACGGGTTGTTGCGGCGGGTGGAGTAATACCAAAAGCCAACGTCCCTGTTGGCTTTTGGTATGAAAAAAGCTTATCGATAATGGTGACGATGGTCTGTTACTTGACCCGCATTCCCGGTTGCGCGCCTTGGTCGGGGAGCAGCACAAACGGCCCGCCGCGCTCGTCGCTGGCAGCCAAGACCATCCCTTCCGACAAACCAAACTTCATCTTGCGTGGGGCGAGGTTGGCGACCATCACCGTCAGCTTGCCGTCTAGTGACGCCGGGTCATAGACCGATTTGATGCCGGCGAATACCGTGCGCGGCTGTTCCTCGCCGATGTCCAAAGTCAGTTTCAACAGCTTCTCCGCCTTCTCCACATGCTCGGCCTTGACGATGCGGGCGATGCGCAGGTCGATCTTGCCGAAGTCTTCGATGCCTATGGTTTCGGCAATGGGTTGGATTTCGTGCTGCTGATGCTCCGCGTGGCGCAGTTCGGAATGGGGTTCCGGTTCGGCAGTGGGTTGCAGGCTGGGTTTATTGGCTTCCACTAGGGCTTCGATCTGCTTGGGGTCGATTCGGGTCATGAGATGTTTGTAATCTCCAATTTGATGGCCAGTCTTGCAAAAAGCATTCAGTATCTTTCCAGTTAAGCGTATCAACTTGCAGAAACTGCTCGACTTTTTTGACTAAATTTGGCAGAACAGGACGCAAATATATACTTAAATGTCTGAAGCAATTAATCGCAATACTACAATCTATTTGTAGTCGTCTTTTTATTGAGGAATCATCTGGTGCTTTTCCAAGCGCTTTTGCAATCTCCCAAGGCTTCTTATCCGCAATGAAAAAATTTACTGCGTCAGCTAGCGACATTATTTCACGCAAAGCTTTGGCATAATCTCTTTTTTCATAAAAATCAGCTATGCGATCACGAGCTTCACGCAAAGCCTCAGTTACTGGGTCAAGATGATCTTCGCCGTCTAAAGGAGTTGTCTCACCTTTTAGACAAACCTTGATAAGCTTGCCATCTAAATACTTTGAAACAAATCCCGCTGTCCTTGCAGCAATATTGATATATTTGCCCACCAAATCACTATTCACCCTAGCGACAAAATCTTCCAGATTCATGTCAATATCTTCCATCGTGCCATTCAGCTTGCAGGCGTAGTAATACCTTAAAGCTTCCGGGTTCAATCCCTGCTGCAAATAGCTTTCTGCCGTGATGAACGTGCCACGGGATTTTGACATTTTTTCGCCGTTCACGGTCAGGAAGCCGTGCGCGAAAACTTGCTTGGGCGGGCGAAAGCCAGCATGCTCCAGCATCGCGGGCCAGAACAGCGCGTGGAAATACAGGATGTCTTTGCCGATGAAATGATAGAGCTCCGCTTCTGAATCTGGTTTCCAATAGGAATCAAAATCCAATCCGATCCGATCACAGAGGTTTTTGAAACTACCCATATACCCAATCGGCGCATCCAGCCAGACATAGAAATACTTGCCCGGCGCGTCGGGTATTTCAAAGCCAAAATAGGGCGCATCGCGGGATATATCCCAATCAGACAGATGATTCTCGCCTTCAACCCCTAGCCACTCTTGCATCTTGTTCGCCGCTTCGGGTTGCAGCGGGGCAATATCCGTGAGCCGTCCCGTCGTCCATTCCCGCAAGAAAGTCTGGCAGGTTGGATCGGACAGTTTGAAGAAGTAATGCACCGATTCTTTTCTTATCGGGGCTGCGCCGGACACCACGGAATAAGGGTTAATCAAATCCGTGGGAGAGTACGTCGTACCGCAGGTTTCGCAGGAATCGCCATATTGATCCTTGGCATGGCATTTCGGGCATTCGCCTTTGATGAACCGATCCGGCAGGAACATTTCCTTGACTGGATCATAGTATTGTTCGATGGATCGGGATTCGATCAAACCACGGGCTTTTAACCGCGTATATATGGTTTCGGCAAAATAGCGGGTTTCGTCCGAATGGGTCGTGTAGTAATTATCGAACTCGACATGGAATCCCTGGAAATCTTGGGTGTGCTCACCGTGGACGCGGGCAATCAATTCCTCAGGGCTTATGCCTTCCTTCTCCGCCCGCAGCATGATGGGGGTGCCGTGGGTATCGTCGGCGCAGACATAATGGCATTCGTGACCGCGCATTTTCTGGAAGCGCACCCAAATGTCGGTCTGGATGTATTCGACCAGATGGCCTAAGTGGATCGGGCCGTTGGCATAGGGCAAGGCGCTGGTGACGAGGATTTTACGTTTGTCGCTCATGGGATTGCTGGCATAAGGGAAGTCATCGAATGGCGCGGATTATCCCACAAATGCCGGTTATTTTTCGGCCCGTGCGGCCTGCGCGTTTTTCGCGGCGACAATCAGTCCTGCTTTTTTGCGCCGGACGCTATCCGCTTTGTCCAACAGCTCCCGTTCCTTGCGCTTTAACCGGGCTTCGTGTCGCAGCCGGGCATGGTCTGCTTGTTGGCGTGCAAGCGCTTTCGCGGCACTTGTGCCTTCGGCCAGCGTTTCCGCGATGCGCTCCATCGTGATGCAATCCACCGGGCAGGGCGGCAGACACAAGCGGCAGCCGGTGCACTCCGAGACGATGACCGTATGCATGAATTTGGCCGCGCCGAGTATGGCATCGACCGGACAGGCTAGTATGCACAAAGCGCAACCGATGCAACGCCCTTCATCGATGACAGCAACGCTTTTCGGCAGTGGCGACCCCCGCCCGGCATCCAAAGGCTTGGCCTTGCGACCTAACAGTGTTGCCAGCGCCAACACCCCCTCATCGCCACCCGGCGGACACTGGTTGATGTCCGCATCCCCTCTGGCAATCGCCTCGGCGTAAGGCTTGCATCCTAGGAAACCGCATTGCCTGCACTGCGTTTGCGGCAGGATGGCATCAATCTGGTCAACCAATGGCACCTTTTCCATCGTTTCACCTATCGCTAATCGTAGGAGCGGGCCATGCCAGCGATGATACCGGCATGAGCTGCGGGATGGATTGCGCCCATGTGGCACTCCGGCAAATCCGCGAAAAGTTTACGTTAAACTTCAAAAGTGATGGGAAAAACAACACGCCTCCCGGGGAAAAACCACCGCCACGTCCAGCCCCTGCTTATCGTTCGGCAAACATTCGTAGCGCGCCATAAATCACCGCTGGATTCCCATCGGGAAGTCCCCTCGTCATACACGGATTCCGCCAAGCCTAAAAGATCGTCATACCGGCAGGGATCGCCGAAATCCGGGTTCCAGGGATGGCTAGATTAGATCTAGGCCAAAAGTCGCGCAATTTTAGCCATAACTTTGCACACCCTACACACCGGCATCGAATGAAATCAAGCAAGACGCATCGGGTTGCTAAGTCGTCGGCAAGCGCCAGTAGTCTTTGCCGCCATAGACCAGATTTTCCGCCCAGGTCTTGAACAGGCCCGGCTCCGCGCCTTGCCTGGCATCTCCGGGGGCCGTGGGCGTCCTGGCGGCAAAATAAAAGGCCCCCCGCCTTTGTGGCGGGGGGCCTTGGGTTGGGGGCCTGGCGGTGCCCTACTTTCGCATGGGGGTCCACACTATCATCGGCGCGGGGCGGTTTCACTTCCGAGGTCGGGATGGGATCGGGTGGTTCCCGCCCGCCCTGGCCGCCAGGCAATTCTGCCGGCGCCCGGCGTCCGGCCGGGGCCGCCCCCCTCGCGGGGGGCTCGTGTTCGGGAAACGCGCACATTGTCGGATCGGCGCCTGCCCGGCCTCGGGCCGGTTGGGCGTTATATGGCCAAGCCTCGCGGGCAATTAGTGCCGGTCAGCTCCACGCGTCGCCGCGCTTCCACACCCGGCCTATCAACCTCGTGGTCTTCGAGGGCCCTTCGGGGGACTCAAGGTCCCGGGGAGGCCTCATCTCGGGAGGGGCTTCCCGCTTAGATGCTTTCAGCGGTTATCCTGTCCGGACGTAGCTACCCGGCAATGCCATTGGCATGACAACCGGAACACCAGCGGTCCGTCCACTCCGGTCCTCTCGTACTAGGAGCAGCTTCCCTCAAGCCTCCAACGCCCGCGGCAGATAGGGACCGAACTGTCTCACGACGTTCTAAACCCAGCTCGCGTACCACTTTAAATGGCGAACAGCCATACCCTTGGGACCGGCTACAGCCCCAGGATGTGATGAGCCGACATCGAGGTGCCAAACACCGCCGTCGATATGGACTCTTGGGCGGTATCAGCCTGTTATCCCCGGAGTACCTTTTATCCGTTGAGCGACGGCCCTTCCATGCGGGACCGCCGGATCACTAAGACCTGCTTTCGCACCTGCTCGGCGTGTCTGCCTCGCAGTCAAGCGCGTTTATGCCTTTACACTCTCTGCGCGATTTCCGACCGCGCTGAACGCACCTTCGTGCTCCTCCGTTACTCTTTGGGAGGAGACCGCCCCAGTCAAACTACCCACCATGCACGGTCCCCGCCCCGGGTTCACGGGGCTGGGTTAGAACTCCAAACAGGCCAGGGCGGTATTTCAAGGTCGGCTCCGCCGGGGCTGGCGCCCCGGTTTCACAGCCTCCCGCCTATCCTACACAAGCCGGTTCAAAGTCCAGTGCAAAGCTATAGTAAAGGTTCACGGGGTCTTTCCGTCTAGCCGCGGGTACGCTGCATCTTCACAGCCAGTTCAATTTCACTGAGTCCCGGGTGGAGACAGTGTGGCCATCGTTACGCCATTCGTGCAGGTCGGAACTTACCCGACAAGGAATTTCGCTACCTTAGGACCGTTATAGTTACGGCCGCCGTTTACCGGGGCTTCGATCAAGGGCTTCGCTTGCGCTGACCCCATCAATTAACCTTCCGGCACCGGGCAGGCGTCACACCCTATACGTCCACTTTCGTGTTTGCAGAGTGCTGTGTTTTTAATAAACAGTCGCAGCCACCGTTTCATTGCAACCCCCCTCCGCTCGGCCCGCAAGGGGCTCCACGTGGCGGGGGCATACCTTCTCCCGAAGTTACGGTATCATTTTGCCTAGTTCCTTCACCCGGGTTCTCTCAAGCGCCTGGGGATTCTCACCCTGCCCACCTGTGTCGGTTTCCGGTACGGCCTCCCGCAACCTGAGGCTTAGAGGTTTTTCTTGGAAGCATGGCATCAATCGCTTCGCCTGCAAGCAGGCTCGCCGTCACGCCTAGGATTGCCCCCCCGGATTTGCCAAAGGGGGCTCCCTACACGCTTGGACCGGCACTACCAACCGCCGGACGACCTAGCCTTCTCCGTCACCCCATCGCAGTTGCGGCAGGTACGGGAATGTTAACCCGTTTTCCATCGACTACGCCTTTCGGCCTCGCCTTAGGTGCCGACTGACCCTGCGCCGATTAGCGTTGCGCAGGAAACCTTGGGCTTTCGGCGGGCGGGTTTTTCACCCGCCTTGTCGTTACTTATGTCAGCATTCGCACTTCCGATGCCTCCAGCCAACCTTACGATTGACCTTCGCAGGCGTACGGAACGCTCCCCTACCACTTGCCTTTCGGCAAATCCGCGGCTTCGGCGCATGGCTTGAGCCCCGTTGAATCTTCCGCGCAGGCCGACTCGACCAGTGAGCTATTACGCTTTCTTTAAAGGATGGCTGCTTCTAAGCCAACCTCCTGGCTGTCTGTGCCTTCCCACATCGTTTTCCACTGAGCCATGACTTTGGGGCCTAGCCGGCGGTCTGGGTTGTTTCCCTCTTCACGACGAACGTTATCACCCGCCGTGTGTCTCCCGCGCTTGCGCTCCATGGTATTCGGAGTTTGCAACGGTTTGGTAAGCCGGGAGGCCCCCTAGCCGTAACAGTGCTCTACCCCCATGGGCGATACGCGAGGCGCTACCTAAATAGCTTTCGGGGAGAACCAGCTATCTCCGAGCTTGATTAGCCTTTCACTCCGATCCACAACTCATCCGAATCTTTTTCAACAGATCCCGGTTCGGGCCTCCAGCCGGCTTTACCCGGCCTTCACCCTGGTCATGGATAGATCGCCCGGTTTCGGGTCTACTCCCAGCGACTGAATCGCCCTGTTCAGACTCGCTTTCGCTGCGCCTCCCCTATCCGGTTAAGCTCGCCACTGAAGGTAAGTCGCTGACCCATTATACAAAAGGTACGCAGTCACCCCACAAAAGGGGCTCCCACTGCTTGTACGCATACGGTTTCAGGTTCTATTTCACTCCCCTCTCCGGGGTTCTTTTCGCCTTTCCCTCACGGTACTGGTCCACTATCGGTCGGCAAGTAGTATTTAGCCTTGGAGGATGGTCCCCCCATGTTCGGACAGGGTTTCACGTGCCCCGCCCTACTCGTTTTCACGGCACGGGGATTTCGCGTACGGGGCTATCACCCGCTGTGGCCGGACTTTCCAGGCCGTTCCGCTATCCCCCGCGCCGCTTAAGGGCTGCTCCCCGTTCGCTCGCCGCTACTTGGGGAATCTCGGTTGATTTCTTTTCCTCGGGGTACTTAGATGTTTCAGTTCCCCCGGTTCGCCTCCCGCCCCTATGGATTCAGGGCGGGATGCCCAGAGCGGGCGGGTTCCCCATTCGGAGATCCCCGGGTCATAGGCTGTTTGCCGCCTCGCCGGGGCTTTTCGCAGGCTGCCACGTCCTTCATCGCCTCTTGCCGCCTAGGCATCCACCGTATGCGCTTGTTCGCTTGGCCATATAACCCCAACCGGCCTCCGGCCGGGGGGCGCATGCGCCATTTCGACTTCTCGCGCGCCGCGCCGCCCGGCACCCGCCTTCGCGGGCGCCGCGGGCGCGGCGTGTGTATGTGTGCGTTTCCCGAACTGTTAAAGATCCCGGGCCGCCAATGGCGGCCCGCAAGCCCGCGACTCCGCGCGCTTGCGGCCCGGCACTCCGAGGCCCCTTCCGCTTTCCCCCGCTCCCTTCCTTCGCCCGCCCTTCCCGCCGCGCCCTGGTGGAGCCAGGGAGGATCGAACTCCCGACCTCCTGCGTGCAAGGCAGGCGCTCTCCCGGCTGAGCTATGGCCCCGGGCAGGCTGCGGGGCGGGGCGCGGTCTCCCGGCGCCCCGCCCGCTCGACTGGTGGGTCTGGGAGGAGTCGAACCTCCCACCTCACCCTTATCAGGGGTGCGCTCTGACCAACTGAGCTACAGACCCGGGGTCGTGGCGGTGGCCGAATGATGTGTCGTGGGCGCTCGCGGGCCGCCCTG
>CAVWEM010000007.1:0-250830 GCA_963753955.1 uncultured Gammaproteobacteria bacterium
TGCCGTGGGGCTTGCGGATGTGGAACGTACCTTGGGCTTGCATCCGGTCGCCATGGTGCCTAACGATTTCAGGCATGTGCATACGGCGGAAAACTTGGGCGTACCTCTCGCCGAGTATGCCCCAAGATCCCCCGCCACCCTTGCGATCCGCAAGCTGGCCGAGACGCTGGACGGCAAGCACCCCCCGCAAAGGCAGGGCCTGATCAAACATTTTTTGGCCAAGCTTTGGCCGGGAGCCTAAAGGATGAGCCTGAAAAACCGTATCATCGGACACTTTGGCAACGAGATCCCCCCAGTGCGCACCGAGAGCGCGGCCCGCCAAGGGCCTGGCCCAGCCGCGCCTCTGGCAGTGAGGGCGCTCAGCGAGCTGGAGAGGGAGTGGTTGCAGAGGATCCATCAAAAGCTGATGGAGATGATCGACCTCTCCCTCTTCGGGCGCATGGAAGAGAAACAGGCGCGGATCCAGATTAGTGAGTTGGCCGAACGGATCATGGACGAACAGGCGGTGCCGCTCAACGCCGCACCCGCCAATTCATCGCCAAGTGCATCGAGGACGAGATTCTTGGGCTTGGGCCGCATGGAGCCGCTGCTGACCGAACCGAGCGTCGCCGACATCCTGGTCAATGGCTGCGGCAAAGTCTACGTGGAGCGTTACGGCAAACTGGAACTAACGCCCCTGCGCTTTCAGAGCGATGCCCATTTGCTGAACATCATCGACCGGATTGTCTCCTCCGTGGGAAGGCGCATTGACGAGTCTTCGCCGATGGTCGATGCCCGCCTCAAGGATGGCTCGCGCGTCAATGCGATCATTCCTCCCTTGGCCATCGATGGGCCCAGCTTGTCGATCCGTCGCTTTACCGTGGACAAGTTGCGCATGGAGGATCTGATCGAATTAGGCGCCTGCAGCTCAGACGATGGCGGATTTGCTGATAGGGATCGTCAAGGCGCGGTTGAATGTCCTCATTTCCGGCGGCACCGGCTCGGGCAAGACGACCATGCTGAATGTGCTGACGGGCTACATTCCGGCCAACGAGCGCATCATCACCATTGAGGACTCGGCGGAGCTGCAGTTGCAGCAACCCCATGTCGTCCGGCTGGAGACGCGGCCGCCGAATATTGAAGGCAAGGGGGAAGTGCGCCAGCGCGACCTGGTTCGCAATAGTCTGCGCATGCGCCCAGACCGCATCGTCGTCGGCGAGGTGCGCAGCGACGAGGCGTTCGACATGCTGCAGGCCATGAACACGGGCCATGACGGGTCACTGACTACCGTGCATGCCAATACGCCGCGTGATGCCTTGGGGCGGCTTGAAAACATGGTGGCGATGACGGGGCTGGATCTGCCGGCCAAGATGGTGCGGGTGCAAATCGCCTCGGCCATCCATGTGGTGCTGCAACTGTCGCGCATGGAGGATGGCAAGCGCAAGCTGGTCAGCATACAGGAAATCCAGGGCATGGAAGGCGACATCATCACCATGTCGGAAATATTCACCTTCCAGAGAAAAGGCATCGACGAATCCGGCAACGTCTTGGGTTCGTTCAAGGCCACAGGCATTGGTTCCCAAGTTCCATGACGAGCTGCAGAAACGGGGCATCGACCTTTCTTTCGATCTGTTTCGATCCGGATCGCCACGGAGTAAGAGGGGACGCTGAATGGACAAAAACACCTTGTTGATTTTTCTGGTCCGTGGTATTTTGTGCGGTGTTCCTGTTGACCCAGTCCATCGCCGTGCCAACGTTTGGGACCGGGCGGCAAGAACGCAATCGGCTCAAACAGCGAATGGGCATCCTTGCCGAGGAATACCAGCCCGCACAACAGATATTCCTGATTAGGAAAAAATATCTCACGAAATTATCGCCCCTGGAAAAGAGGATCGAATCGCTGCCTGGGATGTTGCGGCTGGAAACCTTCATAGAGCGCTCCGGACATGAATTCCCCGCCTACCGGCTGATCCTGCTCAGCCTTTTGCTGGGCCTGTCGGGAGGGTGCTGGCTTGGATGTCGAGCCAGACTGTGGTTGGCTCGCCCTGCTTTGGGCTGCCCTCTTGGGCGGGCTTCCTGCCATGAAGCTGAAGAGCGATCTTGCCAAGCGCTTCGCCAAGTTCGAAGAACAATTGCCGGAGGCGCTGGATGTCATGGCCCGCGCCTTGAGCGCGGGTTATCCCTTCAATGAAACTTGTTGTTGGTCGCTACGGATATGGATGACCCGATCGCCGGCGAATTCCGCATCGCCTTCGACGAAATGAATTACGGGGTGGACATGCGCTTGGCGCTCGACAGCCTGGTCGAACGAGTCCCCAGCATGTCCCTGATGGCCGTGGTGACGACCGTTTGGTGCAAAGGGAGTCGGGCGGCAATCTGGCGGAGAGTTTCGAAAACAATAGCGCGGCTCATCCGGGGGCGGTTCCGCTTCGGCGCCGCGTCAACACACTGACTGCCGAAGCGCGGCTTTCGTCTTGGGTCTTGTCCTTACCCCCTTCGTTATTGTTGCCCTCGATTTCGATCATAGATCCCGAGTATTTGGTGCCGCTCTTAGCATGAGCCTTTGGGACATAAACTGATCGTCTGTCGGGATTGGCACTCCTCATTATCGGCAATCTTATGGGTACGCAAAATCATGTCAGTGAAATTTATAGGCTATGGAACGTTTTTCGAAGGCTGATCTGAGACCAATTGAACCGTTCAAAGACGTCCCACTGGCCTCGCAATTTTTTTAGTGCGCCGCAGGCATTTTTGCGTCTGGCTGTGGTGCTTATTGATACTGGATCGTATTATTTGACCCACAGAGAAAACGATTGGAGTCCCTTAAGTTCAAGGAAGAGGCGAAAGTTGTTGGCCATGAAACGATTGGTGGAAAAGCTGGATCGTTTCTCCATTTTTTCCTTCCCCACGATAAGGGGCAAAGAAAAAGCACTCTTGATCGTTTGACCCATGCCGGTTATCGGTCTCCTAATAGTCTACTGATTTATTATTTTATCCGGTTTGTATCGATGCTCGCGCTTCCCATGCTAGTCCTGCTAACCGACCAATTATTTCTTAAGATCGGGCATGAAGCGGTTTTCATGTTTGCGCATTGCCGCCTTGTGTCGGGATGGTTGCCCCCAGCTATTTCTTGGATAAAAAGATCGCAGGCCATCAGCGTTTCTGAGGAAGGCTCTGCCCGATGCGATTGATCTGTTGGTCGTATGCACGAGGCGGGCTTAGGCCTGAATGTCGCCTTGATCCGTGTCGCGCTGGCGATCGTCGATATCCATCCTGCTTTGGCGGAGGAGCTGTTGCTGGTCTCCGCAGAAATCCGGGCTGGCATCGATCGGAATCAAGCAATGAACAATCTGGTTTTGCGAAGCGGCCTTGAAGACATCAAGGGGTTGATTGCGGTTTTGGGGCAGAGTCTGCGCTTTGGGACCAGTATCGCGCAGAACTTGCGCGTCTATTCGGAGGAATTCCGCGACAAGCGCATGCAGAAGGCGGACGAGGAAGCGGCCAAGCTGTCCACCAAGATGATATTCCCGTTGGCTTTTTGCTTCCTGCCGGGATTCTTCATCGTCGCGCTGGGGCCAACCATAGTCAATATGTCGGCTGTATGGTCTACCTTGGGTCGCTGACAGGCACTAGGTCGGTTTTGCTTTGTTTGGATGGTCTTTTGAGGGGCTTCAGATGACAGCTAGGCGGGCAATCCATGCGATTGCCAATATCTTTGGAATGGTGTTTTTTATATTTTTTTTCCTGGCCGCGCTAGATGGATTCCAGAAATCAAATTCCATCCTATCGCTCGGCATCGTCGCAGTGAATGGACTCATGCTGACTTTATATTGTTTGCGCCGTGAGCCTAATGCGGTGATAGCCTTTCCATTCGCGTGGATAATCGGTTTTACGGGTGCTATCATGCCGCTGCTGTTTCGCCCCGCCGAAACAGCGATCCTGCCTTGTTTGTCAGTGTCGGGCCATTATATTCAGGCCATTGGACTGGTGACAATAGGCGGTGCCTTGCTGTCCCTAAACAGAAGCCTAGGCATCGTCGCCGCCAATAGAGGCATCCAGCGCGGCGGTTTTTACCGTATCGTCAGGCACCCGCTTTATGCGTCAGAAATTCTCTTTTTCTGTGGCTATGCCTTGTCCAATCAGAGTTTTCAAAATGTCCTTACATTCATCGCAATAGTCGCGGTTCAATATTGCAGAATTAGGATTGAGGAGAATTTTCTAAGCACTGATCCCGCTTATGTGCTATATATGTCAAAAACACGTTACCGATTGATTCCTGGTTTTTTGTGATGCGTTATTTGCCAACATTGCTGTTATTGAAAGGTCTTGCAAGCGTGCTTGTGGGCTGTGGGATGCTGCCGTCAAAGTCGGCTATGCCGGCAATGCCAAACCATACCCGATTGTATGGCGGCGGTTCGACGCTGCCCCATGAGGCGGCGGAAAAAAATCTCACCGATGCCCCGACGGCAATGAGGCGAGCAGACCAATTGCTTCAGTCGGGAAACAAGGACGATGCGTTGTATTACTATGTCAAGGCGCTTGAGTTTGACGCTAAAAACCTGCAAGCACTGAATCATGTCGGTGACATTCACGCTGAGAAGGGCAATCACGAACTTGCGGAAGTGGCTTACCGGCTGGCGCTGGAGCTGAATTCCAAAGATGCCAATGCCTTGGCTGGATTGGGACTCATCCAACTCAATGCCGGCAAGCAGGCCGAAGCCAGGCGAACCCTTGAGGCGGCTGTGGCCGTCGATCCCAGGCGCTGGCGCGCCTATAATGGACTTGGATTGATCGCCGACAAGGATGGCGACTACCCCGGTGCCATGCAATATTACACAAACGCGCTGCAAATCAATCAAAATATGCCGATGCTGTTGAACAACCTTGGCTATTCAAAGTATTTGTCGGGAGATTTGCGGGGGGCGTTGCAATTGTTCGATGCGGCTTTGAAGGCGGATGCCAAATACGATTTGGCTTGGTTAAACAAAGGATTGGTCTATGCCCGCCTAGGCGACGAGGACGCTGCGATGCAGGCTTTCCGGAAAGTGCTGGACGTGGCCGATTCCTATAATAACCTCGGTTATATTTGCATGCTGGTCGGCAAAAAGGATCGCGCCTATGAGTATTTTCAGAAAGCGATTGCATTGTCGCCGACTTACCACAAGCTGGCCCACGAGAACCTGGGCAGGCTGCGGGCTGCGGGAAACTATCCGCTGATCCAGTAAGTCCGGCGGCGGCAGGGTGGAGATGGGGTATCTCCATGGCTTGTTTGCCATGGGAACTAAGCCATGGAATTTCCGGCCAGGTAGGCGTCCTTGAGCAAGCGGTAATGTTGCGCCGAATAACGCAGAAAGTCTTTTTCTTGATCCGTCAGCGGCCTGACCCGCTTGGCCGGGGAACCCACGTAGAGAAACCCTGTCTCCAGTGTCCGTCCCGGCGGGACTAGGCTGCCGGCTCCGAGTATGACCTCGTCTGCGACGGTCGCGCCGTCCATGATGATGGCACCGATGCCGATCAGGCAGTGATTGCCTACGCGACAGCCGTGTAGCACAACGCGGTGTCCCACGGTGACATCGCTGCCCACGCTTAAGGAATAGCCGTCGGGGATTTGTTCGCCGCCGTGGGTGACATGCAGCACGCAGGCGTCCTGGATGTTGGTTCCAGCGCCGATCTCGATATGCTGCACATCGCCGCGCACCACGGCCATGGGCCAGATGGAGGCATCGTCGCCGAGGACGACATCGCCGATTACCAAGGCGGTTTTGTCGATATAAACGCCTTTCCCCACCTTGGGGTTTTTGTCTTGGTATGCCCTGACGGCCACTGCTTCAGCTCTCTCTCGATAATGGGCGACGCCACAGTCGGGCGGCTTGGGTTTATAATCCGACGGTTTTTTTTAACCAAGGTGAATCCTATGATCGTCGGCGGCTTTATCCTGCTTGTCCTTGTGGCCTTGCTGTATGCCAGCTTGCTCTACAACCGGCTGGTCAGCCTGAAACATGATACCGCAAAAGCTTGGTCGAATATCGACGTGCTGCTGAAGCAGCGCCACGACGAATTGCCCAAGTTGGTGGAAACCTGCAAACAGTACATGGCACATGAGCGGGAGACTTTGGACAAGGTCATGCAGGCCCGTGCCGGCGTCGCCGCTGCCAGGCAGGCGGCCGACATGCCTGCGTTGGGGGTGGCGGAGGGACGCTTGCGGCAGGGGCTGCTCGGTCTGTTCGCCGTCGTCGAGGGCTATCCTGAATTGAAGGCGAATGTGTCCTTCCGCAATCTTGAGGCCCGTATCACCGGCTTGGAAAACGCCATCGCGGATCGTCGCGAGTTTTACAACGAGGCGGTCAACAACAACAATGTCCGCCTAGAGCAGTTCCCCGACCTTTTCGTCGCCCGCCTGTTCGCCTTTGATGCAGCCGATTTGTTGGAATTCAGCGACGAGGAGAAGGCCGACGTGGATGTCCGGGCCTTGTTCCGTTAAACATGCCGTCTTCCCTGCTTGCCGCCTGCGTGGATTTCGCCCGCCATGCCCCAGCCGTGGTGTTCGGGGCGGCTGCCTCGGTTGTGGGGCTTGCCGCCGCAGTCTGTTGTTATTGCGGGTTTGACGCCCTGCATCGTTCGCGTCTAATTGCCGACATGCCTACTTCCAAGCTACGCTCTGCCGCGCAAGGCTATGTCGAGTTGGATGGCCATGTCAAGATGATGCCGGGTGAGCCTGTTTTTGCCCCGCTCAGTGGCCTGCCTTGTGTTTGGTACAGTTATTCGGTGGAGCAGACAGGCCGGGATGTTTACCATGATGCCCAATCCGGGGGGATGCTTGAACGAGGCATCAGCGAGGCCATTTTCCATCTGGCGGATGAAACCGGCGTATGCATCGTCGATCCCGACGGGGCAGAGGTGACGCCTTCCGTCAGGCTGTGTTGGCGGGGGGATTCGCCGCGTCCATTGTACGTCCCCAAGCAAACAGGTTTTTGGGCCAGGCTTTTTTCATTCGGCGCGTACCGTTACACGGAGTGCCGCCTGCATGATTATGATCCGGTTTATGCGGTCGGCCAGTTTGTCCGGGCCGGTGAAGGCGAGCCGATGGGCGTCAGCGATGCGACCCGCGAGCTGCTTGTCACTTGGAAGCGCGACCGCGCCGGGCTGTTGCGTCGGTTCGATGCCGACCGCAACGGTAAGATCGATCTGGACGAATGGGAAAACGCCCGACAGTCGGCGGAGCGGGAAGTTATAGCGACATGGGAGGAACGCCAGCCGCAGCCAGATATGAACGTTTTGAAAAAACCGGCCCATGGCCGACCTTTTGTCCTGTCCACGGTCACGCAGGACAGGCTCATCGTCGCTTATCGCCGCAAGGCCCCTCTTGGATTCGCCGGATTTCTCGCCTTGGGGCTGGCCTTGGCTTGGGCGGTCGGTCAGCGTTTAGGCTGATGACCCAGGGCGCACACCGGTTTGTCTTAGGGCTGGCTGGGGTCGTGGCCGGGTGTTTCATTCGGCTGGGCCAGGCTGAAAAGCTGGAACGAAAGCGTCGATTCCAATAATGCCGCCAAATGAAAGTGCAAGTGCTTGCCTTTGCCGCGCAATATGATGTTTTGTCCGGTCTTGAAAATTCCCGGCGTACACAACAAGCTGGCCGGCTGGTCAAGTTTTTGATTGGCATAAACATAAAGTCCCCGTTGCAAGGTTTCCGTGTTCGGGCCGGTTTCGATGCTGACCGCTTCGACCCCAGGGGATGACAGTTCCACGCCGATCACCAACTCAGCTTCCGCCCTATGGTGCAACCAGCGGATGACGCCGATATGGATGCGCTGCCCGTCCTCATGGATTCCGATCAACTCGCCTACCCTGGCACCGGCGATCCGGTTGTTCAGCCATGATATGCAATAGCCGCCTGCGCTAATGTTAAGCAATGAACCGTGCAGTTCAACGCTTGCGGGGCCGGGGCTTTCGGCGATTCCGCCTTGGCCACCAACCATGGCCGCTTTGTTTGGATAAACACCGCCCTTGCCTTGTTTGACCCATATTTCATCCGGCCCCGTCCCGCCGATTTGGCCCAGCACGATTTCCAATTCGTCAGGTTCTTCTTCCAGTGACAGCCTGGACGGTTCGGGCTTGGAAACCTCGGAAAAAGGGAGGGGCTTGGTTCCGGAAAGCTCGTCAATCAGCCTGGAGAGGCCGACTGCAAACCGTTTCACCCCAGAAGCCGATCTGCGGACAAACCGCCGTTTCTCCGCTGCGGCCAGTGTTTCCATCAAAGACATGATGACCGTGGGGCGAAGCTTGAAGCGGTCGGTCGCCCGATGGGCGGGGTTGGAAAAATACTGTCGTGCGTTGTCGAGCATGAGGCCGGTGAACAGATAGCGCCGTTCGCCTTGTTGCAAACTCTTGGCTCTTTTCGCCGGCCTTGGGGCGTTGTCGGATGCCATGTCGAAATAAAACAGGGCGGTTTCGCCCTCCAGTTCGGATGTGTTGCGGATTGCCGCATCCTTGGCGATCAGCATCAACACGGTGTAAAACTGCCGAATTTCATCGGGTGGATGGTGTTGGTGGCTGGACAGGGCCAATAGCAACATCTGCTTGAATTGGCTATCCACCGTCGCGCCGTTGATTTCCGGCATCGGCAGGCGGATATTGTGCAGGCGGTGGCCTTCGGCGAAACGGTAAAAAGCATAGACTTCCCGCCAAAAGCCCTCCGGCGGGGATTCGTACCGTTCCAGCGAACGCAGCAAGGCCAGGCCATAAGCTTGCAAGGCGCGGTAGACAATGTGGGCGCGTCCGGTCTCGTTCATGACCTTGTCGCTAAAGAATGTGCCGCTGGTGACGATCCGCCGGTAAGCGTTGGCCAACTCCAGGCAAACTTCAAGGTTCCGTTGAGTACGCAGGCGGTGGGGGGCCGACAATGGAAACAGGGTGGGCGCAGGCAGGTGCTGTTCGCTACTCATGGCCAGCAGGGAAACCGCTGGGGGCCGGATTTGCTCGATGATGCGCTGGCGTTCCAGACATTCCAAACCGTCGGCCATGTTTACCGAGCGCAACAAGCCATGAATGGCGGCGCATGCGGCGCTCACGTCGGACAAGGGCAAATGGCTTATCCAGGCGTCGATGGCTTGCGTGGAGAGATCTTGGAGTGGCTTGATGTCCCCGGCGCTGGGGCGTGATGGTCTGTCGTTTGGGCCTGGATTCATGGTGCGTCGCTTGACGGTGGGGGTTCATTCCATTTGGCGAGAAGCCTTCTCTTCCAAGCCGGACAGGCCAAAGCGGCGTTGCAACTCGGCGGTGACTGCGGCTGGCCCTAGTCCCTGCTGGGCCAGCAGCACCAGGCAGTGGAACCAGAGGTCGGCCATTTCATAGACGATCTGGCCGGGGTTCCCGCCCTTGGCGGCGATCACGGTCTCGGTGGCCTCCTCGCCGATTTTCTTCAAGATGCTGTCCAGGCCTTTGGCGTAAAGGCTGGCCACATAGGATTTTTGTGGATCCTGGGATTTGCGCTCTTCCAGCACCGCCGCAAGTTGTTCGAGGATGTCCTGGTTATTCACTGGTAGATGGCCTCGGGGGATTTCAACACGGGATCCACGACCTCCCATTGCCCGTCACGCAGTCTGCGGAAAAAACAATGGTGGCGTCCGGTGTGGCAGGCGATGCCGCCTTCCTGCTCCACTTTGATTAGAATGACATCTTCGTCGCAATCCATGCGGATTTCCACCACTTTCTGCCGATGGCCGGATTCCTCGCCCTTGCGCCAGAGTCTGCACCTGGAGCGCGACCAGTACACGGCGTAGCCTTCCTCGGCGGTGAGCGCCAAGGATTGCCGGTTCATCCAGGCGAACATGAGGATTTGCCCGGTCGCGGCCTCTTGGGCGATGGCCGGAACCAGGCCGTCCGGCGTCCAGCGGATTGCGTCCAGCCAATTTTGATTCATAGGCGCACCTCGATGCCCTGCGCGGCCATGTGTTCCTTGGCCTCGCGGATGGTGTGTTCGGCGAAGTGGAATATGCTGGCGGCCAGCACGGCGTCGGCCTTGCCTTGGAGTATCCCATCGGCTAGGTGCTGAAGATTGCCCACGCCGCCGGAGGCGATCACCGGCACGGCCACGGCTTCGCTGATGGCACGGGTCAGTTCCAGGTCGAAGCCGATGCGGGTGCCGTCGCGGTCCATGCTGGTCAGCAGGATTTCGCCCGCGCCGTAGTCCACCATCTTGCGCGCCCATTCCACCGCGTCCAGGCCGGTGGGCTTGCGCCCGCCATGGGTGAAGATTTCCCAGTGGTCGCCGACCTTTTTGGCGTCGATGGCGACGACGATGCATTGCGAACCGAACTTCTCCGCCGCCTCGCGCACGAACTCGGGGTCGGACACCGCCGCCGTGTTGATGCTGACCTTGTCGGCCCCGGCGTTGAGCATGCGCCGTATGTCCTCCAAGGTGCGGATGCCGCCGCCGACAGTGAGCGGGATGAACACTTCACCGGCCACCTGCTCCACCACATGTACCATGGTCTCGCGGTTGTCAGAGCTGGCCGTGATGTCGAGGAAGGTCAACTCGTCCGCGCCTTCCAGGTCGTAGCGGCGGGCGATTTCCACCGGGTCGCCGGCGTCGCGGATCTCGACGAACTTGACGCCTTTGACGACGCGGCCATTGTCCACGTCCAGGCAGGGGATGATGCGTTTGGCCAGCATTTTAAAAGCTTTCCGCCAACCTGCGGGCTTCCTCGAAGTCCAGAGTGCCTTCATAAATCGCCCGTCCGGTGATAGCCCCCATCACACCGTCGTTGACAATGCCGCCTAGGGCGCGGATGTCGTCGATATTGGTGATGCCGCCGGAGGCGATGACCGGAATGCGAATGGCGCGGGCCAGACGGGCCGTCGCCTCGATGTTGACGCCGCCCATCATGCCGTCGCGGCTGATGTCGGTGTAGACGATGGCCTCGACGCCGTCGCCCTCGAATTTTTGCGCCAGGTCGATGACATCGTGGTGGGAAAGCTTGGACCAGCCGTCGATAGCGACCTTGCCGTCCTTGGCGTCCAGGCCGATGATGATGTGGTTGGGGAATTCCACCGCGATGTCGCTGACGAAATGTGGCTCCCTGACCGCCTTGGTGCCGATGATGACGTAATCGACCCCGGCGTTGAGATAGCCCTGGATGGTTTCCTCGTCGCGGATGCCGCCGCCGACTTGGATTTGCACGCCAGGGTACGCCTCGCGGATGGCGTGGATGACCTCGCCATTGCGCGGCACCCCGGCAAAAGCCCCGTCCAGATCGACCAAGTGCAAACGCCGCGCCCCGGCGGCCACCCAACGCCCGGCCACCGCCACCGGGTCGTCCGAAAACACCGTGTCGTCATCCATGCGCCCTTGCCTTAAGCGGACACACTTGCCATCTTTCAGGTCGATAGCAGGTATCAAAAGCATGTTCGAATCCTCGCTTGGCTGAATTTGTTGTGGGTTGTTGGGTTGGGCTGTCGCCTAATCGACTGGATTCCAGTGGAGGAAATTGGCCAGCAGGCGAAGCCCCACTGCCTGGCTTTTTTCCGGGTGGAACTGGGCCGCGAACAGCTTGCCATAGACCAGCGCGGCGGCGAAGGGGGTCGGATAATCGGTGGTTGCCGTGATATGCCCGGGTCGGGACGGACAGGCGTAGTAGCTATGTACGAAATAAAACCGGCTATCTTGAGGAATGCCTTCCCACAAAGGATGCCCGCCGGTCTGGTGGACCCGGTTCCAGCCCATGTGCGGAATCTTCAGCGTGTGGCCCTCGGCATCCATTAATCCGCAGTCAAAGCGTCTGACCCGTCCGGGCAAAAGCCCCAGACAGGCCACGCCGTCATTTTCCTCGCTTTCCTCCAGCAATGCCTGCATCCCCAGGCAAATTCCCAGAAATGGCTTGGCGGCGGCGAGTTCGCCCAAGACGGAAACCAGTTCACGTTCGCGCAAGGCAGCCATGCAATCGCGGATGGCCCCGACGCCGGGGAACACCACGCGGCCGGCGGTGCGCATTTGCCCTGGATCCGAAGTCACCAGGACACGGGTTTGGGGATCGACGTGTTGGAGAGCCTTGGCGATGGAATGGAGGTTGCCCATTCCATAATCGATGACGGCAACTGTGGACATAGGCAAGAATGGGAAGATGGCCGGTTAGTATGCTCGCGGGGTAATCAGCCGAAGGGTCGCACACCGAAGAGCCAGCCATGCAGCCAAAAGGCGAAGACGGCCCAGGCAAGCAACCCGGCAACAACCGCCGCCAGATCGCGGCTCCACGGCCCGGATGGGTAGACAATGCCTGCGGCGCGGTCTCGACTACGCGCCGATTTAAAGTCCGACACACCCCATGCGAGGAAAGAGCCGAACAGCAACACATCGGCCAAGTTGCCGTTGGCCAGCAGGTGGGCAAACGCCCAGCCCTTGACACCTGCTACCATGGGATGGCCGATCTTGGCTTTGATCCGCGTGCCTGGGATGTAAGCGGTCGCAACCAGCACGAAAGAAAGAGCGGTGATCAATCCGGCCAAATGCCTCAGTGCGACGGGCGCAAACCACAGCACTATGGGGGCCGACCGTGCCTGCCCGAAGCCTACGACGATGAGCGTCAAGCCTACGAGGGACACCAGCGCGAATAGCCCTTTCCAAACGTTGACCCCCAAGCGGGCCATCTGCGCTTCGCGCCAGCCGTCGGCATAGATGCGCACCGAATGGGCACCAAAGAAAATCACAAGGCCGAGAATCAAAACGATCATGGTCTGTCCCAGTGGCGATTCAAACGGGTGGAAAGCGAGTTAAGGAAGCATTGCATGGCGGTCGTCATGGCCTAGAGCGCGCCTTTGGTGGAGGGAAGGATGCCTTGCATCCGGCCGTCCGGTTCCAGCGCCATGCGCAACGCCCGGCCAAATGCCTTGAAGATGGTTTCCGCCACATGGTGGGCGTTGACGCCTTTCAGGCTGTCGATATGGAGCGTGACTTTAGCATGATTGACGAAGCCCCGGAAGAACTCCAAGAACAAATCCACATCGAAGTCGCCGATGCGGTCGCGGGGGAAGGCCACGTCGTAGACTAGGCCCGGACGTCCGGAGAAGTCCACCACCACGCGGGACAGGGCCTCGTCCAGCGGCACATAGGCATGGCCGTAGCGGCGGATGCCTTTTTTGTCGCCTAGCGCCTGGGCTACCGCTTGGCCTAGGGTGATGCCGACATCCTCCACCGTGTGGTGGGCATCAATATGCAAATCGCCCTTGGCGAGGATGTCCAAGTCGATCAGGCCATGGCGGGCGACCTGATCCAGCATGTGTTCCAGGAAGGGCACGCCCGTGTCGAACCGCCCCGTGCCGGTGCCGTCCAGATTCAGCCGGACGCGGATTTGCGTTTCCAGGGTGTCGCGTTGTGTCTCCGCCGTGCGATCCGCCATTTGCCTTAAACTTCCGAGGGTAAGAGATTGATTTTGAAAAAAGCCGCAACGGCCCGATTCAAGTTGACGCATATGATAAAGGCTGGGCACGGATTGTAAACCCTTGCGCGGGAATACCCATAATCTGGGTGGCGTGTAGGGAAAATCCTACAAAAAAATCATCCTTTTTCGCCATGATGCGGGCATCGTTTGGGGGGAAAATATGACCGTCGCCGATTACCGAACACCGGATAGGGAATTCTAAGGAATGTCAGCAGGATGCTGCCAAGGACAGGAGTTAGCCAACCAAATCGGCGATAAAGCCCCGGACAGCGGATGTCCCGGGGCTTTTCCTTTTGGGGCTGTGTGTCACAGGCTCCACTTTGCCTCCAGTCCAAGGCCGCGCACTCCCGTAGCGAAGTCTTCCATCCATGGCGAGGGCAGGGCGGACAGGCGCGGGGCTTCGGCCTGCAGGGACGGGCGGGCCAGGCCGTAAAGCAACACCCCGCGCAAAGGGATTTTCCGGCGCAGGGCCAGACCCAGGAAATCCAGATAAGCTTGGCGTTCTTCCTTTGAAGGCGGTTGGCCGTCGAAGGCGAACAAACAGGTTTGCAGCCAGATCGGGCAAAGTCTGGCGGCGGTCTCCAAATCCTGCAGCACACTGGACGGTGTGCGGTGGACGCCGTTGATGCGATAGATGCCGGCTTCCGTGACGCTATCCAGTTTGAACCAGACTTCCCCCCCCGCCCCGCCCCAGCGTCCCAGCCCCCGTCGCACGGTTTCCCGCCGCATCAGGCTGCCGTTGGTGATCAAGATCAGCTTGGCCTGGCCCGGCAAGCCATATTCCGCATGGATCTTCACGATCAGTTCGATCACCCGGTCGAATTCCGCCGAGCCGGTGGGTTCGCCATTGCCCGAAATGGCGATGTCGCGGATGATCCGTAGATCCTGCGGCACTTCGAAACGCTGGTAGAAATCACCGTGCAGCACATCGTCCAGAAAACGGCGCAACTCCCTTTCCAGCAAGCCTAAATCTGTTGTCGGCGCGGTGCCGCGCTGGAGATCCGGCACCTGGCAATAGACGCAACGCCAATTGCAGGCATTGTTGGGATTGAGGTTCACGCCTATCGACAGGCCGCCGCTACGCCGGGAAATGACCGGATAGACATAAGTCAATCCCGCACTGTCGCGGTTATGGTTGGAGGTGGTAAGCATGTTGGGGGAGTTCCCTAAGCGCCGGTAAATAAGATTTTGCCTTTTTGGCTTTCACAAGTTCTGCGAGTTGGGTCTCAAAGGCTTGCGAAAGATTGATGTCCAAGGCCTTGGCTTCCCGCAATAAATCGGCATTGATGGACAAATTGGTGGTTTTCTTGGGGGCGGGCTGGGCAGACATGGCGGGTTCCGTGGAGTGATGGATGCGCATAGGCTATGCGTATTTTTCTGAAAGGACAATTAATCTCCCACGCAAGAAGGCTTCGGCGTCCGTCGCCCACGCCCAATCCCGTAAGGCCGCATCAAGCGGCCCTAAGCGACATATGACCCCGTTGCGCACCGTATGCGAGAATATGCCCAGTTTGTCTACGCTGTTCCCAATCACCCAATGGCAGGGCTTATCCTATGGAGCTTGACTGGTCGACTTTCTTGCTGGAAATCCTCAATTTCCTGGTTCTGCTATGGATACTCAAGCGCTTCCTCTACAAACCCGTGTTGGAGACCATAGCAAAGCGCCAGGCTGGCATAGCGCAGACCCTGGCTTCGGCCCAAGCCATCCGCACCGAGGCGGAGGCTTTGCAAACCCAGTATGAAAGCCGGTTGGGCCAATGGAGCGCGGAGCGGGAGTCGGCGCGGGAGGGGCTGCGCCGGGAAATCGCCTTGGAACGGGAGCGCCTGCTGGCGGCCGTGGAGCAGGAATTGGAGCGCGACCGTGAAAAGGCCCGCGTGTTGGAAGAAAAGCTACGGGCAGACCATTTGCGCCAATACCAGGAGGTCGCCTTGGCGCAAGGCACCCGCTTTGTCGCCCGCTTGCTGGCCGACCTTGCCGACCCCGAATTGAGCCTCCGCTTGTTCGACTTGGCGTTGCGCCAACTGGACAGCTTGCCCGAGGAACGCCTCAACGCCATCCGTCTGGCCTGCGAGGAAGCCCCCGAGCAAGCCGAGGCTGTCACGGCTTATCCGCTGGACGCAGAGCGTCGGCAGATGCTCGCGGACAAGCTGGGCGGCTTGGTGGGGATGCCGGTGGCCTGTCGCTATGCCGAAGATGCTGATCTGCTGGCAGGACTGCGCGTCACCCTGGGGCCGTGGGTGTTCCAGGCCAATCTGCAGGACGAGATGAAAGGCTTCGCCGCCTCTGCCCATGAACCCGACTGAATCGCGCCCGGCACCGGTTTCGGATCTACTGGAACGGCAAGCCCGTTGGCTGGACGCTTATCGGCTGGATCTTCGCGTCGCCGAGCAAGGCACGGTCGTTTCGGTCGGCGACGGCATCGCCTGGATTGCCGGCCTACCCTCCGCCGCCATGGACGAGGTGTTGCTGCTGGATGACGGTAGCCAAGCCTTGGTGTTCGACCTCAACCAAGGTTTGCTGGGCGCGATCCTGCTCCACGACACCGAGCAGCTCACCGCAGGCACCACCGCCCGCCGCGTCGGCCAGCCCTTAAGCACTCCCGTGGGTGATGGCCTGCTCGGGCGAGTCGTCGATCCCTTAGGTGTCCCGCTGGACGGACTGCCGCCGGTTCCCCGCAATGGCCTGCAACGGCTGGAGGGCAATTCGCCCGCCATCATCCGCCGCGATTTCGTCCACGAACCTCTCTACACTGGTATCAAGATCGTCGATGCCTTGGTTCCCATCGGCAAAGGCCAGCGCCAACTCATCATCGGCGACGAAGGTTTGGGGCGCAGCGCGTTAGGCCTAGACGCTGTCATCCACCAGCGCGGCCAGGCGGTCTATTGTGTGTATGTGCTGATTGGGCAGAAGCGTTCCACGGTGGTCAACACGCTTCAGATTTTGCGCGACCACGGCGCGATGGATTACACCTGTGTAGTGGTTGCCGAGGCCAGCGCCCTGCCTGGATTGAAGCATCTCGCCCCTTACGCAGGCTGCGCCATCGCCGAGTACTGGATGGAGCGTGGCCGCGACACCCTGGTGGTGTATGACGATTTGTCCACCCACGCCCGCACTTACCGCGAATTGTCCCTGCTGTTGCGCCGGCCACCGGGGCGCGAAGCCTATCCCGGCGACATCTTTTCGATCCACGCGGGGCTGTTGGAACGCTCCACCTGCCTGAATGTGGCCCACGGCGGCGGCAGCATGACCGCCCTGCCTATCGTGGAAACCCAACAAGGCGACATCGCCAGCTACATTCCCACCAATCTGATTTCCATCACTGACGGCCAGATCTATCTGGATGCCGATTTGTTCGCATCAGGTTTCCGCCCCGCCATCGACATCGCCCGCTCCGTCTCCCGCATCGGTGGCCGCGCCCAGCACGCTGCCATCAAAGCCGAGGCAGGCAGGATGAAGCTGGATTATCTGCAATTCATGGAACTGGAGATTTTCACCCGCTTTGGCACCAAGCTGGACGCAGCCATGGAAAGACCCTTGCGCCGAGGCCGGTTGCTGCGGGAAATCCTCAAGCAAGACCGTCTCGCACCTTTGCGGGTTGAATGCCAAGTGGCCTGGCTGATCGCCTTCAACGACGGGCTGCTTGATCGCTTCGAGCCGGAACGGATAGGGGGGGTATTGGAGCACTTAAACGGCCGGGCCTGGCGAATCCGGCTTGCACCTCGAAGTAGGGCGGGAAGAATGGCGACAGGCCGTGGATGGGTGGCTAGTGGGTTTGTAGGCCGATGGCCGGACGCGGCTGGATGAAATGCGAAATTTGATCAATTCCAGATTGGCGGTTTCTATGCTCTAATAATCCCTAGGTACTGATTCAGACAAGCGACGGTACGCGACAGCCAAGCGTCCCCATCGACGATTTCTTATAAGGGCACTCCAGACCACCGATGCCGCAAATCCCGAAACAAAGCGCCGTGGCGCAAGCGGATCTCGCCGCTTGCCACGATTGCGATTTGCTGTTCCCCAAGCCACGTTTGCGCAAAGGCGAGAGGGCTCTGTGTCCGCGTTGCGGTGCGCTGTTGTTCGAGCTCAAGGGCAACAGCCTCGACCATTCGCTGGCTTTGGCCCTGACCAGCCTGGTTTTGTTCGTGCTGGCCAATGTCAATACTTTGTTGACCATGAAGATTGGTGGACGGATACAAACGGGAGCCATCATCAGCGGCGTCAAGGAACTCTATGATCAGGGCTTCTGGGAAATAGCGTTCTTGGTTTTCGTTGTCAGCATCTTGGCGCCCTTGCTCAAAATCCTCTGCATCTTTTATGTGCTGGTGCCGCTGAAGCTGGATTTCCGCCTGCCCTATGCCACCCGTGTTTTCCGGCTGTTTGAAACTCTGCATCCTTGGGCGATGACGGAGGTTTATATGCTGGGCATCCTGGTCGCCGTCGTGAAGCTGGCCGATCTGGCATCCATCGAACCCGGTATCGCCTTGTATTCCTTCGCGGCCTTGATTTTGTCCATGGCGGCGACGGACGCCTCGTTGGAGAACCACGAAATTTGGGAACAATTGGAGGCATCACCATGAATACCGCCGCGCACAGCGGGTATTTGCTTTGCCACATCTGCCATCTGCTCAGTCGGCCGACTGCGCCCCATCCTTGTTGCCCGCGTTGCGGCGCACCTCTGCACCCACGCAAGCTCGACAGCTTGACGCGGACTTGGGCGCTCACGTTGACCGCTTACATTCTCTATATCCCGGCTAATCTGCTGCCGGTGATGAGCGTGACCATGTCGGGGCGTGGCGAGCCGGACACCATCTTGAGCGGGGTCAAAGAACTGGCTCTGAGCGGCATGTGGCCGTTGGCCCTACTGGTGTTTTTCGCCAGCATCACGGTGCCGGTGCTGAAGCTCTTGGTGCTGACGTATTTGCTGCTGTCGGTGCAGTTCAGGTCGATGTGGCGGCCAAGGGAACGCACGGTGCTTTACCGGATCACCGAGTCGGTCGGTCGCTGGTCGATGATCGACATTTTCGTCATCGCCATCCTGGTCGCGCTTGTAAAGCTGGGTTCCCTGGCCACGATTGAGGCAGGGGCAGGCGCGGTGGCCTTTGGCGGCGTGGTGGTCATCACCATGTTTGCCGCCATGAGCTTCGATCCACGCCTAATTTGGGACGCATTGGAAAACCATCATGAATGAAACAGCCCAACCGCCTAAAAATGGCAAACCTTTACCGCCCGCCGACGGCACGGCGGAGTTGCTAGTCGAAAAGTCAGGAGGATTCTCGCTGGTCTGGCTGATCCCCTTGGTGGCGCTGCTCATCGGTGCCTGGCTGGCCTACAAGACCCTGAGCGAGGAGGGGCCGACGGTGACGATCACCTTCCAGGACGCCAGCGGCCTGGAGGCCGGCAAGACCAAGGTCAAATTCAAGCAAGTGGAAGTCGGCACGGTGCAAACTGTGGTGCTAAGCGAGGATTTGTCCCACGTGATCGTGACCGCCAAGCTGGAAAAGACGGTTGAGGGGCATTTGAACGAGGGTGCCAAATTCTGGGTCGTCGAACCGCAACTGGGCTTGGGCGGCATCTCCGGCCTTGATACCCTGATCGCCGGGCATTACATCGGAGTTGAATTTGGCGAGGGCAAACCGACACGGAAATTCATCGGCTTGGAACATGCGCCCAATGTCAGCGCCGACACGCCGGGCCGACATTTCACTCTGCTGGTGGACAGCGCGGGCTCCCTCACCGACGGCACACCGATTTACTTCCGCGACATCAAGGTGGGCAGGGTCGTGGAGGTTGTGCTGGCCAAGGATAAGGGCAGTGTGCTGGTGGATGTTTTCATCAACGCCCCGTTCGACCGTTTAGTGCATGACAAAACCCATTTCTGGCAAACCAGTGGCATCGACCTCTCCATGAGCGCGGATGGGTTCAAGCTGAAGGTAGGCTCCTTGTTGAGCCTGATCGGCGGCGGCATCACCTTTGAAACGCCCAATATAAACGATGGAAACACCAAACCCAGCGAGGAAGGCAAGCAATTCCCTTTGTACAAAGACTTCGCCAGCATTGCAGAAGGCCCCCATCTCTACAAACAGCCCTTTTTGATGTATTTCGACGATTCCGTGCGCGGACTCAGCGTCGGCGCGCCCGTGGAAATGAGAGGGATACGCATCGGAACCGTCACCGATGTGTGGTTCAATTTTGATATCGCCACCAACAAAATCAGCATCCCGGTTTATATCGAGATCGACCCGGACAGGATCGTGCCGCCAGATCAGATCGCCCGTCTTATGGCAATCCAAAAAGCCGCACCCGCCGAGGGACGCCGCCCGATCTTTGAAAAACTCGTCGAGAAGGGGCTGCGGGGACGCCTCAAGTCGGGCAATCTGTTGACCGGGCAGTTGTATGTGGATCTGGATTTTTATCCTGACAGTCCGCCGCAGACCATCAGCTACGAAGACAAAAACTTCCCGCGAATCCCGACGCTGCCCTCGGTCGCCGAGGAACTCCAAAAGGATCTGAAGGAAATCCTGGCGAAGTTGAAGCGGCTGCCTCTGGACAAGATCGGCGACGAACTGCTGGGCACCCTGCAAGGGGCCAATCATCTTACGAACTCGCCGGATCTGAAAGATTCACTGCGGTCGCTGGACACGGCGCTCAAGGATGTCCACCAACTGTCGCAGACGGCAGACCGCGAAATTGTGAAACTCACCACCAGCCTGGATAAGAGCTTGGGCGCAGTGGTGAAAATCCTCGGGCAACTGGAGCCTGGCGCGCCGATGGCGGTGGATGTCGGCCATGCGTTGGAAGAGTTGGCGACCTCCGCCCGCTCCATCCGCGAACTCGCCGATTATCTGGAACGTCACCCGGAAGCCTTGCTGCACGGCAAGGCTGGAGCTAAGAAATGAAAAAATCCCTTTTCGGCTTGACCGCCATTGTATTGATCGTCGGCTTGTCGCTGGTTTCTGGATGCAGCAGTCCAACCACTCGCTTCTATGTGCTGGCGGCCCTGCCTGCGCCACAGCCTGCGGGTGCAGGCCAGGAGATCGCGGTGGGCGTGGGGCCTGTGGAACTGCCCGATTACCTGGATCGTCCGCAGATCGTCACACGCTCCGGCCAGAATGAACTCAATCTGGCGGAGTTCGACCGCTGGGGGGAACCAATCAAGGACAATGCCACCGAAGTCCTGGCCGAAAACTTGGCCGTCTTGCTGCCAAGCAAAAAAATCAGCGTCTACCCCTGGAAACGCTCGACCTCGGTCGATTACCAGGTGGTGGTGAAAGTCATCCGCTTTGACCGCGCCGAAGGTGGCGAAACCGTTTTGCGCACACGCTGGAATATTCTCAACGGCGAAGGCACGGAGTTATATTCGCGTGAGTCGCGTTATGTGGAAAACCCGTCCGGGAAGGATTATGCCGCCACCGTCGCCGCCATGGATCGGGCTTTGGCGCAGTTTAGCCGGGAGGTGGCGAATGTGGTTAATGGTTTGAAGAGTGGCGGTTTGCCTTCATCTTGATCGGAGGCCGACAAAGGGACAGGCTAGAGGTTGATAGTGCATGATGGGATGCTGAAAATCACAAGGAATCGCAAAAATGGCAGTAACGGATCATCTCAAGCCACTGTTCAATAAACGGCTGCTTCAGGACGCATTGCGGGCGGCATCCCCCCCGATCACAGACGGACAGCGACAGATAGCCATAGCTTGGGCGCGTAGCGCGGCAACCGGTGCGCTTGCGCAACAAAAGGAGCGCCCCTTGCAAGGGCAATTTCTTAGCGAGATCTTCGATCGGCTGCTCGGGTTCAAACAACTCGTCGGCGCGGAAACCGGCCACCACATGGATCCGGAAACCAGCTCGAAGCAAGTCAAGGGCTATAAGCCACCGGATGCCCGCCTCGGCTGGTTTGGAGTGGGTGTGGATCAGACCCGCGCCGTGGTCGAGTTGAAAGCCCCCGGTGCCGATCTGGACGCCAAACAGGCTGGGCATTACGGCCACCTCACCCCGGTCGAGCAAGCCTTCGGTTATGCCGTGAAAACCGATGGCTGCCGCTGGGTCATCGTCAGTAATTTCGTGTCCATCCGCCTCTACCGCACGGATCGCGGGCAAGGTTATTGCCACAACTTCCAAATCGCCGAGCTGGCCGACGAGCGGCGTCTGGCCGAATTCCTGTTCCTACTGGGCCGCGAGTCGTTGCTGGGTGCCTCCCCGGCTGCGGAAAGCCCGGCCCATCAACTCGCCAGCCATACCCATGTCGAAGAGCAACGCATCACCCAGGCGTTCTATGTCTACTTTCGTAATGTGCGGCTGGATCTGTTCTATCAATTGCGCCATGACAACCCCGTCCCGCCCGGTGTTGACGGCAAAATCCATGAACATCGCCTGCTGGAACAGGCGCAGAAGATCCTCGACCGGGTACTGTTCATCTGCTTCTGCGAAGACACCGGGCTGCTGCCGCCTCGGGTGTTGCGCACTGCCTTGACGGCCAACAACGCGGGTTTCGTCCGGGTCAGCCATTGGCAGCAGCTCTGCGGCCTGTTCGACGCGGTGGACAAGGGCCATCCGCCGATGCAGATCAACGGTTACAACGGCGGCTTGTTTGCCAAGGATGCCGCGCTGGATGCTCTGGCCGTGACTGATGAAATCCTCGATAAAGTGCTGGCGCTCGCCAATTACGATTTCGAGACCGACCTCAACGTCAACATCCTCGGCCACATCTTCGAGCAGTCCATCAGCGACTTGGAGGCCATCCGTGCCGAAATCAGGGGCGAGGCCACTGCGAAGCAGGACTCCAAGCGCAAGCGCGATGGCATTTTCTACACGCCCGAATTCATCACCCGCTTCATTGTTGCCCGCACTATCGGTGGCTGGTTGAAGGAGCGATTCGTCGAACTGGAAGCGCGGCATAAATCCGGCAAGCCCGGCCTGATGTCCAAAGCAGGCCAGCAACGACTCTGGCGCGACTACCTGGAATTGCTGGGCAACATCAAAGTGCTGGATCTTGCCTGCGGCTCCGGCGCGTTCCTGATTGCCGCCTTCGATTTCTTGTTTGGCGAATACGAGCGCGTCAACCGGACTTTTGCCGAATTGACAGGTTCGCGCGACCAAATAGACTGGTTAGACTTGGATCGGCAGATTCTGCAAGAGAACCTGTTCGGCGTGGATTTGAACCCGGAGTCGGTGGAAATCACCAAGCTGAGTCTTTGGCTGAAGACCGCCCGCAAGGACAAACCGCTGAACAATCTGGACGGCAATATCCGCTGCGGCAATTCCTTGGTGGAACCGCCCGCCGCCGAAGCCTTGCGCCGCACCTATGTCGAATTGCCACCGGGCACGCAAGGCTTTGATTGGCGGGAGGCGTTCCCGGCGGTGGCGGCCAAAGGCGGCTTCGACATTGTCATCGGCAATCCGCCTTATGTCCGGCAGGAAAGCATCGGCCCCTTCAAGCCCTATCTGCAACAACGCTATGCCAGTTACCACGGCGCAGCCGACCTGTATGTTTATTTCTACGAACGTGGCCTGGAGCTGCTCGCGCCCACCGGCAAGCTCAGTTACATCGTCACCAATAAATGGTTGCGAGCCGGTTATGGCGAGCCATTGCGGCGGCTGTTCAGCGAACGGGCCGAGTTTGAGGACATCATCGACTTCGGCCATGCGCCGATTTTCGAGGACGCCGACACCTTCCCCTGCATCATCGTCGCCCACCCTAATCCCTCTCCCCCGGCCCCTCTCCCCTCTGGGGAGAGGGGGGCAAAAGCCTCTCCCCCCATGGGGGGAGGGGTTGGGGAGAGGGGGCTTACGGAAAATTCAATAGCAATGCCTGAAACCGCGGATGATGCCGAAGTCCGCGTCTGCCTAGTGCCCCGCGACCGGCCCACGGAATTATCCTTAGACCAATACATAACCGAACAAGCCTACCCGGTGCCTTGGCGGCGCTATGGGGCCAAAGCTTGGAGCTTGGAGCCGCCCGCCGTGGAGGCTTTGATGGCGAGAATCCGCAAGCGGGGAGTGCCGCTAAGCGAGTTCGCCGGGGTCAAGCCTATGTATGGCATCAAGACGGGGTTTAACGAGGCGTTCCTGATTGATGACGCGACGCGCTTGGACTTGATCCGCGACGATCCGGGATGTGCCGAGATCATCAAGCCCTATCTGCGCGGGCAGGACATCAAGCGCTGGGTGCCGGAGTGGCAGCGGCTTTGGATGATAGTTTTGGCATCCAGCGGAAATCGCGCCTGGTCATGGAGTGATGAAGGCGGACAAGCTGAAGCGGTGTTCAACCGAAGTTATCCGAGCGTGTATCAACGCATGAAGGGATTTGAGGATCGCTTGCGGAATCGGCAAGACAAGGGGCAGTTTTGGTGGGAGCTTCGGGCTTGTGATTATTACGACCGGTTCGAGAGTCCGAAGCTCGTCTATCAAGAAATCCAGTTCCACCCGCAATACGCGCTGTCAAATGGGCCGCTATATGGCAACAACAAGGTTTTTCTGCTGCCCAGCGATGACGCTTATTTGTTAGCCTGTTTGAATTCTCCGCTGCTGTGGTGGTTCAACTGGCGCAATCTGCCCCATATGAAAGACGAGGCGCTAAACCCCGCTGGTTTTCTGATGGAATCCTTGCCCATCGCCGAACCCAGCCTGGCGATCCGTGCCGAGGTTGAAGACCACACCGGAAAACTGATCGAGTTGACCGCCGCCAGCCAGCGCCGTTCCTTGGAAATCAGCGACTGGCTGCGCCTTGAATTCGGCATAGCCAAACCCGGCCAGAAGCTGGAGGCTTACGCCGATTTGACCGCCGATGCCTTCGCCACCGAAGTCCGCCAACGCCGCCCGAAAAGTGCCTCGCGCCTAAGCCCTGTGGCGCTGGCCGATTTGAAGCAGACCCATCAGGGCTATGCCGCCGCCGAAAGGGAACGCATGGCTGAAATCTTACAGTTGGAGCGCCGCGTCGCGGATCGGGTCAACCAAGCCTATGGCCTGGACGAAGAAGATATTGCGCTGCTATGGCAAACCGCCCCGCCACGGATGCCGTTCAATGACAGAGTTCATGGAGCATGACTCGGATCGGACGGTTTTTGCCCACTAGGATCGTGTTACCATTTGCATCCGTGTACCCCGAAAGTGAGAGAGGCGCAGATGACCCACACACCCGGCCCTGCCGATGATAAATAACGGAAAAACGCTAGTCACCGGGGCGACCGGCCATCTCGGCGCCAACCTTGTGCGTCGCTTGCTGGCAGACGGTGAAGAGATCCGCGTCATGGTCCGGCACGGGCCGGATAATGGGGCGCTGGACGGGCTGGAGGTGGAGCGCGTCGAGGCGGATCTGCGCGACGCGGAGGCCGTGGACAAGGCCGTGGCCGGTTGCGCCCGCGTATACCACTGTGCCGCCTTGGTTTCGACCATCGAGGGCGGTGCGGCCCACAAGCGCCAGGTGTATGAAACCAATGTCGGCGGCACCCGGCATATCCTGGATGCGGCCCTGCGCCATGGGGTAGCCAAGGTGGTGGTGTCCGGCTCGCTCAGCGCCACCGGCCACGACGGCGACCGCCCCAGCCACGAAGACATGCCGTTTTATCCGTTCGAGCGCCAACTGCCCTACGGTTTCACCAAACATTTGACCGAACACGAATGCCTTAAGGCCCATGCCGAAGGGCTCAATGTCGTCGTGGCGACTTCCTGTGCCATCGTCGGGCCACATGACTATGTGCCTTCGCGCATGGGCCGGGTGTTGATCGACTACGCCCACGGGCGCTTGCGGGCCTATATTCCCGGTGGCTTTGAATTCGTCTCAGCCCAAGACATCGCCGAGGGCCACAAACTGGCGATGGAAAAAGGCCGTTCCGGGCAGAAATACATCCTTAGCACAGCCTACGCCAGCGTGGACGAGTTGATGGACTTGTACCGGGAAGTCACCGGGCGCTTGCCGCCAAAGCTGCGCCTGCCGCCAATGGTGATGGCCGCGCTGGCCGAAGTCGCCGACAAGACTTGGTTCCGGGCCTTCCCCAACAAGCCTAGGCGTTTCACGCCGGCGGCGGTGCGCTTGCTCAATATGCGGCGTCGGGCCGACCACAGCAAGGCGCGGCAGGAACTTGGCTATGAGCCGACCAGCCTGTCCCAAGCGGTCAGGGATGCCTATGAGGATTTTGTGCGGCGCGGTTTGATAACCCCGCGTTAGGCTTTCTAGAAAATCGGTATTACATTACATGACATACGAATACTTCAGCAACATGGAAAACGGCTCAAGAGAACTAAGTTCGGAAGAAATCTCATCAGATATTTGGAGCGCCATTGTTGCAACTTACGACAAATTTGTTAGCAATTGTGCGTTGGCTGGCGAATTTCTAGAAGAATACCCAGATGGTTCAGCAGTTTGTGGCTGCAATAAAAGACAACTAGAAGACGCTTTAAAAGGAGAAGTACCAGAATTATCTTTACCCATTAGCAGAAGTTATTACGGCGAGGATGATTTTCCAAACAAATACCTGATTAGAAAGCTGCTTCAGCCACGCCCGAAATACGTCGTTCCGGCATGGATCGCCGGAACCTAGGCTCCATGGATGGCGCGAGTTTGGAAGCATCCCTGCAACCTGGATACCGGCGATCCATGCCGGTATGACGGACTAGCTGAACCATCTTGCTAATCAGGAACAAATATGCCGTATTAGCCCTGTAGGGTGCGCATCGCGCACTTTAACGAATGCCTGACATTGAAACGGTGCGCTATGCGCACGAGACTGTGAAAGTATTGCCAAAAACGGGAATTTCTCGACTCCAACCCATTGATTCTTCATTGTCAAAATGGCTATAAACCGAATACTTTCACAGTCTCGCACCCTACAGTCCTTTTTACGGCTAATGGTAAATCACCCCATTCAACTCGACTAATTTATAAAACCAGCGAGACCCCAATACAGATGAATGCACAAACGAATCGGCTGCGGCCGCCCCCCAGTTTTGAACAAGCCAAAAATCCCCGGCAGAAGTCGCGGGCGGCGGGCATGGACCCAGACCGCTGGTATGCCGTGGAATATGACGGCGCGGTTAAAAAAGGCCAGATCAAAGAGGTGGTGTTTTGGAACACCTCGATTGCCCTCTACCGCACCGAAGACGGGCAGGTTTCGGCAGTGGAAAACCGCTGTCCGCACCGCCAGTTGAAACTCCACCATGGTGCGGTGGAGGGCTGCAACCTGCGCTGCGCCTACCATGGCTGGTCTTTCAATAAAGAGGGTTGGCTGACCGATTATTCCCATGACAGCTTTGGCAAGCAGCTCATCAAAAAGCAATTGCGCACCTATCCCGTCCGCCACCGTTACGGCTTGATTTGGATTTTCCCAGGCGACCCGGCATTGGCCCCGGAGCGGCAAATACCCGGCATCCCCGAAATGGAAGGCGACAAGCCTTGGGCCAATATGATGGTCGATTTCACTTGGGCCACCCATCATTCGATGGTGATCGACAATATCTGCGATTTCGCCCACGCCTTCCTGCACCGCAAATTCCGCCCGTTCACCGACGCCAAGCTGACCCACTACGAAAGCGACGACAACCGCGTGTATTTGACTTATGACACTTTTGTCGCAGGTGGAAGTATTTCGGGCATGTTCGTGGATCGCAAGCAGGTCAACACGCGCTCCATGGAATTGTGCTACGAATATCCCTACCAGTGGTCGAACACGGGCGACAAAATCAAACATTGGTGTTTTCTGCTGCCTATCGGGGAGAAAAAAACGCGGGTGTTTTTCCTCTTTTACTTTGACGGCCTGAAGATTCCCTTCATCCCGCTTAAAATGCCGCGCTGGTTGCAGGAAAGGGTGCTGCGCATGTCCATTCCCTTGCTGTTCAGGCCCTTGCTCAAGGAAGATGGCGTGGCGCTGGAAGCCGAGCAGGAAGGCTACGACCAATATTGGGATGCGCCCCCCATCGAACTTAACCCCGTAGTCCCCCTGTTCCAGGAACTGACCGCCCGCAAATGGGCGGATTATCTGTCCAGGACCAGCTCCGCTGAGGCATGAGAGCAGACTCTAGCCGCATGAATGGTTTGAAAATCAGCCAACGGGTGGGCAAACTCGCCGAATACGTTGCCCTGCATCCTTGGCGCATCTTGGGGCTGGCCTTGCTGTTGTCGATTGCGGCCGGCTGGGCGGCGGCGCAACTACCGGTGTATACCTCGCGCCAAGCGTTGCTTCCCCAGAATACCGCTGTGGCGAAGCGCTTCAACGATTTCTTGAAGAATTTCGGCGCGGCGGCTCGATTTGATTGTGGTTTTGGAGGGTGCGCCCCGGAAGCGAGTTGGAGACCTTTGCCGACGAATTGGCCGGCAAAGCTTCAGATCCGAGCCGGAGATAGGACAAGCCACCGACCGCTCGACATAGGGTTCTTTCTGGAGCACGCCTATTTGTTGATGCCTGCCGAAGGGCTGGATCAACTTGCCGCGCTGCCAAACCAAGCCCTAAGCGGCGGCTTGGAAGAGAACCTCCGCAAGGCTCTGGACTGGAGCAAAAACCACCCGCCATTGGGCGAGATGGATACCGACCTGAAAACTGCCGAAGAACGCCTGAACTTGGCGGGGGTATTTCTGGATGAGTGGCAACGCTGGTTGTCCGCCGAAACTGCGCCCGTAGCCCTGGACTGGAGCGGGCTGCTGGCCAAAACAGGCGCGGCGGTATGGCCAAGCGGCAATTTTGCTTCCCGCGACGGGCGGATGCTGTTTGTGTTCGTTCATCCGAAAAACCCCTCCGAGGATTTCCAGAACCTCGGCCCTTTCGTCGATAAGGTCAAACAAGTCTCGGCGGAACTTGGCCGAACAGGCCAAGGCCGCAGGCCGTACACCGCCCACGGTCGGCCTGACCGGCTTGCCGGCCATGGAGTACGAAGAATACGTCAATATCCGCAAAGACATCACGCTGGTGGTCTTCACCTCGGCCTGGCTTGATCGCCGCGCTGATCCTGCTGGTGGTGCGCAGCCTGCGCTGGGCGGTGCTGATTTTCATCCCCATGGGGCTAGGGGTGCTGTGGAGTTTGGGTCTGGCTCTGTTAACCGTCGGCCATCTGACCATCATTACCGCCACCTTCATCGCCATCCTGTTCGGCTTGGGGGCGGATTATGGTATTTTCACCTCCTCGCGCATCGCCGAGGAGCGGCGGGCAGGCAAGCCCTTGGTGGAAGCGATAGGCGCAGGCATAGGCTCGTCCTTTATCGCGGTGCTGACGGCCGGCGGTGCTTCGTTGCTGATTTTTGGCGCGTTGGCGACGGTGGATTTCCCCGGTTTCGCCGAACTGGGCGTGGTGGCGGCCAAAGGCGTGCTGATGATCCTGATCAGCACCTGGATGGTCCAGCCCGCGCTCTACGCCTTGTTGCCGCCAAAGCTGAAAGACACATCGTTCCCGGCAGTCCCGTCTGCCTCCGGGAGAGGGGTTAGGAGTGAGGGCGGGCCGCTATCCAAAGCCCGTGGCCATCGCTCTTGTTACCTTGGCCTTAGGCTGCGCAGTTTTCGGCGCGGTCAAGGGGCTGGCGATCCCTTTCGATTACGACCTGCTGGCCATGTTGCCCAAGGATTCCCAGGCCGCCTATTACCAGCGCCGCATGGTGGCGGAGAGCGACTACCAGGCCGAAGTGGTCATTTTTACCGCCAAGGATATGGCCGAGGCGCGGCGGATCACCGCCGAGGCCGGCAAGTTCAAAACCATCGCCCAAGTGCAATCGCTAACAGACCTGTTTCCCGGTGGACGCCGACGAGCGCCTACAGCAAAGCCGTGAACATCGGCGAGTCGTTCGCCCAGGACGGGCTACGCCGCAGCAGATCGCCGAACTTGGACCGGGCGGGTGTGTCCGCAAAATCCTTCGCCTTATTGCGGGCACGTGTTGGAAAACGGCACGAGCATCATTGACGAAGCCCAGGAGCAGGCGTTCTCCGCCGGACATGCCAAACTGGTCGAGAGTTTGGAGAACGTGCGTGGGCGGCTCACGGCTCATCTCAGGCCAAGCTGGCCGCAGACGGCGAACAGGGCAGGGTGCGTAGCGAGAGGTTTTTGCGCGCCTTGCTGGCCGGCGCGGATACCGGACTGAAAATCATCGACACATGGCGGCAAGCCCGGCCTCTGACCCCGGACGCAGTTGCCGCCCACGCTGCGCGACCGTTTTTTTGCCGCCGACGGCAGTATCGCGGTCTACGCCTTCCCGGCGAAATCCGTGTACGATCCTGACAACCTCGATGCGCTGATAAAAGATGTGTATGGCGTTTCGCCGGAAGCGACCGGCTTTCCGACCACGCACCAGGTATTTTCCAAATCCGTGGTGGAAAGTTTTAGCCAGCGGCACCCGGTTGGCTTTGGCGCTATGCCTGCTGTGGATCATGGCTGGCGACCCGTAGCTTGCGGGGTTTTGCCCTGGCGGTCCTTGCCTCTGCTGATCGGCGGCGGCTGGATGCTGGGGCTGATGGCGTTGGGCGGCATTCGATACAATTACGCCAATATGGTCGCGCTTGCCCATGGTGATTGCCTTGGCGGTGGATTACGGCGTGTGGTTCAGCTATCGTTGGGGCGAATTAAAAGGCCACACCCCGTTGCAAGTCAGTCTGGCCGCCGGCAAGGTGATCGGCTTGGCCGCCGGCACCGAATTGGCCGGTCTGGGCGCCATCACCCTGGCCAGTTATCGGGGCGTTTCCTCCCTGGGCGTGAGCATCACCATCGGCTTGTTGTGCTGCCTGACCGCGACGCTTGTTCGTGGCGCCGGCCATCGGCCAGTTGCTTGATTCCAAGAGAAAATCATAATGCGAAAGATTTATCCTGCTCATGACTTGCCAGTCTGTTGGCCGCCGTTCGCCGCCCGCGCCGCGCCGGAGCCCGAAATGATCGTGGTGTGTTACCCCGGCGGCTCCGTCAACGCCAAGGATGCCAACGGAGCGATGAGTTCCATGCTGCGGGTGGTGGAGCGCGTCGGCCAGTGGCAGGAGAACAGCTTCGACAGCCTGTTCACCGCCAAACTGGACGAGTGCCGGAAACAAATGGCCGAAAAGAATCCCAAGTTCGCCTTCACCTCGCTGGGGCTTTATCTGGAATTACGCGCCGGACACAATCTGGACGCCGTTGGTCCAGCCCAAGATAAAAGGCCAGCACCAGCGAACGTTACCGGGTGATGGTCCAGAAGGGCAAATTCAAGAGCCTGGACGAGCTGAAAGGCAAAACTTTGGGCGGCACGGTCTTGGAGGAACCGGACTTCATCGGCAAGATTGTTTTTGCCGGGAAATACGAGCCCGCCAGTTACTTTGTCCTCAAGCCCTCCAACCAGGCCATCCGCGCCTTACGCGCGCTGGATAAAGGGGAGTTGGACGCGGTGATCTTCAACGAGCAGCAATACGCCGGGCTTGCTTCGCTGCAAGCTTGGAAACCCCGCTCGAAGCCAGTCTTCACCTCCGAGGAAATCCCCTTGATGGGTGTGGTGGCCGACAGCGCCAACACGACGCCAGAGGAACGTGCCCGCTTCGGCAAGGCGTTGGCGGGGATGTGTTCCGATACCGAAGGCAAAAAACTCTGCGAGCTATTCGGGGTGGAATCTTTCACCACCGTGGATGCGTCCGTGTTCGAGCCGATGGCAAAACTGTGGGGAGGTAAATAAGTCTTGCGCATACCTCCACTCATCGCCGCGTTCCTGCTGGCATTCTTGGCCGGTTGTGCCGGGCTTCCCAAAGACCAAGTCCAATTCGGCGGGCTTGCCGACTGCCCCAAGCAGACCGCGTCCACGCTGCTCGCCACGCAAGACCAACTCGGCCCCTTGAGCGACACCCATGCCCTAGCCTGTGCGCTGACTTTCCTGCGTGATTCCAAGATCCGCAGGTGCAGCGCAGTGCGTTGGGTAGCCGCCTGTGCCTGCTGTTGGCCGAGCGCGAAGCCAACCCGTACAAGCGCGAGGAACTGGCTTCCGAAGGCGTGGCCTTTGCCGAAACTGCCCTCGCGCACGGCGGGGAGGATGACGGGGCTGTCCATTACTACTTGGCGACCAATCTTGGCCTGGCGGTGCGGGAACACATCACCCTGGCCATGGGGAACCTCCAGCGGCTGGAGGGCGAGATGAAGCGGGCAATGGCGTTAAGTCCGGACATCGACGACGGTGGGCCGATGCGTCTGTTGGGTACCCTTTACCTCAAAGCCCCGGCTTGGCCTAATGGCATCGGGGATCGCGACAAGGCGCTGGAATTGCTGGGGGACGCGGTCAGGAAACATCCTGGGCATCCGCTCAACCACTTGTTTTATGCCCAGGCACTTTGGGAGGAAGGCGACGATGCTGCCGTAGCCCAAGTCAAAGCTGAACTCGCGCTTGGGGAAAAGCTGCTGGCAGAAGGTGTCTGGGGCCACAGCAGAGAGACATGGAAGAAAGAATTTGATGCGTTCCAGCAAGAGATTGGCGTGGCCGGATCGTCCTCTCGGCAACAGCCTATTGCGAAAATCCCGTGAATAGCGGACTTGGAGGGCGGATGCTGACAGTGGAAAAAACTGGGAGCTGAGTGACAACTATGACCCATAAAAGTACCGGCCTGGATGACAGGCTTTATGAATACCTTGTTTCTGTCTCTCGCCGCGAACCGGAAATTTTACGGCAGTTGCGGCAGGAAACTTCCACCTTGCCTCTGGGAGGGATGCAGATCTCCCCCGAACAGGGCCAGTTCATGGGCTTGTTGGCCCGGCTCACGGGAGCGGTGAAGGTTCTGGAAGTCGGAGTGTTCACCGGCTACAGTTCCACCGCCATGGCTTTGGCCCTGCCTGACCATGGTCGCATCACCGCCTTGGATATCAGCCCGGAATGGACTGCCGTGGCACGGCGATATTGGGAATTGGCCGGGGTTGCGGGTAAGATCGACCTGCGCCTGGGGCCGGGCCTAGACTCCCTGGACGCGCTTCTTGAGGAGGCGGAGGCAAACTATGACTTCGCCTTCATTGACGCTGACAAGGAGAACTATGACGGCTACTACGAGCGGGCGTTGCGGCTGCTCAAGCCCGGCGGTTTGCTGCTCATCGACAATGTGCTATGGGGCGGGCGCGTCGCGGACGAAAGCGTGGTCGATGCCGACACCGTCGCTATCCGCGCCTTGAACCGTAAAATCCATGCCGACAGCCGGGTCGCCATCAGCCTCTTGCCCGTCGCCGACGGTTTGACCCTGGCTTTGAAACTGGGCGGGTAGGTTTTTGGCGTGTCGTATAAATTGTGGACACACAAGACGAAGAAACCAACGATTAGGAGTCGACCGACCATGTCATCCCAAATCAAACCCTTGCTACGCCTGTCTTGCCCTGTGGCGGTCTTGTTCGCGCTTGCCGCCTGTTCGCATACGCCCGCCAAGACGACCCCGCCCCCCCACCAAACTCTAAAGACTTGGGAGCAACCGCCTTACTTTACGGCAAGGCCAAAGCCCAGCCTTTACGCCGGTGAGTTCCCCGCCCCCCCGGAACTTGAACCCGCCGTGAATTTCTGGCGGAAGACCTATGTCCAATGGCACCGATCACAGGTGGCGATCCATGATGACCGTTATTTGGATGTGGTCTATGAAGTCATCGACTTGCCCGGGCCGGTCGCCGACAGCCTTAGCCCTGAACAAAAGGAGTTTGTCAGCGAACGCCGCAATTACTGGAAAGGGCAGCTTTCTGCCCTGGATGTGAAGCTTTCGACCGGCGGGACACTCTCCAACGAAGACCAACTTCTGGTCAACCTGGTTAAATCCAAAGGCCGCTTGCAGAGCATTATTCCGGGTGCGGCCGACCGGGTGCGCTCCCAGCGCGGGATGCGGGAACGCTTCAAGAAGGGCCTGGAGATCAGTGCTCGTTATGATGCGACCTTTCGCAAAATCTTCCGCGAGGCCGGCTTGCCGGAAGATTTGGCCTATCTGCCCCATGTGGAATCCTCCTTCCAAACCGGGGCGCAGTCGTCCGCTGGTGCGGTGGGCATCTGGCAGTTCACACGCGGGGCTGCGGAAAGATTCATGAACATCCGTGAGGGCGCGGACGAGCGTTACGATCCCATCGCGTCCACCTACGGCGCAGCCCGCTATCTGCGCTACGCCTATGAAAAGCTGGGGGATTGGCCGACGGCTCTGACCTCTTACAACCACGGCATCAATGGCATGATGCGTGCGCAAAACCAAGTGGGCAATGACTTCGTGCGTATCGTCGAGCAATACGATAGCCCCAAGTTCGGTTTCGCCTCCCGCAACTATTACGCCGAATTCCTGGCGGCCCGCGAGATCGCCCGCAACCCCGAGCAGTTTTTTGCCGAGGCAGCCAGCTACGACCGCCCCTAAGGTTTGAGTATTAATAACCTGGGATGACGCATAGTTGGAGCCGTTTGACGGCAGGCAAAAGCAAGCAACGAGTCATAATGGGTCATATCGCACAGTACTGGTTCAATTAAACCAGTCCGACGCCTAAGCCCGACAGTTCCCATGGATGTTTTGGGCAATCCCGATAAGCCCCTGGATCCGGCAGCCGGAAACCCAAATCATTGGCATTTTTTTCTTGATGCCGTAATATTATTTTGCTAGCCTAACATGGGACAATAGGATTTTACAGGTATCCACTCGTGCCGCTTTCCATTGCGAGGGCATCCATTTAGAATCCGGCATGGCAATCGCCTAAAATTTGGAATTTATTTTATTAACCCGTTTGAATCAGGAGCGCATGAAAATGGCCAGCGAGACACCGACTATTGAACAGACAGACCCCCTTAGATCCGTCGCGGACGCAATGAAAGACGCGGTCAACCAAGCGACCGAGGATGCCACCCGGACCAAGGAGCGACTCAGCCAGATGGGGCCGGACATCGCCAACTCAGCTTCGCGCTTCGCCTACACCGCCTCGTATATGGTCTCCTATGGTGTCGTCTACGCCGCCGTGTTCGCTGCCAAATCCGTGCCGCAGGAGAATCCCATCGTGCAAGGTTTCATCGACGGCGGCAACGCCGCCATCGACGCCGTCAACGAAGCCAAGGGCATCAAGCCTGCGGGCGAGCACGGATTGTCAGCTTAGGGGCGGCGTCCAGTCCACAGGCGCAGGCCGCTTTCGCATCTCCCGCTCAGTGCATTCGTTACTCCTTTGCCCTTCCACACCAAAGCAATTAGGTCAAGCTCATGTTTGATGACGGCAAGTTCGACGCTTACGCCAAAACCGCCTCCACCGCCGCTGCCGTGGATGTCCTTCTGTCTTTTCCCAGTCCCGGCGTGATCCGTGTGCAAAGCCAAACCTTGTTCGCCGAGCCGGACAATGTCCAGTGTCGGCGCTTCCTGCGCCGCGCATTCGAACTGGAGCAGCTCGGCGGGGCCACGCTGAACCGCGACGCGGCCCCGGTGGCGGAATTGCGCTTCGACGCGAAGCGCCACACATTGCGCGACATTCTAAGCAGCCTATCCGAATGCTTGGGCGCGGAGGAAAAGCCTGCCGAGCCGATCCCCCCCGTCGGCCAGAGCCTTATCCTTTCCCTCGTCGTCGCCCCGGCGATCACCGCGCGGGATCGCCACGGGGTGGTCCATTACCATCGCTATGGTCATGTGGTGTCCGGCTTCCAGGTCGTCGCCGAACGGGTCGGCTTCATGAAGACTCAAGAATCCGGTGCTGTACCGCAAGAACGTCCTGTGCCAGGCCATCGAGCGGGAATTGATGAGCGTGTTGGGGGTGGATCGCTACAAGACCCATTCGATGCAATGCACGGTGCAGGTGGAATACGACCCGCGCCGGTTGACCCGCCACCAGGTCATCGAGATTCTCGACAGCGCATTGGCCAACGCCGAGCATCAGGCCGAATTGGACAAACTTGACCTGGATCTGGCTATTTGCGCAGGTTCGCTGGTGTTGGCTGGTGCCGCCCAGTTTGCCGCGCCCGGCGCTGCTGCCGGTGGCCGCCGCCGTGTTCGCTTACACCTGCGTCCCGAGCTTCGTCGGTGCCTACGATGTGCTGTTCAAAGAGAAGCGCCTGGGCGTGGATCTACTGGATTCCGTCGTCGTGCTGGGCTGCCTCGGCACGCTGCAGGTCTTTCCCGGCGCGGTGCTGGCCTTGTGCCTGTCCTTCGGTCGCATGTTGGTCAAGAAGACCGAGGACAATTCCAAAAAAATGTTGCTCGACGGCGTTCGGCAAGCAGCCGCGCTTCGTCTGGCTGGTCACGGAGAGCGGCGTCGAGATCGAAGTCTCGCTGGACAAGGTCAACGCCGGCGATATTGTCGTCGCCCACACCGGCGACATGGTGCCGGTGGACGGCCATATCGTCGAAGGCATGGCGATGGTCGACCAGCAAGCCTTGACCGGCGAATCGACCCCGGCGGAAAAAGGCGTCGGCGACCGCGTCTTCGCCTCCACCATCATGGTGGCCGGGAAGGTCTACATCTCGGTGGAGAAGGCCGGCAGCGAGACCGCCTCGGCCAAGATCAGCCAGATCCTCAACGACACCGCCGGCTACAAGCTGACCTCGCAGAACAAGGGCGAGCGTCTCGCCGACACCGCCGTGATACCGACCCTGGCCGTCGGTGCGCTTGGCCTTCGCCACTTTGGGGCCCCATGCCGGCGTGGCCGTGCTGAACAGCGACCTCGGCACCGGCATCCGCATGGCCGCGCCCTTGGCGATGTTGTCCACGCTGGCCTTATGCGCACAAAAGGGCATCTTGGTGAAAGATGGCCGCGCTCTTGAACTGATGGGCGAAATCGACACCGTCCTGTTCGACAAGACCGGCACGCTGACCCGCGAACGCCCGGAAGTAGGGCGGCATCATCGCCGCCAATGGTTTCAGCGAAAATGACATCCTGATGTTCGCGGCGACGGCGGAACAGAAGTTCCACCACCCCATCGCCATGGCCATCCTGCACAAGGCCGAGGAGTTGGGCATCGCGCTGGCACTGACCGACGATACCCAATACAAGGTCGGCTACGGCATCAGCGTCGGCATCAACGGCCATACCATCCGCGTCGGCAGCAAGCGCTACCTTGAGATGGAAGGCATCCCGCTGACACCCGAAATCGAGGCCGCGTTGGACGAGGCGCATCTGGAAGGCTACACGATGGTCATGGTCGGCGTGGACGGCCAGATCGGCGGTGCGTTGGAATTGCAGGCCTCGGTGCGGCCCGAAGTGCGCGACATCGTCAAAGGCCTGCGCGAACGCGGCATCAAGCACCTCGCCATCATCTCCGGCGACCACGAGGCACCGACCGCCAAGCTGGCCAAGGATCTGGGCATGGACATCTACTTCGCCCAAGTCCTTCCAGCGGACAAGGCCGATTATGTGAAAAAACTGCAAGACGAGGGCATGAAAGTCTGCTTCGTCGGCGACGGCATCAACGACTCCATCGCCCTGAAGCAAGCCAACGTCTCCATCTCGCTGCGCGGGGCGACCTCTATTGCCACCGACACAGCGCAGATCGTGTTCATGGAGCAGGGCCTGGGCAAGCTGTGCGAGCTGCGCGACATCGCCAAGGCCATGGACCGCAATGTCCGCAACAGTTGGAACATGATCGTCGATACCCAACATCGTCTGCGTGGCCGGCGTGTTCACGCTGGGCTTCGGAATCGGCGCATCGGTGCTGACCAACAACGTCGCCGCGCTAGGGGCCTTGGCCAACGGCGTATGGCCGATGCGCAAAGTGGCGCACTTGGAGGCCGAGCGCAGGCATAGGCTGGAGATGGAGCTGAAACAGGCCGGTTACGGGGCGGACGACTCTATCGCTTCCACATCCATCCGCATGGAAGAAACCGCGTGAGCTTGATGCCGGGGATACCCCTTAACGCGTTCTGACGCGCTGCGTAACCGCAATTAAGTTAAGGATTTAGGATGACTAGCCAATGCCGTTCGTAGTCCCGGCTTCAGCCGGTTCTTTGTGGTCGTCTACCGCCTAAAGGCGGGACTACGGACAGAATCCAATGGCAGTGACGTGGTGCGTGGGAAGCAGAAGACAAACCAACCTGAGGAGCAACTTATGGCAACTCGAAAAACCCCGTCGCGGAAAGCGGCGGAACCGCCTCTGCCGAACCCCGCGGAGGCAAGCCAAGAATTTCCGTCCGAAAAGGCGGAAGCTGTGATTGAAGCCAACGTGGAGCCTGTCGAAATGAGTGAAGAATCCTTGCCCGGACATGCCGCCGAGGAATCGGCCAATCCCTCCCCCGCGCCGAAGGCGACGGGAACCGGCGCGGCGCTAGAAGCCACAGCCCACGAATACCAGCCGCGTTTCCATTTTTTCATTATCGACTCGGGGTGGAAATCCATATCCGCCAGGGTGATCCGCGAAAATTTCGACATGATCCGCGAGTTCCAGAACAACGACCCGCTTTATATTCTGACTCGCGATCAGTCGATCAAGATGATCCGGGAAAATCCGGATTTGATTGGCAAGGATCCGCTCATCCTAGTGCATGACCTCCATGCGAAGGGCGGGCGGGGCGAGGACGGCTATCACGGTTTCCGGCTGTGCCTGGGGCTGATCAAAAAGAGCGAGCAGGCTCTGTTCGCCATGCAGGAATTCCTGCGCTTTGTCCACAACCACAGGCACAGTGCCAATATCGAAAAAGACATCAAGGAAAGGCTGCATCGGAAAGGGCTGGAAGGTGCTATCGAGGTACTCCGCGACGGCGCACAAGAGGCAATGGGTTAACCCTTTAAATTGAGAGGCTACGACAATGAACCAAATAAGTGAAGCAGTGACACTTTTTTTCGCCGCCGTGGTGATCGCTACGGTAGGATTTGAAATCAACCGTCGGCGCAAGAAACTGCGTGAGGTTTACGATGTGCTGGACTCCGAAACCAAGCACATCACCGCCGAGCTGGAAGACATGATTGAACAGGGCAAGCTCAAACCCTACACGGAGGCAACTTGGGCGTGAGCGAGACGTTTGCGGCACCAAAGATTCGATTTGACCGCGAGGAGCTGCATATCGAGTTCGCCAGCCTGTTCGGGCCGGGTGGTGAAGCCCAAGCCCGCAGCTTCGTCCGCCGCGCCTTCGCTTTCCCGGAAGTGCGCTCCCTCCGCATCCAACCCAATCCGGGCAAGGCGGCGGTGCGTTACCAAGTCGGCGAGTCCGGGGGGAAAGCCTTTATCGGCCAGTTAGCCGCCGCCCTCGGCGGGTCGGAGGAAGGGCTGGACGATGCGCGGCTACCGCTTTGGAGTCCGGGCGAATCCGTCGAGCTCCACCGCTTCGGCGGTATCGTCTCCCTGTTTGAGATCGCCCAGACCGGCCCCGGTCGCCTGCAACTGCGCCATGCCGCCATCGGCCAAGAACCCGCTTTGGGCCGACGCATGGAAGACGCGGCCAAGGACTTTCCCGGCGTCAAGCAGGCGACGGCCACCGCATCGACGGGCAGGCTCTGGATAGTCTACCCACAGGAGGCTGTCGATGTCGTCGCGCTGATCCGCGTCCTTGAGGCGCAACTGGGTTCGCCGCGCACCGCGCTGGCGACCCTTGACGCCACCCCGACCAAACTAGGCTTCGCCAATGCCACCTTGGGTCTGGCTGCACTGGGCGAGTTTGCCGTGCCTGTGGTGCTGCCGGTGTGCATAGGCCTGCTGGTGGTGTCCAACCTCGGCACGATCCGCGACGCCGGCAAGCAATTGAGCCAAGGCAAGGTCGGGTTGCCGGTGTTGTACACGGCGTTGCTGGGCTGTTCGATCACCACCGGTCAGATCGTCGCCCACGCCCTGATGGAGTGGTCGTTCCGCTTCTGGGAAAAGCGCTCCAATGCGGTGCTGGCCGAGGAATGCCGCAGCCTGCTGGAAGAAAATCTGCCCATACCCGCCCAGGCCCGGATCGTCCGCTCCGACGAGGTCGATGCCTTGGTGCGCAGCGAAGACCTGCGGGCCGGGGATCACATTCGCATCGAAGCGCCTGCGGCTATCCCGGTGGACGGACGGGTGGTCGGCGGCTACGCCTTGGCTGGGCAAGTCGCGGTCAGCGGTGTACGGACGCCTAAGCGTCTGGCTTTTGGCGATGAAGTGTTGGCCGGGACCAGCCTGCTGGCCGGCAATATCGAGGTGGAAGTGACGCGGACGGGGGCGCAGACACAGGCGGCGCAGATCGCCCGCAGCGTGATCGACAACGCCCGCAGCCTAAGCCGCGATCCGGTTTTACGCCGCCAGGCCGAGGCTATGGCCGACCGCGCCGTCAAGCCAAACCTGGCCTTGGCGGCGGTGGGCTGGACGGTGGGCGGCTTGTTCACGGTGGGTGCAGTGCTGCATCAAGACCATGCCTCCGGCCCCAATCTGGCCCTGCCCTTGGAGACCTTGCGTGGCATGGGCCTCGCGTTGCGCGGCGGTGTCGTGCTGCGCACGGCCAGTGCCTTGCAACGCTTAGGAGAGTCCCGTTTTGTCGTGTTGGACGACCATCCGGCTTGGGATGTTCCCGTGCTGGAGTTGGCGGGCCTGCGCTCCCGGTTGGCGGATTCCGAGACCGACAATCTCCTGCGCTATGTGGCCGGGGCCGGACTCTACCTGGGCGACGGGCGGGCGGAAGCCCTGGCGGATGCCTGTCGAGTGCGCGGACTGGTCGTCCGCCAGCCCCCGCTCGCCGCGCTAGACGCGGAGAAAGTCACCGTCCGGCAGGGTGGACACACCATCGTCCTGCGTGACGAAGCCGGGGCGGCCAGAGTCGACGCAACGGCGCTCAGTGTGGAAATCGACGGCGAGCAAGTCGGCTTGCTGGATTTCCGCGCAGGCAGCCTGCCGTGTGCCGCCTCGGCGGTGCGTCAATTGCGCCAGCAGGGCATCGAGGTGTTCCTGCTGTCCAGCCGCCCCGCCGAGGAGACGGAACAACTCGCTCGCCGTCTTGGCACCGACTTGCACAGCGGCGACTTTAGCGCGGAAGAAAAAATCCGCTTTTTGCAAAGTCTGCGGCGGCGTGGTGTGCTGGCGACCTATGTCGGCAACGACCAGATTGATCCCCGACTGGCTGGCGAGGCGCATGTCGCTGTATCCCTGGGCGGGGGAGTGGCTGCCTTGGCTGACGGTGGGGCCGACATCGTTGTCTTGGGCGACTCCTTGGAGGCGTTCGCGGAGACCGCCGCGCTGTCCCGAAGCCACAACGAGCGTGTCCGCGCCACCTGCCGACGGGCCTTGATGCCCAACCTGCTGTGCATTGTCGGCGGCTATGCGGGCGTGTTGAACGGCATCACCTCGGGCTTGATCGCCAATGTCGGCGTCAACCGGGTTTACCAGCAGGCGACCCGATCCTTGCGCGACAGCCAGCACCCCGCCAGTTTCAAGAGGATTATCCCATGACCGCGACCCCAGAGCTGGCCAAGGCAGTGCGCAAACGCACTAAACCCACGCCAGCCACCCAGGCCAGCCCTGCACAAACCGGCGAGAACGTGTCCGCGCAAGCGGCCGATGAAGGGCAGCCCGCCCTAGTCGGAGAATTCATCGGCAAGGGGGAGGAGCCACAGGACATGGTTCCCGCCGAAGCCGTCATCGAGAAAGCTGACGAGGAAGTCGTCGAGCGGGTGGAGCATCTGGAGCACAGCGTAGGCTGGGTGCTGATCTCGGCGGGCATCATCGGCATGGTGGTTCCCGGTGTGCTTGGCACCCCGTTCCTGATCATGGGTGCCTTGGCGCTGTGGCCGGGCAACCGCAAGCGGGTGGAGCAATGGAGGAAAGGCCATTCCCCGAAGATGTTCCACGGTTCGATGAAGCAGATTAACCGCTTCCTGGACGATCTGGAAAAGCGTTATCCGCGTATAGACAAGCCCAAAAAATGAGCGAGAAAGCGCCGAAGTCCCTTCCTCTGACCGAATATGAAGCTGCCCAGGTTGCCGAAATAGCGGCCTGGAAGGCCGAGTCCCCCGGTTTGGCGAAGCGGATGATCCGCATGATCACCAATCCCATCGGCAATCTGGTGAACAAGGTGCTGCCGAAGGCTGCGGTCTCGGCGGCCATGGACGGCGTGAACAAAATGGCCGGTCAACTGGCCCAGGATGACAACATCCTCAAAGACCCGTATTTGAAGGCCCAAGGGGTGGAGTCGATACAGGATCTTGCCGCCAAACCCTTGGAATTCGCTGACAGTCTGGCCGACCGGGTCATCCGCGATGCCGGCCATATCGCCCTAGGCATGGGTGCCGCCACTGGCACCGGCGGGCCGATTGCGGCGGCGGCGGGGATGCCGGTGTTGGTGGCCGGATCGTTGCGCGTGATCTATCGGGTTTCCCAGGCTTACGGTTACACCATCGACCATCCCGGCGACAAGGAACTCATGCTGCACATCCTGGCGCTGTCGACCGCCACCAATCCCGGCGAGCGGGCGCAGGCCATGGCCAATTACCAGCGCCAGATCGAGACCACCTTCCTCCACCAGGCGGTTGAGGAATCCGCGCAAAACGCCTTGCAACGGGCGGTGCTGGGCGCTGAACTGGGTGCGCTGATCCCCGGCTTCAGCATCGCTTTCAGCGCCTATCTGAACCGGGAATTCGTCAACCGGGCGGGCGAGGCGGCCAAGCGGGTGTTCCAGGAGCATTGGCTGCGGGAGCGGGGCAAGGTGGGGTGGATTACCCATATGCGCCAACTTAAGCAGTAATTCGTTGAATTCATAGCCACATTCCGGGGGTTGAAACCCCCGGCTGATCTCGACGGTCGCTATGCGGCCTAACAGCGCAGATTCATAAGTTAAGCCGTCATACCGGCATGGATCGCCGGTATCCAGGTTGCATGGACGCTTCTAGGCCGCGCCATCCCTGGAACCTGGATTCCGGCATTCCCTGCCGGAATGACGACAAGTCCTTAATTTAATGATAGTGAAGCTGAAGCGTGGGAACGAGAGAATAGAACAAATCACGCGCTTCTTTGACGACTTGGAACGGCATTATCCAACAACCGACAAACCATGAAAAACCCCGCATTTACCTTTCGCGCCTCGCTGCTGGGCATCGACAACCCTCTGTTGTCGTGGATGTTGCTGTTCGTGCCGCTCAGTTTTCTTGCCAAATGGCCTGGAGACGATCCGCTGTTGGTGTTTGCCATTTCGGGCCTAGCGATTGTGCCGTTGGCGGCGATGATCGCCAATGCGACCGAAAATATCGCCGATGCCGTGGGATCCTCGGTGGGTGGGCTGCTCAACGCGACCTTCGGCAATGCCACAGAAATGGTCATTTCTATCGTTGCGCTGTCACGAGGGGCTGGTTGACGTGGTCAAGGCCAGCATCAGCGGGACCATCATCGCCAACCTGCTGCTGGCCCTTGGCGCCGGCATATTTCTGGGCGGCTGCAAATATCCCGAGCTGGAATTTCGGCCACGGGTGGCGCGCATCAATGCGTCTTCGCTCATCTTGGCGCTGGTGGTGCATGCTGACGCCGGCTTCCATCCACTACACCTCGCATGGATTGGCACCCTTGAAAATCGACCGTTTTTCCTTGGTCGCGGCCAGTTTGCTATTGGGTTTTTATGTGTTATCGCTGCTGTTTTCCATGAAGACGCATCGGCATTTGTACGAACTCAGCCTAAATGGCGAGAACGGCGACTCGGCGGCAACCATCGCGGAGGACGGACATCATGCACCCATTGGCAAGCATGTCGGGATATTGCTGGGTGCCAGCATCGTCTTGGTGTTTGTGTCCGAGGTGCTGGTTGCCAGCCTGGAGACCGCAATCAAGACGATGGGGCTTACCCAGTTGTTTACCGGCGTGATTTTGATTCCGCTGTTCGGCGGCGTGGTGGAGTATATTGCCGTCATCACCTTCGCCCGGAAGAACAAGATGGATCTTAGCCGTCAGCGTGGCGATGGGTTCCAGCCTGCAAATCGTCATGTTCGTGGCCCCCATTCTCGTCTTCGTCGGGCAGTTGATGGGCCAGCCGATGAATCTGGAATTCGAACCATTTGAATTGATGGCCGTCGCGATGGCGGTCACGGTCACCAATTCCATCAGCACCGACGGGCGCTCCAATTGGCTGGAGGGCGTTCTGTTGTTGGTGACATATGGGGTTGTCGCCACCGCCTTTTATTTCCATCCTTAAAACCGACACCAGAGAGCGAGGCACACATATGAATTTAAGATGGCTGCTGGCATTCATCCCCATAGGTATCGCCCTGGCTTGGTTCCACGCCAATCCGACGCTGGTGTTCATCGCATCGGCCTTGGCCATTGTCCCGCTGGCGGGTTTGATGGGCGACGCCACCGAGGCTTTGGCCCGTTTCATAGGCCCCACGCTGGGCGGCTTGTTGAACGCCACTCTGGGCAACGCGCCGGAGATCATCATCGGCTTCTTCGCCTTGAAGCATGGGCTGGTGGACATGGTGAAAGCTTCGATCACCGGCTCGATCCTCGGAAATCTGCTGTTTGGCCTGGGGGTTTCTATCCTGGCCGGCGGCTTGAAGCGGCCCAAGGAGACGTTGCGTTTCAATATGGACGCCGCCCGCCTCCATGCCGGCTCGTTGATGTTGGCGACCATCGGCTTGATCGTCCCGGCGGTGTTCGATTTCAGCACGGCCTCGGAACAAAAGATCAGCCTGCATGTGGCCGTCGTCCTGTTCCTGGTCTATCTGCTCAGTGTCGCCTACACCCTGTCGATGGGCGAGGCGGACGCTGAAGCCGACACCGGACAAGCCGAGTCCGAAAAAGAGGAGGCGGGTTGGAGCCGCAACCAGGCATTGGGGATTCTCGCGGCGGTCACGGTTAGCCTGGCAGTAATGAGTGAAATCATGACCGACGCGCTAGACCCCGCCGCCAAGGCCATGGGTTTCACTCCCTTGTTCGCTGGCGTATTCCTGCTCGCCTTGGTCGGCAACACGGCGGAGCTGATAAACTCGGTCAGGTTCGCCCGGCAGAACCAGTTGGATCTGTCCTTGGGGATCACCGTCGGCGGCAGTGCGCAGATCGCTTTGTTGGTCGCGCCCTTGCTGGTATTCTTCGGCGCAGCCATCGGCCAGGACATGAACCTGCTGTTTTCCCAATTTGAACTGGTTGGCATCATCCTGACGGTCTATGCGATCATCAATCTTCTCCAAAGCGGATCGGTGCGCTGGCTGGCCGGTGCGGCTCTGATCGCGGTTTATCTGATACTCGGCATCGGTTTTTACTATGCGCCGGCCGTCGCAGGCTAGGCACTGCCTGGGCTTTTCGGCTGGTCTCTTGCTGGCTTTGCCGGGATGCGCGGGCATGCAAAGCCGGACGGAGGAACCGGCGAAGCTGGTTGAACAAAGCCGGTCGGGGTTTGCAACCCCGACCGGAACGTTTGAAGTCCGCACCGACCCTTCGACTGCGTTCAGGACAGGTTCACAAAACGTAAATGACGGGGTTACAAACCCCGTCACGCTTCGGACACCCTCAACACCCGCCGCCAACACCGCAAAACCTGCGCAGTCCGAGCCGCCTCAGCCATTCGACCCGCAACAAGCCGCGCAGGCTGCCGCGGCGGATTTGCCGGACTGGCATCCCTTTGGCCGCTTAAGGAAATTTTTAGGCCGAAAACCGAGCGAAGGCCTTGCCATTTGGCGTTCATTGGCGGATGTCAGCCTTCCCGGCCCCGATCTCGCCAACTACCCCAACAGTTCCTACACCCTGCCCCAAGGGGGCTTTTACTTGGAAAACAGCCCCGCCGGATTCTATGGCGGCAGCGCCGTTTCGCATTCCCAATGGAATTGGGAGTATCTGCTGCGTTACGGCGTGACCGACAATATTGAGTTTCGCGTGTTCTCCAATGGCATGACAGTCCAGTCGGGTGGTGCCGGCTTCTCGCCCATCGCCTTCGACACCAAGATCCACCTCTGGGCCAAGGAATGGGATTGGTTCAATGTCTCCATCGGTGCGGAGACTTATATACAAACCACCTCCTGGCTTGCCTCGTCGGCCTACAACGGCCCCTTGCAATATTCATTCAACCTGTTGTTTGACCACGAATTGCCCGGGGATATTGCATTGAGCTGGAATCTGGGATTTGTCCGTCAATCCCTTTCCGCGGGTAGCGCCTATCTGCTCGCCTTCCAGTGGGCCTTGCAACGCAATATCACCGACAACATCGCCTTGTTTGTGCATGGTTACCACAACGCCGACGCATTGCCGCGCGCCTCAGGAATCAAATCCGTCATAGCTTCCCAGCTCCAACAAGAGGCGATTGGGCTAGGCGGGCAGTGGTCGGCCAGTAAACGGCTGGCTTTTTATGGCAGCTACAATTGGGGATTGACTAAATATACCCCTAGCTACAATGCCAATATCGGGTTTGCCATTTCATTCTGATCTTGTCTCTTCCGCCCATCCAAAGAGGTAATACCTATGACCGAAACGTCCCACGAAACCACCCCGCGCCGCAGCTTGAAGGAGAACCTGCAAGAAACTGTGGACATTCTGCGGCATTCCAACATCAGCATGCCGAAAGCCATCCTGCTGGCCATAGCCGCCGTGGCAGTCGCATCAATCATTCTTTAAGCTTGTGGTCGGTCGGGCGCATCGCGCCCGGCATCCAGGCAGATGCGTTTTGAATATTGCGATAAATTGATATGCCAATAAAAAACTATATTGCGTTGGCTTTATTCTGGCTTTCGTCCTTTGCCTATGGAGCAGGTTCAATGGATTGTGACGAGAGCCATTTCGATAAGCGGACAAGCGTGGATAAGCTTGTTTATATCCCCGGTTACGATTCAGGCCGTCAAGTGATTGGCCAAGGCCGTGCCTATTTTTATTCCGTTCCACATGAAGCTTGTAAAATCAAAGAACTGTTTGTCATACCGGGCGATTTAGTAGACGCTTATGAAGAATACAACGAATTCACATCTGTCATGTATTCTAATGGCAAAGGTGACCAGACTTGGGGTTGGATAAAAAGCAACCGTTTGAAGGGGATCGGTTCCACGGTTTTTCGGGGTAATAAGCATTAAAAGTGACCAATGACCGCTACGAGACAGGAATGTGAAGAGGAGCGGGATGATGGCACATTTCCCAGCGCCTGCTCCAAGGCCATTGGCTTAAGGATTTTTTCATTCGCCCTATAACGCATCAGGAATCTACCAATGAACAAAGCACCCGCTTTCGAAGATCTGCTCAAGCGACACTATCCCAATGCCATCACCCAGGCTGCCTTTAGGGAAAAAGTCAGGGATAGGGTGGCCAACGTCCAAGGCATCGACATCTCGAAAATGCTATTGGCGACATCCATCTGCGCCGATGATATTATCGCCGTGCGCGAAGCGGAAACCCCTGCCCACAAGGCCAAATTCAAAGGGGACTTCCTCGGGCCTTTCTCGATGGGCGGATTGGCCGGTCTGCCGTATTCCGGCCTCACCGGCATGTCGGCGATTGCCCATCACATCCCCGACGGCGGTTCTCTGCTCATCGGCTATGGCCCGCACATCGGCATCAACGACAAGGGGGAATTGGGCAAGCTGCTGCGCCCCGGACAGCATCATGAATCTTCCGCCTGTGGCGCGCTGACGCTGGCAGTGGAACATTTGAAGTCTTCGGCTGATTACGAACCGCCTTACGATGATGACGACACCGAGCAAATGACCCTGGAGCGGCGGCTGCTTCCCCATCGCGAGGCGATATTGGCGGCGGAAAACCCGCTGCACGCCGCGACGGAAGTTTCCTATGGCATTATCCACGGTTTGATCGACCTGTATGTGAATGCCCGGAAAGCGCAATTCAACTGTGAACATATTGCGCTGGCCGGGGGCATCGTCATCAACACTGGCCCGCAACATGAGGATTTCATCGACTTGCGCCACCTCAGCATATTGCGCGTCGCGGATCTGCCAGGCTTGTAGAGCCTGTTTCAAAAAGTCTGCGGCATCCATCTGTACGTCCCCAAAAACGCATCCCCGGCCCATCTCCCGCAGGGAGAAGGGAATCAAGCCCCTCTTCCATGGGGGAAAGGGGGGGTGAGGGGCTTTTATAACCCGGAGAAAAATATGCATCCACTCAAGAAAAACCTTCCACCCTTCACCCTCCTGCTGGCCGTCTTGGCCGTCATGCCGGCTGGGGCGGAGCAGGCACCCGCCGCCAAACCCGCGCCCGTGACCACGACAGCGCCCGCCCCGGCCCCAGCCGAGCAGAAGAAACCCAATATCGTCATCATCTGGGGCGATGACATCGGCCAGTCCAATGTCAGCGCTTATTCAAAAGGCTTCATGGGTTACAAGACGCCCAACATCGACCGCGTCGCCAATGAAGGCGTGATCTTCACCGACTATTACGCCGAGCAAAGCTGCACCGCCGGCCGCTCCGCGTTCATCACTGGGCAGAGCGTGTTCCGCACCGGCTTGAGCAAAGTCGGCTTGCCGGGGGCCGATCTGGGCTTGCGCAAGGAAGATCCCACCATCGCTGAATTGCTGAAGGCGCAAGGCTACGCCACCGGCCAGTTCGGCAAGAACCATCTCGGCGACAAGGACGAATTCCTGCCCACCGCCCACGGCTTCGACGAATTCTACGGCAACCTCTATCATCTCAATGCCGAGGAGGAGCCGGAATTGCCGGATTATCCGAAGGAAGCCGACTATCCCAACTTCCGCAAGAACTATGGGCCTAGAGGCGTGATCCACAGCTTCGCCAACCCGGATGGCACACAGAAGATCGAGGACACCGGGCCGCTGACCAAGAAGCGCATGGAGACCATCGACGACGACACCGCCGCCCGCGCTGTCGAGTTCATCGACAAACAGGCCAAGGCCGGCAAGCCGATGTTCGTCTGGGTGAACTTCACCCACATGCACTTCCGCACACATACCAAGCCGGAGAGCCTGGGCCAAGCCGGACGCTGGCAAAGCCCGTACCACGATGCGATGATCGACCATGACAAAAACGTCGGCACCGTACTGGCCAAACTCGACGAGCTGGGCATCACCGACAACACCATCGTCATGTACAGCACCGATAATGGGCCGCATATGAATTCCTGGCCGGACGCCGGCATGACCCCGTTCCGCAGCGAGAAGAACAGCAACTGGGAAGGGGCTTACCGCGTCCCGGCGATGGTGCGCTGGCCCGGCCACATCAAGCCCGGCACGGTGTCCAATGACATCATCTCGCATCTGGACTGGGCACCGACGCTGCTGGCCGCAGCCGGTGTGCCTGATATCAAGGACAAGCTGCTGAAGGGCTACAAGGCAGGCAATAAAAACTTCAAGGTGCATCTGGATGGCTACAACCAGCTTCCTTACTTGACCGGTCAGGAGGCAAAAAGCCCGCGCCAGGAGTTCTTCTACTTCTCCGATGACGGCGACCTGACCGGGCTGCGTTACGATAATTGGAAGCTGGTGTTCGAGGAACAGCGTGCCCCTGGAACTTTGCGGATCTGGTCTGAGCCTTTCACCGATCTGCGCATTCCGAAGATCTTTAATCTGCGCACCGATCCTTACGAGCGGGCTGACATTACCTCGAATACTTATTATGATTGGCTGATGGATCATGCTTTCATGCTCGTGCCGGCGCAAGGCTATGTCGGCCAGTTCCTGACCACGTTCAAGGAATATCCGCCGCGCCAGAAGGCTTCAAGCTTCACCCTCGACCGGGTGATGGAACAGTTGCAGACCCCCGCGAACAAGTGATCCGTCGGGCCTGACATCGAATCTGCCTAGACAAAGCCGGTCGGGGTTTGCAATCCCGACCGGAATGTTTGGACAACACATCGAATTTCGAAGCCTGATTGACGGGGTTATATGCCTGTCACTCTATCGGATCATCATCATGACAACTTCAGATATCACACGAAGAGAATGGCTGCTGGGTGTCGGCTGCCTCGGGTTGGGAATCGCCTCGGCGGTTGCGGATGAAGCGCCTCGATTCGATACCATCGACACTGAGCCTTATCCCCGCGATGCCAGCGAAGCCTTGCTGCGGCTGAGGGACGGCAACCGGCGCTTCGTGGATGATAAACCGAGCCATGCGCACGAAAACGCTTCCTGGCGCAGTCTACTGGTGGAAAGGCAGCAGCCTTTCGCCACAATCCTAGGATGCAGCGATTCGCGTGTGCCACCCGAATTGATCTTCGACGTAGGGTTTGGCGATCTCTTCACCATCAGGCTGGCCGGCAATATCATCGCCGAAGACGTGGTCGGCTCTTTGCAGTACGCCGCAGCCCATTTGCACACGCCGCTGATCGTCGTGCTGGGTCACGAAGGTTGTGGAGCCATCACCGCCACCGTGGAGCAAATGCTCTTTAAATCCAAGGAACCCGAACACATCGAATCGCTGATTAAATTAATCAAGCCCGGACTCAAGAAGCTTGACCTGAAACAAACCCGAGACGTGCTGCTGAGCGCTGCGGTGGAGGCCAATGTCCGCTGGTCCATGCGGCAAGTGGCCGCCCATCCTGAGGCAAGGCGGGCGTTGCGGGAAAAGCGCCTGGTCTTGGTCGGGGCCGTTTATGAGCTAAACACAGGGAAAGTGCGGTTCCTCGATTGAGATCAAAGAACACTTAGTAAGCCAATGCTCTCAATAATCCTTATCGCGTGGGTTTTGGTGGCCGTCACCGTGGCCGTGCATGCCGCCGGTCTTACCGTGCTGCTAAGGGCCTTGAGGCGCTGGAACGCCGTGCCGCCGACGCGTTTCTGGCCCATACCTGGCTGCTGATCTTAGCCTTGTAGTGTGCGCATCGCGCACATTAATGAAGTTTGCCTCTGGTTCCCAAGGTCTCCCTTGGGAATCTAAGCCTTGGAAGCTCTGTTTCTTATACGCCTGAGACGGAGCAAGTTTCTGGACGCTGAAGCTTCCAAGGCCGCATTCCCAAGCAGAGCTTGGGAACGAGAGGAAACGATGAAGCCATTGCCCAAGCTACAGTACGAATAAATAGATCTGGCTGGAGTCGCAAACTCTGAGTAGTGTAGCATCATTTGTTTTGGAGGAGAAACTCATGGGCCTAATCTATGCCGACATTACTCTCAGCAACGCCCGCAAACCCGAGATCCAGCCATTGACCGTATCGGCCTTGGTGGATACCGGGGCGGTGCATTTGTGCATCCCTGAGCATATTGCCTTGCAACTGGATTTGGATACTTATGAGGAGCGCGAGGTGGAGACGGCAGGCGGCGCTTTACGTAAAAGGCCTTATGTCGGGCCTATCCTTACGCACTTTGAAAACCGACATTGCCTGACGGGTGCCATGGTGCTGGGCAACGAGGTTTTATTGGGGGCCATACCGATGGAAGATATGGATTTGGTTATCAATCCAACTCGTCGCACCGTGACGGTGAATCCAGCAAATCCCAATTTCGCGGTTAGCAAAGCCAAGTAGGCCGGAAAATGAAGCTGTTGCATACGCATCAGAATGTCGGGTACAAAGAGACGCGCCCGACCTACAACCTATTCAACTTTAAGGAACAACATCATGAATTTTGATTTTCCCCGCTTTGTCCTATGGACAGGGTATTACAACATCGGCTTGGCGGCCATCGCTGCGCTGTCCGCATGGGGGCCGCTATTTGGCGTCCGCTTTTGCCATCCGGCCTGGGCCTTACTGATCGCCGGGTTTCTTAGCTTTACTGCCGCCGTGCTGGTCATTTCATCCCGCAACCTGAAGATCTTCGCGCCGCTACTGCTCTGGGAGATGCTGTTGCGCTTTGCCGCTTTCGCCGTGCTAGTGCCTTATGGCCTATTGGGCGACATCGGCGGCATGGCGGCGGTGATGGGCTTGGGTAACCTATTGGTTGGCTTAGGTTATCTTTACGGCCTTCGCAGCCTGGGCGTATCGTATGGCGACTTGCTACGAGGAAAGGGGATCGTTGATAACTGATGTTAAGCCTCGCCATCAATGGGCTTTCTAGGGTGGCCTTCAGGCCACCTAAATTTCGCCGAGGCGGTCTGAAGGTCGCCTCGGCGTTCATTGCGTAACATCAATGCATAACATGCATTGGCCTACACTATTGAGGAGACATTCATGACACAGATTAATATGAAAAAATCAAGCCGCTGGCTGTTCGCCATCGGTTGCGCATTGACGCTGAACATGGCAAGCGCCGACTTGCCGACCGGCGAGGAAGTATTGAAACGGGTGGGTGTGCCTCAGGCTCAACTGGGCGACCTGGATCAAGGCAAGGCCATTTCCTGGAAGTATCCTGAAAACACCGACAAAGAACTGGCCGACGGCATCGCGGTTTATGTGCAAGTGCCTTTGGCCAAGGTCATCGCCTATGTGAAGAAAGGGGATTTTGCCGGGCTTGACTCGACCATCAGAGCCCAAGGGATCATTCCCGACAACGCCACCGCCGCCGCGTTTAAAAACTTCACGTTCAGCGGCGATGAGGCTCAGGATTTGCTGACCGTCGAGGCGGGATCGACATTCAACCTGTCAACCGAAGAGATTGCCAGTTTTGCGGGCTTGAAGGATAGCCTTAAGTCGGCGGACAAGAAGACTGTCGCTCAAGCGGTCTCACAACGTTACCGCGAGATTCTGCTCGAACGCTATAAAGCCTATCGCCAAGCTGGATTAAGCGGAATTGCTCCCTATGCCCGTGGTGGTGACAAGGCCGACCCGGCTAACGAATTGCGCACGGCGACGGAGCAGGGCAATACGTTGGCAAAAAATAACTACCCCGAGCTTTTCCAGGCTTTGCTCAACTATCCACAGGCCTTGCCTGAGGGCGTGGCCGACCGGTTCTCATGGCAAAACCGCGTGGTGGAAGACCGACCTACGGCCACGTTGACCCACCGCCTCATCCAGACCTCCGACAGCGGAGCCTTGGTGGTCATTCGGCAGTTTTATGTGGGGCATTCCTACAATTCCAGCCAGTTGATGGCCGGTTGCCTGCCTTACCGTGACGGCGCGATTATCTTCTACGCCCTGCGCTCGTCCACCGACCAAGTGGCTGGCATGGGCAGCAGCATGAAGCATTCGATTGGCCGGGGCCGGATGAAAGACGAGATGGTCAAGCAGATGCAACGGTTGCGCACGACTTTGAAGTGAACTTAAAATTGTCCCCGGCAGTGCCGGGGGCATCTTAATCTCATCAAGTAAACCATGAAAACACTGATCCCTGCACTGCGCTGCTATTGCGTCCTGATGTTCCTCGGCTTGGCTGTGGCTACCGCCGCTCAGGCCATTGAGCCGAAACTGGCGGCGGCGACCGCCATTGATATTCTGCTCGATCCCGACGCGACGATGATCGCCCATGCACAGGCGGCGAATGTGCGCTTGCGCGAAAGCTATCCCGCCGGTTTCGCGCTGGATGCGGATCACACGCCACACATCACGGTGCTGCAACGCTTCGTTCGCAGCGCCGACCTGGAACAGGTCAAGGCCGCAGTGGCGAAAGTGATTGCCAAAGCCGATCCTGGCCAACTTAAGCTCCAAGCCTCGGGCTATTATTACCTGCCTTACCAGAGTCTCGGCCTCGCCGGCATTACCATAGCGCCCACGCCCGCATTGCTCGATTTGCAGCAAAAACTTATCGCTGCGGTCGCGCCGTTCATAGTCGAACGCGGGACTGGCGAGGCTTTTGTGCCGCGCCCCGATGGTGGCCCGATTAACCAGCCGACCATGGACTATATCGCCGCCTACGTCCCCGAACACAGCGGCAAACACTTCAATCCGCATGTCACTGTCGGTCTCGGCGACGAGGCGTTTGTGAAAAAGCTGCTCGCCGAGCCGTTCGAGCCCTTCGCGTTCAAGGCTCGTACCGCCAGCGTCTATCAGCTTGGCGATTTCGGCACGGCGCAGAAACAGCTTTGGACTTCAGCGCAGGCCGATCCGCTCCCCTCCTGGAATGACGGCAAGGCCAAGCGGTCCATTATGGACTTCGTGGCGAAAGTGACAAAGCCAGGCACATCCGATTTCGTCGCTCCCGCCGAGCGTATCGCGACGTTCGACAACGACGGCACACTCTGGGCCGAACAGCCCATCTATTTCCAGATGCTGTTTACATTTGACCGGGTGCGCGAACTCGCGCCCAAGCATCCCGAATGGAACGCACGACAAGCTTTCAAAGCCGTGCTGGAAAACGACATGAAGGGACTTGCGGCTAGCGATGAAAAGGGGATTGCCGAGCTTCTCATGGCCGCCCATGCCGGTATGACCACCGATGAGTTCGCGCAAATCGTCAAGAACTGGCTTGCCACCGCCAGGCATCCCACGTTCAAACGCCCCTACACGGATCTTGTATACCAGCCGATGTTGGAACTTTTGGCTTATCTTCGCGCCAACGGTTTCAAGACCTACATCGTTTCGGGCGGCGGCATCGAGTTCATGCGACCTTGGGCCGAGCAGGTCTATGGCATCCCGCCCGAACAGGTCATCGGGTCGAGCATCAAGACCAAGTTCGAGTTGCGCGACGGCAAGCCGGTGCTGGTGCGGTTGCCGGAAGTGGATTTCATCGACGACAAGGAAGGCAAGCCAGTGGGCATCCACAAGTTCATCGGCAGGCGACCCATCGCCGCGTTCGGCAATTCCGACGGCGATTTGCAAATGCTGCAATGGACTACGGCGGATGCAGCCGGCCCACGGTTCGCGCTGATCGTCCACCATGACGACGCCGGGCGGGAGTTTGCCTATGACCGGGAATCCCCGGTCGGAAGGCTCGACCATGCCTTGGATGAGGCCTCCCAAAAAGGCTGGACGGTGGTCAGCATGAAACAGGATTGGAAACGGGTGTTCAAGTTTCAACCCTGAAGGAGACAAGAAACCATAAAGACTCAAGAAACGTCTCGCCCTCATTGGAAGTTTGCTTCTCGATCCAGTTTTTTTTATCCACTTTGCCCTTTAAGAAGGAGGAATGATGCATAAATTGCCCCGTCAACTGACCCGGCTTGGCCTGGGAATCCTGGCTGGCCTGAGTCTCCAGGCCCAGGCCGTCACCGAAGAACAATTCGTAATCCACAACACCCAAGACATCATCGAGGTTTGTTCCACGCCACCGACCGACCCGCTCTATACGGCGGCGATTAACTTCTGCCACGGCTATCTGGTCGGTGCTTACCACTACCAGCAGGCGCTTTACAATGGCCCGGGAATCAAGCCAGTGGTTTGCCCTCCCGACCCCAAGCCTTCGCGCAACGAGTCCGTCGCCAAATATATCGAGTGGGCGAAAGCCCATCCCGAATATGCCAAAGACCGGGCCGTCGATACGTTGTCCAAATTCCTGGCCGAAACCTGGCCGTGCAAGGGTTGAGCTAATTCCGCTGTCTTGATTGCTTGAGGTTGAAATATGAACAAAAAAATCGTCGGTTTGTTGGTGTTGTTAACGGTGGGGCAGGGGGGATGCGCCAGCATGTCCGACTCACAGCGGCGCATGGCGACCGGAACCGCCGGTGGCGCGGCGACTGGGGCCGTCATCGGTGCCATCGCGGGCAACGCCGGCATGGGCGCGGCCATCGGTGCCGGCGCGGGTTTGTTGGGCGGTTATCTCTATGACCAGCACAAGAAATCTGAACAAAGCGCCTATCAGCAAGGGTATCAGCAGGGTCGGCAAAGCCAATAGCAAGAACGCCGGGTATTTTCCGGTGAAGTTAGCGTTGCGCAGAGAATGCCAGGATGCCGAGGGTATTCTCTGCCGAACCGTCAACCAGCACGATAAAAGGTCGGTCATGAAGATATTAAAAATCCTAAAGCACGAGTTTTTCCTAGTCCTTCCTCCGACGATTTTCTTCCTTATTGCCTTCACCCTGATGCTGGCGACGCAAAGGCTGATACTTAGGCAATATGGCATCCCGCTAATGGGGTTCGGCGGGGCGGTGATCGGCGCTTTGATAGTCGGGAAAGTAGTGCTGGTCGTGGACAAGCTGCCTTTTGTCAACAAATTCCCCGACAAGCCCCTGCTGTACAACACGCTGTGGAAAACCTTCATCTATTTTTTCGCCGTCATGCTGTTCCGCTACCTGGAGCATGGCATTCCGCTGCTGTGGAAATATCGGGATTTCATGGAGGCCAACCGCAGCCTAATCAATGAGATTGTCTGGCCGCATTTCTGGTTGATCCATATGTGGCTAGTGGTGCTTTTCTTCGTCTACTGCGCCATGCGGGAATTGGTCAGAGTCATTGGCAGGGAAAAAGTCGTCCAGATGTTCATCGGCGGAGCGCAACCGTGAAACCCATAAACGGGAATCTAGGGTAAAATGCACTTTTTTCAATAATGACACCCCATAGAGGAATACTCGCTTGACAACTCAACGACTCAAAACAATCATCGCCTTGGCCCTGCTGTCCAGCCTGGCAGGCTGCTCGGCCGTACAATCGACGAGCAATAGCGCTAAAGCCGAGACGGTGAAGGCCGCTCCCGACGCCGGCTTCATCGAGCATCCCGCCCTGCAAGCCAAGCGGGCGGATCTGCCGTTCCAGAAAGTCTGGATCAAGTCCGGATTCGACAAGAGTGCCTACCAGGAGCTGGTGGTCGCCCCGGTGAACACGCAGTACATGATGGAGATGGATTGGCTGCACAAGAGCAGTTCCGCCAACTGGATAGGCGATGTGAAAAAAGACATCGCCGAACTGGCGCGCTACTTCCACCACCAAGTGGTGAAAAATTTCAAGGAAGACCCCAAGCACCGCTTCCTAGTGCTTGACGATCCCGACCAACACAAGTATCCAGCCTTGCGCATGGAGCTTGCGCTGATCGAGATCGATCCCTCGACACCGGTGCTGCATGCCCTCTCTTGGGCGGGGCCAATCGGCACCGGCAGCGCCGTCGGCGCGGTCAATCAGCGCCGTGCCGCCTTCGAAGGTCGCTTGCGCGACCTGCAAACCGGCGAGGTGGTGGCGACCTTCGCCGACCGCGACATGGCGGACATTGGGCCGCTCGACCTGACCCGGCTGACTTGGTACGGCCCCGCAAAGGGCATCATGGACCGCTGGGCCAAGCAGTTCGTGCAGATCGCCAACCGCGCACCCGGCGAAGCCGTCACCGATCCGACCCCGTACACCTTGAGGCCGTTCTGATGGGAAACCTATCTTTGGTGGGCCGCTTGTTGCCCATTCTGGCCGCAATCCTGCTGTTGCAAGGCTGCGCGAACCCGACCCGGCGCGACGCCGCGCCGCCAAACCTGCAAGCCACCGCCGAAATACCAGGCATGCCGGGTGTCCGCTACTGCCCGGTGCGCCACCAAGATCTCGAAGCCATGGCCCGTGAGAGCATGGAATCGATTGCCAAGGAGAAGGCTTGGCTGGAAGCAAGCGGACACCAAGGCCCCCTGCCACCCGCAGTGTTTTTGGCGGTTTCCGGCGGAGGTGACGACGGCGCTTTCGGCGCGGGCCTGTTGAACGGGTGGACGGCCAGAGGCGACCGGCCCAGATTCAAACTGGTCACCGGGGTCAGCACCGGGGCTTTGATCGCGCCGTTTGCGTTTATGGGTGCCGACTACGACCCCATCTTGCGCGAGGTGTACACCCAAGTCTCGCCCAAGGACATCGCCGAGCACCGGGGCTTGCTCGCTGCGCTTTACGACGACGCCATGGCCGATAACAAGCCCTTGGCCGAATTGGTCAATAAACACGTCGACCAGAAGTTTCTCAAAGCCGTCGCCGACGAATACGCCAAGGGGCGCATCTTGCTGGTGGCGACAACCAACCTCGACATGCGCCTGCCGGTCATTTGGAATCTAACCAAAATCGCCGCCAGCGGCCATCCCGACTCGTTGGCATTGTTCCAAAAGCTGATGATTGCCTCGGCCTCGATTCCCGGCGCTTTTCCCCCGGCGATGATTGACGTGGAGGCCAGCGGCAGGCAATACCAGGAAATGCATGTGGATGGCGGGGCGATGACTCAGGTGTTCCTGTATCCACCTGCCATGAGTACAAAAATCCAGGAATTGAACAATAATCAAAGCACGCGGCGGGAACGCAAGCTGTACATCATACGCAACGCCCGGCTCGACACCGATTGGGCACAGGTGGAACGGAAGACCCTGAGCATCGTGCAACGGGCGATTGCCTCCCTGATACAGACCCAGGGTATCGGCGATCTTTACCGGATCTACGCCACCGCGCAACGAGACGGGCTGGACTACAATCTGGCCTTCATCCCACCCAGCTTCAACGCGCCCCACAAAGAGGATTTTGACACCGCGTACATGCGCGAATTGTTTGATGTGGGGTATAAGCTGGCGGAGAAAGACTATCCATGGCTGAACTCCCCGCCCAATTTTGCTTCCCCCACGACGGGTGACCAACAGGAGTCCCAGTGATGTCAAAAACCATGCGGAATAAAACATCCGCCAGCCTGCTGGCTTTGGTCGCTATGTGCCTGTCTTTGGCGCAGGCCGACGAGTTTCCCCAGGCGGCACAGGGCAGTCCGGCCAGCCCTTGGGGCTTCAATCTTTCGACTTATCTGTGGATGCCCGGGGTCACTGGTGATTTCTCGGCAGGCTCACACAATCGCTCGATTGACGCCAATTTCATCGACATAGTCGACAAGTCCAGCCGTGTCCCCTTGGGCTTCATGGGCCGGGCCGAAGTCCATTGCGAGCGTTTCGGCTTCTACTTGGACGGCAATTATATGAATCTGGATTTCAAGCCGGTGCTTGGAAACATTGGCAGCGGCCTCAGCTCGGAGCTGGGGGTCATGGATTATGGATTGACGTATCGGATTTTCGGCCCGACGGCGGCGGAGATGCAAAACTGGCGGGACAAGAAAAGCCCAAACCGCCTGGATGTTTATGTGGGTGGGCGCACCCTTTGGCTGGACAACAGCGCATCGATCAGCGGCCCATTTGGCTTGGTCAGCCCCGGTTTCTCCAGCAGCAAGTCCTTCACCAGTCCCGTGATCGGCGGACGCTTTGCTGTTGACTTCACGGCGAATTGGTTCGCCATGGCGGACGCTAATTTTGGCGGGTTTGGTGTGCAAAACGTGGCTTTCACCGGTTCGATCTTGGGTGCCTTGGGCTATAAGACCAGCTTCTTTGGCGTACCCGCATCCGTGGAGGCGGGTTACAAGGCCCTGCGTTACAACGTAGGCCAGGGCGGTCTTGTCTCAGCCAACGCCACGTTGAATGGGCCGTTCATCGGTCTTACCGGATATTGGTGAACGGCTAGGCAAAAGCCTAAAGTAAGCCGACTTGGTAAAACTTAACAAAGAGAAAAATATTATGAAATCTATCCTGGTGGTGCTGGGTGCGTTTTTTTTAATGCTGTCTGGCGTTTCGGACGCACATGCCGTCGTCTGTGCGAATGGCGTATATCGGGCGGGTTGTGCAGGGCCTAATGGGGCTGCGGTTGTCAGAAAGCCAGTGGCCGTTGCGCCAAGACCCCCCGTCGTGGTCGTGCCACCCAGGCCGGTGGTCGTCGCTCCGGCACACCGTTGCCACTATGTGAATGGGGTTAAGGTTTGCAGATAGGTAAAAATTGTAAAAATTATGGACATTTAAGGTGGAGGTGAAGTGAGCCCTATGTCCACCCGCCGTGGCCCATGGTTGGCCGCTATTGCCGTTCTGGCGTTCTTGCTCCTGGTGGCGTTTTATCTGGGATTTACCCGGCGGGATGCGCCGCCGCAAGTGCCCGCGATGCGCTCGTCAACGGCTCCCGCCGCAACGGCCCCGGCGGCGGTGCTGTCCGCCCCTGAGTATGTAGGCCGGACGGCCTGCGCGGGCTGCCATGCCGAGCAGGACAAGCTTTGGCAAGGCTCGCACCATGACCTGGCCATGCAGGAGGCCAACGATAAGACCGTGCTGGGGAATTTCGATGATGTCGAGTTCAAGAAAGACGGCGTGGTCTCCCGCTTCTTCCGCAGCGACGGGCAGTTCATGGTGAACACCGACGGGCCGGACGGCAAGCTTACCGATTTCGCGGTCAAATATACCTTCGGCTTCACGCCACTTCAGCAATATCTGTTGGAGCTTCCTGGCGGGCGGCTTCAGACCCTTTCCATCGCGTGGGACAGTCGGCCCAAAGAGCAGGGCGGGCAGCGCTGGTTCCATCTTTATCCGAATGAGCGCATCGACCACACCGACGAGTTGCATTGGACAAAACTCTCGCAGAACTGGAACTACATGTGCGCCGAGTGCCATTCGACCAATCTGCAAAAAAACTACGATCAGGCCAGCCATGTTTACAAGACCACCTGGTCGGAGATTGACGTGGCCTGCGAAGCCTGCCATGGCCCCGGTTCGCAGCATGTGGCCTTTGAGTGGCAAACCCAGCATAAGGAAACTAAAGCCCCTCACCCCAACCCTCTCCCGCCGGGCGAGGGGGCTGTCAGCAGTATTGATCCAAAAACCAAGGGCTTGCCCTTCTTGCTGGATGAGCGCAAGGGGATTCAATGGCCCATAGACCCCGCATCGGGCAATGCGCATCGAAGCGCCCGGCGCGGCACCGACAAGGAAATCCAAACCTGCGCCCGCTGTCATGCGCGGCGGGCGCAGTTGTTCGGCGACTATCGCCACGGTCAGCCATTCATGGACACCCATCTGCCTTCGCTGTTGCAAGAGAACCTGTACCACGCCGACGGCCAGATTGACGGCGAGGTCTACGAATATGGCTCGATCTTGCAAAGCAAGATGGCCCAGGCCGGGGTGACATGCGGCGACTGTCATGAACCCCACAGCCTGAAGCTTCGGGCGCAGGGCAATGGCGTCTGTCTGCAATGCCATGGGGCGGATAAGTACGACACCGACAAGCACCACTTCCACCGCTTAGGTTCTGCGGGTGCGAACTGTGTGGACTGCCACATGGCGGTGAAGAATTATATGGTCGTCGATCCTCGCCGCGACCACAGCTTCCGCATCCCGCGCCCCGACCTGTCGGTAAAACTGGGCACACCCAATGCCTGCACCGGGTGCCATGCCGGAAAACCGGCGCGTTGGGCGGCGGATATAGTCCGGCAGTGGTACGGCCACGATCCCAATGGCCACCAAGACTATGCCGAAACCTTCCATGCCTCGCGCACCGGTGCCGCCGATGCCGAGGCCAGGTTGCTGGCGCTGCTGGGCGAAAAAAGCCAACCTGCCATCGCCAGGGCCACGGCGGTGGCGGAACTGGGGCATCGCTTAAGCTCCGATTCGCTGCCTGTTCTGATCGAGGCACTGAATGATGCGGACTCGCGGATACGCGCCGCCGCCGTCGATGCCCTGGAACCGTTGCCGCTGGAGCAACGCTGGCATCTCTTCCAGCCATTGCTGCGCGATCCTGTGCGGAGTGTGCGGGCGCTGGCGGCGGGCGCGTTGGCCGGATTCCCCGCCGAGCAGATCCCGCCCAACGAACAGGCGGCTTTCCGCAAGGCGACTCACGAGTATCTTGCCTCGCAACGGCTGAATGCCGACGAGCCGGGTGCCCAAGTGAACCTGGGCAATTTCCACGCGGCACGGGGCGAGTCTGCGCAAGCGGAGGCGGCTTACCGGGAGGCGCTGGCGCTCAACCTGGAATGGGTGCCTGCCTACGTCAATCTTGCCGATCTTTATCGGCAGACAGAGCGTGATTCCGAGGGCGAAACGCTGTTGCGTGAGGGTTTGGCACACCAGCCCAATTCGGCAGCCCTTTACCACAGCCTGGGGCTATCGCAGGTGCGGCAGAAGAATCTGCCTGCGGCTTTGGACTCCCTCAAACGGGCGGTGGAATTGGCCCCAAACGATGAGCGTTTTGCCTATGTCTATGCCGTGGCCCTCTCCAGCGCTGGCTGCGTCCGCGAGGCGCGGGCGGTGGTCGCAACGGGGTTGAAACGTGTGCCGGGCGCTTCGGCCCTGAAGCAACTCCAATCGCAATGGAAAGACCCTCACCACAACCCCTCTCCCAGAGGGAGAGAGGCTTCACATCCTTCTCCCTAAAGGGCTGGTGGCGGGGACTGGGTTTGCAGGGATCGAAGATCACGCGGATCAGCCCGTGGCCGCAAAGGGCAGGTTCGATCTTACGCTACCCATCCATCAATTTGTCGGTATCGTCACCACCGGGGCGGCTGCCTTGTCACCGGTTTCGACCAAGGTGAAGATGAACATCAGGAAGGTGAACATCCGCTTGGAGAACATGTCCCGGTCATCCAGCCAGAACCACTGTCCCCGATAAGGGATGGCGATGAAGGCATCATCCGGTTTGCCACGGGAACTGTGGATGCGCAAGAAGGGCGGCAGCGGTTTGCCCTCATGGTTCTCGGTCGGCATCGTCGCATTGACGCGCTTCTCGGCGACATGTTCGGCAGGTACGTCGATGTACGAGGCCAGTTCGATGAGGACATCGAGAATGGAACGGCTCAACATGGCGATTTCGTGGTCATCCTTTGCTACGGATCCATAGGACACGCTCAACTCCGTCGCCGCTTGATTCAAACCGAGCAGTTTACGAATCTCGCGGGAGTTTGCCTTGACCTCCTCATCGGTATCCCCACGAATGATCATCAGGGTCGCCTGCCGATTATCAATTTTGGCGAGACGCAGGCCGATGGCATTGCTCATCTGCTGTTGCCTCAGCAGGTCGATCAACCGGTAAAAACCGGGATCGCCCGATTTGGCGCGAGCTTGCCCGCCGCCAAAATGGTTTTGCAGCCCGTTGATTGAGTGGACCGTCAAGCGCAGTACCATGTCCGCTGGATACCCGGCCTGGATCAGCGAAATGATTGCGCTGGGCGGAATTGGGCTCATCAGGCTGCGCGCAAAACGCTCGCCGACCAAGGGGCTATAGGTCACGGTGGGACGATCTATGTAGGTGCCTGCCCCACCCAGCATTTGAGCAGGATAAACTGCGGAGGGATTGTTGAACCAATTTCCGTTCAGGCTTACGGTGCTTTGCACCTGATATTGAGAAATGATGGAGGCGACATCCAGGAAGACGGGTGCGTCGCCGTAACGGATTTTCACCAAATTCAATAGCATCTCGTCCTTCCAGGAATCCGAAATCGCCGCCGTGTAGTCGAATCGATCCCGCGAGACCGAACTTGGCCCCAGACCGCTGCATCCGGTCAGTCCAAAAAACAGCAAAAGACCCAGAAAAAAACTAGACTGTCGCATAGTCGTACCCTCATTGATAAGCCACCCATTGCAGTCTATACGATGGGTAAAGGCTTGTCCTATCGCTTGCATGAAAGACGGTTCCGAAGGAGGCCCATCATATGGCAACAAAACAGAAAGATTCCAAGAAAACAGCGTCTGAAGTCGGAACAGCCAAAGCTCAGAATCCGGAGTTTCGTTCGCGGGAAGACTTATTAAGCCAAGGCAAGGCACTGCGCGATAGCGTGTCGCGTAAAAGCCATGCCGACTGGAAACCCTCGCCCAAGCGGCGCGACCCCATCGAAGTCCTGGAAGAGTCCAATCGGGATCGCGTGCCCGAGTTGGTTCCGATCCGCTACGGGCGCATGTTGCGCAGTCCGTTCACCTTCCTGCGCGGCTCCGCCGGGCTGATGGCTTGCGACCTGTCCACCACTCCGACCACTCGGCTTCGGGTGCAGGCCTGCGGGGACTGCCATCTGCTGAATTTTGGCCTGTTTGCCACCCCCGAGCGCAATCTGGTCTTCGACATCAATGACTTCGACGAGACCTTGCCCGCGCCCTGGGAGTGGGATGTCAAGCGCCTTGCGGTCAGCTTTGCCGTGGCCGCCCGAGCCAATGCTTACTCCGATGATGACGCCCGTGCCGCCGCCATCGAGTGCGTAACGGCTTACCGGGAACGCCTGCGTGGATATTCCAACAAGAGTCCGTTGGAAGTCTGGTATGACCGGCTGGATGCGCAAACCCTGATCGACACGGCACCTGATGCCAAGGCGAGAAAGAGGCGTGAAGAAATAACCGCGAAGGCCCGCCAGCGCATCGGCGAATTTCTCTTTCCCAAGATCAGCGCCGAGATCGGCGGGCGCCGCCGCCTGATCGACCAACCTCCGATACTTTTCCATGTGACCGATGAGGATCAGGAGGCGCGGATTCACGAAGCCCTTGAAGCCTATCGGGAATCGCTGCCCGACGAGCGCCGAGTGCTGTTTGATCGTTACCGCCTGGAAGACTTTGCGGCAAAAGTGGTCGGCATCGGCAGTGTCGGCACACGCTGTTTCATCGGACTGTTTTTCTCTCCGGAAAATCATCCGCTGCTGCTGCAATTTAAGGAAGCCTGCCCTTCGGTGCTGGAGCCTTACGCGGGGAAGAGTGTTTATGAGAATCACGGGCAGCGCATCGTTATGGGGCAACGGCTGATGCAGTCTTCCAGCGACATATTCTTGGGTTGGATGCGGGGTCGGCGTGGCTACTATTTTTTTGGGCGTCAGTTGCGGGACATGAAGTTTTCCATCGCGATAGAAGATGTCTCGGTCGTGCAATTGAAGCGTTATGCGGAAATGTGCGGCTGGACGTTGGCCCGCGCCCACGCCAAGTCCGGGGATGCGGCGGCCATCAGCGGCTATCTGGGCAAATCGGATGTGTTCGATCAGGCGATTGGCGAGTTCGCGCTGGCCTATGCGGATCAGACCGAGCGTGACCATGCGGCCTTGGTGGCGGCGGTGAAAGTCGGCCGCGTCGAAGCGCTGGTGGAAGAGAATTTGTGAGCTATGGGGAAACTTTGACGTGGTGAAGCTGCTTGAGCGCATTATCAGCCATCGCATTAAAATCATGCTTGGCAATCTTAAGTATCCCCGCAACCAGGCAGGAACCGAAGTTGGGCATCGTGCTTTGCCCGCTGTCTTCCGGGTTTTACTAGCCACTGCATGCACGGTTACGGTAAGCGCTTGCGTAACGCCTCTAACCTTGGGCCTCATGGTCAGTGACTATAACCAGGCCGTCCTAGAAGCCATGAGCAGACAGCTTTTGGTCAATATATCAAATGCCCGCCATCACCAACCCCTGCAGTTCAGCGAGGTTTCAAATATCGCCGCAACCCTTAACTTTCAGTACAACGCCGGAGTCACGTCTGCCCTGACAGGCGAGAGCGGCGGTTTGTTGGTGCCGACGTTAGGAGGTTCCTATTCGGAGAATCCCACCATCAGCATCACGCCCGTCCTCGGGGAGGACTTCGCCAAGCGGCTGCTAACGCCCATCACCGAAGATAAGCTGGAGTTTATCCTTCGGCAAGGCGGCAATGTCAACAAGGTTCTCCGGTTAATGGCCGGGGAATTTCATGAACTCCGTGACGGCGAGGAACTCATCTACTCCAACAGACCTTCAGACCGAAAAGGGTATCCGATATTCCGCCGCATTCTGCTGCAACTCGCATCCATCCAGCAGCGTGGTTTCCTTCACATCGACCCTTTGATCATTAAGCAGCAGTGGACTTTGCCGACAGACAGCATGGACTCTGATGGTTTTTTTCAAGCAGTGAATGATAAATTTTCGGTCAAATATGATCCTAAAACGCAACTGTTCAATGTATCAAAAGATTTGGAAGGGAAAGTTCTCATCACCAATTACAATCCTGCTCTTTTGCCCGATGACGAACGCATCCGGCTCCACGAAGAGGCATCAAAAAATCTGGAAAATGAAGTGGTGGTGGATATTCGTGCGAATCATCCGGGCGGAGAATATCCCATACGCGGCAAATTACGTTTGAGGAGCTTATATGTCATGTTGACTTTCATCGGCCAAACGATAGCCGAAGAACCCGAATATGCTGTCGAGAAAGATCCCAGGACACCCGAAGCAGGTGAGAATCCGGTTTCCGCCCTTGCCATCCTGGAATCCGAACACATCCCATTCCATGTGGATCTGAGTGTCAAAGCCAACGGCTATTATTATGCGGTCGGCCCGCAAACTGGCTCCAACTGGAACCGTGATGCTTTCCGGCTTCTTGACATACTTTATGAGATGACTGTCACCGAATTGCCCCAGCGTGGGCCGAGCATCACCATCGCTAAATAATGAAAAATCCATTGGCTTGCCACTATGTTTGCGTTAGCTATGGTGTTATTCTTTTGCTTCCATGTGCCGGGTGGCTGCCAGAAATAAAGCTGGGGTATCGATGCTAGTCAACACAATGAAAGGTTTGTTGTCCCATGCCAACGGGCAAGGTCAATTGATGGGGGTGCTTGCGCGCCACGTTTCAGGCCGAATTTTCCGAATCATCGCTTTTTTAGTGGCTGCCTTGGCCGCATCCACGGGCATGGCGGGCGACACAGTGGACAAGGTGGTTGCCAAGGGTGTGTTGAGATGTGGCGTAAGCCAAAGCTTGCCGGGTTTTGCCTTGCAGGATGGAACGGGCCGCTGGCAGGGGCTGAATGTCGAGTTTTGCCGGGCGTTGGCCGCCGCCGTGTTGGGCGATGCCGACAAGGTGAAAATCATCCCGCTCAGTTCGGCTGGCCGTTTTCCTAGCTTGCTCACTGGCCAGGTCGATGTTTTGGCGCACACCGCGACCTTGACCTTGGCGCGCGAGGCAACCATCGGGCTCGAATTCGCCGGGATCTATTTTCTCGATGGTCAAGGCTTTATGGTGCCTGGCACCAAGGGTGCGAGCCGCGTTGAGGATCTGGACGGTGCGACAGTTTGCCTGGAGAAGGGAACCACCAGCGAAGCCATCCTGGCTAATGTGTTCCAGAACAGCAAGCTGAAATATACGCCCTTGGCGCTGGAACATCTTCCCGACCTCACCCAGGCTTTCTTTTCCGGGCGTTGCCAAGCCTTGCTCTCTGACCGCTCCAAGCTGGCTGCCATACTTGCCACCACACCCAAGGGCGCGGAGCAGTTCCAGATCCTGCCGGGCTATTTCTCCAAGGAACCGATGGGGCCAGTGGTGCGGCGTGGCGATGAACAATGGCTGACGCTGGTCCGCTGGGTCTTGTTCGCCTTGATCGAAGCGGAGGAGCAGGAAATTACCCGCGACACGGTGCGTCATTTGCTCGACGGCGGCGCCAGCCCCGCCCAGCGTAGGTTTCTGCTGGACAGCGGCCCCCTTGGAAAAAGCTTGGGATTGCCGTCCGGCTGGGTGGCTGCGGCTATCGCGGCAACGGGAAACTACGGCGAAATCTATGCGCGTAATCTGGGCGAGGGCAGTCCGTTGAAGATCGAGCGCGGCTACAATCGCTTATGGAAAAACGGCGGTTTGTTCTATTCGCCGCCATTTCATTGAAATCCTCAGATCATGAATTGACCCGCCGCCATGGCCATCAGCAATGTTCAAACCGCCTTCATCCTCGCCGTGTTCGCCGGCGTTATCCTAGTCATCGCTTTCGATGTGGTCGACATGGTGTTGGCTGCTTTGCTGGGCGTGTGCCTGCTGATCGCGGCAGGTGTCTTCAACGAAGAGGATCTGCTGGCCATCACCCGGTCATCCAACGGTTCGATAGGGCTGTTGTTCGGCGGCATGGTGGTTGCCCGCACTTTGGCCCCGACCGGGATTTTCGAGTGGGTCGGCACACGCTATCTGATCCTCACCCGAGGCAGCGGCAAGCGTTTCTTGATTGGCTTGGTGATTCTGGTCGCGCCTTTGTGCGCCGTGCTTCCCAATGCCACGACCGTCATCTTGCTGGCCCCTGTCATCATCCGCACCGCCAAAGCACTAAACGTCGATTTTGTCGGGCCTATGGTGTTGACCGCCATCATCAGCAACTCCGCCGGCCTGCTCACCTTGGTCGGCGATCCCGCCACGTTTTTGGTGGGCAGTGCCTTCGGCATCAGTTTCGTGCAGTATCTCCAAACCGTCAGCCTAGGCGGTTTGCTCGCCGTCCTGAGTTTGATCCCTTTTCTGCCTTGGCTGATGAAGGAGATTTGGCGGGTTCGCCGCGATCTGTCCGGCGATATAAAACCCAAGCCCTTGGAGCGCCCCGTTTTGTGCCTGCTGTCATTGCTGGTGCTGGCCGCCATGGTGTTGCTGTTCCTGTTCGGCGACCAAATCCCTTCGGAAATCGTCCCGCCGGCGGTCGCCATCATTGGCGCGACCCTGGCCTTGTTGGTCACTTTTGGGGCCAAGGTCGAACCGGTGGAAAAGGTGTTGCAAGATGTCGATTGGCGGACGATCATTTTCCTGATCTGCCTGTTCACCCTCGTCCAGGCTGTCAACAAAACCGGCATCCTGCAAAGCGTTTCGCAGAACCTGTACTCCTGGTTTGGCACCGATCTGCCTGCGGTGGCCATGGCCATGCTGGCGGGCGTGGCGTTGGCTTCCAGTGTGTTGGCCAACATCCCGGTTGTCGCCGCCATGCTGCTGATGCTGAAGGGCTATTTCGTCACCGCCGAGTTCGTTTCCGAAATGGCGTTGGCACCGGGTTTCCACGACTGGCCTCCGCAATTGCTGCCGGTGTTCGTCGCCATGATGTTTGCCGGCACCTTGGGCGGCAACGCGACGCTGATCGGGGCATCGGCGAATATCGTCAGCAGCGGTATTTGCGCGGCCCATGGCAAGCCTGTGTCGTTCATGACCTTCCTGCGCTACGGCTTGCCTCTGACCGCCGCGCAGATTGCCATGTCGGCGGTTTATGTTTTGGGCTTGTTTTATTTCGGCGGGCGTTAAACCGCCGGAAGAACGGATTCAACTGGCAAATGGGATAAATGGATGGCTAGGATTTTGTATAAATTGGAAGCAGGTGTTTCTCAACCGCAACTAAAGAGGATCAAGAAAATGTTTGTTTTACAAAAAGCGATGTTTTTCAACCAACTGAAATTAAGGAGAAAGCAATGAGCAAAAAAACGACCTACACGGCACGGCCGACTCCCGCCTGGATATCCTATCCCTTAATGGGCGTGGGATTGGTGGTGTTGAGCGCCTGCAGCACCACCCAGAAAGCGCAGGTTACCCAAGCCAGTGGCTTCTTGGGGGCGGACAGCGCAAAACTCAGCACTGGCGGAAAAGAACAGGCCGGACTGCGCTACGTCAATCCTGCCGCGCAATGGATCCAATACAAGAAGGTCTTGGTTGCGCCGGTGACTTTCTGGGGCGCGGAGACGACCAAGGTTTCCGCCACCGACCAGCAGACTCTGGTGAACTATTTTCAGCAGCAGCTCAAGGGGCAGTTGTCGAAAAAATTCGAGATCGTCGAACAGCCCGGCCCCGGTGTGGTGAAAGTCGCTGCGGCGTTGACTGATGCCGAGGCGGCGACCCCTGGCCTGCGGAGCATCTCGATGATCGTTCCGCAGGCGCATATGATCGGCAACCTTAAATATCTGGCGACGGGCACTTTCCCCTTTGTCGGCGCGGCGCAGGCCGAAATGAAGATAACGGACGCAGTGACCGGTGAGACGCTGGCGGCGGCGGTGGACAAGCAGCTAGGCGGCGGCTCAATGGCGACGGGCTTCCAATGGCAGTGGGGCGACGCGGAGAATGCGATCAACGATTGGAGCAAGCGGCTTACGGAAAAGCTCTCTGCGTGGACTTCGGGCGCGGAAAAGCCTTGATGTCCGTAGCCGCATAGCTCGTCGTCGGCGGTTGCCTGGCCTAGCGGCGGAACATGGGCTACGTCTTCGCCACCATTCAAATAGGGGAACCCAACTAAGATGTCAAAGCACAAGCCTAGCTTTGTTGTCGCCGCCGCCTTCGTTGCGCTGGCCGTATCCTTTCCAGCCCAGGCGTGGCGGGCGGCGGGCGGTGGTGGGCGAGGCATCGCGGTGGGGCCGCGTGGCGGCGCGGCGGCATGGAACCACGGCTCGGGTGTCGCCGTCGGCCCCCATGGCGGCGCTGCCGCGTGGAATCGGGGTGGCTATTATGGCGGCGGGGCGGTCTACCGCCCGCCGGTGCGCTACCCGGTGCCGGTGTACGGGGGCGGTTATTACCATAACTATGGCTACTCGGGAGGCGAAGTGGCCGCGGCCGGTATCGCTGGCTTGGCCGTGGGAGCAATGGTCGGCTCGGCGGCGGCATCGTCGCAATCGGCCACTTCCTCCACTACCGTAGTGGTGCAACAGCCTGCCGCCAGCGCCTATCCCTCGACCATGCCCATTGGCACCCAAGTGACTGTCCTGCCTGGAAATTGTGGAAGCGCGACTTATCGCAATGTCCAATATTACCAATGCGGCCCGAACTGGCTTAAGCCTTATTTCGGCAACTCGTCGGTGTATTACCAGGTTGTGCAGGTGCCTTATTAATCCTACCTGGGCAGTTATACGTGCGCCGTTGACTTCATCAACCTTTTCATTTGGTGAGTGACTATGAACCGAAACAAGAGTACTTTCATTTTGTCCATGGTTGTCTGCCTGCTGGCAGCAGCCTCCGTCCCTTTGCCTGCCCACGCCTGGGGAAGCGCTTCGGGCGCACGGGGCGGCAGCGCATCCTGGGGCGGCGGCTCGGGCAGTGCCACCGATGCCCGCGGCGGCAGCGCATCCTGGGGCGGCGGTTCCGGCAGCGCCTCAAGTGCCCGTGGCGGCTCGGCGGAGTGGAGCCATGGCACAGGTTACGCCCAAGGTGCCGGCGGCGGCACGGCTGCCTGGAACCATGGTGGGACTTATGGGGCTGCGGCGGCCTACCACCCGCCAGCACCTGCTTATGGCTACCACCCGCCGACAGCGGCTTACGGCTACCACCCGCCCGTAGCCTATCCGGTGCCCGTGTATGGCGGCGGCTACAGTTCCAGCCAAGTGGCAGGCGCGGCCGTTGCGGGCATGGCTGTCGGAGCCATGGTCGGCGCGTCGGCGGCCAAATCGTCGGCACCGCCCCCCTCCTCAACCACCGTCGTGGTGCAAGAGTCTCCCGGTGCATCGCAAATGCCCGTCGGTGCCCAAGTCACCGTCTTGCCCGGCAATTGCGGGAGCGCGACAGTGGGCGATGTCGAGTACTACCAATGCGGCCCGAACTGGTTTAAGCCGTATTTCGGCAACTCCTCGGTCTATTACAAAGTAGTGCAGGCACCTTATTAGCTTAGGTTTGAGGCAAGCATGAGTTTGTTAAGGACACGTTCCAGTCCAAGGATCGACGCCCCACAAAACGTTATTAATTTCAGAATGAAGAGGATTTGATCATGCAAATCGAACTACAAGGCTTCGGAAAGTTTTCGCCAAAGTGCGTCCTGTTGGTCGCCGTATTGCTCGCGCTAGGTGCGCAGGGCTGCGCCCACAAAGGGTCGCCTGCCGCCAGCGCGGCACCCCAGGAAGCGGCTAAAGTGGAAGGACAGGTAGCGGTGCAACCCGAGGGCGCAATCCCGCCACCCCCTCCCATCGTCGAACAACCCGCTTTGGATCGTCTGAAGATCATGAGCGCAAAGCTGGCCGCAGCCAAGGCTTTCACTTACCATTCCCGCAGCAGCGTGGAAAGGCCGGGCAAGACCGGGCAGTTTCTGACCCATTTCATTGAGGCCGAAGTCGTTTTGCAACGGCCCAACAAATTGCGAGCCACCGTGGCCGGCGATATACCGGGTTTCCAGTTTTTCTATGAAGGTGCCAATATCTCGGCCCTTGATCCCGCTAAGAATCTATATGCCACTGCCAGCGCGCCGGGGACGATTGATGAAATGCTGCCTTTTTTGATTGAGAAGGCGGGCATCGATTTCCCGGCGGCGGATTTCCTAGTCAGCAACCCTTATGCCGAGATGACCAAGGATCTGACCCATGCCATCGTGGTCGGCCCGTCCAAGGTGAATGGCGTGGTCTGCGAACACTTCGCCTTCATGAACCCTTCGGCCAATTGGGAAGTCTGGATCGAAAGCGGCAATAGCGCGTTGCCGCGCCGCGTGGCAGTGACCTACAAGACCGTCGAAAACTTCCCCCGCTTCCAGGTCGAATTTTTAGACTGGAATTTCAAGCCCAAATTGAACGCCAGCGAGTTCGTGTTCAAAAAGCCAGCCGGGGCCAAGCAGATTGAGTTTGAACCCCGGGCCGACTGATTCCCTTGAAGAATTGCCATGAAAACACTGACTCGTATCGCATTCTGCGTTTTTTTCCTAACGCTTTTGGTTGGATGTGCCTCCAGCAGCCACGTGACTGCCCGCCAAGAATACCAGGGCGGAAAGATCGCCCGGCCCGGCCACATCCTTATCTATGATTTTGCCCCGCCCGAAGGCCAATATGCCGGGCAAGGCTCGGCACAAGCGTCAAATGAAACTGGAGTGCAACTAGGCCAGAAGATTGCCCAAGCTCTGGCCGGGGAGATCCGGGAGATGGGATTGTCGGCGGAGCAGGCTACGGCGCAGACGGCACCGCAAATCGGGGATCTTGTGATCCAAGGCAATATCGTTTCCATCGACGAAGGCGATGCCGCCAAACGGGTGGCCGTCGGCTTCGGCTCCGGTGCTTCCCATCTGAAAACCACGATCGAAGGCTTCCTGATGACAGACAAAGGACTCAAGAAGCTGGGTTCAGGCACCGATGAACAAGGCGGAAGCAAATCGCCGGGCACGGCGATGGCGCTGGCTGGCGCGGTTGCAACCGGCAACCCGGCGGGCCTCATCATCAGCACGGCGATCAAAGCGCATGGCGAGGCTAGCGGCAGCAGCAAAGTGGTAGGCAGGGCCGAGGACACGGCCAAAGAAATCGCCAAAGAGTTGAAAAAGAAGTTCAAGCAACAGGGTTGGATCTAGTTGTTTGGCATGGGGCGAAATTTAACAACAACAGAGGTGATTGATATGCGCTTTCCATTTAGATTCCAATGCTTGATTGCCCTAACGCTGGTTTTGCTGGCCTCGGGCTGCGCCAAGACTAATGTCCGCAGGACGAACGAGGTTGCCTATACCGGCATGCCCAGGCCGCAGCAGGTGCTGATCTATAACTTTGCTGTAAGCCCTGCGGATATTAAAGAAAACTCCAGCATTTTCGCCAAAATGGGTAGAAGCATGGAGGGCGGCAACCAGACCGCCGAGGAAATCCAACTGGGCCGCGAAGTGGCCGATGCGTTGGCGACCGAGCTGACGGTGAAGATAGCCAACTTAGGGTTGAACCCCCTGCGGGCCACGTCGAACATGCCGATCAGCCAAGGCTCGATCCTGGTCACCGGACGTTTCGTCAACATTGACGAGGGCAACCGCCTGCGCCGGAATATGATTGGCCTTGGCATGGGCCAATCTTCGGTCGATACCGCCGTCAGCGTATTGGTGCCGGGGCGCTCCGGCCTTGAGGAAATCATCGCGTTTGACGCCCATGCCGACAGCGGCAATATGCCGGGCGCGGCGGTCATGGGGCCGGCCGGCGCGGCGGCGGGGGCTGGCACGGCGGCTGTCCTGGCGACGAACGCAGCGGTGAGCGGGGTCAAGAGCTATAAGTCGTCTTCCGCGCAGCAGGCGAAAAAAATCGCCGAAAAAATCGCCTCCGAACTGGCGAAATACTTCGCACAGCAAGGCTGGGTCGATCCCGCGCTGGCAAAATAATCTTCTCCTGGGCTTGTGGCTGAGGCGTCAAGCCCAGGAACCCCCTCTCCAAAGGCATTCCCGGCAATTCCCAGGCTGGCAACGGGAAGACCGCCTCAAGCCTTCAACCGATACCCAACCCCCGATTCCGTGAGAAAATACTGCGGCTTGGCGGGATCTTTCTCCAATTTTTGCCGAAGCTGGCTCATGTATATCCTAAGATAATGGGAATCCTCCGTGTGTCCAGGCCCCCAGACTTCCTTGAGTATCTGATGGTGGGTTAATACTTTGCCGACATGTTTGACCAGCACCGCAAGCAGCCGGTATTGGATGGGCGTCAAATGTACCTCTTGGCCGCTGACATGAACCCAGCGGTTGTGCAGATCGACGCGGAGGTTGCCGGTTGCGAATACTTCTGGCTGCGCCATTCCGTGGCTACCCGTAGAATGCCGCAAAGCCACCCGGATGCGGGCCAGCAGTTCGCCAAGACCGAAAGGTTTGGTGAGGTAATCGTCCGCACCCGCATCCAACGCTTCGATTTTGCTCTGTTCGGCGCTGCGGGCGGAGAGGATGATGATGGGCATCGCCGACCATTCCCTGATCAATTTGACAAGCTCCACGCCGTCCATGTCCGGCAGGCCTAAATCAAGGATGATGAGGTCTGGCTTCCTGATGCCCGCCTCGACCAGCCCCCGCTGCCCGCAATCGGCCTCATGCACATCGAAGCCATGTGTGCCGAGGCCGGTGCGCAAAAATCGGCGGATTGGGGGATCATCCTCAATGACGACGACAACGGGTTTGGGGTTTGCCATGGCGAGGGGCTCCGGGTTGGATTTAGTCTTCCTGCTCCAAGGCCGGCGGCTGCTGGTCCACCGGGATCATGAAGGAGAATATGGCGCCGCCGCTGGCTCGGTTTTGCGCTTGGATCGTGCCGCCGTGGGCTTCGACGATGGCCCGGCAAATGGCCAGGCCCAAGCCCACGCCGCTTTGCGCCGCCTCGTTGCGGACCCGGCAGAACTTCTCGAACAGCTTGGCCTCCATCCCCTTCGGAATGCCCGGCCCCCGGTCGGCGACAAACACTTCCGCTGCGAACGGGGACATTTCCACGGAGATTTGCAAGGGGCTGCCTTCGGGGGTGTAGCGCAACGCATTTTCCAGCAGGTTGACCAATACCTGTTCGAGCAACACCGAGTCCCCGTAAACCATCGGAATCCCCGGCGGTATTTTCACCGCCACCTCGCGCCCGGCCAGGCGTTTTTGCAAGCCGGTCAGCACCGTGCCGATGATTTCCTCCAAAGGATGCCATTGCCGGTTCAATTCCACGACACCCGCGTCCAGCCTTGCCATGTCGAGGATATTGTTGACCAGATTCGACATGCGCAAGGCTTCATCGTAAATGGCATTGCTGAGGCCATTCCGGTCTTGGGGTGTCAGCAAGCCGTCGTTTTCCGCCAAGGCACTGGCGGAGCCGACAATCGTCGCCAAGGGTGTGCGCAAATCGTGGGAAATGGAACTGAGCAGGGAATTGCGCAGGCGCTCCGCCTCCATTTGCAATTGGGTGTTTTTGGCGTGTTCGGCCAAGCGGACGCGAGTGATTGCCTGGGCAATTTGGCGCAGAAAAGTATCCAGCAGTTTCTGTTGTTCGGGCAGGAACACGCGGCGCAAATTGACCGGCAACAAGGCCAACACGCCCAATACGGTATCATGGCTGGCCAGTGGGAAATAGATTTCTTTCGCCCCGGGCAGGGTATTGGTGCCTTGGCCGGCCATTTCATTATGGTCCATGACCCACTGCGCGACGCTCAAATCACAGCCATATAAAGATTCGGGCAAGCCTTTGCCTTTCGGATAGGCGATGCGCCCCTGCTTGTCAGGCAGCAGGATCACATTCTTGCTGCCGAATTCCATGTGGATATGGCGCACGGCGGCGCGCACGATTTCGTCCTCGCTCTGGCTGGTGGCCAGCCCCTTGCTCATGGCATATAAGACCATGGCCCGGCGTTCCCGGTGCGCGGCCACCTTGGCCTGGGAGCTGACATTCGCCATGAGGTTGCTGATGAGCATGGCGACGGTCAACATGGCCCCCAGTGTCACCAGATATTGGGTGTCCGACACCGAAAAGCTGTAATACGGATCGACAAAGAAAAAATCCAGCGTCGCCACGCCCAGGATCGACGCCGCGATGGAGGGGCCGCGCCCGAAGCGGGTGGCGATGAACACCACGCCCAGCAGGAAAACCATCACCAGGTTGGCCAGCTCGAAATGCCCGAACATCAAATGGGCCAGCAGGGTGCAGCCCGCTGTCACGGCGACGGCCCAGACATAACCCCGGCAATGGCCTTGTTTGCGCTTGCCGAGAATCTCGCGCAGCGCGGGTTGCGCCCCGCCTCGGTAGCGCGTCAATTCCGGCTCGCCGCGCCCCGGTTCCTCTTGGGGGCTGCCCAACAGATAGAGGTTGATGTTGTGCGCCTCGCTGATGAGCGTGTCCACCACCGAACCCAGCAGCCAGCGCCTCCAGCCCCGGCGGCTGGGCTTGCCCATGACGATCTTGGTGACGTTGCGTTCGTTGCAAAACTTGATGATGGCCTCGCTCAAAGAGGGCGCGCCCAGGGTCACGGTCTCGGCCCCGAGTTGCTCGGCCAGGCGCAGGATGCGCAGGACGAAGTCGCGCTTCTCCGCCGGCAGCCTTTGCAGCTGGGGCGTCTCGACGTAGGCGACGATCCATTCGCCGCGCAGTCCGACGGCAAAGCGCTTGCCGGCGCGGACCAGGCGTTCGGCCATCGCATTGGGGCCGATGCACACCAGGATGCGTTCGCCGACCGGCCAAATTTCACGGATCGCGTGGCCTTCACGGTAATCAAGCATTTGCGCATCGACTTGGCTGGCGGTTTGCCGCAGCGCCAGTTCGCGCAAGGCGATCAGGTTGCCTTTGCGGAAAAAATGCCGGATGGCTTGCTCAGCTTGTTTCGGCAAGTAGACCTTGCCCTCCCTGAGACGGACTAGCAACTCGTCCGGTGGCAGATCCACCAATTCAACCTCGTCGGCTCCCTCGAACACCGTGTCCGGCACCGTCTCCCACACGCGGATGCCGGCGATTTGGCCGATGTCGTCATTGAGGCTTTCCAGGTGCTGGACGTTGAGGGCGGTGTAGACGTCGATGCCGGCGTCGCGCAGTTCCTCGATGTCCTGCCAGCGCTTGGGATGGCGCGAGCCGGGCGCGTTGGTGTGGGCCAGTTCATCGACCAGGATGACGGACGGTTTGCGCTTGAGGGCGGCGTCCAGGTCGAACTCGCGCAGGGTCGTGCCCCGGTATTCGATTTGTTTAGGGGCGAGCACGTCCAGCCCTTCCAATAGGGTTGCCGTCTCCTTGCGCCCGTGGGTTTCGACCAGGCCGACCAACACGTCGATATTCTCCGCCCACCGCTCCCGCGCCGCCAACAGCATGGCGTAGGTCTTGCCCTCGCCCGCCGCGAAGCCGAAGAATATCTTCAGCCGCCCGCGCCGGGCCTTGGCTTTTTCCCGCTCGACTTTGGCGAGCAGCTCGTCGGGGTTTGGGCGTTCGGGACTCATGGATTATCCTCTTATCCGCCACTACAACATCAGGTAAGAAAGTTCGTGGGTTAAACCCGCTTGGCTGGACTTATCATGCAAGTGGCGAATTGTGTTCCGGTGTTTCAGCAATCAAATGCATCGAGAGATCTTCCTAAAGTATAATGTTGAAGATGAGTAGCACCTCACAAGCAGGCGAAGGGCCGCACGGCAGAATAGCTAAGCGTATTTCGCCGCATGGAGCCAAATCCAATGGCACACATCGGCATTTACCAATGCCACCTGCGTAGGTTTACTTGATCTGTCAGGCGACAACTCAAGCCGCCTCAGCCAAAGAATGATGCAGCGGCAGCAAATCATCGGCGGCGATGGCGGCAGTGGCATAGGCCCGTCCTTCCAAATCGGAGAATTCCACTTCATATAGACCCTGCCGCCATTCTACGACGATAACGCCCACCAAGCCGCCAGGCAACCCATGCTCGGGCAGGTCGCGGCACAAAGCCACTGTGTCCAATAGTTTCATGGCAGATTCCTCACAATACAAAACAAGTCGTTAACTGGATGCAAAGGGTTCAAGCAATATTCACGCAATTTTGCCAGATCGACAAAGGGTTTTTCGGCGTTTGGCAGGCGGAGCGCCACACTTTCAATCCTTCGACTTCGGCTCAGGCAAAAAATCCCCATCTAAAGTTTGCGCCAAAGTAAAAGGCGATTCTTCCGGGAAGGTTGCTAGATCAAGCCCGGTTTCCAGCATGGCGCTGTGGCGGGCGTCTTCGTAGGCATCCTTGAAGGCTTCTTCGAGTTCAGCCTTCAGGCTGAGATTCTTCCGCAATAGCTTGGCAATGCGGCGGCGCTGTTCGGCGATGGTCAAAAACCCGCTTTTGCCGGTCAGGTTGGGCTGGTATTTCCATTTGGAGGTGGGTTTAATTGATTTATTAAGTATGGTAGAGCATAAAATTTTCAAGCTTCTTAGGCAACCATTCCAATGGCGTATCAAATTGTTTTGTGCAAGTATTGCAACAGTTCCGAGGTTGTCCGTTACGGCACCCAAAGCGGTCGTTCCCGGTTTCGCTGCAAGGAGTGCGGGCGAATATTCAAGACCGACTGCGTGTACCGGGCCTACGAGCCTGGCGTCAAAGACCAGATTGTGGACATTGCCATGAACGGCGGCGGCATCCGGGATACTTCGCGCATTCTGGGTATCGGCAAAAACACCGTCATTTCCACGCTAAAAAAAAGCTCCGCTGAAGTGGTCGCCGTGAACCCTTACATCGGTACGCGTGAGATCGCCGTCGAAATCAGGCATCCCCTTGATTCTCCAATGGATGTTCAGGCAGACGAGCCATGGAGCTACGTCGGCGACAAAAAGAACCAACGCTGGCTCCGGTATGCCATCGATGCCGTGACAGGCTGTGTCCTGTCGTTCGTTTTCGGGCGGCGCCAAGATGCGGTGTGCGAGCAATTGATCTCAAATTTGAAGGCATTCAATATCCGGACCTATTACACAGACGATTGGGGCAGCTATTCCGCACTCATCCCTAAAGACAAGCACGTCATTGGCAAGCAGCATGCTCAAAAAATAGAAAACAAAAACCTTCTGTTGCGAACCCGGATCAAGCGATTGACGCGCAAAACGATCTGCTTTTCAAAATTGGAAGCACTTCACGACACGGTGATAGGGTTGTTTATAAATAGATACTGCTTTCAATCTCAATAAATCAATTAAACCCACCACCTTCCATTTGAGCAAGTGCATCAGCGGCACTTCGAGGTGGCTTTCCAGTTGCCGGTGGATATTGCCACCGATTTCCTCAACCTCTTCAATCGAGTGGACTATATCTGCGGAATCAAACCAGCCAGCGCGTAAAAGCTGCGCTTAGTCGCGTGTCCAGGCATTAGAAGTCTTGGTTGTGCAGATTGGCGTTCACTGGAGACTCGCTCAGGTTTTGTGGCAGGGATAACATCGCTTGGAGTGATGTTATCCCTTTTCAGAACGGTGGGAAAGGCTGACGGCAAAGCCATCCGCCCTATTTAAGGATCAAAGCCCTGCGTCAGCCCGCAGAACCTCGGCCTTGTCGGTCTTCTCCCAGGTGAATTCCGGCTCTTCGCGGCCAAAGTGGCCGTAGGAGGCGGTCTTCTGGTAGATCGGGCGCAGCAGGTCGAGTTGGTTGACGATGCCTTTCGGGCGCAGGTCAAAATGGCGCAAGACCAGTTCGGTGATCTGCTCGTCGGCGATCTTGCCGGTGCCAAACGTTTCTACCATGACGCTGGTGGGCTTGGAGACGCCGATGGCATAGGAGATTTGGATCTGCACACGCGAGGCCAAGCCGGCGGCGACGATGTTTTTCGCCACATAGCGGCCGGCGTAGGCGGCGGAGCGGTCGACCTTGGACGGGTCTTTGCCGGAGAATGCGCCGCCGCCGTGCGGGGCGGATCCGCCGTAAGTGTCCACGATGATCTTGCGCCCGGTCAGACCACAGTCGCCCTGCGGGCCACCGACGACGAAACGCCCGGTGGGGTTGACCAGATAATTAATGTCGCCCTTGATGAGTTCCGGCGGCAAGATAGGCTTGACGATCAGTTCGATGACTGCCTCGCGGATTTGCGGCAGGTCGATGTCCGGCGCATGCTGGGTGGATAGCACGACGGTGTCGATAGAGTCCGGCTTGCCGTCCACATAGCGCACGGTGACTTGGCTTTTGGCATCGGGGCGCAACCAAGGCAGTTCGCCGGAGCGGCGCAGTTGCGACTGGCGCTCGACCAAGCGGTGCGAGAGGTAGATCGGCAGCGGCATCAGCACCGGGGTTTCGTTGACGGCATAGCCGAACATCAGGCCTTGGTCGCCCGCGCCCTGGTCAAGGTCATCGTCGTAGGCTTTGTTCACGCCTTGGGCGATGTCCGGGGATTGCTTGTCGTAGGCCACTAGCACGGCGCAGCCTTTGTAGTCGATGCCGTAGTCGGTGTTGTCGTAGCCGATGCGCTGGAGGGTGTCCCGCGTCACTTTGATGTAATCGACATTCGCCGACGTGGTGATCTCGCCGGCGAGGACGACTAGGCCGGTGTTGGTCAGCGTCTCGGCGGCAACGCGGGAGTGCTTGTCTTGATCCAGAATCGCATCAAGGATCGCGTCGGAAATCTGGTCGGCGACTTTGTCCGGGTGGCCTTCGGAAACGGACTCGGAGGTGAAGATGAAGTTTTTGCTCACGTGGATAAACCTTCCTGAAAAAACGGGGTGGACTGCCTGCTCTCTATGCAAAAAGAGAATTGGGCATTATAGGGCGTGGGGGGGCGGTTGACAAAATTTAGCGGCTCATATCCTTATGCCAGTGCGTTCAGACCGCAATTTCACCTTTGATGTGGGGGTGGGCTTGGTAAGCGGTGATCTCGAAATCTTCGTAGCGATATTGGTCTATGCCATCGGGCCGGCGCTGGATGCGCATCCGGGGCGGCGGGTAGGGTTCACGGGCAATCTGTAAGCGCACCTGGTCGAGATGGTTCTTGTAGATGTGTGTGTCGCCGCCAGTCCAGACAAACTCGCCCGGCTCCAAGTCGCATTGCTGGGCCAGCATCATCAACAGCAAGGCGTAGCTGGCCAGGTTGAACGGCAAACCTAGAAACACATCGCAAGAGCGCTGGTAAAGTTGCAAATGCAGTCGGCCCTTGCTGACCGCCGTCTGGAACAGGCAATGGCAAGGGGCCAGGGCCATGGCGGGCAGGTCGCCGGGGTTCCAGGCGCTGACGATCTGGCGGCGAGAAGCAGGGTTGGCGCGGATTTCCTGAATCAAGGCGGCGATTTGGTCGATATGACGGCCGTCGGCAGTCTCCCAGTCGCGCCATTGTTTGCCATAGACTGGGCCAAGCTCGCCGTTTTCGTCGGCCCACTCGTCCCAGATGCCCACGCCGTTTGCCTTCAGATAGGCGATGTTGGTGTCGCCGCGCAAAAACCACAGCAACTCGTGGATGATGGAGCGTAGGTGGAGCTTCTTGGTGGTGACGAGCGGGAAGCCATCGGCAAGGTCAAAGCTCATCTGGTGGCCAAAGACCGCCAAGGTCCCCACCCCGGTGCGGTCGGCTTGCTCCGCACCCTCGGCGAGGATGCGGCGGATCAGCTCATGATATTGTTGCATGGGAACTGGCTAAAAATGCATTCAAAGTTCCCTCTCCACTCTGGGAGAGGGTTAGGGTGAGGGCTGCTCTTCGCGCCGGTAGGCCAAAATTATCCACCACACGCCCAGCAACATCATCGGCAGGGTCAGGATCTGGCCCATCGTCACCCAGCCAAACGCCAGATAGCCGATCTGCGCGTCGGGCAGGCGCACGAACTCCACCAGGAAGCGGAACAACCCGTAAAACAGCATGAACATCCCCGAGGCCGCCATGCGCGGGCGCGGCTTGCGGACGAACCAATTCAGGATGATGAACAAGACCGGCCCTTCCAGCAGCGCCTCGTACAGCATCGAGGGATGGCGGGGTTCGTCGCCCGCGCCGGGGAACACCATCGCCCAAGGCAGGTCGGTGGGCTTGCCCCATAGCTCGCCGTTGATGAAATTGCCGATGCGCCCAGCCCCCAGGCCGATGGGCACCAACGGCCCGATGAAATCGGACAGGGCAAAAAAGCCACACTTCAGCTTGTGTCCGAACCAAAACATCGCGGTGAACACGCCCAGCAAGCCGCCGTGGAACGACATGCCGCCTTCCCAGATGCGGAAGATGATCGAGGGCTGCTCGATGAAGGCCGGCAAGTTGTAGAACAAGGTGTAGCCCAGACGCCCGCCCAAGATCACGCCGAGTGCGCAGTAAAAAATCAAGTCTTCCACTTCCGGCGCGGTCAGGCCGTCCAAGCCCTTTTCCGCACGTCGGCGGGCCAGCCACCAGGCGCAGCCGATGCCGACCACGTACATCAATCCATACCAATGGACATGCAAAGGGCCAAGGCTGAAGGCGATAGGGTCGATGTTGGGATAGGCAAGCATGGGGTTCCTGCTGAGGGTGGTTGGACAGGCGGGCAATGGTAGCGCAAGCGCGTGAAAAAAAGGATGTCTCCGGCGATGGATTGATTTTTTCCACACCTTTAGCCCTGCTCCGTGGTGTTGCCAACATATTCGGGAGCAAAGGTTGACCTGGAGACGGTTTGCGGGTTATATGGAAGGCCTTGTCAGACTTTATGTTCCGTCCCGCTCCCGCAGGGGCGCTTGCCTTGACCTTCTTGGGAACCATCCTTGGCGACTCCATCCCCCATTATTGCCCCAGTCTTGGGCGGCGCGGGTGAAACCCTCTATGCCGACAGTTATGGCCTGTTCGCCGATTGCCTGGCGCGCAAGGGCAAGGCGCGCGAGGCCGATCTCAACCGCGCCCGTCGCTTGGCCGCGCAAGCCGACGGCCAGCCTTTGCCCGCCCTGTTGATGAAGCTGGGCATCGTCTCCGAGCGCGATGTGGCGGAGGCATTGGCCGAAGTCAGCGGCCTGCCCTTGGTGGCGGCGGCGGATTACCCGGAAGCCTCGCCCTTGCCGGACACGGTGGCCACGCGCTTCCTCAAGGAAAACCGCATCGTCGGCCTGGCCGCCTTGGACGAAGCGTTCGAGGTGGCGGTCGCCGATCCGTTGGAGCGTAGCCTGCTGGACGCCCTCGCCCTAGCTTGCGAGAAACCGGTGTTGCCCAGGGTGGGCCTGCCCTCAGAGATCGAGCGGGCCATCGACCAGCAACTGGGCGCGGGCAAAACCCTGATGGGCCAGTTAGAGGACAATTTCGGCAGCAACGAGGAGATCGACGAGGCCGACGTGGAGCATCTCAAAGACTTGGCTTCGGAAGCGCCGGTGATCCGCATGGTCAACCTCATCATGCAGCGGGCGGTGGAGTCGCGCGCCTCGGACATCCATGTCGAACCGTTCGAGGAGCGGCTCAAGGTGCGCTTCCGTGTGGACGGCGTGCTCAAGGAGGTCGAGGCTCCGCCGGTACGCTCCACCGCCGCCGTGATCTCGCGCATCAAGATCATGGCCAAGCTGAACATCGCCGAGCGCCGCCTGCCCCAGGACGGGCGCATCAAGCTCCAAGTGCAGGGCAAGGAATTGGACCTGCGCGTCTCCACCGTGCCCACCATGTTCGGCGAGAGCGTCGTCATCCGCCTGCTGCACAAGGAGAGCATCAAGTTTGACTTCGCCTCCCTGGGATTTGAAGGCGCGGGCCTGGAGCGGTTTTTGGAGGTGCTGGCCCTGCCCCACGGCATCATCCTCATCACCGGCCCCACCGGGAGCGGCAAGTCCACCACCCTGTACACTGCCCTGCATAAGATCAACACGCCCGAGCGCAAAATCATCACGGTGGAAGATCCGGTGGAATACCAGCTCGAAGGCGTCAACCAGATCCAAACCAAGGCGCAGATCGGCCTGACCTTCGCCTCCGCGCTGCGCTCCATCGTCCGCCAAGACCCGGACGTCATCATGATCGGCGAAATGCGCGACTTGGAGACCGCCCGCATCGCCGTGCAATCTGCCCTCACCGGCCACTTGGTGTTGTCCACGCTGCACACCAACGACGCCGCCGGCGGCGTGACGCGACTACTGGACATGGGCTTGGAAGATTACCTCATCACCTCCACCGTCAACGGCATCCTCGGCCAGCGTTTAGTGCGCAGGCTTTGCCCGCACTGCCGCGAAACCTACCCGGCCTTGCAGGAGATGGTGTACGAATTGAAGCTCGACCGCTTCCAGCCCGACGGTGAGGTGCTGCTGTCCCGCCCGGTGGGCTGCGAACGCTGCGACGGACTGGGCTACAAAGGGCGGCTGGCGATTGTGGAGTTCCTGGTGATGACCGACGACCTGCGCCGTCTGGTCATGACCCACGCCCAGGCCCGTCAGATCGAGGAACTGGCCTTGAAGGAAGGCATGCACACTATGTATGAGGACGGGATGCGCAAGGCCGTGGAGGGGCTGACCACCATCGAGGAAGTCATGCGGGTGACTTCGGATAATTGAATATTTGGCGGGAGAAGGTATCTATGGGCAATATACGTTGGCTTCACCTATCTGATTTTCATGTCGGCAAGGACAAATATGGTGAGCGACAGTTATTCAAATATATCCTAAAGCATGTTGGGCAAAAGGAACCCCCGAATTTTGTATTTATCACTGGCGATATTACTAATGCTGGTACAAAAGCTCAATATGATGAATTTGCCTTGGAGTTCTTGATGCCGCTTGAAAAGAAAGCTGGCGATAACTGCAAGATTTTTGTAGTGCCAGGCAACCACGATGTAGATCGTTCCCAGCAGAAATTTGTGTCAAGGGAGGCAATTCAGCAAAAGTCACTTGAGTTTTTCGACCCCACCAGCATTGGCCTAAATGAGCGGAAGGAGATTTTACCTCGCTTTTCAGCCTATGGAGAACAATACTTCTCAAAGGTAAATGGAAAAGATAGCTGGCTAGACTCGTCAGAAGGCTGTTTCGTTTATTCCTCTACGGTTAAAAGCATACAAATTGGGGTTCTGGGCCTCAACACCGCTTGGTTTGCCGAAGATAATCAGGATGAAAAGCATCTTACGCCGGGCAAAGCAATCGTTGAAATAGGTTTGGAAAAAATTGCAGATGCGCAATTAAAAATCGTCTTAGGCCATCATCCTCTTGACTGGTTTAAACCAGATGATGCACAGGCTATCCGATCTCTATTCGGCAAAAATCAAGTTATTTATTTGCATGGGCATCTCCATAAAAACCGATCCCACCTTGAAGAGGGTTCTGGAAATTTTCTCTTGAATGTGCAAAGCGGTGCGGCTTTCCAAGCAAGGGAAGGCGAAATTTGGGTCAATGGACTGCTGTGGGCCGAAGTGAATTTATCGGAGCAGCGGCTTGAACTGGAACCGTATTCCTGGAGCAAAGAGCATCAAGGCTGGAGTCCAGATGGTCACGCTTTTCCCCCAAACTATCAAATTGAGGGTACTACCCGCTGGAGCTTGCCTCTCCCAGGAAGCCTAAGCGGCTTGTTACGAACACAAGATATAGCCAAAAAAGGAGGCAAACCTGAAAAACACTTTGTACCTCCTGAAGGATGGGAGGTCATCCATTTTGAGTATTTGGAAAAGATCGATAAAAACCCAGACGAAAAGTTGATTTTGAGTTACTTTGATGGACGTATACCAAGCTGGGGACTGGCTTTGTGTCCTACCATTCCACGTCGCGGGGTGGTTAAAGAAATAGCGGAACGGCTAGATTCAGCTTTGCAAGGTGGTCACCCTTTCATTAACATGATATTGGGCGCGGGAGGAGAAGGCAAGTCCACCGCTCTACTTCAAATAATTGAAAAGGTACTACAATCTGGCAAGCCGTGGCAAGTGGTGCATCGACGTGGCGATAATATCCAGTTGACGAGAAAAATGGTGGATGAACTTCCCAAGGATGGTCATTACTGGCTAATTGCATCGGATGATGCTGACCTTATCGCGGAGGAAGCGTATTGGATCACTGTGGGACTACAAACCATTGGGCGCTCAGATGTCCATTTTCTATTGAGTGCGGCGTTGGTGCATAAATGCCATGTTCAGCTATCATGGAGTTCAGTAAACCACTGATATACATTGATGTCGAAAGCCACCCTTATCGCAAAAGCGGAACCGGTCAAAAAGGCGCAGTATCGGGTCACGAATTGGCCGGAGTATGACCGTGCGTCGGTGCGGCGGGGCAGCCTGACGGTGTGGTTCGACGACGAGTTCCTGCGCGGACATTGGCGGGCTGCCCACAACGGCAAACGCGGGGCGCCTTTCACTTACTCGGATGCGGCCATGCAGACGCTGCCGACCCTGAAGGCGGTGTTCCACCTGCCCTACCGGGCGGCGGAAGGGCTGGCCCGCTCGCTGGCCGGGTTGACGGGTCGGGACCCGCCCGTCCCCGACCATGCCCAGATGTCGCGCCGCGCCCGGGGCTTGCGGGCCGAGATCCCGCGCCGTCCACGCACCGGCCCGGTCCATCTGGTGGCCGATTCCACCGGCTTGAAGATTTTCGGCGAGGGCGAGTGGAAAGTGCGCCAGCACGGGGTTGGCAAGCGGCGGACTTGGCGCAAGGTCCATCTGGGCCTTGATGCGGACGTGAAGGACGTGGTCGCCGTGGAGGTCGCCACCGTGGAGCGGACGGATGCCGGGGTCTTCGCGGGTTTGCTCGGACAGGCCGAGGGGGAGATCGGCCGGGTCGACGCCGACGGTGCCTGTGACACCCGCGACGTGTACGACGCGGCGATGGAGCGGGACGCGAAGGCGGCAATCCCGCCGAGAGAAAATGCCGTTCCTTGGGAGGCGGGCCATCCCCGCACCCAGGCCTTGGAGGCCATCGCGGAGAAGGGCTTGGCCGGTTGGAAGCAAGCGGTCAATAGCATCGCCGAAAATGGCATGTACCGCCTGAAGCAGTTGTTCGGCCCCGGATTGGCCTCCCGCATTTTTGAGAGCCAAGTGACAGAGGTCCATGTGCGCGTCGCCGCGCTCAATGCCATGGCCTACCTCGGCATGCCGGTGTCGGTCCGGGTAGGGCAAGCTTTGTCCTGAGCCTATTGGGTAAGGGATCATGCAAGCTCCAAATTATTTATGCACCAACGCCAGGCGTGGCATGAACACTGTGGTTAATATCCCCGAACCCCGTTTGTTAGATATTAAAGTAACCGATGACGAAATCATTGCCTATCTTATGGATGGGCGGACTATCGCCGTTCCATTGGTATGGTCTTGGCGTCTATCGGTGGCCACCCCGCGACAGCGGCAGAATTTTGCAATCCTGGGTGACGGACAAGGAATACATTGGCCGGATATCGACGAGGATATCAGCGTCGAAGGGATGCTCCATGGCTCCCCCGCTCACCAACCCAGCAAACCTACGAAGCAGACTGCCTAAAGTAGCCAATTAAACCGCCTAATATCGAGGAAATACCATGCCCACAATGGCCCTTCGCGCTCACTATGATGGCAAACACATCGTGCTTGATGAGGACTTTGTGTTGCCTCCCAACACGCCACTAATGGTTACTATAGTGCCTTTCCAATCTATCGAACAAGAACGGATGGCATGGTCGCAGTTTTCCAGCGCAGGTTTGGCTAATGCTTATGGCGATGACGAACCGGAATATACTATAGAGGATTTGCGCGATTGAAGGAAGGTGATGTCGTCTTGGTGGCACTGCCACAAGCAAACGGGCAATTGAAAAGCCGCCCGGCTATTGCCTTGCGCCTGATGCCGCCGTTTGGCGATATGTTGCTTTGCGGTGTCAGCACCCAACTGCATCAACAGGACACTGGGTTTGACGAAATTATTGATCTTTCTCATGCGGACTTTTCATCCAGCGGGACTAAATCGGCTTCTTTGATCCGCCTGGGTTTTTTGGCTGTGTTTCCTGTGTCCGACGTTATTGGCAGAATTGGCCGTATTTCTCACGAACGCCATCAGCGTTTGCTGGAACGATTGGCGAAACATATATATCCGTTGCCGTCTTGACGAAAACGGAATCAAAGACCACATTCCCACTGGCGAAAAAGTCTCCATGCCCCTCTATTTCTACAAAGCCTTCAACCGCGAAGGCGAGACCCAGGAAGCCGAGCGCGAGGCCAGCGACGAGGCGTCGTTGCTTGTGGCCTTGCAAGACGAAGGCTTGCTGCCGATCAAAATCGCCCTGGCTTCGTCCAAGCCGTTCGCTTGGTTGCGCTTAGGGGCGAGGAAATCTGGCGTTTCGCGCAAGGATGTCGCGTTGTTCACCCACGAACTGCTCACCTTGCTCCAAGCAGGCCTGCCGCTGGATCGGGCCTTGAACGTGTTGCTGGAACTGACCGAGACTCAGCCCAATCTCAATGCCATGATCGGCAAGGTGTTGGAGGCGGTGAAAGGCGGGGCGCAGTTGTCCGACGCCTTGGAGCGGCAAACCGGGGTGTTTTCGCGCTTTTACCTGAACCTGATCCGGGCCGGCGAGGCGGGCGGGGCGTTGGAGCAGGTGCTGGAACGGCTGTCCGATTATCTGGACCGCTCGCGGGAGTTGCGCGAAACCGTCACCACGGCGATGATCTACCCGGCGATCTTGGTGACGATGGCGGCGGCATCGCTGTTGCTGCTGCTGACCTTCGTCGTTCCCCAGTTTACCGAGATGTTTGAAAGCGCGGGCAAGGAATTGCCCCTGCCTACCCAGATCGTCGTAGGCGTGGCCCAGGCGCTGAAGGATTACTGGTGGGCTTTGCCCTTGTTGTTTATTGCCTTCGGCAGTTATTTCCGTTATCAAATGGCCGACCGCGACCGGCGTTATGTCTGGGACCGTCGGCTGCTGGCGCTGCCGCTGGTGGGCGATTTGATCAAGAAAATCACCGTCGCCAATTTCAGTCGCACCCTGGCGACTTTGCTGGGCAATGGCGTCACCCTGCTGACCGCGCTGACCATCGTCAAGGACACCTTGAACAATCTGGTGGTGGCGGAGAAGGTCGATCTGGCGGTGGAAAGCCTGAAACAAGGCGGCGGATTGTCCGCGCCCTTGATAGAATCGGGTCTGTTTCCGACCCTGGCGATCCAGATGATCAAGCTGGGCGAGGAATCGGGCCATTTGGACCAGATGCTGGATCGGGTCGCCACGACTTACGACAAGGAGGTCAAGACCGCCATCCAACGGATGTTGGCCTTGTTGGAGCCGGTGTTGATCGTGGGGCTTGGCATCATGATTGCTGGTATCATCATTTCCATTCTGATGGCCATCCTGAGCGTCAACGATTTGGCGTTTTAACTGTGGTGGCTTTCAGGCCACCTTTATTTTGAGAGCGAAAAGCGGCCTGATGCCTGTCCTGAGCGAAGCCGAAAGGGCCGCCTTACATCCTTCAACGAAAAAAAGTTTATGCGAAATAACACAGCTTACTCTCGTGGTTTTACCCTGATCGAACTGTTGGTGGTGCTTGCCATTTTGGGCCTGTTGGCCGGATTGGTGGGGCCGCAGCTTATCAAGCATCTGGGCGAGTCAAAATCCAAGGCGGCGCGCCTGCAAATCGAGGAGCTGTCCTCGGCCTTGGACATGTACCGTCTGGATGTGGGCCGCTATCCCTCCACCGACGAAGGGTTGAATGCCCTGGTCGAAGCGCCAGGCACGGCGAAAATTTGGAACGGGCCTTATCTGCGCAAAAAGAAAATGCCCTTGGATCCCTGGAACAATCCCTACCACTACATATTCCCCGGCCAGCATGGCAAGTTTGATGTGTATACCTTGGGTGCCGACAACGCCGAGGGCGGTGATGGCGAGGATGCGGATGTGAAGAGTTGGGAGTAGGTCGGGATGGCACACCAGTGGTGAGGCTTTCCGCTTAATTTCAGCCATTCCATTAGGATTAAAGTCATGCAAATCGAATCGATTAGGCTGAGAAATTTCCGTGCATTCAAGAGTGTCACCCTGCGTGACATTCCTCATTTTTGTGTATTGGTGGGTGCCAATGGCACCGGCAAAAGCACACTGTTCTCGGTTTTCGGTTTTTTGCGCGATGCCATGACGACCAATTTGACGGCGGCTTTGGGGCGGTTAGGTGGAAGTCGTGGTTTGCAGGAAGTGCGCAGCCGGAACTCAAGTGGGCCTATCGAAATCGAGTTGAAGATTCGGGCTTCGTTGTTGTCAGGGAAGAGCAGCCTCATCACGTATGAACTGCAAATTGATGAGGAAAATGGGCGTCCTTTCATTTTGCGTGAAATTTTGAAGTATCGTCGTGGCAGCAAAGGCCAGCCTTGGCACTTTCTTAATTTCAGCCGAGGCGAAGGGGAAGCCGTTACTAACGAACTGGATTCCGTGACCGATGAAAAAGATCTGAAACGAGAACATCAGACACTCAAAAGTCCAGATATTCTCGCCATCAAAGGCTTGGCTCAATTCCAACGTTTCCCCGCAGTAGTGGCATTAGGTAATCTAATCGAAAACTGGCATTTGTCGGATTTTCACATCAGCCGCGCACGTCCTGAACAGGAAGCAGGGTATGCCGAGCATCTTTCCCGAGAAGGAGAAAACCTCTCATTGGTGGTGGAATATCTCTATAAAAATCATCAAGAAATCTTCAGGAAGATTCTAGATCGCTTAAAGGCCCGTATCCCTGGCATCACGGGCGTGGACGCAAAAACCACGGAAGAGGGGCGGGTGCTGCTGAAGTTCCAGGACGGGGCGTTTGAAGACCCTTTTCTTGCGCGGTATGTTTCTGATGGCACTATTAAAATGCTGGCTTACCTGGTGCTGCTGTACGATCCGGCACCACATCCACTCTTGTGTGTGGAGGAGCCGGAAAATCAGCTTTATCCCTCTTTGCTGTGGGATTTGGCTGAGGAGTTTCGCGCCTATGCCATGCGGGGTGGACAGGTATTCGTATCCAGCCATTCGCCGGATTTTCTAAATGCTGTCGAGTTGGGGGAAGTGTTTTGGTTGGTGAAGGAAGAGGGATATACACAGGTCAGGCGCGCTCGAGAGGATGAACAAGTCGCGGCTTTGATGGCCGAAGGAGACCAGATGGGCTATTTGTGGAAGCAGGGTTTATTGCCGGGAGCCAATCCTTAGATGAGATCCCTGGTGTTTCTTCTGGAAGAGCCTTCCGCCCAAGATGCGCTGGAAGGTCTTTTGCCTTATATCATTCCCGATGGAATCAGCGTCAAATATTTAGTGTTCGAGGGAAAGCAGGACTTGGAGCTAAGAATGACGCGAACATTGCGAGCGTGGCGGCAACCCAATACGCGCTTTATAGTGTTGCGCGATCAGGATAGCGGAGACTGTGCGGTCATTAAGGCAGGCTTGTTGGCGCGTTGCCGCGAAGCCGGACGCGAAAGCGAAGCAATGGTGCGCATCGCCTGCCGCGAGTTGGAGGCTTGGTTTGTTGGGGATTGGGCTTCCGTAGCCAAGGCGTTTGATAATCCTAAGTTATCGAGGCTGCAACAAAAAACCATATATCGCGATAATCCGGATCGTTTATCTAATCCGGTAATGGAACTTCGCAAGCATATCCCGCATTACCAGAAACGCGACGGCGCTCGTCGCATCGGTCCCTATCTTCGCAAGGAAAATAACGCATCGCGAAGCTTTCAAGTGTTCGTGGAGGCCGTCCATCGTTCGCTGATGGAAGAATAGTGATTCGCCACTCGCAAGGCTTCACCCTGCTGGAAATGATCCTGGTGCTGGTCATCGCCGCCGTGCTGGCGGCAGTGGCAGTGCCAAACATGCAGCCAGCCATCGCCAATATGCAGTTGCGGGCGGCGACGCAGGATGTGGCTTCCGCTTTGCGCCATGCCCGGGGGCAGGCGCTCAAGCGGGGTAGCGAGGCGGTATTCGTGTTGAACGTGAACCGGCATTTCTACCGGGTCGCCGGGCGGGCCAAGCCTTATGCCCTGCCGGAGTCGGTCAAACTGAGCCTGTTCACCGCCGATTTCCTGATGGACGAGGGCCAGGGCAGCATCGTTTTTTATCCCGACGGCTCGGCGAGCGGCGGGCGGGTGACGCTGGAGGGCGGCGGTAGAACCCGCTTGGTGGATGTTAACTGGCTGACCGGTAACATCGTGATCCGCGAGGAAGCCAATAATGGCAAACCTTAGCCTGTTAAAGCCCCTCACCCAAACCTCTCGCACGGGGAGAGGGCTTAAACCGTGCGGGCAAGGCGGTTTCTCCTTGCTGGAGGTGCTGGTCGCCTTTGCAATCCTGGCGCTTTCCCTGGGCGTGTTGCTGCGCATTTTCAGCGGCGACGGCCGGTTGGCCGGTCAGGGGGAGGAGCATTCCCGTGCCGTGGTGCTGGCCGAGTCGCTGCTGGCCGGCGCAGGCGTGGAAACACCCTTGCAGCCCGGCGAGACCAGGGGCAGTATCGACGGCCAGTTCGATTGGGTGATGCGGATTACTCCCTTCATTCTCCCTGGGACGGCACCCTTGCCCGAGCAGCAGTTGTTCAAACCCTACTGGGTCGCGGTGACTGTGGAATGGGGCGAAGCCGACGATCTGCGCTCATTTGACCTGGGTAGCTTGCGGTTGGTCGGCAATGTCAACCGCCCAGGTGCCTGCCCGCCCGGATTCGGCCAACAGGGCTTGGCGCCGCGATGAGACGGCAAGCTGGGTGCCTCCCGATTCGCCAAGTTGGCTTTACCTTGTTGGAGGTGATGATCGCCACGGTGCTGTTGGCGGTGATGATGGCTTTGCTGCTGGCCGGGATGCGCATCGGCGCGGACAGTTGGGAGCAAGGCGAGCGGCTGGCCGAGCGGGCCTCCCGGCTATTGGTGGTGGATAATTTCTTCCGCTCCCATCTGAGCGACGTCAAGCCGCTGTTCGAAAGCGCCACCGACCCCCGGCAGATTGGGATGACACCCAAGCTGATGTTCAGCGGCGGGCCGGAGGTGCTGGAATACGCCGGTACCTTGCCGCCCCTGGTGCGGGGCGGGCTCTACAAGTTCCGGCTGGCTTGGGTGGAGGAGGGTAAACGTAGCGACCTCAAGTTGGCGATACGTCCTTTTTCCACCGGCGGGAAAGGCGGGGGCGACGCGCCTATTGAGGATCTGTTGGTGTTGGAGAATGTGGAGAGCTTGCGTTTCTCGTATTACAAGAAGACCGCCGCCGAGGGCGAGTCGCTGTGGTTGACGGCGTGGAAAGAAAACTTTCTGCCCTCGCTGATCCGGGTTGACATCACCTTGCGTGGCGAGCCGCCTGGCCCCCTATCTTCATCGCCCCCCGCGCGGAGACGGGCCAATGACACCGCGCCATAGGCCGTTGCCGCTCAGGCAAGGCGGGGTGGCCTTGGTCGTGGTGCTGTGGATGGTGTCGTTGCTCACCATCATGGCTGCGAGTTTCTCCTTGTCCACGCAACGCAACACCGGCTTGGTGGCCAATGCCCAGGATCGCGCCCGTGGTTTGGCCTTGGCCGACGCTGGCGTACACTATGCCATGTTGATGTTGAGCCTGCCTGACCCGCTTCAGCGTTGGCGCGGTGACGGCAGGCGTTATACCGTCGACTTGCCTGGCGGCCGGGTGGGCCTGGAGATTTTCGACGAGGGCGGCAAGATCGACCTCAATGCGGCTTCGGAAAAAACCTTGCGCTTTTTGTTGGGCAAGGCAGTGGGCAATGACGAAATGGCGGCGTCCCTGGCCGACAAGATCATGGATTGGCGCGACAGCGACGACCTCACGCGCCCGAATGGTGCCGAGGCCAAGGAGTATCTGGCCGAGGGCAAGGCTTACGTTCCACAAAACAAGAATTTTCAGGCACTGGAGGAATTGCAGATGGTATTGGGCATTACGCCTGGGCTTTACAAGCGGTTGGCACCCCTGCTGACCATTTATACCGGGCAGGACGGGATCAATCCGCAAAAGGCGTCCGGCGATGCCTTGCGCCTGTTGTTCGGGCTGGATGGAAAAACCGTCGCGGACTACTTGGATCTACGCCAGGCTACCCCGCCCAATGTGCCGCCGCCGCCCTTGAACGTGCCGCCAGGTTTGATCCCCATCGTTGCCGGCGGCGATACCGCCTATACCGTAGTTGCACGGTCGCAGACCGAGGAAGGCTCGGGCGCTGGGCTTAAAGTGGTTTTCAAACGTCAATTCTCGCGCAACAACGGCACTCCGTTCGCCTTCATGGATTGGAAACAACAGATTTTTGGAGCGAGTGCCGATGTTGACGCAGCCTCCCCCGCCGTTCGGTGAACCTGCCCATGTTCAAGCTGGACGCCCGGATCGACCTGAACATGGACAAATTCTTTCGCTGGTGGGGCGGAGAATTGGCTTTTTTTGTCCCTTCGCGCTTGCGCAAGTTGCTGGGGGGGGGGCGCACAAGGCTGATATTGAGGCGCGGCGAAGGGGGGTTAAGCGCTGCCCATGTCGGCGAAGCGGGAATCCGGGAACTTGGGCGGTGGACGCTGGAGGAAGCCGGGCCGGAGCTGCGCGGGCAACTGTTCGCGGCCAATCACGAATTGGACGATGCCGAACTGCTGTTGTGCCTGGGTTCCGGGCAATCTCTGGTTAAGGTCTTCAAGCTGCCGGCCGTCGCCGAGGAAAACCTGCGGCAGGTCGTCGCTTTCGAAATGGATCGGTTGACGCCGTTCAAGGCGACCCAAGTCTACTTCGACGTCCGGGTGCTGGAGCGCTTGGCGCAGACCCGGCAGATACGTGTCGAGTTGGCCTTGGTTCCGCGTCCAAAGCTGGATCTGATCCTCGATGAATTGGCCGCGCTCGATTGGCGACCGGATCGGGTCGATGTGGACGGCGGTCCGGGCGGGCTTGGCGATTACCTTTTGCCGGATCGCTTCCGCAGACCGACCGGTCGCTTGCCGAAAATCCTCACTATTGCCTCGTCCGTGTTGTTGTTTCTGCTGGCGCTCGCCGTGGTCGGCCTGCCCATCCTGAAGAACCGCGGCATGCTGGCCGAGTTGCAGCGGGAGGTCAAGTTGGCGGGAAAAGTTGCCCAGGAAGTCCAGGGCTTGCGCGAGGATGCCGAGAAGCTGGCCAATGAAAATGGCTTCCTGTCGCAGAAAAAGCGCCAGGAGCCTGCGATGGTTGATATGTTGGAGGAACTCACCAAGGTGATCCCCGACCAGACTTCGCTGAACGGCTTGCAATACCGGGAGCGCAAAGTCATTGTCCAGGGCCAGTCTCCCGCAGCTTCCAGTCTTATTGAGCTGATTGAGGCTTCGCCCTATTTCAAAAACACCAGTTTCGTCTCGCCCGTCACCAAGGACGTTTCCAACGGGCAGGAACGTTTTCAGATCGCCAGTGAGGTGGTCAATGGGAGGTTTTCTGATAAACCGGCTGAATAAATCCAGGCTCGCGGCGCTGGCGCTGCTGTTTGCGGCGGTCTTGGTTGCCTATCTTGGCTTGGTGGGCCCGCTATTGGCGATCATCGGCGGCTACGCGGAACGCATTGAAGAGTCGGAGTTCAAGCTGCTCAAATTGCGCAAGATCGCGGCGGAAAAAGACTATTGGCTGAAGCGGCTGGAAGAAATCAAGCGACAGGGCCAAGCTGAGGGCCGTTTGATTTCCAGGGACACTGCGGCCTTGGCCTCTGCCGACTTGCAAACCCTGATCAAGGAAGCGGTGAACCGGGCGGGCGGTGAATTGATCAGCACCCAGGTCATCCCCGAGCGCAAGGAGGAGCAATTCACCCGCGTCGCCGTCAAGCTGCGCATGACCGGCAGCACCCAGATGCTGCGTGACGTGCTGTATGCGTTTGAATCGGGCCACCCCCTGCTGTTCGTGGAAAACCTCAATATCAGGCCGATTCGCACCATGCAGGCACCGTTTCCCGGCCGCAAACCGGCCAAGATGGCTGATAAACTCAGCGTCGATTTCGATGTTGTCGGCTATATGCGGGGCGGTTGAGCATGTCCAAACGATATCGTGAATACGGCACGGCTCTGTTGATGCTGGCGGGTTCGGGTGTGTTGGCTGCGATCCTGCTGTCGCAATTGCTGCATTACCGGCACGTTAGGGCCAACCTGAAGAGTCGGCTGTCCACCAAGCTGGAAGTCCATCTGCAGGCTCCTGCCGGGGAAGAAAAGCATTACCAACTGCCCGGTTTGGAGGACTATGCGGTGACGGTTGAACGCCCCTTGTTCATGGAGAACCGCAAGCCGGCGGAGGCGGAGGTCGCAGCCAGCGCGCCGGAAACCGCCAACGTACCCAAACTCCCGCTGACGGCCAAGCTCATGGGCGTTGTGTTTGCCCCCGGCCAAAAGCCCTTGGGTCTGTTCACTGACGCCGCAGGCAAATACATGCGCCTGCGCAGCGACGACCCGAAGGCCATCGGCGGCTGGAAAGTGGTGGGGATCGAAGCGGACAAAGCCATCATGGAACAGGACGGTGTGCGCGAGGAGCTTAAGCTGGTCAAGGCCAAGCTGAAAAAACCCCCGCTTCCGCCCAAAACCGCCGCGTTTCCTCGCCAGTTCCCAGGCCAATTCCCTGGCCAGCCGCCGTCACCTTTCGGCGCCAACAACCCGGCGACACCCCCAGGCACACCCGAAAACCCAGCCATTCCCCCATTGCCGGTTGACTCCGGGCAACCCATCCCTAATGAACCCTTCAATGCAACCCCAGTCCCACCCGAAGAATTCCCAAATGAACAATAATGCTTTCCCCGCCGCATCGACCGGCCTGGCCGCAAAGCGGATCGGGGTAGTCGTTGCTGTGGCACTTTTCCTATTGTCCGGCTGCGAACACTTGGCGCCGCTCGGGGGGAAGAAACCGCCCATTCCTCCCGAGTTGGTCGTGAAAGACCGCAAGCCAAAGGAAGAGCCTGCCCCGGACAACGTTCCGGGCGAAAATATCGGCACGAACAAGGTCGAAGTCTATCCGCCGTCCGGTGCTTTGTTCGGGGCATCCGAAGCCACGCCGGAAAAGTCTGCCAAACAGCCCTTCCATGCGAAGGAGGGGAAATACACGCTTAATTTTGACGATGCCGATTTGGCCGAGGTGGCTAAGGTCATCCTGGGTGACACTTTGAAGGCCAACTATGTCATCAGCCCGAAAGTGACCGGCAAAGTCAGCTTGCAGACCACGCGCGCCCTTGCCGAAGACGAGATGGTTCCGACCCTGGAATTGCTGCTCAAGACCAACGGCGCGGTATTGATCCATGAGCGCGGGCTTTATCGCATCGAGCCGGAGGCCAATGCCACGGTCAATGCGCCTTCGACGCGGCTGGGTCTGGCTGGCGGTTCCGTGCCGCCGGGCTACCAGTTGCGGGTGGTTCCCCTGCGCTATGTCGGCGTCGCGGAAATGCAGAAAGTCATCGAGCCACTGATGCCGCCGAAGTCGGTCGTCCGCGCCGACGAATCCAGAAACCTGCTGTTGTTGGCGGGGACGCCGGACGAGCTGGAGAGTGTGCTGGAAACCATCCGCATCTTCGATGTCGATTTCATGCGCGGCATGTCGGTGGGGCTGTTTCCGTTGAAAAACGTCGAGGCCGGGACGGTCGCGGAGGAGTTGGACAAGCTCCTGACGGTCAGCGGCAAGGGGCCTTTGACCGGCATGTTCCGCATCCTGCCCATCGAACGTTTGCAAGCCATCCTGGTGGTGACGCCGCAACCGCGCTATCTCGACGAGGTGCGATCCTGGATCGAGCGGTTGGATCGCTATAACACCGCCAAGACCGGCAATATGCATGTCTACCGTGTGCAGAACGTGGACGCGCTGGATTTGGCCAACACCCTGGGCAATATTTTCGGCCAAGGCCAAAATCGCTCCCAGACACCGGGGGCTTCCCTGGCACCGGGGATGACCGGCGCGTCCATCGGCGGCGGCGGGGCGTCTTCCGGCTTGAGTGGCGGAGCGGGCGGCGCTTCCTCCGGTTTCGGCGGCTCGTCGTCGTCCGGTTTGGGCGGCTCGACTTCGTCGGGTTTGGGGGGGGCGTCCTCGTCCGGTCTGGGTGGCTCGACCTCGTCGGGTTTGGGTGGCTCGACTTCGTCGGGATCGGGCGGCTCATCCGCATCGGGACTAGGAGGGGGATCATCCTCGTCCGGCTTCGGCGGCTCGTCCTCGTCGGGTTCGGGTGGAAGCAGCGGCGGCGGGGCTTCAGGCCAAGCCAGAAGCCGTGGTATGGCTGCGGTCGACTTGGGCAATAACATGAAAATCGTTGCCGACCCCGCCAACAACGCCTTGGTCGTCATGGCCAAGCCCCAGGAGTACCGTGATATCGAGGCTGTCATCAAGCAGTTGGACGTGATGCCCTTGCAGGTGTTGATTGATGCGACGATTGTCGAGATCACATTGACCGGGAGCTTGCAGTATGGGCTGCAATGGTTGTTCTCGCATGGCGAGTCGGCGACGGCGATGACATCAGTCTCAACCGCAAATCAAGTGATCGACGCTGCCGCTGCCGCCGCAGCAGCATCAGGAGGTGGATTTGCCTATGCTTTGGCCGGCAATAACATTAAAGTGCTGGTCACCGCCCTGGCCGCCGACAACAAGGTCAATGTGATTTCCTCGCCTTCCTTGATGGTGTTGAATAACCAGGAAGCCAATATCAACGTCGGTAACAAGGTGCCTGTCACCATAGGCGGGGGCATTGTGAGCACGGGCGGCACGGTGCAAGCGCCAGGCGTCCAGTACATGGAAAGCGGTGTCACCTTGAAGGTGAGGCCGAGGGTCAACGCCGGTGGCTTGGTGATAATGGATATCGTCCAGGAAATCAGCACACCTTCAAGCACCACAGTCAACGGCCAAACGGCAACCCAATTTGCCCAGCGGAAGATCCAGAGCCAGGTGGCGGTGACCGACGGCGATACGCTCGCCTTGGGAGGCTTGATCAACGATTCGCGCACGAACGGTGTGACCGGCATACCCTATCTCGGCCAAATCCCTTGGCTGGGGCTGCTCTTCAGCGCCACGGACAAAGAAGTGCAACGCACTGAATTGGTGGTGTTGTTGACGCCGCGTGTGGTTGCCAAAAAACAGGATGTCACCGCTGTGACCAATGAATTCCGCCGCAAGTTGACCGGCCTATATGGACCAAGCGCCAACACCCCGCCAGCCACTACGGATCAAGGCGCAGTGACATTTCCCAATTAAGATCTGACCGCTGGAATCGCCATGTACAACTATTTCGCCCTAGCCCTCGCATCGACTTTCGGCATCGTCTTTCTGGATGACGACCCCAGCAGCGTATCCGTCCAGGAGTGGATCTTATATGCCGTGCTGGTCTATTCCGCCGTCGGGTTCTTTCGGAAATATTTCGAGCTGGCCTCGCGGGACAAACTTTAGGGTGGTCTTCTACTTCTGGCAGCATGGGCAGTAGAAAGTAGAGCGTTGGGCCAGGCGGATGTTGCGGATGGGTTCGCCGCAGAGCAGGCAGGGTAGTCCTTCCCGCCCATATACGGCAAGGGTTTGCTGGAAATAGCCGGGCTTGCCGCTGGCGTTGACGAAATCCCGCAGGGTGGTGCCGCCTTGGGTGATGGCTCGCCGCAGAACTTCCTGGATGATCTCGGCCAGACGGGCGTAACGTCCGGCACCGATCCGCCCCGCCGCCCGGCGGGGATCGATACGGGCGCGGAACAGCGCTTCGTTAGCGTAGATATTGCCTACGCCGACGACCAGCTTGCTGTCCATGACGAAGGTTTTCACCGGCGTCACCCTGCCCTGTGCGGCCTCATGCAGATAGGCTCCGGTGAAGCCTGGGTCGAAAGGCTCCGGCCCCAGATCCGCCAGCAGGGGATGGGCCTTAGGGTCGCCCTCTGCCCATAGCAGGCAGCCGAAGCGGCGCGGGTCGTGGTAGCGCAGGCAAATGCCGTCGCTGAACAGGATATCGATATGGTCGTGCTTTTTGACCGGGGAATCCGCCGGGGCGATGCGCAGGCTCCCGGACATGCCTAGGTGCGCGAGCAGCGCCCCGCCTTCCACGGCAAACAGAAGGTATTTTCCCCTACGCTCCAAGCTTAGGATTTTCTTGGCCCTTAACTTTTCTTCCAAATCCCCGGGGACAGGCCAGCGCAACTGCCGCTGGCGGATGAGGATGCTTTCCACCGTTCCGCCCAGGATGAAGGGTTCGATGCCGCGCCGGGTGGTTTCAACCTCGGGAAGTTCGGGCATGGGATTTCGTGTTCCAGGGCTTCAAAGCCCCTCTCCCATTACGGGGAGAGCGAAGCGAGGGGGGCGAAGCCGGTTGGGGTGAGGGTCATTCGGCATCGGTTGCCGTGTCTTCCTCCGAATCGGAATCCGTCGTCTCGCCGGGGGGGGTCTCCATTGGCGATTCCTCGTCCTCTTGCCCCTTGTCGTTCTCCGCCCCCGGCTTTTGCAGGCCCAAAAGGCGCTTGCCCGACTCGCCCACGACCAGGTATTCCAGCTTCCAGTCGGGGCGGACGAGCAGGAGATCCGGTTCACGCTGGAGGATCACATAGTCCACCGATTGCCCTTGGCCCAAACCGATGCGGACGGCATCGCCTTGGGCCGGTTGCTCGTGGCGTTTGACCTCGATGGCGCGGGCTGATTGCCAGGCGTTCGCCAGTTCGGCCACGGCGGCTGCGTCCCCGGGCGGATCCAGCGTCCATTGGCCTTTGTCGCCCCGCTTCGCGGACAGGCCCGGCAAGAGAATTTCCTGGATCTGGGCGTCTTCGGGCAGCAATTTCTTGTCCACATAATCCGTCGCCTTGGCGGCGAGGTGATGGGCAAAGTCATTGGCGATCAGGTGCAGGGTGTCGCCGATTTGCACATAGCGCAACATGTCGATAGGTTCCAGTCCACCGAACACCAGCCGGGTCTGGCCTAGCGTCAACACGGCCTTGGGCTTGTCCAGTTCAAATTTGGCCAGTTCTTCCGGTTTCAGCGGGTAACGGGCGCGGCTTTCGGTCTTGGCAATGTTGAGCAGTTGGCGGATGCGGATTTCATTGGCGGGTGCTTTGAAGGGCGCGGCCAACCGCCAGTGACCGTCTTGCTTCTCGCAGGCCAGGTTTTCTCCGTTGTCCAGCGCAAACCGGTCTAGGGTGTCTGGGTCGATTTCGGTCAGGTAGACCGTTTTCGCCACTTCCTTGCCTGGCTCGAAAAAAGCCACCCCGATCAAGGCGGCCAGCACGGCGAGCAGGATCAGGTTTAGCAACAATTTAGGCTTCATTTAGCGTCTCCGACGTTTGAGCCAGATGGCCGCGCCGCTTCCAAACAGCGCCACGGGCAGAAGGAGCAGGAAGCCCACGGCGATGGACACCGAGGCGATGTTGGAAAGGTTGAGCGATTTGTCGGTCGCGGTCTTGGCCGGCACGTTGATGAACTGCTCGTTCTGGCTCAACCAATGGATGATGTTAAGCCCCAAGTTCAGGTTGCCGCCATTCCCTAAGTAAGTGTTGGCGAGAAAGTCACCGTCGCCGATGACGACGATGCGCTGTTCGGCGGGCTTCTCTTCCGGTGCTTTCTTGCCGGTTTCGGGTTTGGGTGGGCTTAGTGGGTCGGCTTGTTTTTCCTTGGTCAGCGCATAGCCGATCTGCAAGGGGCCTTCGTGTTCGCCCTTCTCGGCCTCGAATTTGATCTTGTCTTCGATAGGGCCGGTCTCTGTCCAGGATCGGCGCACCGTGGCGAGAAATGGGGTGAGCTCGAATCCGGATTCGCCGTTTTTTTCCAAGGCGGCGGCGGTCGGGAATAGGGTCATGGCCGTGAAGCCCTGGGTGATGGGATGCGGCGGATATTCGGCCACCAGGGCGAAGGTCGGATCGTTGATGCCGAGCAACTGGGTGGAGGCATCGACGACCGTCCCAGGGAGGAATTTTAGGCCTAGCTGTTGGGCCAGAGGGGCTAACCCGTGCAAATCGCCGGGATCGGCCATCCACCACAGGTTGCCCCCGCGCTTGATATAGTCCAGGATTTGCGAAACCTCGCCCGGCAGCAGGTTGACCCTGGGGCTGGCCAACACCAACACATCGGTATTGTCAGGAATGGCCGGGGTGATGGCTAGGTTGATGAGGGAAATGGCGATGCCCTTGCGTCCTAATTCCTCGCCGAACTGGCCCAGGTCATGGTTGGCCTGGCCCTTGGGCGAGCGTTCGCCATGGCCTTCCAGGAAAACGATGTGTTGTTCTTTGGCATGGGCCAAGCGCTGCAAGGCATTGACGATGGCGCTCTCCGAGGGTTCCATGATCTCCTCATTGCGGCCCTGGTATTCGACCCGCATTTCGCCGCGCTCGGCAATGCCTTGCTCGCGCACCTGGTCTGGCTGGGTGTCCGGGTTGACGAAGGCCAGCGTCAGGTCTTTCTTGTGGCGCTGGAAGCGGGCGACCTGCTCGACGATGCGCTCGCGCAAGGCTTTTTCCTCGCGGGCATAGGCGGTGATCTTCACCGGGCCAGGGAACAGTTCCAAGACCTTGGCGCTTGCCTCGGATAAGGTGTGCCGTCCACCCGCCGTCCAGTCGAACTGGGCGGAATAACGGGTGCTCAGCCAGCCGAGCAGGCCGATGACGCCGAGGAACAGTAGGGTGAAGGCCAGGTTTTGCAGGCGGATTTCGAGATGTTTGCGGGCGTTGATCTTCATGGATTATTTTTGTAGACGGTCGTTATCCAGGGTGTGGACGCTCAACACGATGAAGGCGGTGATGAACAACAGGAAATAAGCCAGATCCTGGGTGTTGACCAAGCCTTTCAGCAGCCGGTCATAGTGGTGCAGCATGGACAGGTATTCCAGTGCGCCTCCCCCGGCACTGCGGCTCCAGTCGATGATCCACAGCAACAGCAGGGCGCCGAAAGTGCTGATAGCCGCCACCGTGGGCTGGTTGGCCAAGGCGGAGATGAACAGACCCACCGAGGCGAAGCCGGCCAGCAGCAGAACCAGGGCCAGCACACAGGCGGCCAGCTTGCCAAAATCCAAGCCGCCGCCCAGCAGCAAGGAAAGCGGCATCAGCGTCATCATGCCGACCATGATCAACAGAAAAGCCAACACACCTAGGTATTTGCCAAGCACAATCTCGGCCATGGAAACCGGGGCGGTGAACAACAGGCTCAGGGTACGGTTGCGGCGTTCCTCGGAAATCAGCCGCATCGTGAGCAAGGGCGTCACCATCAACAGGATGACGCCGGCGTTTTGGAACAGACCCGCCACGATGAAGTCGGTGACGCCTGGCGCTTGTTCAAAACCGGCGTAGCGGGGCTGGATCTCGGTCAGGTAGGTGTCGAGCAAGACCAGAAACAGGAAAGCCTGGATGAGTTGGATGACGCCCAGGATGGCCCAGGCCAAAGGCGATAGAAACATCGTGCGAAGCTCGCGCCCCGCGATGGTGAAGGCCATCATGTTAGGCTTACTCCTGTGGGGTCGGATGGGTGATGTCGATGAATATTTGCTCTAGGCTGCGGCGCTCGGGGGTGAGTTCGAGCAAGCCCCAGCCGGAGGCGACGGCGGTTTCGGCAATGGCGCAGGCGGGGCTGGCTTCGGGGTCATGGAAAATCCGATAGCGGTTGCCGCCCAACCCGTCGATAGCCTGGACGCCCGTGATGGCCTGGAGCTTGGGCAGCTCGGGTGTCAGCCGGGTCGCCAGCAGCATGGCCGAGGCGCACATGCTCCGCTCCAGCCCTTCGATGCTGTCGTTCAACACCAACTGCCCTTGGTGGATGATCTGCACCCTTGTGCATACCTCCTGGATTTCGGGCAGGATGTGGGTGGACAGGATGATGCCATGTTCCTTGCCCAGTTCGCGGATCAACTCGCGGATTTCGCGGATCTGGATCGGATCCAGCCCCACGGTCGGCTCGTCGAGGATGATGACGGCGGGCGAATGCAGAATGGCCTGGGCGATGCCCACCCGTTGCTGGTAGCCCTTGGACAGGTTGCCGATCAACCGATCCCCCACGTCCGTCAACCCACAACGTTCCTTGGCATTGCCTACGGCCAGTGCGATCTGGCTCCGCGGGATTTGGTGCAGCTTGGCGCAATATTCCAGGTATTCGTCCGGGGTCAGTTCGCGGTAGACCGGCGGCGTTTCCGGCAGATAGCCCAATTCGCTTTTGGCCTCCTTGGGGTTATCGAGGATGTCCAGGCCGTTGATCAGGATTTGCCCCGAAGTGGGTGCGAGATTGCCGCAGAGCATCTGCATGGTGGTGGACTTGCCCGCGCCGTTGGGGCCGAGGAAGCCTAAAATCTCACCCTTCTCCAGGGAGAAGCTGACGTTGTCCACGGCGCAATGGCTGCCGTAATAACGGTAAAGTTGGTCGACTTGGATCAGACTGGGCATGGTTAGGTCAAGGTGAAGAAATTAAGGCGAGTTAAACATGCCTTGGTGGACTCAGAGAGGATGTTGCTGTCCGGCAGATAAGTCAGGCGTCCCATGAGAATTCCTTTCGGCGATCTTCTGTCGCGCCAGCCATCCACCTCTTCGTCCGTTAGTTCCGGCCAATCGAAGTCGGCGGTGTTGCGCCAGTCCTGCACGGTGTTCCAGAGGGATTTAGGCTCGGCCAGCCCGTCCCGCAAACGCTCATATTCCATTTCGGAGGCTAGCACGTTCGGAGACTAGCATGGCTACTGGTTTGCCGTGTCGGGTGATATGCACGGGATCGCCAGTTTCAGCCTGCTGGACGATGCGGGGCAGTTGGTTTTTGGCTTCCGCGATAGAGACGGTGGTCATGGGGAGTTCATCTGTGGCTACATTTATGGCTATATTATCCCCGAAGACTCGGGCGTAGCAAATTCGTGTAAGGGGCTACGCTGGCTACCCGGCAATCAAGGCGGAATGGTCGGGTAAGACGCGCTGACAGGGTCATGCCGTTCCCGGAACAGCATTGGCTTGCCAAATCGGGATGCGTCGCCATCTGCCGGGTGAAGGCTTCATCCATCGCCCCGCGCTCGGTGGCGATATGCGGAATCTTGCGGCGGTCGTCCGGCTGATCAAGAACGGCAGCAAAGCCTCGATCTTATCGATCCTTATTCTGGTTCCCACGCGCCGCGTGGGAACCTATTCGCTCCGCGTTGCGGAGCGTCGGCGCAGCGCGCCGAGACGGCATTCCCATGCCGGCGCGTGGGAACGAGAAAACGAGAAAGAGATCGTGTCAAAAGGTGTCCCGGAAGTTCGACGTGCGAAGGTGGGACATTGGCCGTCCTCTTACCGCCAATCATGTTCTATTCTTCCCGCTGGTTGGCGCAATGGACGCAAATCCGCGAACGGCAGTTGCAAGCTCGGCTGTTAAAACGCTGGCCTAGGCGACTGGGGTGGCGGGGATTCCATATCTGCTGGCGGGTAGCCTTGGCGGGGCTAGTTTTTGTCGGGCTTTATCGGAGTCGTAGCCGCAATCGGAGATGGAGCCGCATTCGGAATCTGAATCGGAGGCGCAGCCGCAATCGGAGATGGAGCCGCATTCGGAATCTGAATCGGAGGCGCAGCCGCAGCCGCAACGACAGTTGGAGTCGTAACGGCAGTCAGCGCCGCCCCCTGCCCCGGAACATTTGTCGGATTGATAATGGCAGCAATAGGTGCCGTGCTTGGCATGGTCCGCCATGAGCAGAATCGTAGGGGTCTATGGGCCGTCGCCTGTTGGATGTGTTGGAACCGGCGCGGGGTTTCTGGCGGCGCATGCTGGCATGTGCAGGAACGCCTCGCCAGTTGGCTGCTCGGCGGGGTGTTGTTCCTCTGGCTCCTGACGCGCCCCTGGTGCTGGCATTCATCGGACTCGCCGACTGAGCCGCTGGCGCGGCCAAATCTAGGCATCCAAGCGGCGGGCTGGTGGGTGGGGGCGAAGTAGGTTATAAATCATTTGACCCGCCTCGCCGTTTAATTTATTTAGGCCCTGGGTTTGGCGGCAAGCCCCTAGGCCGTGACTGGACGGAATAGGGTGTGTTCACCGCCAACGGATCACAGACCGGCTATAACAATACGAATCTCAACTTTTTATCCCTGTCCAACCCAACGCGCCGCCTGACTGCGGCGTGCCCTTAAGCCTTAGGAGACAAAGAACTCATGAGAATAGGTATACCCAAAGAAATCCACGCGGGCGAAAAGCGCGTGGCGACCACGCCGGAGGTGGCGGAGAAGCTCCAGAAACTGGGCTTTTCCGTCGCGCTAGAAGCCGGTGCCGGCGAAGGCGCGGATTATTCCGACGAATGCTACAAGGAGGCCGGGGTCGAAATCGTCGAAGACGCGAAGACCCTGTGGGCCACCTCGGACATCGTGTTGAAAGTGCGCGCGCCGGAAACCCACCCCGAGCTTGCCACGGATGAGGTGGAGTTGCTGCGCGAAGGCGGCAATCTCATCAGCTTCATCTGGCCCGGCCAAAACGCCGAACTGTTGGAGCGTCTGACCGCCCGTAAAGCCACCGTGCTGGCGATGGACATGGTGCCGCGCATTTCCCGCGCCCAGAAGCTCGATGCCTTAAGCTCGATGGCGAACATCGCCGGCTATCGGGCGGTGGTCGAGGCCGCGCATCAGTTTCGGCCGCTTCTTCACCGGCCAGATCACCGCCGCCGGCAAGGTCCCGCCGGCCAAGGTGTTCGTCATCGGCGTCGGCGTCGCCGGCCTTGCCGCCATCGGTGCGGCGAGCGGTATGGGCGCCATCGTCCGCGCCTCCGACACCCGGCCCGAGGTCAAAGACCAAGTGAAATCCCTGGGCGCGGAATTCGTCGAGGTGGATTACAAAGAAGAAGGCACGGGCGTCGGCGGCTATGCCAAAGTCATGAGCGAAGGCTACCAGAAAGCCCAGCGCGAGATGTACGCCCGCCAGGCCATGGACGTGGACATCATCATCACGACCGCGCTGATCCCCGGCAAGCCCGCGCCACGTTTGATCACCGCCGCCATGGTGGAATCCATGAAGCCCGGCAGCGTCATCGTGGACTTGGCGGCGGAGCAGGGTGGCAATTGCGAATTGACTGATGGCCAACGAGATTGTCGTGCGACATGGCGTGACCATCATCGGCTACACTGACCTGCCCAGCCGTTTGGCCCGCCAGTCCAGCAACCTGTACTCCACCAACCTGCTGCGGATGCTGGAGGAGTTGTGCAAAACCAAGGATGGCATCATCGACGTGAATATGGAAGACGAGGTCATCCGTGGTGCGACCGTCATCAACGCAGGCAAAATCACCTGTCCGCCACCGCCGCCAAAACTTTCCGCCTCCCCTGCGCCCAAGGCCAGCCTGCCCGTCGTCGCCGCGCCGATGAAAGCGCTGTTGCCGCCGCCGGTGAAAACCGCCCTCAGCTTAGGGCTTTCCGCTTTGCTGTTCTACGGCGTGGGCGTTTCCGCACCGCCGGCCTTCCTGGCGCATTTCACCGTCTTCGTGCTGGCCTGCTTCGTCGGTTACATGGTGATCTGGAATGTCACCCCGGCCCTGCACACGCCGCTGATGTCTGTTACCAACGCCATCAGCTCCATCATCGCCATCGGCGCGTTGATCCAGATTTCCTCACCCGGCGCGTTGCTGACCGGTTTGGCGGCGCTTGCCATCGTGCTGACCTCGGTCAATATGTTCGGCGGCTTCTGGGTCACCCAGCGCATGTTGAGCATGTTCCGTAAGTAAAACCTGGAGATAACAACAATGTCGGAAGGATTAGTCACCATTTCCTATATCGTCGCGACGATTTGTTCATCAAGAGCTTGGGCGGACTCTCCAACCCGGAATCCTCGCGGCAAGGCAATTACTTCGGCATCGCCGGCATGGCGATAGCCATCCTCGCCACCGTGCTGGGGCCGAGAATCACCGGTGGAACCGCCATCGCCACCGTGCTGGTCGCTATGGCGATTGGCGGCAGCGTCGGCGTCAATGCCGCCATCAAGGTCAAGATGACTCAAATGCCGGAACTGGTCGCGCTGATGCACAGCCTGGTCGGCCTCGCCGCCGTGCTGGTGGGTTTCGCCAATTTCATGGACCCGACCTCGCCGCTGGTCGGCCGCGGAAAAAACCATCCATGAGGTGGAAATCTACATCGGCATCTTGATCGGTGCGATGACGTTTTCCGGCTCGATCATCGCCTTCGGCAAGCTGTCGGCGAAAATCAGCGGCAAGCCACTGCTGCTCCCGGCCCGCCACTGGCTGAACCTGGGTCTGCTGGTGCTGGTCATCTTCTTCGGCAGAGGCTTTTTGGAGCAGACCGAACTGGGTGGCGGCACCGTGCCATTGTTGCTGATGACCTTGCTGGCGCTGGCCTTCGGCGTTCATATGGTCATGGCGATTGGCGGAGCGGACATGCCCGTCGTGGTCTCGATGCTGAACAGCTATTCCGGTTGGGCGGCCTCGGCCACCGGTTTCATGCTGTCCAACGACTTGCTGATCGTCACCGGCGCGTTGGTCGGCTCGTCGCGGTGCGATTCTGTCCTATATCATGTGTCGGGCGATGAACCGCAATTTCATTTCAGCGTCATCGCCGGCGGCTTCGGCACCGAAGGCGGCACGCCCGCCGCAGTCGGCAGTGCGGAACCGCAGGGCGAGGTGCTGCCCATTAGCGCGGCGGAAACGGCGGAGTTATTGCGCGAAGCGCAAAACATCATCATCGTCCCCGGCTACGGTATGGCCGTTGCCCAAGCCCAGCACACGGTGTATGAAATCACCAAACTACCTGCGCGAGAAGGGCATAAAAGTTCGCTTCGGCATCCATCCCGTCGCGGGCCGCATGCCCGGCCACATGAACGTGCTGCTGGCGGAAGCCCGCGTACCCTATGACATCGTGATGGAAATGGACGAAATCAACGAAGATTTCCCGCACACCGATGTCTCCATGGTCATCGGCGCGAATGACATTGTGAACCCGTCGGCGCAGGAAGATCCGAGCAGCCCATCGCCGGCATGCCGGTGCTGGAAGTCTGGAAGGCCAAGACCTCCATCGTCATGAAGCGCAGTATGGCTTCGGGTTATGCTGGGGTTGACAATCCCCTGTTCTACAAAGACAACACCCGGATGTTGTTTGGGGATGCCAAGAAAATGCTGGATGAGGTATTGGGGCATTTGAAGGGATGAGAACCTAACAGTTGGGCGCGGCTCGACCGCGCCCACATTCATATCAAAATGACCGAGTATAAATATACCGAGTACTTTGAAAATAAGGTACTCTCAAAGCGGCCTTATCTCAGGAAAGAATGGTGCATTCGAGTGATGCAAAATCCGTTACGGATGGAACCACAAGAAGGAAATCGTTTCCGCTTCTGGGGCATCATTGAAGAACTGGATGGCCGAGTTTACGCGTGGTCACCCTGTAAACCGTACATAACGCTTTCCCGGACAGACGATTCAAGCCATGAAATTGAACTACTATCCTGATACCGATTCCCTATATATTGACTTGTCCGAAAAGCCCAGCGCGGATAGTCTTGAGGTTTCTGAGGGAGTCGTGTTGGATTACGATGAAGAAGGCAAGCTCGTGGGCATTGACATCGACAATGCCAGCAATAAAGTGCAATTAAAAGAGTTATGCGTCAGAGGATTGCCGGGAATCATGCATGCGGAAGCTGCTTGATGCCAAACGTCGCAATGCGCAATCCAAGGGCGCAATAGCACTTGCGTAGTACGCCGCATGGCGAGTTTTGCCATCCGGCGGAATATGCTTCGTTATTCCGCCTTGCGCGGGCTTGATTCTTGGGTTATATGAGATAGCAAATGCTTATGAAAGTGCCAAGGCAGGAGGAAGGCATTGTGGACTCATTCGCCGCTTTGGCAAAGAACGCGAATCCTTTATTCTTAAATCTATTCGCTCCTTGCAAACCATGATTAGGGAGCATCAAGAGAAAATCAACAACCCGATGAAATACCTAGAGCCAACCGTGTCACCGTTTCATCGTCAAGACTTGGTTAGCCGCTATTGGCCGGAAGAGATTGAAAATTTTGAGCAACAAATTGAAGTTCTCTCAGGCATTTTGGAGGAGAGAAAAAATGAGCAATCAAGCTGATTACCACTTTATCTTGGAAGAAACCCTAGCCGAACTGCGCGACCGGGCGGAACGGATACAGCCTAATTCAGCCTATGAAGAAGGTCGGTTGATGGCTTATTATGAGATATTATCCGAGGCGATTAACCAAGCACGGGTGGTTGGGCTGGATCAGGATAGTATTGGATTAAATGGATTCAAGCCGGATGGACTGCTAAAAAAGCCTCATGCGGCTTGAGAAACCTCTGTGACGGGGTTTCTAATCCCGCCCCGCTTCCGGGCCGATTTTGCCAGTTTCCGCAGTCCGCTCACCTCAAACATTAGGTAATTATGGACAGGCTAACCAGTATTCAAAAAGTCAATGATGCCGAGATACGGCTCATAAAGCAACAATCAGCACTCTTACTTCAGAATAGAGCGAATGGGTTTAATGGCGAATTAAAGTCTTCATGTGCAATAGTTGAAAACTATATTAAAGGTTTGCTTGGCAAGCATCATCGGTTTGTGGAATTATCGAGATCAAAAGGACATTAACGAAAGATTCGCTAAAATCAGCAATAGGACATTTACACGCCACCAAGATCGTTCTTGACCATTACAAAGGAGGTATCAAGTCAAAAAACTCAACCCCCGCAATTGTAGGGCCAACACTGAGTATAGGGACATATGCGCCTTTTTACGCTGTCGTTGCGCTTGACTGTGATAACAGCGAAATGAATAAAGAATATTTTGCAAGTGAAGTAATATAGTCAATTCATGAGTTTGTTGATTTTATTTGGGTGCCTTCTACATGTTTGCTAGTCGCCTTCGCTGGCCTAACTGATGAAGACAAACCCTTTTATCCGCGCACGGTTTGCCGCAATCTTGGAATCAATAAAAGTCACTGTTTTTATAACTCGCCTGAAGCCGATGAGCAAGCACGTATTTATGGCATAGCGATAGCTCTCTACAGAACGTGGATAAACAATACAAGTGGTACACCTCTAGGGTTGGATGAAAATTCGGCTTACTTTGGATTTGAATAAACACTTAGAGCCAGCAAGTAGCCAGCGTAGCCCGGACGCGGCTTGCGGAGTCCAGGAGAACGGAACCACGAACACCCCACATTCCGCTGCGCTTCATGCGGGCTACATTCTTCCATTTCTTGAACGTGAATAGCGGAAGCCATGGTTTTTATATTGGCGCAACCATCTGACAGGTGGGATTTATTCCAGCACTGCGCAAGCCTCATGTGGGCTATATGTGGATGGAAGCCTTCCATGTCGAGCTTAAGGGGGCCATCCTTGGTCTCGAAATTCCCGAATGGGACTGGGTCGTGGATAGGAGGCATTGATGTTTCTGTTTGATATCATCGTTGCCCTGGCCGGTCTGGCTGTGTTGTTTTTGCTCATACGCCACGGGGTAATACCCAAAGCCGGACAAGTGGCGCATACCGCAGACACTGCCTCTTTGTTAACTAGCATCCCTGGCTTTTTATGCCTTAAAGACGCCGACGGCCATTGGTTGCAGGTGAGTCAGCGGTACGCGGATATTTTTAATTTAACGGATAGCGATTGTATCGGAAAAACCGACATTGAATTGAGTCAAAAAACCGGAACCAATCATGAGGCATTGCGTTATGGCGTTGACAGGGATCGGGAGGCTTGGGATTTTGGGCATCCCCTGAGAGATGGGGAAATGGTGTATCCCTCTAGGGATGATGGCAGCGAATTGGCGTTTGATATTACCCGAACACCACTTTTCGACGGCGGTGGCCGTAAATTCAGATTATTGATAACCAGTAATTTTTTGAGTCCCTTGGACTCCGTCATTCCAGGGCTGTTTGCCTCGGTGTTTTATATGAATAAAATGCCATTTGCCTTGCTGGATAGTGATTTTAAAACGACTAATGTCAATCGTGCATTCGCTGTGTTTACGGGCTACTCAAAAAGCGAGTCCGCAGGCAAATATTTTGTTTTCTTGGATAGCCAGAGACATGCCCAGAAGTTTGCATCCACCCTTCGCGCATGGTTCAGAAGAAATCCTACAGAATTATGGAGTGCGGAAGTCATCTGCCGCGCTAAAAATGGTAATTCCTTCCCGATAAAATTGCTTGTTTCGGCGATCAGGGCTCAAGCTAGAAAACCCCATTCCGTTTATTATTTTGCATGTCTTTTTGATATCACCAAGCAAAAAGAAGACGAAAAGCGGATTATGCAAAATGTGCATTATGATGGATTGACCGGGCTTCCCAATCGGGCGCTGTTTTGCGACCAATTGGCGCGCTCCTTATTCACGGCGATGCGCCACAAGCTCCACACGGCGGTTCTTTCCATCAATCTTGATCGATTTAAAACTGTCAATGATTCCTTGGGGCATCAGACAGGAGATGCTTTGCTGAAGCGGGTTGCGGAAAGACTTGTAGACCTTTTAGGCGAGGAAGAACTTGCCGCTCGACTTGGGGGCGATGAATTTGTGGTCATGTGCTGTAGTGAACAAACGCATGAAAAAGCCATTTATTCCTCTTCAATTGCCGCGCAAAACATTGTTTCCAGACTGTCGGAGTTTTTTTACATTCAGCATCAGGAAATATTTGTAAGCGCAAGCATAGGGATTGCCATATTTCCGGAGGATGCGGATAGCCCGGAAACGCTGTTGAAGAATGCCGATATGGCAATGGCTGAGGCAAAAAAACAAGGCCGCAACAGATTCAAGTTCTTCCATAGAAAACATACGTCAACGGCCAAAGATAGGCATCAAATTGAACTGGGCTTGCGCAAGGCGTTGCCAAGAAGAGAGTTGCAGCTTTACTATCAGCCGCAATATGAAGCCAACAATAGCCAGCTTTGCGGGGCGGAAGCGCTGGTTCGCTGGTTACAAGGGAGAAACAAGTTGGTTTCTCCTTATTATTTTATTGATATCGCGGAGGAAAGCGGCCTCATTATTCCCATAGGAAAATGGATTCTTGAATCTGCCTGTAAACAGCAAAAGGCATGGTTGGATGCCGGCTATGCCATCCGGCAGGTTTCGGTCAATGTTTCGGCAAGGCAGTTTATGGATGCCCATTTTGTCGAGACGGTTGAGGAGTGCTTGGCAAAGACAAAGTTGGAACCAACATGTCTGGAGCTTGAAATCACCGAGTCGCTGTTGGTTGGCGATACCAAAAAAATCCAATTGCAACTTAAACGATTAAAGCAGCAGGGGATAAAAATCGCGCTTGACGATTTTGGAACCGGGTATTCTTCTTTGGCGTATCTGAAAAACTTTCCAATTGACGTGATGAAAATTGATCAGTCTTTCGTAAGAGGGATAAGCTCTGGATCGAAAGATGCAAAAATCATCTGTGCCATTATTGAAATGGGGCATTCATTGGGGTGCAAGGTTGTGGCCGAGGGTGTGGAAGATGAGGCGCAGTTTAGGTTTTTGAACCAGCAGGGGTGCGACATTATCCAGGGTTATTATTTTAGTCGGCCGTTGCCCGTGAGCGGCATGGCTGCGATCCTTGGAGACCCTGCCAGCCAATAAACCTTTGTGTGCCTAAAAACCGGTTGTGTCCATGTTCAGAGCAACTCGAAGGAGAATCCTCCTATCTCCCGTTGCGGCTTGGCCAGCAACAGGCGGATTTCCTGGAGTCCGCCCACGGGCATCAGCGCTGGGCTGGAGTTGGGGAGGTATTCGGCGGGTTCGAACAAGCGGTCGGCTACCGGGCTGCCGTTGTAGGCGCTCAGGATCAGCTTGATGCCGGGAAAGGCTTGGGGCAGGGAGGCTTGGTTGGCTAGAACCAAGGTAAATTCGTAGCCGACTATGCCGTCCGGGGCGGGGTGCAGGTCATGGCCGACAATTTGTATGCTTTTGGGGGCGCGGAAGACGGGCAGGCGGCAGCCTAGGCTTTCCAGCCAGGGGCGCAGGCGTTCGTTTTGCGCCTGTCTCGGCCCCTCAAAAAGCCCAAACTGGACGGCGAGCAGGGCGAGCAGCAACAGGGTGCCGAATCCCCAGGAGGCGCGTCCGACCGAGGCAGCGTGGCTTTCGGGGGTGTCGCCTCTTTTGTTCCAGTCTGTGGATACGGGCTGGGTTTCGTCGGCGTCGGATAAGCTCGGCAAGCCGTCTCGGGTGAAAATGGGTTCGTGTTCCAGCTTGCGCGCGTCCACAACGTCCAGCCTGCCCAACATGACTTGGCCGACGGGGGGCGGTTCGGCTCGTGCGCGGGCGACGGTTTCGGCCAATGTGTCCAAGACATTGAAACTCGCCTGGCATTCTTGGCACTGGGCTTGCCCGCGCCCGTGGCGCAATTGTGCCACGCCGATCCGGTAGGTGGATTTGCAGCGGGGGCATTGGGTGTAGAGGCGGCCCGCAGGCGGCGGTTCCGGTGGGATGGGCGTTGTGTTGAATGCGGCGGGTGTCGTCGGCAGCGTGGAAAGAAGCTTGCCGCCCAAGGTGGGGAGGGCGCGTAGGCGTAGCCCCGTGCCACGCTTTTTCTTCATCGGCCTTAGCCGCCACGGCGGATGCCGGTGAGACGGCTCCAGTCTTCCAGAAATTCCGGCTCGTCCATCAGGAAAAAGGGCTCGTAGGCGTGCCGCACATCCTCAGCCTGCTCCCGCAATATGCCCGACAAGGCCAGTAGCCCCCCTGGGCGGACATAGCCAGCGAGCGGGCCCGCCAGTTCGATGAGGGGGTTGGCGAGGATGTTGGCGAGCAACAGGTCGGCTTCGACCGGAGGCATCCGGTTGGGCAGGCAACATTGGATTTGCCTCTCGACATGGTTTTTGCGGGCGTTGTCAGCGGTGGCGGTGAGCGCCTGCGGGTCGATGTCGGTGGCGATGGCGCTTTCCGCCCCCAGTAGCAAAGCGGCTACGGCCAAAATGCCGGAACCGCAACCGAAGTCCACCGCGGTCTTGGCCTGCAAGTCCTGGCCGTCCAGCCATTCCAGGCAAAGCGCGGTGGTCGGGTGGGTGCCGGTGCCGAAGGCGAGGCCAGGGTCTAGCTGCGCGCAAACCGCGTCTTCTTGGTCGGGCGGCTCAAAGCCGGTGGGTACGATCCACAGCCGCTGGCCGAATCGCATCGGCTGGAAATGTTCCAGCCAAGCCCGCTCCCAGGCTTGGTCTTGGATTTCTTCAACGCGAAAGCCGCTTAATTCCCCGTCTTGATGGTCGGCGGCGATGGCCGAACGCACCCGATCAAGATCCACATCTTCCTCAAACAGGGCGATGACGCGGGTGTCGCGCCAGATCGGCGTTTCCCCCGGCTTAGGCTCGAACAGGGGCTGGTCGCCCTCGTCCTGGAAACTGACGGACAGGGCGCCCAGTCCGAACAACCGGTCGGAAAGCGGCTCGGCCAAGGATTCGCAGACCGCCACCGACAATTGCCGCCACATCAGTGCTTCATCCCCAGCTTTTTCTCCAGGTAATGGATGTTCTGCCCGCCTTCCTGGAAGGCTTTATCGTTGATGATGTCTAGCAGCAGGGGGATGTTGCACTTGATCCCGCCGATGACCATTTCGTGGAGGGCGGTGCGCATCCGGGCGATGGCGCTGTCGCGGGTGTCGCCGTGGGCAATCAGTTTGCCGATCATCGAATCGTAATAAGGTGGCACCCGATAGCCGTTGTAGATGTGGGTTTCCACGCGGATGCCGGGGCCGCCGGGCATGTGGAATTGCTCGATCAAGCCGGGCGAGGGCATGAAGTTCAACGGGTCTTCGGCGTTGATGCGGCATTCAACGGCGTGGCCATTCATATGCACGTCTTCCTGGCGTATCGACAGCGCCTCGCCGCCGGCGATGCGCAACTGTTCCTTGACGATGTCGAAGCCGGTGACCATCTCGGTGACGGGATGCTCGACCTGGACGCGGGTGTTCATCTCGATGAAATAAAACTCGCCGTCTTGGTACAAAAATTCGAAAGTACCCGCGCCGAGATAGCCCAAATCCTTGCAAGCCTGCACACAGCGCTTGCCCATGCGTTGGCGTTTTTCTTCGGAGATCCCGATGGCCGGGGACTCTTCAATCACTTTTTGGTGGCGTCGCTGGGTGGAGCAGTCGCGCTCGCCCAAGTGGACGACATTGCCGTAGCTGTCGGCGATGACTTGGAATTCAATGTGGCGCGGATTCTCCAGGAATTTCTCCATGTACACCATGTCATTGCCAAACGCCGCCCCCGCCTCCCCTTTGGTCAGGGTGATGGAGCTGTGCAGGGCGGCTTCGCTATGCACGACCCGCATGCCCCGGCCACCGCCGCCGCCCGCCGCCTTGATGATGATAGGAAAGCCGATGCGGCGGGCGATGTTTAGGTTTTCATCGTAGTCCTCGCCCAGCGGGCCGTCGGAACCCGGCAGGCAGGGGATGCCTGCCTTCTTCATGGCTTCGATGGCGGAGACTTTGTCGCCCATCAGGCGGATGGTTTCCGGCCTCGGGCCGATGAAGATGAAGCCGCTTTTGTTGACCCTCTCCGCGAAGTCGGCGTTCTCCGACAGGAAGCCGTAGCCGGGGTGGATGGCCACGGCGTCGGTGACTTCCGCCGCGCTGATGATGGCGGGGACGTTGAGATAGCTGTCCTTGGAGGCCGCAGGCCCGATGCAGACATGTTCGTCGGCGAGGCGCACATGCATGAGGTCGCGGTCGGCTTCCGAATGGACGGCCACCGCCTTGATGCCGAGTTCGCGGCAGGCGCGCAGGATGCGCAGGGCAATTTCGCCCCGGTTGGCGATAACGATTTTACCGAGCATGGGTGATTACCTGGTGGGATGGACAGGAGGACAAGGGCAACCGACAAGTCGCGTGGTTCCGTGACGGCGCTTATTTGATCGCGCCTATTCGATTACGAACAGCGGCTGGTTGTACTCCACCGGTTGGGCATTCTCCGCCAGGATCTTGGAGATCACGCCCGACTTGTCGGCCTCGATCTGGTTCAGGATTTTCATCGCCTCGATGATGCATAGCGTGTCGCCCGCATTGACGCGGGAACCCAGCTCGACAAAGGATTTCGCCCCCGGCGTGGGCGAGCGGTAGAAGGTGCCGACCATCGGCGAGCGCAGCACATGGCCGGTGGGTTCTTCCGGCTGCGGCGGGGCGGCGGGGATTGCCGCCGCCGCCACCGCCAGCGGGGCGGCAGAAGGCGCGGGCGCGGCGAACACCTGCGGCTGGGCGGAATAGCGGCTCAACCGCACCGACTCCTCGCCTTCGTGGATTTCGATTTCAGCGATGTCGGATTCTTCGATCAGTTCGATCAGTTTTTTTATTTTTCTAATGTCCATGGCTTGGCGACCTGTTATCAAGTTCGTGGAGGGCGGCTTGCAATGCGAGTTCGTAGCCTAAGGCGCCGAGTCCGCAGATGACTCCCTTGGCGATGTCGGAAAGGTAAGAATGATGGCGGAACGGCTCCCTGGCATGCACATTGGACAGATGCACCTCGATGAATGGGATTTTCGTGGCAAGGAGGGCGTCGCGCAAGGCGATGCTGGTGTGGGTGAACGCGCCGGGGTTGATCAGGATGAAATCAATGCCTTCCGCAAATCCTAGATGGATTCGGTCGATGAGCGCGTGTTCGGCGTTGCTCTGCAAAAAGGCGATGGAATGCCCCCGGACACTTGCAAGGGTGGCCAAGGAGTTTTCTATTGTCGGCAGGGTCTGGCTACCGTAAACACCTGGCTCCCGCACCCCCAACAAATTGAGGTTCGGGCCGTTGAGGACGAGAATGTTTGCCATCGTTTCTGGACTGTTTTTCCGACTGCCGCGAAGGGCTATTGAAATGCTGGCCTATTTTGACGAAAAGGGGGCGATTTGTCCATAACGCACGAGAATTAGGGGGCTTTTGCTCATCTGGCTTGGGCGAAATAGCGTTCCAGGAATTCGTCGAAGTTCAGTGAGTCGCCGGCCTCTGTGCGCCTCTGTTTGTCCACGGATGCCTCGGCTTGGCGGCTGAATTCGGTGGCTTTTTCACCCTCAAGGGGGCGCGAACGGAAGCCGCCAGCGTGTCGGTGCGACATTCTCAGTGCATAAGCCTGGAAGGACTCACGGTTCTCGCGCATTTCAGCCAGTATCCTAGCCGAAGGGGTGATGTCGGGATCGGCTATGGCTTCCATTAGCGGATCTAGGCTGGATCGGTAAGCCTGGGTCGGCTCGCCGGCATCGAGAACCTCGGCCAAGCCCCGCATATCCTCCGCCAACTCCCTAGCCCAATCGCGCAAGGCCAGTTCTTTCCCGTCCCGGCGCAACAGCAACCCTGGTGTGCGTCCCCGGCAGGCGACTTCCAAGGCGTTGCGGCTGATTTCCTTTTTTTCTTCGTGGCCCAAGGGAGGGCTTTTGCGCAGCAGGCAGCACAGCAGGAACAGTTCCAGGAAGCGCATGTGTGCTTGGGTGAGCCCTAGCGGATGGGCCTGCCCCAAATCCAGCGAACGCAGCTCGACGTAGCGGACGCCACGCCGTTTGAGCGCCAGGGTGGGGCTTTCGCCGGAGCGGGCGATTTGCTTGGGCCGGACCGGGCTGTAGTATTCGTTGGAGATTTGCAGGATGTTGGCGCTGATCTGCCGGTACTCGCCGTCCACCTTGACGCCAAATTGTTCGTAGGTCGGCACGGGCGTGTTGATCGCCTTGACCAGGCTGGCGACATAGTCCTCCAGGTTGTCAAAGGAAATGTCCAGCCCGGACTGGTTGTCGTTGCGGTAGCCGATGTCGCTCATGCGCAACGAGGTCGCGTAGGGCGCGTACAGGGTCGCAGGGTCGAATTCGGCGAAGCGGCCCGCCAGCGACTCGCGTCCAGTGAAGAACGACCGGCAGAAGGCTGGCGAGGCACCGAACAGATAAGGCACCAGCCAGCCATGGCGCAGGATGTTGCGGACCAGGCCGAAATACTGCCCGGCGATGAAGTCGCCGGGGGCTTGTCCGTCCCCCGCCAATTCCTGCAAGACCGGCCATAAGGCTTCGTTGACCGAGTAGTTGTAGTGGATGCCGGCGATGGATTGCATGGCCCGCCCATAGCGCAAGGCCAATCCACGCCGATAGATGTGCTTCATCTTGCCAATGTTGGACTCGCCGTAATAGGCGATGGGTATGCTGCTGTCGCCCTCGATTTCGCAGGGCATGGAGGCCACCCACAGCAGTTCATCGCCCAGATGCTGGTAGACAAACCGATGCAGGCCATCGAGAAAGTCCAGGGTGTCCGCCGGATCCGCAAATGGCGGGGTAATCAGTTCGGGCAAGGCTTCCGAATAGTCGGTGGTGATGTAGGGATGCTTCAGGGCCGAGCCGAGCCCTGCGGGGTGGGGGGACTGGCTGATGCGGCCCGCCGTCGTGATCCTGAGGCTTTCCTTTTCCAGTCCTTTCAGGCCACCTTTCAGCAGATTCTGCTGGCCGGAGGCGGCAAGCAGGTTTAGGCGTGGCGCGATGCTTGTGTTCTTCAAAGAGGAAATCCTGTGCGCTTGGTCTTGGGTGTCAGCAGCCAGCCGAATCCGGCCCGCTAAGGGCCGGGATTATAACAGTAGGGCGACCCCTTCGGCTTCACTCAGGACAGGCTTTAGGCCGCTTGGCGGGCTGAAGGCCGCCCTACAATGTTCGACGGTACGCGGCACTGCTTACCAACTGAACAGCACCCATTGTGGGATGTTCGAGTTGTTCGGCCCCCTTTCGATGTCGCGGCGGCGGGAGTCCATCTCGCCGTCGCCGTCGGTGTCGATCAGGTAATAGGCCGGGCCGATGGCGGGCTGGATCTTGACCATGTACAGCTTGTTGTTGATGCGGTATTCCTCGACGGTTTCCTTCTCCCTGTGGATGATGGTGACGTCGGGTTCCATGGGCTGTCCGGTTTCCACCGGCGGCGGAATGTCGGGCTGTTCAGGCAGGGGGAGCAGTGCGGGGGAGGACTCTTCGTCCGCCGCCCAGGCGGGGGTGGCGATGATCAGCAGAATGAATGCGAGGAGGCGGAACATGTTGAATCCTGTGGCACAGAGAAAAGGAGGGAATCGGTTCCCTGCATAATAGTACAAAACAGCCTCCCGCATTCCATGCGGATTTAGTGTATGCCTTCCGGCCAGAGCTGGCCGTTACGGCGGGGGGCTGCGAGGCCAAAGGATTTGTAGATCTCGTCGGGTGCGATGCCGCCGGCGCAGATGATGACATCGTCGTTGGGCAGTTCGACCCTGCCTGCCGCGCACTGGATCTCGACGGTCGTTTCGCTGATGCCCAGCACCTGCGATTGCAACATGATTTGCACCCGCCCGGCCTGCTCGAATTCTTCAAGCTGCTCGCGGTTATGCCCGGTGCAGCGGGAAAATACGTCCCCCCGGTAGGCGAGCGTGAGGGCGGCAGGCTGCTCCGAGGCAATGGCAATGGCGGCTTCGACGGCGCTGTCGCCGCCGCCCACCACAAGCACACGCCGGTTGCGGTACTGTCCAGGATCGGACAAGCGGTAGACGACCTTGGCCGAGGCTTCGCCCGGAACGTCCAGCGTCCTCGGCGTCCCTCCACGGCCAGTGGCCAGCAGCACGGCGCGGGTCTGGTATTCCGCTTGGGTGGTGCGCACCTGAAAGCCGTTGCCGTTGCGGGTGATGGTTTCCACCCGCTCCGCATGGTTGATCTTGACGCCCGTGTCCCGTGCGATGTCCCCCCAAAGCGCCAGCAGCGCTTCCTTGCCCATGCCTTCGAAGGCGACCTCGCCGTACACTGGCAGCCTGACCGGGGGGGACAACACGATTTTCCGCCGTGGGTAGTGCCGCAGCGAACCGCCCGGCCCGTTTTGTTCCAGGGTCGCGTAACGTAGCCCGCGTTGCATGGCCGCCAGCGAGGCGCTGAGGCCAGGCCCGGCCCCGACAATCACCACGTCCAGGCCGTCGCCTTCGCCGATGCCCCTCAGCCTGCGGATGGATTCCATCGCTTGCCGGGCTTGTTCGATGGCGTTGCGGATCAGCCCCATGCCGCCCAGTTCGCCCGCGACGTAAAGGCCGGGGACTCGGGTGGCGAAAGTGGGCTTGAGCCCAGGGATGTCCGTGTCACGTTGCGCCGACCCCAGCACCAGGGTTATCGCATCCATCGGGCAGGCCGTCGCGCAGGCACCGTGGCCTAGGCAGTGGGACGGGTTGACCAGCTGGGTTTCAAAATCGACGATGCCAAGGACATCGCCTTCCGGGCAGGCCGCGATGCAGGCACCGCAGCCGATGCAGCGGTTCTCGTTGAACACGGGATGCAGCGAGACCGGCGGGAAGGCGTCTTCTTTCCCATCGACGGCCGCTGCCGTTTTTTGGGGGGTGTTTTTTTGCCAGAGGAAAGCCCACTGTCTGTCGCGCAGGCGCTGTGACAGGCTGCGTATCAAGATCAGCGATCCGAGGAAAGCCGCCAGTCCGAGGAGAATTTGAGCCGCCATGTTCCGCCTGTCAAAGGGGGCGCGGCTCGCACCAGGTCGCCCGTTTTTTCAAAATGAGTGTTGAGGTTAACCGATCCTTGGCAGAGGCTTCAAGTGTTTGTGCTTGAAAAGGGAATAAGTAATTTACCCGTTGGCGGAGCGCCCAAGCGCGCAGTTTATGGATTCTTGGCGGCAATTCCCGTATCTTTTCCATCAGCGCCGTTCATTCCCGTTGCCAGGCAAACCCATGCGCCGCCGGGCGGGCGCTCCCTTCAATCCTTCTGAAAAAGCGGAGATTCACATGTCAACCACCGCCACACTGCGACTCGACGGCACAACCTTTGAAATACCGGTCATCGAGGGAACCGAAGGCGAGAAAGCCCTGGACATCACGCGGCTGCGCCAACAGACTGGCTATATCACCCTTGACTCGGGTTATGGCAACACCGGCGCCTGCCTGTCTTCCATCACGTATATCGACGGCGACCAAGGCATTTTGCGCTATCGGGGCATCGACATCCTCGAACTGTGCGAAAAATCCACCTTCATGGAAGTGTCCTACCTGTTGATCTACGGTCACCTGCCCACCACCGAAGAGTTCACCCGCTTCAAGGATAAGGTGCATCACCACTCCCTCATCCACGAGGACATGAAGAGCTTCTTCACTTCCTATCCCGGCCACGCCCACCCGATGGCGATCCTGTCGGCGATGGTGGGTTCTTTGTCGGTCTACCATCCGCAGCTTTGACGCGGATCAAAGCGCGGAGGATCGCGACGACACCATCACCCGCCTGCTGTCCAAGGTGCGGGTGCTGGCGGCTTTCGCCTACAAGCGCTCGGTGGGCGAGGCGTTTGTCTACACCCGGCCGGAATTGGACTATCTGACCAATTTTTTGCATATGATGTTCACCACGCCGATGAACGAATATGTGGCGGATGAGTTGATCCGCAAGACCTTGGATGTGCTGTTCATCGTCCACGCCGACCACGAACAGAACTGTTCCACCTCCACCGTGCGCATGGTGGGTTCGTCCAAGGCCAACCTGTTCGCCTCCCTCTCCGCCGGCATCTGCGCCCTGTGGGGGCCGCTGCATGGCGGGGCCAACCAGGCGGTGATTGAAATGCTGGAAGCCATCCAGGCAGACGGAGGCAGCCACCAGAAATACATCGACAAGGCCAAGGATCCGAAAGATCCCTTCCGCCTCATGGGCTTCGGCCACCGGGTTTACAAAAACTACGATCCCCGCGCCCAAATCCTCAAGACCTATTGCGACAAGGTGCTGAACCACTTGGGGATACAAGATCCCATCTTGGACATCGCCAAGGGCTTGGAGGAAGCGGCACTGACCGACCCTTATTTCGTCGAGCGCAAGCTGTACCCCAATGTGGACTTCTATTCTGGCATCATCTACCGGGCCTTGAAGATACCGACCAACATGTTTACCGTCATGTTCGCCTTAGGCCGCTTGCCGGGCTGGATCGCCCACTGGAAGGAGATGATCGAAGATCCCGGCATGAAGATCGCCCGGCCCCGGCAGATTTACACGGGCGAGAACCTGCATGAATATACCCCAATCACGGATCGGCAGTAACAAGGTTTTAAAACCGTTGTTTTTGTCGCTTAGAGGCGACGGGATGGCGTGGGCGGCGGGGTATCCGGGGAGGCCGACCGCCGTTGAAAGGCTCTTCGCTCGGGCGGTGACGGTCAAGTCTGTCCGCACATTAAGCCTTATGTTTCAATGATATGGCGTGAGACCGGACGGTGTGCCAGTGAATTTGCATATTTTTGCTTTTCCGTGCGGGTGATTCATGCTAAATAGTGGGTGCGCAAGCATGGGACTCGATTTCACTTCCATCGTCGGGTTTCGTTCCTTAAGCTTCGCTGAATCAAGCTGTCTCATTCGTTATCCCAAGCCGCTTGCGGCAGATGCGGACGCATCCTTTATAAAACGTTCAAATATCGCCAACCCCCGCAATTTTTAGGAGTAGTTAACATGAAAATCAAAACCCAGCAAGGTTTTACTTTGATCGAGTTGATGATCGTCGTCGCGATCATCGGCATCCTGGCCGCCGTGGCCATCCCGGCTTACCAAGACTATACGGCCCGCGCCCAAGTCAGCGAGGCCTTCACCATTTCTGATGGCATAAAGGCTAATGTCGCCGACATCTGGACCAATTACGGCGCTTTTACCACTGCCAATAGTGGTAATCTCGGCATCCCGAGTGCATCTTCCGTCTCTGGGAAGTATGTGAGCAGCGTGAGTGTGGCATCCGGTGTCATCACGGCCACATTCAAGGGGCTTGGATCTGCTGCCGCGCCTTTGCAGGGCAATACCGCCATATTCAGTCCGATCACCACGGGCGGCGGCACCCTGAAATGGATTTGCGCCGGCAGTGGAAGCATTCCAACTAAATATCTGCCGCAGTCCTGCCGTTGATGTTGGATGCCCAACTGGCATTGCTGGTTGACAGAACGCCCCGCGAGGGGCGTTCTTGTTATGGCTTGCTGCCATCGCAATCCACCCTTTCCGCGTTCTTGTGCGGTCTTGCCCTGTTCGCCCTGGTCGGCATCTGTCTCGCGGCCTATTGGCCGGGCTTGGCTGGGCCGTTTCTGTTCGATGACGATGTCAACCTGGCAGCCCTCGGCCATTTCAACCAAATCGACAACTGGCACAGCTTCTTCCAATATCTGACCAGCGGCATCGCCTGCCCGACCGGGCGGCCGGTCGCTTTGCTCAGTTTCTTGCTAAACGACTTTGCCTGGCCCTCCCAGCCTTGGTCGTTCAAATACACCAATTTATTGGTTCACGCCTTGAACGGCGTTTTGGTTTTTTGGATTTCACTGAAACTCTGCCGTCTCAGCACGAATCCTTCCATCGGCATCCATGGCGAATGGCCTGCCTTGGCCTCCGCCGGGCTCTGGCTGCTCCATCCCATGCAGGTGGCGACCACGCTCTATGTCATCCAGCGCATGGCCTCGCTGGCCGCGTTGTTTTCCCTGTGTGGAATCCTGCTCTATGTGCAAGGCCGGGAAATGATGCAAACCCGGCCCGACAGAGGCTATGTGTGGATGACGGTCGCGGTTTCCTTGTTCACGCTGTTGGCGACGTTCAGCAAAGAAAGCGGCGCGTTGCTGCCGCTGTTGCTGGCCACGCTGGAATTCACGGTGCTGCGCTGGCAAAGCCGCCTCGTCCGTCACCCGCATAAGGCATGGATCGGGGTGTTCATGGGAATTCCTGCCTTGGCTTTATCGGTTTATCTTGCCCACTTCCTCATCCCGAAGTATGTCGGGGGGTTCGCCGCCCGTGGTTTGACCGCTATCGAACGGGGGATGACCGAGGCGCGGATTCTCATCGTCTATCTGTACCACCTGTTTGTTCCGAAGCTCTATGCCGGATCGTTGTTCAATGACGACTTTCCGATCTCTAAAGGCTTGCTGGCACCGCAGACGACCTTGCTGGCGCTCGCCGCCATCGCTTTGCTGTTGGCTGTTGCTTGGCGTTCACGCAAAACCTACCCCTTGGCGAGCTTGGCGATTTTATTTTTCTTCGTCGGCCATTTGGTGGAATCCACCCTGGTTCCGCTGGATTTGTATTATGAACACCGCAGCTACCTGCCGTCGGTGTTCTTGTTCCTGCCCTTGGCCTACGCTTGGCCTTCCCATAGGAATCTGACGATAGCCGCAGTGTTGTCAGCCTTTTTGCTGATGGCTGGGTTTACCCATGCCAAGGCGAAATTGTGGCGCAGCGAACCGGAATTGCTGTTGTTTTGGCACCAACAGCATCCAGATTCCCTCAGGGCGCAACGCTACGCGGCCAACGTGTATTATAAGCTCGGCCTGTATGACCAGGCGTTGAAAGTGCTTGAGTTGGCGACGCTGCGACATCCCAATGACATCAAGCTCAGATTGCATCGGATTGTGTTGGCGTGTCTTTCCCGCCGCACCGATGTCGGTTATATTGCCGACACCCTGGGAATGGCGGAGACAACCCCTATTTTTTTTGATTCGCAAATACTTGATATGTTGGAGGAGTTGACGACCTTGGCCGGGCAGTCCAAATGCCCTGGATTGACTTTGGATCATTTAAACCATATGACCGAAACTATTCTAGCCAGTCCTAATGTCCGGGATAGCAAGACCAGCCAGTTTGCCCTCACTCACTTGATGGGTGTTATCGACTTGCAAAGAAAAGACGGCACGGCGGCTTTGGCACTGTTTGACCTTGCCTTGGAGTTAAGCGGCAACCCGGAGACGGGAATGTTGGAGACCGCTTTGCTGGCCACGCATGGGTTTTACCGGGAAGCCTTGCTGCATTTATCGACGACCGAGGGCAAGGTAGGCACGGAATTCCTCACCGGTGTCTGGGTCAGGCATGATCATCCCAAAGAGATCGTGCGTTTGAGGAAACAAATCCAGGAGGATTTGGATCACTCGACTGTTACGCATTAACTTGCCAGCCACTACGTCAAACCTCTTGAATACTTCGCCCATACTTCCATCGGTATCCATTGTCCTGCCTGCCAGGAATGAGGCAGAAAACCTCCGCGACCTATTGCCCGGTTTGCGGCAGGTGTGTGGCAGTGCGGAAATCCTGGTGGTTGATGACGGTTCCACCGACGATACCCACGCCGTATGCGCGGCGAACGGGGTCAAAATGATCCGTCATCCGCACAGCCTGGGCAACGGGGCGGCCATCAAGACCGGGGCGCGCAAAGCCTCGGGGGAGATCATCATCTTCATGGATGCCGACGGCCAGCACGATCCGTCCGACATCCCTCGCTTGTTGGAAAAAATTGACGAAGGCTATTTTCTGGTGGTCGGGGCGCGCTCGCCTGCTTCCCATGCCTTCTCTCGCAAGGCGGCTGGCCAATGGTTTTTACAATCGGTTCGCCACGCTCATGACGGGCTACCGCATTGACGATCTGACTTCGGGGTTCCGGGCAGTCCGGGCGCGGCGCTTTAGGAAATTCCTTTATTTGCTCCCGAATGGATTTTCCTACCCGACCACCAGCACCATGGCGTTTTTCCGCGCCGGGTTTCCCGTCGTCTATGTGCCTATCCATGCGGGCAAGCGGACGGGCAAGAGCAAGATCAAGCTGCTGCGTGACGGGGCGCGTTTTTTTATGATCATCCTAAAGATAGGGGCGCTGTTTTCGCCGATGCGCCTGTTCCTGCCCATCAGTGGATTTTTGTTTGGTTCAGGCGTAGTCCTTTACGCTTACAACTATCACGTCCAAGGGCGCTTCACCAATATGAGCCTATTCCTGCTCATGTCGGCCTTGTTCACCTTTCTCATCGGCCTGTTGTCCGAGCAGGTTTCATCCTTGCATTATCGCGGCATCGAAGGCAGCGGTGAGGATCATTGATGGGCAAACCCCGTCTGCTGGTAGCCGCTTCAACCTATCCTCGCTGGCGTGGCGATTACGAACCGGGTTTTGTCCACGAGTTGTCCAGGCGGCTTGCCACGGATTTCGAGGTGCATGTGCTTTGCCCCCACGCGCCCGGCGCCTTGGCTGAGGAAAACCTCGATGGCGTCCAGATCCATCGGTTCCGCTATGCGCCGGAGAGCCTGGAAACCTTGGTGCAAGGGGGCGGAATTGTCAGTAATCTCAAGCATCATGTTTGGAAATGGTTGCTCGTGCCGCCTTTCTTTCTGGGTTTGGCCTGGCAGATGTGGCGGTTGGCGCATCGCTTGCATCCAGTCTGCATCCATGCCCATTGGCTGATTCCCCAGGGTTTGGTGGTGGCGTTTTTGCAAAAATGGGATGCTGCCATTCCGCCTTTTTTGGTCACATCCCATGGGGCCGATCTTTACGCGTTGCGCGGACAACCCTTTTTGGTTCTGAAGCGATTTGTGGCGAGGCGTGCGGCGGCCCTCACTGTGGTAAGCTCACCCATGAAAGACGAGTCCGCTCGCCTGGGTGCCGACCCGGCAATCATCCGGGTGATTTCCATGGGCGTGGATTTTGGCGGCTTGTTCGTCCCCGGCGAGGTGGCGTCGCGCCGACCAGGAGAAATACTGTTTGTGGGGCGTTTGGTGGAGAAAAAGGGCTGCGCTACCTGATAGAGGCATTGCCTTTGGTATTGGCGGAAGCGCCCCATGCGCGCTTGCGTATTGCCGGCTTCGGCCCGGAAGAGCCGTCATTGCGTTCGCTGGCGAAAAAGCTAGGGGTGGATGGGCGGGTGGACTTTCTCGGGGCCATCCCCCAGGCCGAATTGCCCGGACTCTACCAACGCGCCGCTGTGTTTGCCGCCCCGTTCATATGTACTGCGTCTGGCGACCAGGATGGCTTGGGTTTGGTGGCCATAGAAGCCATTGCCTGCGAATGTCCACCGCTGCTCGGCGACCTTCCTGTTTTGGCGGATATTTTTCTTGAGGACGAGCGGAAGTTTCTGGCGCAGCCACGCGATATTAAGGGATTGGCTGGAAAAATCCTCAACTTGCTGGCGGATACCCCCTCAGCGGTGGCAAGCACAGCACGTATCCGCAAACGGCTGATTGGGCGGATGGGCTGGGACGCGGTTTCCCAAGGCTATGCGGCCATCTTGAGGACTGTCATAGATTCGGGTAATGTTCCTTCTGTCGGTCATTAGAATGTCCTTGCAAATTGAATTCGCGGTTTTAGTCGGAAGCCGCGCTTCAGGCAATGCACAGCCAGAAAGCGACTGGAACATCGCCTTGCAATGGGATTTTACGCTCTTGGTTGGTTCGAGGTTTTGGGCAAAACGGAAACCTTGCGCAGAAAACTGGCCATGTCGCTAGGGGTCGTGCCGGGCAAGATTGATCTTATCGAGCTTCGTCGTGCGAATCTGGCTATGCGCGCCGCTGTCGCGGAAACCGGCATTCCGCTCAAGGGGGAGGATTCCCTGTCTTGGGTGCGTTTCTTGACGCGCACTTGGCGTGAGTTGGAGGATTTTTACTGGGAGCAAAGCCATGCGGATTGATCAGGTATTGGGTTTGATCATGTCGCACAAGGAAGACTTTGTCACTGAGTTTCTGCTTAAGCCGATCACTGAATGGATCTGATCTTCTGTTAACGTGCTTATTCGCTACGAAACCTTAGGCGTGTAGCCACACCTGCCTAATCCCAAATTATTTCACACGATCCTTTGATGTATTTCCATGCAAACAGAATTGGCATATGATTTCCGCTCGTCCAGTGACGTAGCGAGCACCCGCAGGCGGGTCATCACGCGGCGGGGTGTGTTATGGTTGGGCCAGACCTGTAATCTGCGTTGCCATTTCTGCTATTTTTTGGATCGCATTGAAAACGCCGCCCATCCTGAACATGCGTTCATGGGCATGGAAAAGTCCAAGCAGATTTGCTCGATGCTGGTGAGCCACTATGGCAACAACGCCATTGATATCCAGGGAGGGGAGCCTACCCTGTATAAAGACATTTATGGCTTGGTGCGCCATTGCCGGGAAATAGGCCTATTGCCTACCCTGATCACCAATGCGATTCCTCTATTCAAACGGGAAAACGTGAGCAAGCTCAAGGATGCCGGTCTAAGGGATTTTCTGGTGAGCATCCAGGGTATCGGAGATACCTATGACCAGATCGTCGGGGTGTCTGGTTCATTTATGAAGCAAATGCAGGGGCTAGACAACATCATCGCAGAAGGTATTCCGTTCCGCATCAATTGCGTGCTTTCCAAACCCGTCCTCCCGCAACTTGTCGAAGTGGCGGATCTCGCTATTGCAAAGGGTGCGCGGGTGGTGAATTTCCTTGCCTTCAATCCATTCGAGGATCAGCAACTGAGCGGCAAGCGCAGCACCGTCAACGTGCCGCGCTATTCCGAAGTGGCCCTTGTGTTGGATGATGCCATCGACAAGCTGGAAGCCGCTGGCATTGAGGTGAATGTGCGGTATTTCCCTATTTGCATGGTGGCACCGCGCCATTACAAGAACATATACAACTTCCAACAACTCCCTTTAGACATTCATGAGTGGGACTATGCCTCTTGGTCATGGACAGGGATGCAGCCGCAACGTATGGGTTTCGGCCCGGTTTCCCCTTTGGTGGATCTTGCGGCCTCCACCTACCAATCCACCAATTATCCAGGCCCGCTCAAACATGTGGTCAACGGTGTGCGCCAACTGGTTGGAAAATACCCTAAGTTGCGAGGGACGGCGGCAATCATAAACGGGGCATATACCCGGATGGTAAGCGCCAAGCCTATGGAGGAGCAGAAGGAAGTGCTTTATCGGGCCAATGGCCAGATGCGCGCCGATGCCCATTGCCGCTACAGTTATGCCGGGGCTTGCGAACGTTGTTCCGCACGTGCTATTTGTGATGGTTTCCATGGCGACTACGCGGCGATTTTCGGGCTGGGCGAAGTCAGGCCGATAGAGGGATTGCCTGCCATCACCGACCCTAAGCATTTCATTCAGGAACAGGATAAGTTTGTGGAACATGAGGACTATTCATGGGCGCTGTGACAGGAAACCTAAATACTTCCATGCCTCTGGATAGCCCCGTTTCTGTTTATGTGCCTTGCTACAATGGAGAAGAGCATATTGGCCGATGCCTTCAGGCTCTGCTACGGCAGACCCGTGCGCCAGATGAAATCATCGTGGTCAATGACGGCAGCACTGATGCCACCGCCGAAGTGGTCAGGCAATTTTCGGGTGTCCTCTTGGTGGAGCATCCCCTCAATCGAGGATTGTCAGCGGCGCGCAATACTGGTCTTATGGCCGCAAAATACCTCTGGGTGGCTGCCTTGGATGCTGATGTGGAGGCCGCTCCAAATTGGCTGGAAAATCTTTTGGCTCTGCGCCATGACTTTCCTGATACGACAGGTTTTGGTGGCTGCCTCATTGAGACCCAGAATGCAAAATTTGCTGATCGGTGGCGTTCTATCCATATCCCACAAACATGGGGTGACAAGCCCAGAGTCAATCCGCCTTTCCTTTACGGCTGCAATACTCTATTCCAGAAAGATCATGTGATGGAGGTGGGTGGATATGACGAACGTTTGCGCACCAATGGGGAAGATGTTGATTTGGCCAAGCGACTATATCTTGCAGGACGTAGCTTGATTTATAATCCAGCAGCTATTGCTTACCATTATCGCAAGGATGATTTAAACTCAGTGCTGAAGATGTTCTGGGCCCACCATAGGCATCCCCATGCCGTGCTAGAGCCTCCTGAAAATATTTTTGAACTTATTCAATTCATTGGAAAATACTTACTGAAAAGGAGCATAAATAAATCATTTGGAGATTTCCAAAACGGTCGTTTTGATTTGATGTTGATCAGCATTTTGTCCGCTGTTGATAGCATCATTCGAGAAACAAAGGCATATTACAAACATTGATGCGGTGACGGAGGCTTTTATATGCGGATACTGATTACCGGTGGTGCCGGCTTTGTAGGTTCAAATCTTGCAATTTTTTTTAAGCTAGATCACCCGGATTTTGAAGTAATAGCTTTTGACAACCTAAAGCGCCGTGGTAGTGAGCTGACTCTGCCGCGTCTTAGGCAGCATGGCATTACTTTCCAACACGGTGATATTCGGGAATTGTATGACTTGGAGGCGGCGGGAGAGTTTGACTTATGGATTGATTGTGCAGCGGAACCCTCTGTCCATGCAGGTTACGGAGAAGATCCCAGGTATTTGATCCATACCAATTTGACAGGGACGCTCAACGGGTTGGAGATGGCCCGCCGATACCAGGCTGATGTGGTTTTTCTATCGACAAGCCGTGTCTACTCAATACCTGCCTTAAGGGATTTGCCGCTAGAGCGAAAAGGGGAGCGCTTGGTAATCCCTTGCGGCATTGAAGGGCAAGGATGGTCTGAGCGTGGCATACAAGAGACTTTTTCTGTGCAAGCGCCCCGTTCACTTTATGGAGCAACTAAGCTCTCATCTGAAATGTTCATTGAGGAGTACGGAGAGACCTATGGCATTAGGGCGGTCATCAACCGTTGCGGGGTCTTGACAGGTCCATGGCAAATGGGTAAGGTTGATCAAGGGGTGGTAGTCCTATGGGCGGCCCGCCATTTGTATGGTGGAAAGTTGAGTTATTCAGGTTTTGGTGGCGAGGGGCTTCAGGTTAGGGATATGTTGCATGTGTCAGACTTATACCGCTTGGTCTCCAGCCAAGTCAAAAATATGGATCGGTACGCAGGAAAAACATTCAATGTCGGAGGCGGCACCGAAGTCAGCGTTTCCTTGCGCGAATTGACTGAGCTATGCGGCAGACGGGCCAATAAAGACCTTGGCATAACCGGCCTTGCTGAAACGCGGCCTGCCGATATCCCATTCTATGTCACCGACAACCGCAACATCATGGAATTCAGCGGGTGGAAACCAATACGGCGCGTCCCTGATATTTTAGATGAAATATTCGAGTGGCTTGAAGAATTCAAGGATCAATTGAAGCCGTTGTTGGGGTAAAATGTAGGCGTGGAGCGCTATCCCGAAACGGTTTAGCCTTAAAGTACAGACAAGCATGAATAGCGGAGCAAGTTATGAAAGTTTTCCTGGGTAATCCCCCATGGCAGAGGCCCGGTTGGTATGGGGTGAGAGCGGGTTCCCGCTGGCCTCATTTCGAGAAGGAAGGTTCCCGTTATATGCCCTTCCCGTTTTATATGGCATATGCTTCAGCACTCCTTCAGCGGGAAGGACACGAAACCAAGCTCATTGATGGTTGTGCCGAACGTTGTAGCCAGGAATCTTTTTACCAGCGCTTTGAGGCGTTCGCGCCAGAATTGGTTTTACTGGAAATTTCCAGCGCTTCACTGGAAGTAGACACAGCGATTGTCAAACACCTGCGGCATCTTGTGCCGGATACTGTCAAAATCGTCTGGGTAGGTGCCCATTCATGGTTGCCCGGCAGTCCAGATATATTGACAAGCGTTCTTGAAGTTGATTTTTTCATCAAGGGTGAATACGAGTATAGCTTGCTTGCCTTGGTAGAGGCGTTAGCGCAAGGAACAGACTATCATGGTATCCCGGGTCTACTCTATCGTGACGGTAACGGGCAAACAATTCAAAATGTCCAAGATAAATTGAAGGATATTGATTCATATCCTTGGCCTGATCGTGGGCAACTGCCTATGGATCAGTATGTCGAGGCTTGGGGGGCGCTGGCCCAGCCTAATCTTCAGTTGTGGGCCAGTCGCGGATGTCCCTTCCAATGTGATTTCTGCATATGGCCCCAGTTCATGTATGGTGGACGGAATTATCGAATCCGCGATGTCGATGATATCATAAACGAAATAAAACATGGAATTCAGCAATATGGGATGAAATCGTTCTATTTTGACGATGACACATTCAATATTGGAAAACCTAGGCTAAAGGAATTCGCTGAACGGTTGAAAACGGAAGGTTTGGGTGTCCAATGGGGATTGATGGGTCGGGCGGATACCTTCGACCAAGAGACTTTTCGGATGCTTGCGGACAGCGGTTTGAAATTCATTAAGTTTGGAGTTGAATCAGGAAACCAGGATTTGGTGAACGCCATGGAAAAAGGACTGGATTTGCGCCGGGTAAGGGATTCAATGCGCTGGGCCAAGGAACTTGGCGTCATGACCCATCTTACCTTCTCCTTTGGACATCCAGGAGAAACCTGGGAAACAGCCAAACAAACCATTGATTTCGCGTTGGAATTGTCGCCTGATTCACTCCAGTTTTCGCTGATGCAGCCGTTTCCTGGATCTGAATTGTACGAGAAGGCGATCAAAGCAGGGCTGCTGGTTAGCGATGACCTATCTAAATTCGATGGATATTCCACCACCCCCATGCGTACGGAAACGCTCTCGTCAGCAGACCTGGAACACCTCCTGCGCGAAGCGAACGATCAATGGCACCAGCATGTGGCCAAAAGAACGTGGAGGCCGAGGGGAATGAGGATGATACTACGGAAAGCGATAGATAGGGTCAGGAAAGCGTTATAGTCTGTATGGCACAAATGAGCCAGATTATTTAGAGGAATGATGCAGTGTCTATTATTTTGGTGACAGGATCGGCAGGTTTGGTCGGGTCAGAGACGGTACGCTATTATTGCCGCCAGGGTTATGATGTCTTTGGCATCGATAATGATATGAGACGGGTCTTTTTTGGCGACGAAGCTTCAACCGCCTGGAACAGGAAAAAGCTGGAAGATACCTTCACAAATTACCAACATTTTGGCTTCGACATACGGGAAAAGGAACAAGTTTCTGGGTTGTTAAAAGCCTATGGTAACGAGATTGAACTTATTGTCCATACGGCAGCCCAGCCTTCCCATGATTGGGCCGCCGGTGATCCCGGCACTGACTTTAGGGTCAATGCCGTCGGCACCCTCAATTTGTTGGAGGGTTTTAGAAACCACTGCCCAGAGGCGGTCTTCATCTTTACCTCTACGAATAAGGTTTATGGCGATAAACCTAACTATCTGCCCTTAGTTGAACAAGATCAGCGCTATGAATTGCCGACAGGCCATGCTTGGCACCGGGGCATTGATGAAACCATGTCCATTGACCAAACCAAGCACAGTTTGTTTGGTGTTTCCAAAGTGGCGGCGGATCTATTGGTTCAAGAGTATGGGCAATACTTCAACCTCAAAACCGCTGTTTTTCGAGGTGGCTGTTTGACTGGGCCGGCCCATTCAGGAACACGGCTACACGGCTTTCTTTCATATCTGATGCGATGCGCCATCACCGGAAACCCATATTACATTTATGGCTATCAGGGCAAGCAGGTGCGTGACAACATCCATTCGGAAGATCTAGTGAATGCTTTTGACGCATTCTTTAAAAATCCACGAGTGGCCGAAGTTTACAACATTGGAGGTAGTCGATTTGCGAATGTGTCAATGTTGGAAGCTATTGATTTTTGCCAGCAGATAACCGGTAAACACATGAAGGTTGAATATGTTGATGAAAACCGCATTGGAGATCATATGTGGTGGATTAGTGATGTTTCTAAATTCCAGGCACATTATCCAGAATGGCGTTACCAGTATGGTATCGAAAGGACGTTGACTGATATTTTTGATGCGCAAAAGGATATTGTCAGTTGATGGATGGCTTATTGTAAAGCCGTAGATAGACTGTCGAAAAACCCCCGTGCACTTTGCGATTAAGAAGACGTGGAAGCTGGATATTCTGCTCGCCATTACGGTGAAGGATATCAAGGTTCGATACAAGCACTCGGAATTAGGTCTTTTATGGTTGTTTTTACAGCCAATGCTGCTGTTTGGCATGTTTCTGCTTGTGCGCCAATTTGTTCGGATTGATAGCAACGATATACCCTATCCATTAATGCTCTATGCTGCGATAGTCCCGTGGACTTTTATTAATAACAGCATTAGCATCGCGACTGCAAGCATCATCAATAATAGGGAGATTATAAAAAAAATCCCTTGCCCAAGGATTTTTTTTCCGGCAGTGGCTATTCCGGTTGCTTTTGTTGATTTCACACTGGCCTTGCCGTTTCTGTTTGCGTTATTGTTTTACTATCATGTGGGCATATCATGGCATATTATTTTTTTACCTGTGGTGTTCTTTATGCAGGTGTTGATGTGTGCTGGCATAGGCTTTACTCTGTCAGCCCTCGCCGCGATGCGCAGGGATTTTTTTCATGCTATCCCCTTTGCCATGCAAGCATGGATGTTTGCAAGTCCGATATTTTACCCGTTACAAGCAGTGCCTGAAAAATGGTTACCTTGGTACTTGATGAACCCTGCAGCAATGCTTATAGAGAGTTATCGTGCCATTTTGTTGTATCATCATTTTCCGCCACTTAATCAGATTGTGTATTTAACTCTATTTTCCACAGGGCTATTTCTGGTTGGTGTATTAGTATTCTTACGGTTACAGAGGTATTTTGCTGATGTCCTCTGATACTGTGGAAATGGTTGATGTGTGGAAAAGATTTCAAAAAGGTTCTTTGCAAACCATCGTTACAAAATTATTAAACCGTCAATCAATGGATGATTTTTGGGCAGTTCGTGAAATCAATTTCTCGATCAGTCCAGGGGAGTCTCTTGGAATTATTGGGCCGAATGGTGCGGGGAAGAGCACTCTCTTGAAGATTTTGGCTGGCATTATGTTTGCCGATAGAGGCTTGGTCAAGGTTCCTGGGCGAATCTCCTCAATCATTGAGCTAGGTGCTGGATTCCAGTCGGAATTGACTGGCCGTGAGAATCTATATTTTGTTGGTGCTCTCTACGGATTGAGGAAACATGAGATTACTGCGGTATTCGATAGTATAATTGAATTTGCGGGAATTTCTGATTTCATTGATGTTCCTGTCAAAAAGTATTCTTCAGGGATGCTGGTCAGGCTTGGATTTTCTTTGTTGATACACACTAATCCACAGCTTATGTTGGTCGATGAAGCCTTGTCCGTGGGAGATGAAAGCTTTCAACGCAAGTCATTTAATAAGTTTGTGGAGTTGAAGCGCAGTGGTTGTTCCGTGATTTTGGTCTCCCATGACCTTGGCCTTATTTCAAACAGTTGTGATAAAGTAATATTGATGAATGGTGGCAGAATCGTTGAGTATGGCAATCAAGACAAATGTATTTCCAGGTATTTCAATTTGGTGGGGGGGGATATTGATGGGGTCTCCCTATTGCAAAATCAAGACATCCATGTGATCTTCAGTAATGGCAAGATAAGTATTTATAAGAATGGTTATGAATTGACCACTAAATGGGGGCTGTATACATCGATTTTGCTCGCACGGAACAATTGTGATGACGCGATTTGGGTGGATTCCACGCGGGCATCATGGGTGTGTCGCAGCTCTGGGGAAAATCAAATCACCTGCATTGGTGAATATATATCTCAGCCGCTTGTTCAGTATGTTATGTTGCGTTTGCAAGGCAATAGGTTGTTCGTTGAGATTGATCTTAAATTGGCCGAAAGTATATATTTTGAACGTTGCCAAACAAACGTGATGCTTCGGCGCGACTACCACAATTGGCATGTGGGCGAGGCTGCTGGCGAATTTCCTTTGGATTTTACCTCGCGTGACTATCATAACTGGGATATTTTAGGCCATGCCAATGAGAAAACAATGCGTTGCTTGTCAGCGGAAGACAAATGGGCACAAGTGACATTCACATCTTGTCAGCAAAAGGATTTGATAGCAGCAATTGTAAACTCAAGCCAGTTTTTTTCGGGCCGTGTCATGATGTTTCTTGATATGGATTCACGCTATCTTCCGCCTGGAACATATAATTATTTTCATGGCTATGTTGACATTGGCTGTTAATGGTTTGTTTATTGGTCTTAAATATCATGAGAATAAAATTCATTGATTTCCTGTTTGACCGGCTGTTTTGTTTATTTGTTGGCCAATCCCGTTTACGAGGTAAATTTGCGGCTTTTTTATTGTCACTGTTGATGCTGCTTTTACAACCCGCCTGTGTTATTTTATTCACTTTTACACACGTTTTATCGACGCTGGCAAACCTTTTTCGCCGATTCATGACCTCCCGCTCAATCCTTGCAGACACGGACGATAGAGTGACTGACGGCAGGGATTCATTTTATGCAAGGAATATTGCGGATAGGGTCGCATTCCTTTGGGAGTGTTGCGCATTAGATCTGTCAACATCTGGGAAAACCATTCGCTATCCCAAATTGTTGATGCTGAACACGGCAAAGTTGGAACTTGCCAAGGCCGGACACAAATATAAAACGCAATCCTCATCGCCGATTAACTTTGCCAAGCATCGTTATGTTCTCGAGTCGATGCTGATGAATTATGTGGCTTTTCTTGCTATTCCGTTGTTATGGTTTATCAGGCGTTTAGGAAGGCTGGAATCTCGCCTGTTATTCATTTCCTGTGAAGGTCGTGTCGTCGCGCCGACGCGAGTTAGGTGTTACCATTTTTCCGAACAAATCAATCATGCCTTACCGTTAGTGTCATCCGAGGTCAAAACATTTTATGATCAATATCTGCACAATCAGGGTTTTTTGATAAATACTGACCGCTTTCCGGCAGGTCGGCTTATTTTTTTGATGCTTAAAGAGATATTGAAAAGCCAATATGGAGTCATTGTGCATCAGCGGCCTAACTACGACTTTCCTGTTAGCTTAATTTGCAAACTGTTATTAGGTGCAAGGATAAAGCTTGTCTTGGATATAGATGATTTTACCTTTAGTGAAAGAGTCCATTTGATTTGTTTTAAACTATTCCATGTCCGTGCCTGCATTGATATTCTAGCCCCTTGGGCAGATGAATTTGTTGTATCTAGTCAATATTTGTTTGATTATGTTCGCAAACGTTATCCATATCATAAACCAATTCTGTTGCCTACTTATCCTGGACGGCAGTTTGTAATTCAGACAAGCGTCCCGCCCACCCCAAAAAAAAGTACCACATTGATTTATAGTTGGGTTGGTACTCTTTTCCAGCCGGAAAATCTTGCGGATGTGATATTTATCATTCAGGCATGGTTGATGGCTAATATTGTAGATGCCGAATTGCATATAGTTGGAGGTGGTTTTTTTCACACCCTATTGCAACTCGCGCTGGGGGAGGACGCAAAGAAAGCTGGTATTCATATCAAGGATTGGATTTCCCCTGATCAAATGCCCTCCTATCTGGTAGATATTGATGTCGGTATTTATTGTCTTACGAATGACAATGATTTTATGCGTTCGAAGAGTCCTACCAAGCTTTTTGAGTATTGGGCGTATAGCAAAGCTGTTGTGTCTACTTCGATAGGGGAAGCCGTCCATTTTATGGAGGATGGCAAGAACGGTCTTGTAGCGGATTCATTGGAGCAGATGGCCCAAGCGTTCCAACACTTGGCAACGGATAAAGAGTTGCGTCTAAACTTGGGCCGTGAAGGACGACGACAAGTGCTGGAAAAATGGAACCAAGAGGCCGTTAGCCGTTGTTATGCAGAGATTATCTCAGTCATTCCCGGTGATAAATAATTTGTTTTGCAAGCTCTCTTGGTAATCGCTACGCCTGATGAAGCTTTCAGTCGTCATCGCAACCCGTAATCGTTCAAGTTGCTTATCGGGTTTCCTTGAACATCTAACTGCCATGCCCCACCCGGATGAATGGGAAATCATTGTTGCCGACAATGGTAGTTGTGATGATACGGCTTTTGTATTGGCCCGATTTGCCCAACTTTTGCCACTAAAGTCCATCTACACGCCATTGCCCGGAAAAAGCCGGAGCCTCAATTCCGCCTTGTGCCTAGCCAAAGGCGATTTAATATTGTTCACCGATGATGATATTGTGCCACAGCCGGATTGGCTGATCCGTTGGTTGGATGGCGTGAGCCGCCATCAATGCTCTCGTGTATATGGTGGGCGGATTTTGATTGACCCATCAACTGTCCCTGGCTGGATTATGGATTCCGGCAACCTGCAGGAGATGCTGCTTTCTCTCCATGACCTTGGGGAAGAGGACATGACTTATCCCGTCAACCGCTATCCTATCGGCCCAAACATGGCGGTGCACCGTGATGCGATAGTCGAATCCGGTGCCCGTTGGCCTGAAAATCTCGGCCCCGGCACTGCGGTACCCTTGGGAGACGAGCGGGCTTTTCTGTGCCAGATCAGCAAACCCGAAGACACTGACCGGCTATATCTTGCCAGCGTGGCAGTCACTCACCAACCGGAAGCGGGGCGGCTGACCCGGGTCAACTGCTGGAAACGCTGTTTTTTGGGGGGGCTGGCGACCGGCCGCATTGACCGGAATCTTTCCTCAAAGCGGATGCCTGCCGGTGCGCCCTTGGGGGTACGCCTGCGCAATTGCCGCAGCTTGTCCGAACTGGTCGCCATGGTTTGTCGCGCCATGGGTGTTTTTGCCGGTCGTCTGGGTTGTTGAGTGTTGTCGGCAAGAATGGCCGGGCAAAGCCTGTCCTGACGACTATATTGACTTTGGAAATGCCTTAACTTTAGGGGAATATGATGAAAAAAATTTTGGTGTCGGGTGGTGGCGGTTTTTTGGGTTCCCATTTGTGTGACCGGCTGGTGGCGAATGGTGATGACATCTTGTGTGTGGATAATTTTTTCACCGGTTCAAAACGCAATATTGCCCACTTGCTGGATCATCCCAATTTCGAACTGATCCGCCATGATGTCACCTTTCCTCTGTATGTGGAGATTGATCAGATTTTTAATCTGGCTTGTCCGGCCAGCCCGATCCATTATCAGTTCGATCCGGTGCAGACGACGAAAACCAGTGTGCATGGCGCGATCAATATGCTTGGCTTGGCCAAGCGTGTGAAAGCGCGAATCCTCCAAGCCTCGACCAGCGAGGTTTACGGCAACCCTGACGTACATCCCCAAGTCGAAGAGTATTGGGGCAACGTCAACCCCATCGGTATCCGGGCTTGTTATGACGAAGGCAAGCGTTGTGCGGAAACCTTGTTTTTCGACTATTACCGCCAGCATCGTTTGGAGATCAAGGTGATCCGGATTTTCAATACCTATGGTCCGCGCATGCATCCCAATGACGGGCGCGTCGTCAGTAATTTCATTGTCCAGGCGCTGAAGGGCGAGGATATAACCATCTATGGGGACGGCCAGCAGACGCGCAGTTTTTGCTATGTGGATGATTTGATTGAGGCTATGCTGCGCATGATGGCTACCCCTGCCGAATTCACTGGCCCCGTCAACGTCGGGAATCCTGGTGAGTTCACCATGTTGGAATTGGCTGAAAAAGTGCTGAAGCTCACGGGTGGAACTTCCAAACTCTTATTCCAGCCGCTTCCCGCAGATGACCCAAGGCAGCGGCAACCCAATATCAGCTTGGCCAAGGAAAAGTTTGGATGGGAGCCGAAGGTAGGCCTTGATGACGGCCTGAAGGAAACCATCGCCTATTTCCGCAAGCTGCTTGCGGAGTAGACGCTCTCTTGCGCATCCTCGTCCTCAGCAAGCGCCAATGTCTTGGCAAGGACTTGTTGGGCGACCGTTTCTGGCGGCTTTATGAGATACCCCGGGTCTTGGCCTTGCGCGGTCACGAGGTGACCGGGCTTCTGCTCAGTTACCGGCCTAGGGGGGAAGGATCGTTTGTTTCGGTGGATGTTCCGGGTATGCGCTGGCAGTCGGTCAATGCGGGGCTGCCGTGGCTTTTTGGGATGCCACGGTATTTCCGGACGCTTGGGGAAACCCTCGATGCCTTCCGCCCAGACATCGTCTGGGCAAGTTCCGATGTCTTGCATGCCGCCTTCGCCTGGCTTTTTTGCCGCCCGCGCGGCATCCCTTTCGTGGTCGATTTGTATGACAATTACGAAAGTTTCGGCCTGACCAAAATACCCGGCATGGCTAAACTTTTGCGCGCCGCTTGCCGTGCCGCCGATGGCCTGACCGTCGTGAGCCATAGCCTTGATGGTTTCATCGCTGCGCATTATGGGGTGGCCGGACCGCGGCAGGTCATCGGCAATGCCGTGCCTAAGCTGCTTTTCCATCCACGGGACAAGTCCGAAGCAAGAAAGCGTCTTGGCCTGCCTGTCAAGGCCCGCTTGATCGGAACCGCGGGTGCCATCACCCGGGGTCGCGGCATTGAGGTATTGTTCGAGGCATTCCTGAAGCTTGCGGAGAATGATCCTGGGCTATGGCTGGTATTTGCCGGACCTAGGGATGATACCCCCATGCGCTACCCCCATCCCCGAATCATCGATATGGGCGCGCTTGAGCCTGAGCGGGTGCCTTGGGTATTCGGCGCGTTGGATGTCGCGGTGATATGCAATCTGGACTCGGACTTTGGCCGTTACTGCTTCCCCCAAAAGTTCTACGAAATCATCGCTTGTGGAGTGCCCTTGATGGCGGCGGAGGTGGGGGAGATGAAAACCCTGCTCTCAGGCTGGCCTGATTGCCTGTACCCTGTGGGTTCGGTAAGCGGGCTGGCCGATGGCATCCGTAGGCAATTGGACAGTCCGCAAAGGCCGCACGCATTTCCTGTGCCCACATGGGCTGACGTGGCTGTCGCATTGGAAGGGTTTCTTGCGAAGTTAGTCCATCCAATGCGATAAGCGATAAGCGATAAACCTACAAACGGCAGTTGGAACGCATAAACCTAAATCCGTCAGTTAGCGGTTCCAAAACCCGTTCGCCCTGAGCAAAGTCGAAGGGTAAATGGGTTTTGGAACTCCACCCGATGGGTGAACGCAGAAAAGCCGTCCATGCCCTTCGACAAGCTTAGGACAGGCTTCGACGTCGCAAAGCACGAACGGCTTTTCTGCATTCCAACTGCCATTTTTAGGATAATGCGCTTCGGGTGAAATTCCGTCAACCCTATGAATATAAAGGGATTTGAAACGATATGCGGGTGGGAGAGACGCGGTTTTTGACCGTGCGGCGATTGTTTGGGCACGGGCCGCGCCACCCTCAGGAAATGGATACTTTCCCGGTTCACTGGCTGGCTTGTCCCAAGCCAGGATTGGCGTGTCCCATTCCAAGCCGATAATTCATTTAAATTCAGCCGCTTGAATTGATCGGAAGCGGCTGTTGCCGCTCCTGAATCCCGCCATGGCACCAGCATCAATCCTCCATTCCTGCGGCGGTTGCCCTTTCCCGGTGTGTGATTTGCCTGTATATCTATGACCCAAACATTCCTTTATTGAGATTCAGTTAAGCGACGCACACCATGTTGAACAAACTTTCATCTTTCCCCGGCGTGGAAGGCCCGGTTGTCACCATCGTCTTGGACGGCTTCGGCTACACCCCCAACCACCAGGGCAACGCGATTTACCATGCCCACACGCCTACGCTGGATCGCCTGTACGCGCACTATCCGTACACTATTTTGAAGGCCCACGGCAAATTCGTCGGCATGCCCAGCAACGAGGATATGGGCAATTCCGAGGTCGGCCACAATGCCATCGGCGCGGGCCAGGTCTATCACCAAGGCGCTTCCTTGGTCAGCGAGGAGATTGCTTCCGGGGAATTGTACGAGTCCCAGGCTTGGAAGGAGATCGTCGGCAACGTCAAAACCCACGGATCCACTTTGCATTTCCTGGGGCTGTTCTCGGACGGCAATGTTCATTCCCATATCGACCATCTGAAGGCGCTGATTGTCCGGGCGAAGCAGGAGCATGTGCGGCGGGTGCGCGTCCATGTGTTGCTGGACGGCCGCGACGTGCCGGAGACTTCGGCTTTGGGATATGTCGAGCCGTTCGAGGCGTTCCTCTCGCAATTGTGCGACGACAGCTTTGACGTAAAGATCGCCAGCGGCGGCGGGCGGATGAACATCACCATGGACCGTTACGAGGCGAATTGGGGCATGGTGGAGAAGGGCTGGAAGACCCATGTGCTGGGTGTAGGCCCGCAGTTCGCCAGCGCCGCCGAAGCGATTCGCGCCGGTCGGGGCGAGGCGCCGAATCTCGTCATCGACCAGGATCTGCCGCCGTTTGTGATCGTCGAAGATGGTCGGCCGGTGGGGCCGATCCACGATAACGATAGCGTGGTGTTCTTCAACTTCCGGGGCGACAGGGCGATTGAAATTTCCCGAGCCTTCGACGAAGCGGATTTCACGGTTTTCGACCGGGTGCGTTACCCCAAAGTGGTTTACGCTGGCATGTTGCAATATGACGGCGACCTGAAAATCCCGCGCCGCTTTCTGGTCGAGCCACCCAAAATCAGGGACACGATGGGCGAGTATCTGGCCGACGCGGGAATCCCCCAGTTGGCGATTTCCGAAACCCAGAAATACGGCCATGTGACTTATTTTTGGAACGGCAACCGTAGCGGTAAATTCGACGACACGCTGGAAACCTATATCGAGATTCCCTCCGACAATGTGCCGTTCGAGCAGCGGCCTTGGATGAAGTCAGCGGAGATCACTGACGAATTGATCCGCCAGTTGAAATCCGGCAAGCACAAGGCTTTGCGGGTGAATTACGCCAACGGCGACATGGTGGGCCATACCGGCAATTACCAGGCCACCATCACCGCCGTGGAAGCGGTGGATTTGGCTTTAAGCCGCTTGTTGCCGGTCATTGACGCGCTGAAGGGCGTGGCGGTCATCACCGCCGACCATGGCAACGCCGACGAGATGTATGAACTCGATGCCAAGACCGGCAAGCCTAAGGCGAAGGCCAATGGGGAATTCAGCGCGAAAACCTCGCACACGTTAAACCCGGTTCCCTGCATCTTTTATTCCGACCGGCTGAAAGGCCATATTGCCTTGGCGGAATTGGAGCGGGCCGGCTTGAGCAATCTTGCCGCGACGGTGGTCAACCTGCTGGGTTATGAGGCACCGCTGATGTGGGACAAGGGTTTGTTGCGGTTTAAATCCTGACAAGATCAACTTAACGTTTAGTAACCACTTTTTCTCCAGCCAAAACATGCTTATGGATCATTTGCTCATTTTGTTGATAGCCTCGGTTGTCTTCGCCTATGCCTTTTGGCCGCGTTGTGGACGGGCTGCTTGCGCGAGCGCCAAGCCACGCCAGCCTTTTTGGCAAAGACGAATCCCATCCGACAAACCCTGCCAGGATGTGAATATGATAGACATCAAACCCAGCACCACCCTTGCCCGGCTTTCCCTGCCTTACAAAGTCTTGTTCACCGGTTTCCTGCTGGTGATCGGCGTGGGTCTTATGATGGCGGGTGCGCAAATCATGCTCACCCACGGCAAGGCCGACGGCAAGCCGGGGATTTCCGTCGATGACATCGTTTACAGTTATTACGGCAACCGTTCCGGCTCCAAGTTGGAATCCATGCTCAATGGGGCGATGAAGCCCATGGCCCCGGACGAGGTGCGTTTCGAACTCATCCAATGGGCGCGTGATGAGGCCCCCATCGAAAAGTGGGCCTCGCGGATTCAGCCATTGCTGCAAAAGCATTGCGTCGCCTGCCACAATGCAGAATCCGCGCAGCCGGATTTCACCAAGCTTGAGGTCGTGAGGAAACTCGCCGAAGTTGACCAAGGGGCCAGCATCACCACGTTGACGCGGGTGTCGCACATCCATTTGTTCGGCATCAGCTTCATTTTCCTGTTCGTCGGCTGGATATTCGGCATGGCGGAATTCGATTGCCGCTGGAAAATCATCCTTATCAGTACGCCTTTCGCCTTCCTGATTTTGGACGTTTTGTCTTGGTGGCTGACCAAATATTTCCCGGTCTTCGCCTGGCTGACCATGATCGGCGGCTTCGGCTACAGCTTGGCCTCGACGGTGATGATTTTCACCTCGCTGGCGCAGATGTGGGTGCCACGGGAGATGTGGCTGCGGCAGTGGGCGAAGTGCAAGGAGGAATAAACGGTAGGCCGGGATAAGCCCGCACGAGCGTCAGCGAGGCGGGCACCCCCGGCAGCATGCTCAAACCGTGTGCCGGAAACGCCCGCCTCCAGGGAAAGTAGCATTTATCGGGAACGGGTGTAGGCGGGCTTATTCCGGCCTACGTCCGCCCACTTCCATCCTCTTCCTCCGCCTCCACCCGGCAGTCCGTCCAGTCTTGTTGGGCGGGCGGCGGGTCGTTCACTTCGATGCCGTGTTCCCGCATGGCTTGTTGCAGGCTTTCCACCTGTTCTTTCAGTTTCAAGATGTGTTCCAGCAAATGGTCGATGGCGTTGGCGACCGGGTCGGACATTTCCGAAGTCATGCCATAGGCGTCAAAGCCGACTTTGTCGGCGATGGCTTGGCGCTGCGCCTGCTTCGTCTTGCGGTCGGGGTTTACGCGGTGGCTGGGTATGCCGACCACGGTGGCGTCGGCGGGGACGTTTTTCAACACCACTGAATTGGAGCCAACCCGTGCCCCGTCGCCCACTTCAATCGGACCTAATACTTTCGCCCCCGCGCCAATGACCACGCCGCGTCCCAAAGTCGGGTGGCGCTTGCCCTTTTTCCAACTGGTGCCGCCCAAGGTGACGCCGTGGTAAAGGGTGCAGTCGTCGCCGATGACGGCGGTTTCGCCGATGACCACGCCCATGCCGTGGTCGATGAACAGGCGGTGGCCAAGCTTCGCGCCGGGGTGGATCTCGATACCGGTCAGCCAGCGCGCCAGATGGGACAGGAAGCGGGCCGGCCAGCGCAAGCCGAAGTTCCACAGCCGGTGGCTGACGCGGTGGATCAGGACGGCATGGACACCCGGATAGGTGGTGAGGATTTCAAAATAGGATTGCGCCGCCGGATCGCGATCAAAGACGCAGCCAAATTCTTCTTTGATTCTTTTCAGCATGGTTCTTTGGGCCGGATGCGTTTTTGGACTCTGGCGAGAATGCCGCGCAGGATATGGATGTCGGCTTTTTCCAGCCCCGAGCGGATGAAGATGCGCCGCAAGCGGCGGATCAGCATGGGCGAGGATTTTCTTTCGTGCAGGAAGCCGATGTCGGACAAAGTCTCTAGCAAATGGCCGTGGAACGATTCCATCTCTTCCCCGTTGGCTAGGATCTCCCCGCTTTCGCTTTCCATGGGTGGAGACAAAGCCCGCGCCGCCTGGAACAATTCATAGCTGACCACCTGCGCGGCGGCGGCGACGTTGAGTGAGCTGAATTCCGGGTTGCAGGGAATGTGCAGCAGGTAGTGGCAGCGCTCCAACTCATCGTTGCTCAGGCCCGTGCGTTCGCGTCCGAACAGGATGGCGGTCTTCAGCTTCGTATCCTTCATGATCTTCTCCGCACATTCCCGTGGGTCCAACTGCGGCCAAGCGATGGTGCGCAGGCGGGCGCTGGCCCCGATGATTTGCTGGCGGTCGGCGAGCGCTTCGTCCAGGCTGGTATAGACCCGCGCCTGGTTCAAAATGTCGTCGGCCCCGGCGGCACGGGCGTTGGCTTCCTCGCTGGGGTAAATCTTCGGGGACACCAGCCCCAGGTCGGACAATCCCATGTTTTTCATGGCGCGGGCCGTCGCGCCGATGTTGCCGGGATGGGTGGTGCCTACCAGGAGGATGCGGATATTCGACAGCAAGACGGAACCTTGTGCGGGGATAGGTGCAAAAAGGGTAAAATACTAGCAGAAATCACGACCCTCAACTGCCTTTTGACTCTACGGTGACCCATGGCCTCGGATCCAATGCTGAATATGGCGGTGCGCGCCGCGCGCGCCGCAGGTGACTTGATCGTCCGCTATGTCGATAGGATCGACACGCTCACAATTTCGCCCAAGGGGCGCAACGATTTCGTCAGCGAGGTGGATCGCAAAGCCGAGCAGGAGATCGTCAACGTCTTGAGCAAGGCCTACCCCGACCATGCCTTCCTCGGCGAGGAAGGTGGCCGCCATGGCCTGCCCAAAGGCGAGTTCACCTGGGTCATCGATCCCCTTGACGGCACGACCAACTTCTTGCACGGCCTACCCCAATTCGCCGTCTCGATAGGGCTGTTGTACCGGGGCAAAGTCGAATGCGGCGTGGTCTACGACCCGATGCGCCAGGAGTTGTTCACCGCCAAGCGCGGCGGCGGGGCGATGCTGAACGACCGCCGCCTGCGTGTCACCACGCAGAAAGTCTTCACTGGCGCATTGCTTGGCACCGGTTTCCCATTCAAGGATCAGCGCCACAACGACGCCTATTTCGGCATGTTCCGCGAATTGATGAAAGATACCGCCGGGATCCGCCGTGCTGGCTCGGCGGCATTGGATTTGGCCTGGGTGGCTTGCGGTCGGCTGGACGGCTTTTGGGAAATCGGCCTGCTGCCCTGGGACATGGCGGCGGGGATTTTGCTGATTCAGGAAGCCGGCGGCATCGTCACCGACTTGGAAGGCGGCACTAGATACTTTGAAACCGGCAATCTGCTGACTGCCAATCCTAAGTTGCATGTGTTGATGGAAGAAGCCATCCGGCCTTATGTGACGGAGGCTTTGCGTTACAAGGCAGCGTTGGGCGAAAAGACGGAAGGCGGGTGATTGTTCATAGGCATGTCCCGTATGGATGATCGAAACTACTGAAAAAGACAGAAAGGTTTGCAATGAACGATAGAGTCACGGCGACGCTGGCTCCTTGGTCTTTCGTCGCGCCTTTGCTGCAACGCCCCGCCACCGAGGCGGATTATCGGGCTATGGTGGAAGCACTTGACTCCGAACTTGATGCGGGCGGGGATGATGAAGCCCACCCGCCGCCCAGCCTCACAGATTATCTCGACAATTTTGTCGGGGAATATGATGCTGAACATCACCCGCTATCACTAGAGATATGACCATGGTTACGCTGATGATAAACTATGACGTGCCGCCTGACCGGGTGGTTATGCTGAAACTACCCGAAGCTGTGGCACCGGGTAAGCACGAGTTCATCATTATTGTGAACGAAACTACCGTATCGGCACAGGCCACGTCTTTGCATGCCGAAGAGTTTGTTCGGTTCGGGGAAGCCATGCAGCTTGCCGCGATGGCAAACGATCCGGCTATGCAACGGGAATTGGCCTTGATCGGGAAGGAATTTGCGTGTACTGATTTCGATGCCTTGGGTGGTTTCTAATGCCGATTCAACGCTGGGAGATTTACTTTTGGAAACGGTCTTTTTGGGTTTTCAAATTCGCTCACTCGACCCAAAGCGATTTACGCAAAAGCCAGCGGGGCGGTTAACGGAAGCTGCGCTACGGAAAGTTGAAGATGTGGTTAGATACTGCCTCGGACTTTGATAAGCTGACAGTTAATGGCAAACTTCTCAGGAGAATTTATCCAATGGATCGTTTGATCGAAATCGAAACCAAGCTGGCTTTCCACGAGGACACTATCCAGGCGCTGAATACTGTGGTCTGCCAGCAGCAAAAGCAGATCGAACAATTGGAGGCGATGGTCACGCTGTTGATTGACCGCTATCGGCAATTGTCGGCGGAGGCGGGTGGCGGCGACAAGCCGACGCATGAGATACCGCCGCATTACTGATCCGCCCCAATAAAACCAAAACCACCAGGAAATCCATGATGAGCCTTCCCCCCCTACGCCTCGCCAAAAACGAGGAAAAACGCCTGCGCGCCGGGCATCTGTGGATTTTCAGCAATGAGGTGGACACAGGGGCTACGCCGCTGAAAGCCTTCCAGGCCGGCGATCTTGCCCAGATCGAAGACGCCAAGGGCCAGCCTCTGGGCGTGGCCTACGTCAATCCGGACACGCTGATTTGCGCCCGTATCTTGAGCCGCGACCCGCGCACGGTCATCAATGAAAAATTTTTCATCCGCCGCTTTGAGACGGCCTTAGGCCTGCGCCAACGTCTGTTCGATAAGCCTTTTTACCGGCTGGTCCATGGCGAAAGCGACGGCATGCCGGGGTTGGTGGTGGATCGTTTTGGCGATGTGCTGTCGGTGCAGACCAACACCTTTGGCATGGAAAGGCTGCAAGCGGCCATCTTCGCCGCGCTGGAGAAATTCCTCTCGCCCCGCGCCATCGTGTTGAAGAACACGTCCAGCCTGCGCCAATTGGAAGGCTTGGGGGAAGACACCCTGGTCGCTTGCGGCGCATTGTCCGGCTTGGTGGAAATTGAAGAAAATGGCGTCAAGTACCTCATCGATTGCCTGGGTGGACAGAAGACCGGCTGGTTCTTCGACCATCGTAGCAACCGCGCCTTGGCGGCGACCTTGGCGAAAGGCCAGCGGGTGCTGGATCTGTTTTCCTACGCCGGCGGCTGGGGTATCCAGGCGGCGGCGGCGGGGGCGGAGGAGGTGGATTGCGTGGACGGTTCGGAAGCGGCGATTGCGTTGGCCCGCCAAAATGCGGAACTGAACGGCGTGGCCGGACGGGTCAGCTACGAACATGGCGATGCCTTCGATTTCCTGAAGCTGGCGCGGGAGGAGCGGCGCAAATACGGCCTCGTCATCCTCGATCCACCAGCCCTGATCAAGCGCAAGAAAGACGTGAAAGTCGGCATCGAAGCCTACCGCCGCCTCAACCAGGGCGCGTTGCAACTGCTCGCGCCCGGCGGCATCCTGGTGTCGGCCTCCTGCTCCCACCATCTGCACAGGGAAGTGCTGCACGACATGCTCCGCGCCGCCGCCCGCCATGGCGACCGCCATATGGTGTTTGTCGCCCAGGGTGGACAAGGCCCTGACCATCCGATCCACCCAGCCATACCGGAGACCGATTATTTGAAGGCATTCTTTTGCAGTGTCACGGAGAGCTTGTAAAATGGTGACGGTTTTGTGTCATTGGCGGATTATCGGCTAAGGAGGATTGGCGATGCTGCACGAAGCGTATGTTTTGCTGGTGCCGTTGGGGCTGGCTGTGTTTATCGCCGTGGTTTGGGTTTGCAGGCTGGGTGTGGTCAAATTGAGAACGCCGTCATTTGAGGCTTTGCAAGAACAGAGGAACAGGCTGCATGGTTGTGTAATACATTGGCGATACTCAGACGGGACGTTGGTTCCGCAACATAAACGGCAGCGGATGTTTAAGGATTTGCATAGGCTTTCCCATAAGATAAGCAAGCATCCCGACAACCCTGACAACGTGCGTCGGTGAACAGAATCCTCTAGCCAACTCTGAATGATTGGGAAATTGCATGGTTTTTCAGGCGATTGAGCAAGCCTTGCGCGAGGTCACGGGCGAAGATTTCCGCATTCTTCGGCCAATCGCCGTAGGCGGCGGTTGCATCAACTCAGCCTACCGTCTGGAAGGCGAGGGCTGTGCCTATTTCGTCAAGTTGAACCGGCAAGAGCTGTTGCCCATGTTCGAGGCTGAGGCCGAGGGTTTGCGCGAGATTGCGGCGGCAGGAACGATACGTGTCCCGTTGCCGGTCTGTTCCGGCGTGGGGGGTGGGCAGGCGTGGTTGGCGATGGAAAATCTGGCCTTGCGTTCCGGTCGGGGCGCTTGCGACCGCTTGCTCGGACAGCGCCTGGCGGCTTTGCACAGGATACCCCGGCCCTATTTCGGATGGCATCGCGACAACACCATCGGTGCCAGCCCGCAGCCTAATGCCCGCCAGGGCAACTGGGCCGGGTTTTGGGCCGGGCAACGCTTGGGATTCCAGTTGGAACTCGCAGCCACCCAAGGCTATGGCGGGAAGTTGCAAAGGGACGGGGAGAGGTTGCTGGAACACCTGCCAGTTTTTTTTGCCGACCATCAGCCGCAGCCTTCGCTTTTGCATGGGGATTTATGGGGAGGCAATTACGCGGCGGACGAATCCGGCCAGCCGGTGGTTTTCGATCCGGCCTGCTATTACGGCGACCGCGAGGCCGACATCGCCATAACCGAATTGTTTGGTGGCTTCGGCGGGGATTTTTATGCGGCTTACCGGGAGGCCTGGCCTTTGGATGCGGGGTATCCGACCCGCAAGATTTTGTACAATCTTTATCATATCATCAACCATCTGAACCTGTTCGGCGGGGGGTATCTGGCCCAGGCCGAAAGTATGGTCGGTCGGCTGCTCGCCGAAACAAACTAGCGATCGCTCCGCCGAGGCGCCTCCATGTCCCAGGATCAACTCCTAACCTTCATTTTGGCGTCCATCGTCCTCCCGCCGGGGCCGTCCATCGTCCTGTTGTTGCTTGCCTTGCTGTTCCGCCATTCCAAGACGCGCAGGGTTTGCCTGATCCTCGGGGTGGGTTCTTTATATTTGTCTAGCATTCCCGCTACATCGGATTGGTTGCGCAGCCGGCTGGAAACGTCCCCTACGGTCTCCCTGGAGCACATCGCCGCCGAGGCCATCGTGGTGCTGGGCGCGGATCGCCGTCACGACGCCCCCGAATATGGCGGCGACACCATCGGGGGCTTGGGCTTGGAAAGGCTGCGATATGCCGCTAGTCTACATAAAAAAACCCGGTTGCCGATTCTGGCCAGCGGCGGTGCGGTGGAAGGCGAGGAGCGGTCTGAGGCCGAATTGATGCGCGGCATCCTGAAGGAATTCGGCGTGGAAGTGGATTGGACGGAAGCGGAAAGCCACAACACCTATGAGAATGCCCTGTTTTCCAGCCGTCTCCTGAAAGGTCTGGGGATTGGCGAAATCCTGTTGGTCACCCACGCCTGGCACATGCCCAGGGCGCGGGAGGCTTTCGAGCAGGCCGGCTTGCGGGTCATCCCGGCACCGACTGGGGCAATGGGCCGCAACCGTCCGATGGATGTCCTGGACTGGCTGCCGAAGGCCTCGGCGCTGCAGATGAGTTATCTGGCGACGCATGAAATGCTTGGCTGCTGGTGGTATCACTATCGCTATTACGGCAGGTCCGAGTGACGGCATGGCCACCGCGTGGCTGATGTTGTATATCTGTATTTGACTTGTTCGGTAATAAGCGCTACCCTTAATGTATTTTATCATATCTGCTCGCATCAAAAACTTGATATATGGTGCAGTAATTTAAAACTTAACAACCCATGGCTCACGAAGTATTTTCACGGCAAGAACCTCTCCAAGTCTCCAGCGACCGAAGCTTCGGCTTGGTATTTGGATCTGTTTTCTTGATCCTGGCCGTCTTGGAGTATTTTTCCAGGCTTCCGCCTTTCCTCAAATTTTCCATTCCTGTCGGCGACTGTCCTTTCTTATCCTCCCATCCCGAACTGGCATCCCACGCCTTGTCGCTGGTATTTGTCGCGGCCAGCCTTGTTTTTTTGCTTTTCGCTCTAGTCCTGCCAAAAGCCCTAGCCCCTTTAAACTGGGTTTGGACGGGGTTCGGCCAATTACTGCACAAGATCGTCAGCCCGGTCATTTTGGGAGTGCTATTCCTGGCGGTATTTACGCCGGTCGGTGTTGTCATGAGAGTATTTGGAGGCGACCCACTACGCTTGCGTTTTGATCCCCAAGCTCAATCCTATTGGATTGAGCGTACACCGCCGGGTCCTGCCCCGGAGAGTTTGAAAGATCAATTTTGAGGTTTTCAATGAGTATTATTGCTGAATTGTGGCGGTTTCTACGTGTGCGCAAAAAATTCTGGCTGTTGCCGATCATCGTCGCCATGCTCATGCTAGGCGGATTGTTGGTGCTTGCCCAAGGCTCCGCGATTGCCCCCTTCATTTACACCTTGTTCTAGGGGAATAAGGCAACGCCATGCGTGTTCTCGGCATATCTGCGTTTTACCATGACAGTGCGGCGGCGTTGGTCTGCGATGGAACCATCGTGGCGGCAGCCCAGGAAGAGCGTTTCACCCGGAAAAAGCATGATTCCGGATTTCCGCTCCGCGCCATCGACTATTGCCTGGACGAGGTGGGCATCACCTTGGAACAGGTTGATTTTGTCGTCTTTTATGACAAGCCTTTCCTGAAATTCGAGCGTTTGCTCGAAACCTACTTGGCCTTCGCCCCCCGTGGCTTTTCGTCGTTCCGCATGGCCATGCCACTGTGGCTTCGGGAAAAGTTATTCCTCAAGGATCTGCTGCGCAAGGAGCTAAAGCGGTTTGCGCCGAAATTCGATTGGGATGGCAGATTGTTGTTTTCTGAACACCATCTCAGCCACGCGGCCAGCGCTTTCTATCCGTCCCCCTTCGAGGAGGCTGCCGTACTCACTATGGACGGTGTTGGCGAATGGGCCACGACATCCTTGTGCTTAGGCCGTGGCAACGAATTGACAGTGGCCAAGGAAATCCATTTTCCCCATTCCTTGGGACTCTTGTATTCAGCTTTCACCTACTACACCGGCTTCAAGGTAAACTCCGGCGAATACAAGATCATGGGGCTTGCCCCTTATGGCGAACCCCGTTTTGTCGGCTTGATCCTGGATAATCTGATCGATCTCAAGGCTGATGGCTCGTTCCGGCTGGATATGTCGTATTTCAGTTATTGCACCGGCCTGACGATGACTTCGCCTAAGTTCCACAGGCTGTTCGGCGGATCGCCGCGCAAGCCGGAGGAACGCTTGACGCAACGGGAAATGGATCTGACCGCCTCGATCCAAGCGGTCACAGAGGAAGTGGTGATGCGTTTGGCCCGTTCCATCGCCAAGGAGACCGGTTTGAAAAATCTTTGCCTGGCCGGTGGTGTGGCGCTCAATTGCGTGGCCAACGGCAAACTACTCCGCGACGGCAGTTTTGAGAACATCTGGATACAACCGGCTGCCGGGGACGCGGGTGGCGCTTTGGGCGCGGCCTTGGCCGGTTACCATATCCAACAGCAGCAGCCAAGGAAGGTGGTTCCGGGCAAAGACGCTATGCAAGGTTCATACCTCGGCCCCCGCTTTGAACAAGCGGACATCGAACAACGCTTGCGCCAGGCAGGCGCATGCTTCCATGTCCTCGACGAGGAAGAGATCATTAATGCTTGCGCTAGCGCCTTGGCCGAGGACAAGGCGCTGGGCTGGTTCCAAGGGCGCATGGAGTTTGGCCCACGCGCCCTGGGCGGGCGCTCGATCCTGGGCGACGCCCGTTCGCCGACGATGCAATCGGTGCTCAACCTGAAGGTCAAATACCGCGAGTCATTCCGTCCTTTTGCGCCTTCCGTGCTGCGGGAGGATGTCGCCGACTGGTTCGACCTGGATTCGGACAGCCCGTACATGTTACTGGTGGCGGATGTGGCGGAGAGCCGGCGCATTGCGATGACCCCCGAACAGCAAGCGCTATTCGGCATCGAAAAACTCAAGGTCTCCCGCTCGGAAATTCCGGCCGTCACCCATGTCGATTATTCGGCCAGAATCCAGACCGTGCATGCGGAAACCAACCCCCGCTTCCATGCGTTGATTGCAAAATTCAAGGAAAAGACGGGCTGTCCGGTTATCGTCAACACCAGCTTCAACGTGAGAGGCGAACCTATTGTCGGCACACCAGAGGATGCGTTCCGGTGTTTTATGGGTACGGACATCGAGCGGCTGGCGGTGGGCAACTGCCTGCTGCTTAAGGAAGAGCAAAACCCAAGCCTGAAACAGAAATATGAAAGTAAGTTTGAATTAGACTGATGATGATTGGATTTCAAGTCTATTTTTGGGTAGGTTTGTGTGGCTATTGGGGGTGGTTACAATGCTTGGAAGTGTTAAGTCGATTGGTTTTGCCTTGTTGCTGACAGTTATTTTCCTGGAGTTTTCTTCTTATTGTGTCATCCAGTATAAAAACAAAAAATCCCTGTCGTCGGCCCATGTTTCATTTTTCCGAAAAGATTCGCCTAATGGTTCCATAAAGCCAAATAAAAACTTTGTGCTTCCAATGAAAGAAAATAATTCTGTGCGATGGAAGACCAACGAATTTGATGTGATGGTCAAGACCAATGGTAGAGGGTTGAGAGAGCCATTTGAAGTGGAAAATGCTGATGTGGATATTGCATTTTTTGGAGATTCATTCACTCTTGGCCATGGTGTTGAATGGGAAGATAGATATACGACTGTCTTTTCCAAAGACAAGAAGTTCTCAAATTATAAAACTGTTAGTTTTTCGTATATTAATGGATTCCAGCCTGAGCATTATGAGTATTATCTTAAAGCTAATAAAGATTTAAAGCCAATAAAGGTTGTCGTTGGGCTGTATTTGGGGAATGATTTAGGTAGCGATTTGTTTGAAACCAATTATGATGCGGAAACCAATTCGCTGGGTCTTCCTTTGCGTAGGGTTCTTGATGACGGGGGCATGGCAAATATGCCGGATATTTATATGGCACCCCTGGATTTTCTTGTGGAGAGAAGCTTCTTTGCCGAGCTGGCCGTTCGGATAATTGGGAACACACCCTACAGATCGCGCATTTTTAAGAAAAGCAATGGGCAGCCAAACGAGCCTAATTCCACAAGTTTAGACAGCGGTCTTGATGACTTGTCTAAAAATAGAGCCATACTCTCCTTGTTACGTATAAAAAACGTTGTGGTTGAAAGAGGTGGCACACTAAGTGTTTTGATTATCCCTCAAAATTTCTATTTCGGATCTAAAAATCCGCATATCAATAGCGAGCTACGATTTAAAATTGATGGGCTGATTAGGGGAGGGAATCTGCTTACCCAGGTGAGGGAGGTCTGTAAACAAGTTGGCTTGGATTGCATCGACTTTCCGGGCCTATTGGATCGGCAGGATTACTTTGATCTGGATGCGCACTGGAATAGTTCTGGACACAGGAAAGTCGGAGCCGCCTTGGCCAATTATATAAGCTTAAGGCCAAACTGAATTTGAATTAGCCATATTGCCACAGCGGAACCGAAGATGGCATCCAGCAGGAGAGCCCTTCACTTGGATTGTCCCGTGACGGCTCCGCTCCAGGTCAAGGGCGGTGGTCGGCGTCCAGGATCATGGGTTTGAGGGCTTTCGTATCCGCCGAGACCATTTTCTGCTCCTGCGGTGACATGGTTATCAAGCCCTTGGCAAGCAGATAGCCTTTCAAGCCCACCGTTTTTTCGCTGCTGAATTCGGCCAGATAAGCTTTGAAGCCAGGCACCCTGTCAACATGCGCCTTTTTCGCGTAGAAAAACAAAGGCCGGGAAATCGGGTAGGTTTGCGCGGCGATGCTCTCATAACTGGGTGCCACGCCGTCCAGCTTTGCCGCTTTTAAACGGGAGGCGTTTTCTTTCAGCCGGTTGAAATTGATGATGCCGATGGCGTCTTGCCGGGTTTCCAACTGGCTGGCGATGTTCTCGCTGGTCTCTTCGGTGTAAACGCCATCCTCGCGCAAATTGTGGCAGATCCGGTTGTATTCCTTCAGGTTTTTAGCCCGCTTGGCGGCCAAGGCCGGATAGGTGTCGCAACCGGCCTCGGTGACGGCCTCGGCGAACACTTCCATGGTGCCGGAACTGACCGGCGGGCCTACCACATCGATCTTCATGTCGGGCAGGGCCGGGTTGATTTGCTTCCAGGTTTTGTAAGGGTTGGCGACCAGCGTGTCGCAAGCCTGCTTGCAGGCCGGATCGGGCACTTGCTTGGACAGGGCCAGATAGAGTTCCTTGCGGGTCAGATCCATGGCCGGGGCTTTTTTATTGCTGGCGATGACGATGCCGTCATAGCCGATCTTCACTTCCAGCAGTTCCCCCGCGCCGTTGTTCTGGCAGGTGGCGTATTCCGATTGCTTGATGGGCCGGGAGGCGTTGACGATGTCGGGGAAATCCATGCCCGTCCCTTCACAGAACAAGGTGAATCCGCCATTGGTGCCGTTGGATTCCATCAACGGAGGTTTAAGCTTGGCGCTTTTCGCGATGTGCTTAGCCACCTCCTCGGAAAACGGCTGCACGGTGGTCGAGCCGACGATGTACAGGTAATTCCTTGCGCCGTCGGCCCAGGCCGGGGCGCTGGCGCACTGGGCGGACAAGATGGCCGCAGCCAATAAGATGGAGGTTTTCTTCATGCTTGCAAAACTCAGTGTGCGTGGTTTATGCGGGGCCAAAAACGGCAAACCCGCTACTGGAGCGGGTTTGCCTTAGGCTGCTCACAGGGCGGCTTTCAACCGCCCTGTTGATGAAGGGGCTTGATTACTCGCCGGTCCATACCAGCTCGACGCGGCGATTCTTTTCGCGGCCGGCTTCGGTGTTGTTGTCGGCAATCGGATAGTCTTCGCCGTAGCCTTTGGCAATCAGCTTGTTGGTCACGCCCTTGCGCTTCAGGTAGTCCGCCACGGACTGCGAACGCTTCTGCGACAGGCGCAGGTTGTATTCGCTAGTGCCTTCGCTGCTGGCGTGGCCTCTCACCTCGATGTTTTTCTTCACCGGGTAGGCGCTCAGATCGGCTGAGACCTTGTCCAGGATCGCCTTGGCGCTGTCGGTCAACTCAGGGGAGTCGTATTTGAAGTTGACGCCTTTCAACTCGATGCGGATCGGGCAGCCAAATTCATCGACTTTGGTGCCTTTGGCCGTGTTGGGGCACTTGTCGTCGCAATCGTTGACGCCGTCATGGTCGCTGTCGCGGGTGGAACACTCCGCCTGCGCGGGGGGCGGGGCGATGTGGGTGGCCACCGGCTTGTCGCCGAATGGAATCACGAAACCGACGTTGACCAGCAGGTCGTTATACACGCTTGGACCAGCCTTGAAGTTGCTGGGGTAGGTGTCCAAGCGGTAGCGCACATCGGCGCGCAGCAGAAAGTTGTCTAACACCTCGTAGGTGCTGCCCACGCCTGTTTCAAAGACGAAGGAGGCTAGCTGTTGGCTACCAGGAATTGGCCCTGGATAGCGGCGGCTGGTGTTTTGACCGCCGATGGCGGCAACGACATACGGGGAAAACGCATCGCGGAAGAAGAAGTATTGCAGGTCGATGGTGCCGCCGGTCAGGTCGGCGTTGTAGCGCCCATAGTCCTGGAATTTGCTAATCGAACCGAAGGTGCCGCCGTTGTATTGCTGCCAATAGCCCTTCACTTCGACATTGAAGTACTCGTTGATGATCTTGCCGACCGCCAAGCCACCGCCCCAGCCGTCAAGGCCATTGCGATCTCCGCCGCCGTGGAGATAGGTGCCGAAGGGTGCGATGTAGAAGCGGTCATCCAGGAATTCGTCTGCCGCCTGCGCGGTGGTGAACGCCGCAAGGCCGGTCAAGGCGGCGGCTAAAAATTGTTTCTTTAACATGGTGGTACTCCTGTTACGAAAATGCGACATAAATTCACGAAATTGACTACAGGTTAAATGATATAGGCAAGCCGTCGGTTTTGCAAATGCCTTGGCGTAGGAATAAACCTGTAAAGCTTGCCCATAAAATACTTCCGGTTTTTAGGCTATGCCACGCAGCACACGTTTTTCGGGGAACTTGCAACTGAAGCGGCTTCCTTTGCCTAGGCTGCTGGCGATTTTCAATTCGCCCTCGTGGCGGGTCATCACATGTTTGACGATAGCCAAGCCCAATCCGACACCGGCCTTAGCCCCGTTTGCGCCGGCCTCGACCCGGTAAAAACGTTCGGTGAGGCGCGGCAGGTGTTCGGCTGCGATGCCGGGGCCATCGTCTTCCACATCCAGCACGGCCCCGTCGGCCTCGTCCCGCCAGGACACCAGCACCGTGCCGCCCTCGGTGGCATATTTCAGCGCATTCAAGGCCAGATTGGAGAAGGCGCTGCGCAACTCGGCTTCCGCGCCCAAGAGGCCTGCCCTGGATTCCAGGCGCAATTCCAGGGTTTGCCCATCTTGTGCCAGTTGGCGCGCTTCGTCGCATACGCTTTGCAGCAGCGTGGCGACGTCCACACGCTTATGACCGGTCAAGTTGCCCGATTCCAGCCGGGTCAAGGCGAGCAGGCCGTCGATCAGCTTCTGCATCCGTGAGGTTTGCTCCTCCATGCGGCGGAACATCTTCTGGTAGCGTTCCGGCATGTCCCCGTCGGCGTCACCCAGCGTTTCCACGTAGCCTCGCAACACCGTCAGCGGAGTGCGCAACTCGTGGGAGACGTTGGCGACGAAATCGCTGCGCACATGCTCCATGAAACGGAGCTGGGTCACATCCTGGGCGATGAGCAGGCGCAAGTCCTCGCCGTAGGGTACGACGCGGATTTCCAGTTGCGCCTTGTCGATCACCGGCGAGGCAATGTCCAAGGTGGCCGTGTAATCGGAGGCGCGCAAGAACTCGGCGAACTTAGGCGCGCGCAACAGATTGCCGATTTGCTGGCCGATATCGCTTTTGCGCAGCCCCAGGAGGCGGCCTGCCGCCTCGTTGAACCAATCGATCTCGTCCCTAGGCTCCAGCACCACGGTGGCGTCGGGCAGTGCCGCCGTGGCGGTGCGGAAGCGCTCCAACATTTCGACCAGCCGTCGCTTGCGGGTCTTGTTGCGTCGGCGCAGGCGGTAGAGAAGATAGTAAATTTCCTCCCAGATGCCGCTGCCTTGCGGAATCTTGCCGCCGTTGCGCAGCCACAGAGCCATCCGGTTGATGTGGTAAAGCTGCCGGATCAGGTAGGCCAGCACGGCCAGACATACGCCGATGAAATACTGCCCGGTGATTTTGCCGAAGAATAGCCCGGCGAAGGCCAGCAATGCCAGCCAGAAAAGTTCGGATCGCCAAGGGCTATTCATCAATCAGACTGTTTCTGAAAAGCGATAGCCGAAACCGCGCACGGTCTGGATCAACTCCTCCCGCCCGTGTCCGGCCAAAATTTTGCGCAGGCGGCGGATATGCACGTCCACGGTGCGCTCCTCAATATAAGTGCTGCGTCCCCAGACTTGGTCCAGCAACTGGGCCCGGCTGTAGACCTTGCCATGATGGGTGAGGAAAAATTCCAGCAGGCGGTATTCGGTGGGGCTCACCGCGAGTTCGGCGGTGCCAATGCTGACCCGGTGTTGTTCGATGTCCAGCACGATGCCGCCCATTTCGATTTTGCCGTCCTTGCCGAACTTGCCCGCCCGCCGTAGCACGGCGCGGATGCGGGCGACCAACTCGCGGGGCGAGAACGGCTTGGTGATGTAATCGTCCGCCCCCACGTCGAAGCCGCGCACCTTGTCCTCTTCCTCGCCCCGTGCGGTGAGCAGGATGATGGGGATTTCGCCGAACACTTCGTCCCGTTTCAGCCGCCTGGCCCATTCTACGCCGCTGACGCCCGGCAGCATCCAGTCCAGCAGGATTAGATCCGGCGTTTTTTCAGCCACCAGCGCCAAGCCTTGTTGTGTATCCGCCGCCGTCTGCACGGAGAATTCAGCCTGCTCCAAGACCAGGGCGAGCATCTCGCGGATGGCATCCTCGTCCTCCACCACGAGCACATTGATTTCAGGCATTTTCGAATCTCGCATCAGACTTAAAGCGGCGATGGTATGGCGGATATGTTACAGCTTGGTTAAGGCGTTTGCCTACAGTGGCAGGGCGTTGCCTCGGAGCAGTCGGGCCAGCCCTCTCCCTAAGGCGAGAGGGGATTGCGGTATCGGGTTAGGGCATGCGTAGGAGAATCAAGCCGATGTCATTTAGCCCTGGAAGGCGTGGTTTGTGGCTGGAGCGCTTGCCGCCACGGGAGGCGTAGGTTTGTTGGCAACCGACCCTTTCCCATGCGTCCTTCGCCTTGCCCGCCGCGACGGTCTGCCACTGCATATTGCCGGGGTCGTCCGCGCCGCCACAGGCCAGCGGCGTGATATGGTCCACCACATAGCCGGGGCAGGGGCCGCTGGCCTCGCCATTGGACGGACAGGGCTGGATGGACTTGAAAAGGTTCTTTTTGGCTGCGCTTCTGACGGTGTGCCTGTTTTCGCCGAAACGCGGGACTAGGGGTGAGGGCTGCTTGCCGGGCGGTTTGGGCGGTGGCAGGGGCTGGGATTCGTCGATGGGGAGGATCACCCCCACGCAGGCGGTGGCCTGATAGCGTGTCTTGCCGTCTTCACCGATGCATTTGTAGACACTGGCTTGGACGAATTGGGAAAAAATGAGTAAGGACAAAATCAAGGGCAGTTTTTTCATGGTCGCCATTTTGCGTTGAAGCCGGGGCGCTGGCAAAGCATTTTTGCGAGGACGCCTCAGTCGTTGAGTTTGCCGGGGCTTTGTTCCTGTTGCCACTGACATGGCGCAATTGCTCCGCCTTGGCGATGTCCATGGATGACCGGATAGGCCAGTTCCGGTATGCTGGCGATTCCATGTCCACAATCCCGGTCAATGTCCATGAAATACCGTGCCTTCGGAATGCTTGCCGCCTCCCTGCTCTGTTCTTGCGCCGGACAAACGCCGTCCAGCAAAAGCCCTGTTTTGCCCATGCTGTCAAAAGAAGCTAGGGTGGAGGCCCAGCCGCCAACACCCGTGGCACCCGCGCCCAAGCCCGCGATTATGCTTCCACCCAGCCTAGGCATGGCGGATCGGCCCGACGTGCAAGCCTTCATCGCGGACATGGGCCGCAAGCACGGTTTCAGCGAAGCCGAACTGCGCCGCGTGTTTGCCGGTGCGGGCATCCAACCGGCCGTCCTCAAAGCCATCAGCAAGCCTTACGAGGCCAAACCCTGGCATGCCTATAAAAAGCTGTTTCTGACCGATACCCGCATCCAGAACGGCATCGCCTTCCGCCAGCGCAATGCCGAGACCCTGGCTAGGGCGGAGGCCAAATATGGGGTATCAGCGGAGATCATCGCCGCTATCATCGGCATCGAAAGCGCCTATGGGGCGAAGCCCGGCAATTATCGGGTCATCGACGCCTTGGCGACCTTGGGTTTCGACTATCCAAAACGCGCGGGATTTTTCCGTGGGGAACTGGAGCAGTTTCTGCTGTTGTGCAGGGATGAAGGCATCAGCCCGCTGCAACCGGTAGGCTCCTATGCCGGGGCGATGGGGATGCCGCAGTTCATGCCCAGCAGTTTCCGCAAGCTGGCCGCCGACGGTGACGGCGACGGCAAGCGCGACATCTGGAACAACCCCGCCGACGCGATAGCCAGCGTCGCCCGCTATTTTTCCGCCAACGGCTGGCACAGCGGCGAACCCATCGCCGCCAGCATAGCCGGGCCGGAATCCACCTCGGGCAAAGTGGTGAAACTGGAGGAGGAAACCGGCCCGGCCTATTGGACGACCTACCATAATTTCCAGGTGATTAAGCGTTATAACAACGGTGTGCTTTACGCGATGGCGGCGTATGAGTTGAGCAGTAGGATCGGCCCTGGCGCGGTCGCGCCAGGTACGCCTTAATCTCGCTCCATCGGCGAGTCGGGACTGGCAGAAATATTGATCTCGATGACGAGGTATGCCATTCATTCTGCCGGGATGTAGGAATCCAGGCCATGGACGATAACTGGCCGGTTGCGCAAGTCTATGATTTAGCTCAAGTGAGAGTCTATAATTTGCCATCCTAAAGACGCTAGATTCCGGCATTGATGCCAGAATGACGTGATGCAATGGATTGATTTTGCGTTTCGCGCCCTCCTGTGCTTATAGTCTTAGGTTTTGCAGCCGCACCATAGCCATGGACACCATTTCAATCCGAGGGGCTCGCACCCACAACCTGAAGAACATCGACCTCGACCTGCCCAGGGACAAGCTGATCGTCATCACCGGGCTGTCGGGTTCGGGGAAATCTTCCCTAGCCTTCGACACTATCTACGCGGAAGGCCAAAGGCGCTACGTGGAGTCGCTGTCGGCCTACGCCCGCCAGTTCCTGTCGGTCATGGAGAAGCCGGATGTGGACCACATCGAGGGCCTGTCGCCGGCCATTTCCATCGAGCAGAAGTCCACCTCGCACAATCCGCGCTCCACGGTAGGCACCATCACCGAGATTTATGACTACCTGCGCCTGCTGTTCGCCCGCGCCGGCACACCGCGCTGCCCGACGCACGGGATTTCGCTGGAGGCGCAGACGATCAGCCAGATGGTGGATGGTGTGTTGGAGCTTCCCGATGAGTCGCGCTGGATGCTGCTGGCCCCGGTGGTCAACGAGCGCAAAGGCAGCCATGTGCAGTTGTTGGAGGAATTGCGCGGCCAAGGCTTCATCCGCGCCCGCATTGACGGCGAGGTCTATGAACTGGACGAGCCGCCGAAGCTGGATCTGAAGAAGAAGCACACCGTCGAGGTGGTCATCGACCGCTTCAAGGTGCGCAGTGATCTGGCCCTGCGCCTAGCGGAATCGTTCGAGACCGCCTTGCGCCTGGCCGAGGGCTTGGCCCTGGTGGTTTCCATGGACGATCCGGACAACGAACGGGTGTTTTCAGACAAGTACGCCTGTCCGCATTGCGGCTATTCCTTGAGCGAGTTGGAGCCGCGCATCTTTTCCTTCAACAATCCGAAAGGCGCTTGCCAGCGCTGCGACGGGCTGGGGGTGCAGCAGTATTTCGATCCGCGCCTGATTGTCCACAGCCCGCAACTCAGTCTGGCGGGCGGTGCGGTGCGCGGATGGGACCGGCGCAATGCTTATTACTATTCGATTGTCACGTCGCTGGCCGAACATTACGGCTTCGACCCGGAAGCACCTTTCGAGCAACTGCCGCAACGCCTCCAAGACGTGATTTTCTACGGCAGCGACAAAAAGCCTATCGCATTTAAACATCTGAATTCACGCGGTGGCTACGACATCCGCGTCCATCCCTTCGAGGGCATCATCCACAATATGGAGCGGCGCTACCGGGAGACCGATTCCAATCTGGTGCGGGATGAATTGGTCAAATTCATGGGTAGCAAGCCTTGCCCGGATTGCGCAGGCACCCGTCTGAACCAAGGCGCGAGGAATGTCTTCGTGGCGGGGCGGGCCTTGCCGGATCTGACCCATCTGCCGATCCGCCGTGGGCTGGATTTTTTTGAAAACCTGGAACTGCCCGGCCAGCGTGGCGAGGTGGCGGCGAAGATCGTCAAGGAAATCAAGGAGCGGATGCAGTTCCTGGTCAATGTCGGCTTGGATTACCTGACCCTGGATCGCAGCGCCGACACGCTGTCCGGCGGCGAGGCGCAACGCATCCGCTTGGCCAGCCAGGTCGGCGCGGGCTTGGTGGGGGTGATGTACGTGCTGGACGAGCCGTCCATCGGCCTGCACCAGCGCGACAACGAGCGCCTGCTGAAGACCTTGATCCGCCTGCGCGATCTGGGCAACACGGTGATCGTGGTGGAACACGACGAGGATGCCATCATGACCGCCGACCATATCGTGGACATCGGCCCCGGTGCGGGCGTCCATGGCGGGCAAATCGTCGCCGAAGGCACACCGGCGGATATCCTTGCACATCCCGATTCGCTCACTGGCCAGTATCTGTCCGGTCGTCAGGAGATCGAAATCCCTGCCCGCCGCAACCACGGCGATCCGAAAAAAATGCTGCGGCTGCGCAAGGCCAGTGGCAACAATTTGAAAGGCGTGGACGCGGCGTTTCCTGTCGGCCTGTTCACCTGCGTCACTGGCGTGTCGGGTTCGGGCAAATCCACGCTGGTCAACGACACCTTGCACAAATACGCCGCCCGCGAGCTGAACGGGGCGGGCGCGACCCCCGCCCCTTGCGAGCGCATCGAGGGCTTGGATTTCTTCGACAAGGTGGTGGATATCGACCAGAGCCCCATCGGGCGGACGCCGCGTTCCAATCCCGCCACCTATACCGGGTTATTCACGCCGATCCGCGAATTGTTCGCCGCCACGCCGGAAGCGCGTTCACGCGGCTACAACCCAGGCCGCTTCAGTTTCAATGTCAAAGGCGGGCGTTGTGAGTCCTGCGCGGGGGACGGCGTGATAAAAGTCGAAATGCACTTCCTGCCGGACATCTTCGTCCATTGCGACATCTGCAAGGGCAAGCGCTACAACCGCGAGACCCTGGAAATCCGTTACCGGGGCAAGACCATCCACGAGGTGTTGGAGATGACCGTGGAGGAAGCCTGCGCTTTCTTTTCCGCCATCCCCAACGTGCATCGCAAGCTGCAAACCCTGATGGAAGTGGGCCTCAGCTACATCACCGCAGGGCAAAACGCGGTGACGCTGTCCGGTGGCGAGGCCCAGCGCGTTAAGCTGGCCAAGGAGTTGTCCAAGCGCGACACCGGCAACACCTTGTACATCCTGGACGAACCCACCACTGGCCTGCATTTCCACGACATCAAGCAATTGCTGCGGGTGCTGCACCAGTTGCGCGACCACGGCAATACCGTGGTGGTGATCGAACACAATCTCGATGTCATCAAGACCGCCGACTGGATCATCGACTTGGGGCCGGAAGGTGGCGACGGTGGGGGGCGGATCATCGCGGAAGGCACGCCGGAACATGTCGCGGCCAACCCCGATTCGCATACCGGCAGGTTTTTGCGGCAGACGTTGGAGAAACGGCAACGCTTTTAAAACCTTTCCAATCCAGGATGGGGCAGCTTGCCTTGATGGACATGCATAGCGCCTAATTCTGCGCAACGGTGCAGGCTGGGGATGGCTTTGCCGGGATTGAGCAAGCCTTGCGGGTCGAAGGCGGCTTTCACCGCGTGGAACTGGGCCAGCTCCGCCGTGGCGAACTGGATGCACATCTGGTTGATCTTCTCTATGCCGACGCCGTGTTCGCCCGTGATGGTGCCTCCCACTGCCACGCACAATTCCAAAATCTTGCCGCCGAGTTCCTCGGCCCGTTCCATCTGGCCGGGCTGGCCGGTGTCGTAAAGGATCAATGGATGCAGGTTGCCGTCGCCGGCATGGAAGACATTCGCCACAGCCAGGCCATAGCCTTGCGATAACTCGGCGATGCCGCGCAGCACCTCGGCTAGGCGGCGGCGGGGGATGGTGCCGTCCATGCAGTAATAATCCGGGCTGATCCGGCCCATGGCGGGGAAGGCCGCTTTGCGGCCGGCCCAGAATTTCTTGCGCTCGGCCTCGCTGCCTGCTAGCCGGACTTCGCTTGCGCCCATCTTTTCCAGGATCTCCCGCGCACGGGCCAAATCGGCTTCCACCTGCTCGGCCATGCCGTCCATCTCGCATAGCACTATCGCGGCGGCGTCGGTCGGATAGCCGGCGTGGACGAAATCCTCCGTCGCTTGGATGGTAAGCCGGTCCATCATTTCCAGGCCGGCAGGCACCAGCCCCGCGCCGATGATTGCGGCCACGGCCTCTCCGGCCCGTTCGACACTGTCGAAGGCGGCCAGCAGCACCCGCGCCGTCTCCGCCACCGGCAGCAGCTTGAGGGTGGCTTCGACGATGATGCCCAGCAAGCCTTCCGAGCCGCTGACCAAGGCCAGCAGGTCGTAACCCGGGCTATCCAGCCCGCTAGAACCGAGTTCGATCAAATCGCCCTCCACGGTGAGCAGTTTTACGCCTAAGAGGTTATGCGTGGTCAGGCCATATTTCAGGCAATGCACCCCGCCGGAATTCTCCGCGACATTGCCGCCGATGGTGCAGGCCAGTTGCGAGGAGGGGTCGGGAGCGTAGTGCAGGCCAAATTTTGCGGCGGCTGCGGAGACGGCAAGGTTGCGCACACCCGGCTGCACCCTTGCCACGCGGTTGATCGGGTCAACTTCCAAAATGCGGGTGAACTTGGCCAGGCTCAACAACACACTGTTGTCCACAGGCAAGGCACCGCCGGAAACTCCTGTGCCCGCGCCCCGCGCCACCACCGGCACACCGTGTTTGTGGCACAGCCTCAGCACTGCCTGGACTTGTTCCACGGTTTCGGGCAAGGCGACGATCCAGGGTGGGATTTGATAGGCGGAGAGCGCGTCGCCGTCGTAAACGCGCAAATCTTCAGGATTGGACAAGAGCGAGTCGGGTTTGAGGTGTTCGCCCAACAGCCGCAGGAAGGTCGGCTTGGCGATGCGGTGTCCGACGCGCTCGGAGGGATGGATTTGGTAAGTCATGTCGGCTTGTTGATTTGGCTGGGATCGAAACCCGGCGGGCTGCCTCGCTCCGGCAACAGGAACAGGCGGTGCAGCAGCATCCCTGCGATGAAGCCGCCCAGATGCCCCCACCAGGCGACGTTGGCGGCGGTATCCCCACCCATTGCCTTGTAGAGTTGGAAGATCACCCATGCGCCGACGAAAGCGATGGCTGGCACCTCGAAAAACAAGGGCATGAAGAACAACCAGATGACGATGCGGGCGTAGGGGTACATGAAGAAATACGCGCCCATGATCCCGGCCAACGCGCCGGATGCGCCCACCAATGGCGTGGTGGATTCGGGGTTGGCGAAGATTTGCAAGCCGCCTGCCACCAGCCCGCAAAGCAGGAAAAAAGCGATGAAGCGCAAGGCTCCCATGCGATCCTCGACATTGTCGCCGAAAATCCACAGCATCCACATGTTCAGCATCATATGCAGCCAGCCGCCATGGAGGAACATGTGGGTGATGAAAGGGGCGTAGTCGTCATGCGGCAGACCTGCCCAAGCGGCCCACTCGGGGGAGGCATAGCGGGCGGGAACCAGCCCGTAGAGAAGGAAAAAGTGCGCCAGGGTCTTTTCCGGGAGAAACCAAAGCAGCAGGAAAATGCTGAAATTCAGCACGATCAGTGACCAGTTCACCCAAGGGGGGTGCAGGCAGGGAATATTGTCTCGGTAGGGAATCATCGCTCAGTCCGCCGCTAAATGTTTGGAATCAATCCTGGTCATGAATACTTACCCATCGGGGGCGTTCTTGCAACCGCCGTAGTGTCGGTTTGTGCTGGCAACAAACTAAAGATGCGGGGTAAGTTGTTGTTGAACAAAAAAAATTTGCTATTAAGTTGACTGTGCTCTTGCCGGTCGTGGACAATAGAGCGTTTTCCCAGACTCCCCCATCCCCTCCGGTTGCCCCATGACAGGCATTTTTGCCGAAAACGAAATCCTGGTTTCCATCCGTGATCTGACTTTTTTCCGTGGCGGCAGAAAAATTTTTGATCGGGTAAACCTGGACATCCCTAGGGGTAAGATCACCGCTATCATGGGGCCCAGCGGCACCGGCAAAACCACCCTGCTCAAGCTAATCGGTGGACAGATCCGGCCCGACGGAGGTTCCGTGAGCGTGGAAGGCCGCATCGTCCACCGGCAGGGCTTGCGGGAATTGTACGCGCTGCGCAAGCGCATGGGGATGTTGTTCCAAAGCGGCGCGTTGTTGACCGACTTGAGCGTGTTTGAAAACGTCGCTTTCCCTTTGCGCGAGCATACCCGACTTCCGGAAACCATGATCCGCACCCTGGTGTTGATGAAGTTGGAGGCGGTGGGCTTGCGCGGGGCTAGGGATTTGATGCCTAGCGAACTTTCCGGCGGGATGAGTAGGCGGGTGGCCTTGGCCCGCGCCATCGTCCTCGACCCGATGATGATCATGTACGACGAGCCGTTCACCGGACAAGACCCCATTTCCATGGGGGTCTTGGTGAAGCTGATCCACAATTTGAATGACGGTTTGGGGCTTACCAGCATCGTGGTGTCGCACGACGTGCGGGAAACCAGTGCCATCGCGGATTACGTCTATTTGATTTCGGAAGGCCAGGTGGTGGGGCGGGGCAGCCCTGAGGAGATTGAGCGGACCGCATCCCCTTGGGTTCGCCAATTCATGCACGGCGAAGCCGACGGCCCTGTGCCTTTTCATTTTCCCGCCCCGGATTATGCGCAGGATCTACTGAGTGGCGGGGTAGCCATCCACGAGTCGCAGTCCTTGGCAAGTTAAACTAGACAAATGTTGGAATCCATCCAAAGACTTGGGAAAACCACACTCGGCAGCCTGAAAAAGCTGGGGCGGGCGAATTTGTTCATGTTGCGCATGCTGGCCGGTTTTCCGGATATAGTCCTGCGGTTCGGCTGTTGGTCGCCCAGATTTATTCCGTCGGGGTGTTGAGCATCCTGATCGTCGGCGTTTCCGGCCTGTTTGTCGGCATGGTGCTGGCTTGCAAGGCTATAATGTGCTGTCAGATTTCGGTGCCGAGCAAACTCTGGGCGTGATGGTGGCGGCTTCCTTGGTCAGGGAATTGGGGCCGGTGGTGACCGCTTTGCTGTTCGCAGGCCGCGCGGGATCCGCGCTGACCGCCGAGATTGGCATCATGAAGGCCACCGAGCAATTGTCGGGGATGGAAATGATGGCAGTGGATCCGTTGCGCCGCATCATTTCGCCGCGCTTTTTCGCCGGCGTGGTTTCCATGCCGCTGCTGGCTGCGCTGTTCAGCATGATCGGCGTGATCGGCGGGTATTTCGTCGGCGTCGGGACTGTCTGGGCGTGGACGATGGCGCTTTTTGGTCGCAAATGCGCGCGAAGATTGATTTTCACGATGATATGGTCAACGGTGTCATCAAAAGCATCGTATTCGGCGTGATTGTCACTTGGATCGCCTTGTTCGAGGGTTATGATGCGCTGCCGACTTCCGAGGGGGTCAGCCGGGCGACGACCCGTTCCGTTGTTTATTCTGCCTTGGCCGTGTTGGGCTTGGGATTTCGTGCTGACCGCACTGATGTATGGGGAGAATTGATGCAGCAATCGAAAGTAGTGGAAACCTGGGTCGGCCTGTTTGTCGTGTTGGGCGTGGTCGGTCTGTTTTTCTTGGCCATGAAGGTCAGCAATTTGGGCGATTTTCAAGCCAAGGACAATAGTTATCAAGATCATTGCCCGTTTCCAGAATGTCGGAAGTTTGCGGGAACGTGCGCCGGTTTCCATGGCGGGTGTTCGCGTCGGGCGGGTCAGTTCCATACGTTTCGACAAGGAAACTTATGAAGCCGTGGTGGAGATGCGCATCGAACCCCGAATACGACACCATTCCCACGGACACCACCGCCAATGTGCTGACGGCTGGCCTGTTGGGCGAGCAGTACATCGGATTGAGCGCGGGGGGATCGGACGAATTCCTTAAAAATGGCGATGAAATCGAACTGACCCAATCGGCGATGGTGTTGGAGGAGGTCATCAGCCGCTTCCTGTTCAGCAAGGCGGAGAGTGGTTCGGAAAAGAAAGCTCCACCCTCCGAAGCCAGTGCCTCAGAGGAAGACGTGAAGGCTGACACGTCAGCCGTAGAGGAAATCCCGGTCAAAACCAAAGCGCCGGTGACAAACGTTGAAGAGCCTCCTGTCACCCATGGGCATAAGCCGAAGCAAGGGACGGACGAAGAGGTCGGATCTGCCCACAAGTCCAAGATGGCCCATAGGAAGGCTGCGGAAGAGTCCCATGCCAGCCACAAGCCGAAAGCCGCCCACGGCCAAGAGGGGGAAGAAGCAGAACCTTCCCGGAAAGCTGCCAAGCCCGTGCCGAAATAATGAAGAAACCGTTGAATCCAGGGCAGCGTCCATGAACGCAACCCCAGATTTGTTCTCGATCCGTTCCGCTGGCCCAGGATGCCACGCCTTGACGGAGAATTGAGTTTCGCCTCCGTCCAGTTGGCCTTGAAAAAAGACGTCGAAGTTTTTCACCTCCCCGCCTCGGATGGTGTTCGATCTGGCCGGAATTTCCAAGGCCGACAGCGCGGGGCTGGCCTTGTTGTTGGAATGGCTTCGGCTGGCGGGCCTGGGCGGCGTCGAGTTGCATTACGTCAATCTTCCCCGGCAATTGCTGGCCATGGCCCAGGTGGCCGGGGTCGATGGAATTCTAATCATTGATTAAACCTAAACGTTCCCGGTTTTTTGGCCGGGGCCGGAAAGAGAGTAGTGACGGATGGATAAATTGTTAATCACTGGCGGCAATCCTTTGCACGGGGAACTTCGCATGTCCGGGGCCAAGAATGCCGCCTTGCCGATTTTGGCTGCGACTTTGCTGTCGGAGAAGCCGGTCCTCATCGGCAATGTGCCGCATTTGCAAGATATCACCACCACGATGGAGTTGCTCGGGCGCATGGGGGTGCATTTGGTGATCGACGAAAAGCTTAACGTCGAGGTGGATTCCAGCACGATCAAGAGCTTTTACGCCCCTTACGAGTTGGTGAAGACCATGCGCGCCTCGATCCTGGTGCTGGGGCCGCTGCTGGCGCGTTTCGGCAAGGCGGAGGTTTCCCTGCCCGGCGGTTGCGCCATCGGCACCCGCCCTGTTAATATCCACTTGGATGGCTTGGCTGCGATGGGTGCGGATATCAACGTGAAAAACGGTTACATCCATGCAACTGCGCAACGTCTGAAGGGCTGTCGGTTGGTGCTGGATCTGGTGACCGTGACTGGCACGGAAAACCTGATGATGGCCGCAGCCTTGGCCGACGGTGTGACCATCATCGAAAATGCGGCCCGCGAGCCGGAAGTGGTGGATTTGGCAGATTTCCTCAATGCCATGGGGGCCAAAATCAAAGGTGCGGGCACTGACATCTTGGAAATCGAAGGCGTAGAGTCGCTTTCCGGCGAGGGTTTGCATTACCAGATTCTGCCTGACCGTATCGAAACCGGCACCTATTTGGTGGCGGCGGCGATGACCGGCGGCAAGGTGAAGTTGAAGAACACCCGCCCCGATTTGCTGGACGCGGTCTTGCTCAAGCTGCGTGAGGCGGGGGCGCAGATCGAGTGCGGCGATTCTTGGATCGAGTTGGACATGCAAGGTCAGGCGACCCACGTCGGTTTCCTTGCGCACCGCGCCTTATCCGGCGTTTCCCACCGACATGCAGGCGCAGTTCACCGCCATGAACGCGATTGCCGATGGCGTGGGCGTCATCACTGAAACGGTGTTCGAGAACCGCTTCATGCATGTGCAGGAATTGCAGCGTATGGGCGCGAACATCAAGCTGGAGTCCAATACTGCCATCGTGCGCGGGGTGGAGCGGCTGACCGGTGCGCCGGTCATGGCCACTGACCTGCGCGCTTCCGCCAGCCTTGTGCTGGCGGCTTTGGTCGCGGATGGGCAGACCGTGGTCGAGCGCATCTACCACATCGACCGGGGTTACGAGTGCATCGAAGAAAAGCTTTCCCAACTCGGTGCGGAAATCCGCCGCATTCCCCAGTGAACGGCCTATGCTGACTATAGCTATTTCCAAAGGTAGGATCTACGATGACGCTATGCCCATGCTGGCCGCAGCGGGCATTCGGCCTACCGTCGATCCCGACAAGAGCCGCAAGCTAATCCTGCCAACCAGCCGCGAGGACGTGCGGTTGCTGGTGATCCGTGCCACTGACGTGCCTACCTACGTGGAATATGGCGCGGCGGATCTAGGCATCGCCGGCAAGGATGTCCTGGTCGAGTACGGTGCCGAGGGGCTTTACGAGCCTTTGGACTTGGGGATTGCCAAGTGCCGCTTGATGACCGCCGCCCGTGTCGGCAGCAGCCTGGAGAGGAAACGCATGCGGGTCGCCACGAAATATGTCAAGACTGCCCAACGCTATTTCGCCCAAAAAGGTGTGCAGGCTGGAGATCATCAAGCTTTACGGCTCCATGGAACTGGCGCCTCTGGTAGGCTTGGCCGATTGCATAGTCGATTTGGTGGATACCGGCAATACTTTGAAAGCCAACGGCCTGGAGCCTAGGGAGCTGATCATGGACATCAGCAGCCGATTGGTCGTCAACAAGGCGGCGATGAAGATGAAGCATCAGGCCGTGTCCGAATTTATCCGGCAAGTCAGCCTGAGCCTTGCCAACCCGACAAGCGCCGCAGCATGAGGCAATAAGCATGACAGATTTGAGCATCACCCGATTGAATGCGCAGGATGCCGGTTTTTTCGCCCAGTCTGGATCGGTTGTTGGCTTGGGACGAATCCTCCGATGCCGCGATCCATGGGCAGGTTCAGGAAATCATCGCCTTGGTCAGGCAAGAGGGCGATGCCGCTTTGCTGGCATACACGGCGCGTTTCGACCATTACCAAGCGGCTGACGCGGCAGAATTGGAACTGGGCCGCAGAGCGCTTAAGGCCGCTTGGGAGGGTTTGCCCCCATTGCAGGCTGCGGCTCTGCAAACCGCCGCCGGACGCATCTATGCCTATGCCGAGCAGCAGAAGATGGCTTCTTGGCGCTATGAGGAGGCGGATGGCACGGTGCTGGGCCAGCAGATCACGCCATTGGATCGGGTGGGAGTTTATGTGCCTGGCGGCAAGGCGGCTTATCCTTCGTCGGTGCTGATGAACGTCATTCCTGCCAAAGTGGCGGGGGTCCCCGAAATCATCGTGGTCGTGCCAACACCCCGAGGCGAACTTAACGAGCTGGTGCTGGCAGCCGCTTATTTGTCGGGTGTGGATCGGGTGTTCCGCGTCGGCGGGGCGCAGGCGGTGGCGGCTTTGGCCTACGGTACGGCCTCCGTTCCTCGCGTCGACAAGATTGTCGGGCCGGGCAACATCTATGTGGCCACCGCCAAGAAGCTGGTGTTTGGCCAGTGCGGCATCGACATGATCGCAGGGCCTTCGGAGATCCTGATCATCAGCGACGGCCTGACCGATCCCGATTGGCTTGCCATGGATCTTTTCTCCCAGGCCGAACACGACGAGAACGCCCAGGCTATTTTGCTCAGTCCCGATGCGGCCCATCTGGATGCCGTCGCGGCCAGCATCGCCAAACTCCTGCCGACGCTGGAGCGCAAAGACGTGATCGCGGCCTCGCTGAACGGGCGCGGCGCGTTGATCCATGTCAAGGATTTAGAGCAGGCGGCGGCAGTGGCGAATCGCATTGCCCCCGAGCATTTGGAACTATCCGTGGCCGATCCAGACAGCTTGGTCCAGCGGATACGCAATGCCGGAGCCATCTTCATGGGGCGGCATACTGCCGAGGCGCTGGGCGATTATTGCGCCGGCCCCAACCATGTGCTACCGACCTCCGGCACGGCACACTTCTCCTCGCCCTTGGGGGTTTATGATTTCCAGAAACGCTCCAGCCTGATTTTCTGCTCCCAGGCCGGGGCAGGGGAGTTGGGCAAGACCGCCTCCGTGCTGGCGCGTGGAGAGGGCCTGACGGCCCATGCCCGTTCCGCCGAGTACCGCATCCCGTACGGGCCGTAAGCCGATGGACACTGCTATTATTGAAAATAAGGTCGCCGCATTGTTGCGGCCCGAGGTTCTGGCCTTGTCCGCCTATCATGTGCAAGATTCGACCGGTCTCATCAAGTTGGATGCCATGGAAAACCCCTACCGCTGGCCCGAGGACATGATCGCCGAATGGTTGGAGACGTTGCGGCCGGCCGGTGTGAACCGCTACCCCGACCCGTCGGCAGACCGCTTGCGACAGGCTCTGCGCATCGCCAACGCGATTCCCGAGGAGGCGGAACTGATGCTGGGCAACGGTTCCGACGAATTGATCCAGATCATGCTGATGGCGGTCGCGGGCGAGGGTTCGACTGTGCTGGCGCCGCAGCCGAGCTTCATCATGTACCGGCAGATCGCCGTGAGCTTGGGTCTGCGTTTCGTAGGGGTGGATCTGAGAGAGGAGGATTTCTCCTTGGACATGGAAGCCATGCGGGTGGCCATCGCCGGGCTTGCGCCTAAGATAATTTTCCTCGCCTATCCGAACAATCCCACCGGGAATGCTTTTGCCAGCGAGGATGTGCTGGAGATTCTGCGCATTGCCCCTGGTTTGGTGGTGTTGGATGAAGCCTATGCGCCATTTGCTGACGGGACGTTCATGCCCAGGCTGGACGATTATCCCAACCTGCTGGTGATGCGCACACTGTCCAAGCTGGGGCTGGCCGGGCTGAGGCTGGGATTCCTGTTTGGCCATCCGGCCTGGATCGGGCAATTGGACAAGCTGCGCCTGCCTTACAATATCAATGTGTTGACGCAACTGACGGCGGAGTTCGCGCTGTCGAAGCAGGCGGTCTTTGACGGGCAAGTGGGGCGCATACGCCGTGATCGGGAACAGGTGGCGGCGTGTTTGCGTGAATTGCCGGTGAAGGTTTTCCCTAGCCAGGCGAATTTTCTGACCTTCAGGGTGCTGGAAAAAAACGCCGACGAGGTTTTTGCGGCGTTGAGGGAAGCCGGTGTGCTGATAAAAAATTTAAATCCCGCCGCCGGTTTGTTGCGGGGGTGCTTGCGTGTAACGGTGGGGACTTCTGAGGAAAATCAAATATTTATGGAGGCTATGACGGCTGCTTTGAAGCCCTGAGCGCGGATTGCGATTGGATTCCGGCACAATTTGGAAGGAAAGCCCGATTGTTTCGGCGCACGGAAGTTCCTACAATACAAACAAACCGTTCACGAAACAAAAACAACGATAAGAACCGTCAAGGTTTGCAAAGGAGAATACCAAAATGAGTGACAATGTCGTGGACCCCGGCAGACGCTGGTTCCTGACCAAGGCGGCAGCGGCGGTCGGCGCGGCGGGTACGCTATTCGCCGCAACCCCTTTCATCTCTTCCCTGCAACCTAGTGAAAAGGCCCAGGCTGCCGGTGCGCCGGTGGAAGTGGATATCTCCAAGCTGGAGCCGGGGCAGATCATCCGCGTCATGTGGCGCGGGAAACCCGTCTGGATCGTCCAGCGCACACCAGAATCCTTAAAGTCCCTATCGGCTTTGGAAGACAAGCTGCGCGACCCGAACTCGGATGAGTCCGAGCAGCCCGAGACGGCGCACAACCAACAGCGCTCCATCAAACCGGAAATCCTGGTCGCTTTGGGCGTATGCACACACTTGGGCTGCTCGCCGACCTACCGGCCCGAGGTGGCACCCGTCGACCTCGGGCCTGAATGGCTGGGCGGTTTTTTCTGTCCCTGCCATGGCTCCTTCTTCGACCTTGCCGGCCGCGTCTATAAAGGCGTGCCTGCGCCTAGGAACCTGGACATCCCACCCCACCAGTATCTCAGCGATACGCGGCTGTTAATCGGAGAGAATGCCTGATGGCCTCAGAATCAGAAAAAGCCAAATCCCTTCTGGGATGGATTGATGAACGATTCCCGCTCAGTTCCTTTGTGAGCGAGCATCTGGTCAAATATTACGCGCCGAAGAACTTCAACTTCCTCTATTTCTTTGGCTCCCTGGCGCTGCTGGTGCTCGTCATCCAGATCGTGACCGGGATCTGGCTCACCATGAATTACAAGCCCGACGCCACGCTGGCCTTCGACTCGGTCGAATACATCATGCGCGATGTGAGTTGGGGTTGGCTGATCCGCTACTTGCACTCCACGGGTGCCTCGGCGTTCTTCATCGTCGTCTACCTGCACATGTTCCGCGCCTTGTTCTACGGTTCGTTCAAAAAGCCACGCGAACTGGTGTGGCTGTTCGGCATGGTGATTTTCGTGGCGCTGATGGCGGAAGCCTTCATGGGCTATCTGCTGCCTTGGGGGCAAATGTCTTTCTGGGGCGCGCAGGTGATCATCTCCCTGTTTGGCGCGATCCCTGTGTATGGCGAAGATCTGGCCCTGCTCATCCGAGGCGATTATGTCATCGCCGACGCCACCTTGAACCGCTTCTTCGCCTTCCATGTCATCGCCGTTCCGTTGGCGCTGGCTGGGCTGGTGGTCTTGCACTTGGTTGCCTTGCACACGGTGGGATCTAACAATCCCGACGGCATTGAGATCAAGAAAAACAAGGATGAAAACGGCGTTCCTAGGGATGGCATTCCTTTCCATCCTTATTACACCGTCAAGGATCTGTTTGGCGTTGCTGTGTTCTTGTTGGTGTTTGCTTTCATCGTGTTTTACACGCCGGAATTTGGCGGGTATTTCCTGGAGCATCCGAATTTCGAGCCAGCCGATGCGATGCGGACGCCTGAACATATTGCCCCAGTTTGGTATTTTGCGCCGTTTTATTCGGTCTTGCGCGCCGTCCCTGATAAGCTCGGTGGCGTCATCGCCTTTGCCAGCTCGGTAATTGTGTTGTTCTTCTTGCCTTGGCTGGATCGTTGCGAAGTCAAGTCGATACGCTATCGCAGCGGGGTGTTCAAAATCGCATTGTCCGTGTTCATCGTTAGCTTTCTTGGGCTAGGTGTTCTCGGCACTCTGCCGGCAACGCCTACGGCCACAATATTTGCGCGCATCTTTTCGGTCTTGTACTTTCTGTTCTTCCTATCCCTGCCTTTGTATTCGGGCAAGGAGAAAACCAAGGTGGTTCCGGACAGGCTAACTCATGCGATTATTCCGCTAGAAGAACGGCAAGGCTGGCTGTGGGATTGGGTGCGCGGTTTCCTGGCCTGGATTGTGGCTACTGAGGCGTACCGGCGACTGCGGGATGTCATCTGCGGTTACTTGGAAAAAATCAAACAGATATGCTGCAAATCACACCCATGAAAACGTTTATCGCGCTTGTAATTCTCGCCTGGTCGTTTGGTGCGCAGGCGATTGAAGGTTCTTTGCCCTTGGAAAAGGCTGATGTCGATGTGTTCGAATTGAAATCAGTGCATCGCGGGGCCGGCGATTTTGTCGATTACTGCATGAGTTGCCATTCTATCAAGCACCTGCGCTATTCCCGCCTAGCCCGTGATTTGAAAGTGACGGAGGCGGATCTGCGCAAGGATGTCATGCCGGAAGAGGCCAAGATTCATGAGAGTCTGTTGAGCGCCTTGGATCGCGAGGATGCGCTGAAATGGTTCGGGGTTGCCCCTCCCGACCTTTCCCTGGTTGCCCGTGCCCGAGGCGCAAACTGGCTATACAGTTATCTCAGAGGGTTTTACCTCGATCCTGCCCCGACCCGCCCTACGGGCGTGAACAACGCCTATTTCAAGGATGTTGCCATGCCTAACGTGTTTTGGGACTTGCAGGGCCTGCAAAAACCGGTTTACACGCTACACGACGGGAGGGAAGTCCTCGACCGGCTGGAAAACGTGGGCGGAGGGAAAATGAATCCCAAAGAATTCGACCAGGTGATGCTTGATTTGGTCAATTTTCTCGTTTACGCGGCAGAACCCGCCCAATACGACCGTCTGAGGCTCGGCAAGTATGTCATATTTGCCTTACTCATCCTGGCAGTCATCCTTTTCAAACTCAAGAAAGAGTACTGGAAGGACATCAAATAAGCATTTCATGCTAGAATGGCCCCCGGTGACAATGCCGGTTTGTCGGCGCTTACGCGGGGGTCTGAGCCTGTTCCACCTGTTCGGCTTTTATCCGAAACCATCACCCCTTTCCCGGAATGCGGCGTTTAGCGCCAGGCGCCGAGTTTATTTTTTGTTACCCCTAGAGGTGTTGAGCGTGGCAACTGCGGCCAGTCGCAAATCTGTGATGACTCTGTTCTGTTCCCCCACATGCGCCTATAGCCATAGGGCTCGCGTCGTACTCTTGGAAAAGGGCATCGCGGCGGATGTGGAATACGTCGATATTAACCATCCCCCCGAAGATTTGCTTGAGCTGAATCCGTATGGGAGCACTCCAACCATGGTCGATAGGGATTTGGTGTTATACGATTCCAGGATCATCATGGAATACCTGGACGAACGCTTTCCCCATCCACCCTTGCATCCCATGGATCCCGTTTCCCGCGCCCGCGCCCGGATGATGGTGCATCGCATCGACCAAGATTGGTATAGCTTGTTGGACGAGATCGAACGGACACCCGACAAGAAAGCCGGCAAACCTCGGAAGATGTTACGGGAGAGCTTGGTTGCCGCCATTCCGGTTTTCGCCGCCAAGCTATACTTTTTGAGCGATGAATTTTCCTTGGTGGATTGCGTGATCGGCCCTTTGCTATGGCGTTTGCCCATGCTCGGCGTCGAATTGCCGAAGCAGGCGGATCCCATCAAATCCTATGCGGCCCGCCTGTTTGAGCGCGAAGGTTTTCAATTCAGCCTGAGCGAGCAAGAGCGCGAATATCCCAGCCTTATCGAGTCCTCCTCAACCTGATGTCCTCGTTGAAGCCCTATTTGATACGAGCCGTGTATGAGTGGTGCGTCGATCAAGATTTGACGCCCTACTTGCTGGTCAACGCGAAAGCGCCGGAAGTGCTTGTCCCACGGCATGCCGTGCAGGAAGACGGTCGCATCGTCCTGAATCTTAGGCCACAAGCGGTACACAATTTGTTGTTGGGAAACCAGAAAATCGAGTTCAACGCACGCTTCGGCGGCAACCCGATGCAGGTGAAAGTGCCTCTTTCTGCGGTCTTGGCGATTTATGCGCGGGAAAACGGCCAGGGCATGGTGTTCGACGGAAGCGAGGAGAACGAGCCTTCCCCGCCTCCCTCCGCTCCGGTCGATGCGGGTGAAACCAAGCCGGCGAAGGCCCGACCGGTGCTGAAAGTGGTCAAATGAAAAAGTTAAGCGTCTTATTCGTCTGCATGGGCAATATTTGCCGGTCTCCGACCGCCGAGGGAGTGTTTCGTCATTTGGTGATCAAGGAAGGGGTCGAGGATTGGTTTGAGATAGATTCGGCAGGCACCCATGCCTATCATGTCGGCAATCCTCCTGACGAACGGGCGCGACAGACGGCCTTGGCCCGTGGCATCGACCTGAGCGACTTACGCGCCCGCCAAGTGAGCCACACCGATTTCGAGTCCTTCGACCATATCCTTGTCATGGATCGGCAAAATCTCGACACCCTCAAATTTGTCTGCCCAAAACACTATTCCCACAAACTCAAATTATTTCTGGAATATGCCCCAGGGTTGAAAACCCTTGAGGTTCCCGATCCTTACTATGGCGGGGCAAGAGGTTTCGAGGAGGTATTGGATTTGGTGGAACGGGCCGCGCTGGGGTTTCTGCAATCTGTGCGGTCGGATTTTACTTGAGCCGAATCTGGCAGTCTACAAGGCTTCGCTGTGCCGACATCTTAAGGAAACCCTGATTGATTCCGTTTATGGTGGGCTTGTCGAACCATGAACGGAATCAACTTGTTCAGAGATTCCTTGAAGGGAGGGTTTGTCGTGGGTTGTCTTAGTGAATCCCATTGCCTGCATATTTTTTGCGTCGGCCTTGCAAAGAAACGCCGAATAATCCCGCACATATCAGGGCCAAGGTGGAAGGTTCCGGGACGGCGGCGGTCACGTCGAGCGTCAACAGCGCCTGCGTCAGCGTCACATCACCAAACAGGGCCATGGAGATGGAGGTGGATCCAGTGTTTTCCAAGTCGGCTATGGCAGCAGGCGCAGCGCTCAAAAGATCGCTGCTCAGGCTGAAGCCATTAGGGGAAGTGGTATTTATATAACTATCCACAAAGTAATTTGTGTAATAGCCAAAGTAAGTGGAAGAGCTTGAACTATCATGAAGGTTGCCTAGGTAGGTTTGTGAATGCACATACCCGGTGCTGCTTGTCCCGGCTGTGACTGAGCCTAAAGAGGTATTAGTCGAACCCATGGAGACCGATGCCGTTGGCGTAGGGTAAAAGTCTTGGAAATACTGAGAGTCGGTGGCGCTTCTGGTATAAGTATATCCGTTACCATTCCATTGAAAGGCGTTATTAGAGTAGCCACCATAAACATAGCCGGTTTCCCACGAGTTGCCGCTGTTTGTGTCCGACCCTGTCGGCGACCAAGCGAACGAAACGCTGGCTGAATTGATGGTGAATCCGCCGGTGATCCCTGCCGCTGTCAAGGCGTTTTGAATGCTAAAGGCTCCCGTGGCAGTCGTGTTGTTTCCTTGGGTGCCGTACCCCCCCCCACCGTCAATCCCGACGAACTGTTGACCTGTATCATGACGGCATGGGCTGCTGGGGTTCCCAGGTTAAGGGCGGTGATCGCCGCAAGTGTTTTCATTTTCATTTTTCTGTCCTCTAAACCTTGGTGTTACTTTGGTACTGCTTGGGTGTTGGTTGAAATTGTGGAAGTCAAGGGGGAAAGCTGGGCTATCGAGTGGTTGACCAACAATGCCGTCACTCAGTAGCCAGCCCCATGACTACATGAAAATTCTATGAACGACCCGTTTTGCTGTCAAGGTGAAGGTGATTTTCCCGTGTTGGACAGGGGCTGGCTCCTCACTCAGGCCACGTGCGTTTTTTGGCCTGGGTTTTCGTAGTAGTCGCCTTTCACTAATGATGCCCGCAATACCTCGGCGAGCCGGATGTCCTTTTCATCCTTGATGCCTTCAACCAGCAATTCTGTGTCCAGTTTATGGATGACCGACAGCAGGGAGGTTCCATGCTGGCCGTCTTCCCCTTCGCGATGCAGCTTGGCAAAGAAACCACCGTCGAGGCGGACGAAGTCCGGCGTGATGCGGTAAAGGAATTCGATGCAATAGCGCTCCAAAAAGGCGGCATTGGTTTGTCCGTCGAACTTGATGGATGTACTGTAGCCTCGGTTTTGGTAATTCTTTAGCCCTTCCAACAGCAGGATGAGCTGGCGGTCATAAATCGGTGTGACCGGCACCGTGATCACCACCCGGCGCGGCGAGAGGCCGCAGCGGAAAATGACCTCCTCGAAATAAGCGCCATGGTCACGTTTGACGCCCAGCACGTGGCGCGGATGCACATGCAGGAACAAATAGCCGTTCTCGTGGGCGATGGGTAGGTAGTTCAGCATGTGGATGGTGCGGCACAACCGATCCAAGTTGATGATGCCGTCCACATCCGCCAAATGGAAAACCTTCGTGGCGGTGGATTGGCTGGTCTCGGGGGGGAAAGCTTGGAGTGTGGCGTCGTGGCCGACAATGATCGCAGGCGTGTCGGCCCGGCGGATGGGGTGGAACTCGGTGCCGAAGCGCAGCCCTCCAAAGCGGCTTTCCACTTGTCCGCCTCGTTCGTTCAGCGGCGGCTCGGCGAGTCCTTGTTCCTCGCTGATCCGTTGGTTGAAATACTCTACTAAATCGGTTAATGGCATGGTGGCAAACTTCCTATCGAGAATTCTTGAAACAACCTATCCTGGTGGTTTTATTTCACCAAGGACTAGGCATGTCGGTTGGAAAAAATTGGAGCAACATCGTATTAAGTATGTCATGGCTACCACTTTAATTAATTTTTCAGGCGATCCACAAGTATTTCGTTGCGGAATTTTGTCAAATATACCGCTGACCGGAAACCAGTATTCTAGCCATCGGGATTCCCAACAGCGGTGAAGCAGCCATGCGCTGACCCACCGCCATTGGATATACGCTTAAGGCGCGTAGATCTGGTCGAATACCCCGCCATCGGCAAAGTGCGTGTTTTGCGCCTTGTTCCAGCCACCGAACACTTCATCGACGGTGAATAGGCCAAGATTCTTGAATTGCTTGCCGTGTTTTGCCAGGACTTCCGGGTCGCGGGGACGGTAGTAATTCTTCGCGGCGATTTCCTGGCCCTCCTTGGAATAGAGGTATTGCAGATATTCCGTGGCCAGATCTTCCGTGCCGTGTTTCTTCGCCACCTTGTCAACCACGCTGACCGAGGGTTCGGCCAGGATGCTCACCGATGGCACCACGACTTCATACTTGGTCGAGCCGTATTCTTTCAGCGAGAGATAAGCCTCGTTTTCCCAGCCGACCAGCACGTCGCCGATTTCCCGCTCGGCGAAAGACACCGTCGCCCCACGCGCTCCGGTGTCCAGCACAGCGACATTTTTGTAAAACTTCTTAAGGAAGTCCTTGGCGGCGTCTTCGCTGCCGTATTTCTTCAGCGCGTAACCGTAAGCGGCCAGATAATTCCAACGCGCCCCGCCGGAGGTCTTCGGGTTTGGGCTGACCAGGGAGACGCCGGGTTTGACCAGATCGTCCCAGTCCTTGATGCCTTTGGGATTGCCTGTGCGCACCAGGAAAATGATCGTCGAGGTGTAGGGCGCGCTGTTATTCGGCAACCGGGACTGCCAGTCTTTCGGGATCAACCTCGCCTTCTGGTAGAGCTGATCGACGTCATAAGCCAAGGCCAAGGTCACCACGTCGGCATCCAGGCCGTCGATCACGCCGCGCGCCTGCTTGCCGCTGCCGCCATGGGATTGTTGGATTTCCACGGTTTGGCCGGTTTTTTCCTTCCAGTGCTTGACGAAGGCGAGGTTGTAGTCCTGGTAAAGCTCGCGGGTCGGGTCGTAGGACACATTCAGCAACTTTAAGTCGGCCGCCTGGGCTGATGCAGCGCCCACCACGGTGGCGACCAGCAGGGCTTTAAGGGTTTTGGGTAAAGCTAATTTCATGACGTTTGCCTTTTCGGAAGGGTGTCTCATATCCAAGCGTGATGATTGCCGCCTCTGGTAGCCGTTGCCCGGATGCCAGAGGCGAATCCTTCAAGCTATCAGTAACTCAACTGGAAGCGGGTGAAGAAGACTTTTTCCATCGGCCTGCTTACTATCGGCGACAGCGCAGCCAGCGTGCCCGCCGCCCCGCCTTTGAAGTAGGTTTGCTCATAGTCGGCGACCAGCTTGACGTTGTTGTTCAGGAACCAGTTCAGACCCAGCGTCCAGGAGCTGGCCTGTTGCACCGAGCCCGTCGGGTTGGCAAAGCCATAGAAGGGCGTCTTGGCAGTGCCGATATTGGCAAAAGTCCCTGGGTCGATGTTCAGCGCACCCCAGCGCCCCGCCAGTTGCAAGGCCCCCCAGTTGCCGTTGAACGGATCGAACGCTGGCGCGGCTTGACGCCTTGGAAGCTGTTGTCCTCTCCGGTCAGCACATAAGAGGCGGCCACCTGCCAAGCGGAATTGTGCTGGGTGATGTTTTGTGCTTTGACTGTGGTGCTGCTGGCGCTGGTCAAGGTTTGCGAAGAGATCGCATACTCGGTGAGCACCCCAAATGGCCCGTAATACCAATAGCCCTGAGGTAACAGGCGGGAATGGTCGCCGTTTGCTGTGGCCCCGGCAACGTAGGTCAAGATGGTGTTCTGGCCGGGGGATGACAAGTTAGCCAATGTGCCATTCTGGGGGTTGCCATAGCTTCCGGCGAGACCAATGCCCAGTCCTTCCAGCGGGACGATGTTGGTGAGCTGGAACGGATGGGCAAAAATGCGGCCTTCAAAATCCTTGTTATCATAAGTGGCCGTGGTGACGGTCGAGGGATTCTGGTTGTCCGCCGTGCCGTTGAACACGCCCACTTGATATTGGAAGAAATCCTTGAAGCCGGACGGGCGTCCATCTTTAGATTGGCGGGTGCGGCCCGGCGCGGCGAACTCGCCATGCAGCAAAACGCCGATGTCGCGGTTCGGGGCCAACTGCGTGGGATAGGAACGTTCGGCGAACAACAGGCTGGTCGCGCTTTCCAGGCGCTCCAAACTGAGCGGCCCTTTCTGCTTGCCCACCGTGAGGCTGGCATAGGGGAAATAATGCAGATCCACCAGGCGTCGAACAAGCAAGGCGTCCCGCCTGTGCATGACGAGCCAAACTCTGGCGCTATCAAGAAATCGACGTTATTCCATAAAGTGCCGCCAAACTGGAGGCGGGCGCGGCGGATGGTAAATCGGTCAATGCCCAAACCGGTGGCCGGATTGATCGCGACGGCAGAGCCCCCGGTTGTGGTGTTGAGCCCGGCGGCATTATGGGTCGAATCATCCATGAAGAAATCACCGTCGGCTTGGACGAAACCACCCACCCTGAGTTGATGGGCTTTGTCGGCGGATGTCCACTTGAAGCCCTCCGAGCCCGCTTCGAACGAAGGTGCGGACTTCTTCGCGGTGTCGGCAACTTCCTTTTCAACTTCCAGCTTTCGTTCCAGCACCTTTACCTTTTGGTCGAGGGACTTGATCGTCGGTGCTTCGGCGGCTGCCGTCGCGCCTGCCTTCGCACCGCCAGCCTGGCCTTCGCTGGCCGACAGGCGTTGCTCCAACAGTTGCAGCCGACGCTCCAGCGCTTGGATCTGGGCATCTTTGGAGGACGTTTTTTTGGACGCCGCCTCGGCGACTTGGGCATTGGCGCCCAGCAGTCCGCCGACAGCCGCGGCAATTAGCAATAATTTATGGTTTTTCATACGTTCATACCGTTAATCGTTTCGGTTTGCGCCATCAACGCGACCCCAACCGCATGTCAAGACATTGGCAAAAAAAGGCGGGTACCAAGCCCGCCCAAGCTTAGGGACGCAACAAAGAGGAGAAACGCTTTTCAGCTTGTCCGCTGCAACTCCAGCAGTCCGATCCCCGGAGGCAAGGCCCGCTGTCAAAATTCCGCCGCCGCCGTTTTCCCTGGCATGGGCTGGAGAATGTCGGAACCGGGCCGTGTTGCGGTCGAGCAAAAAAGTGTTGCGATGAAACTATAGCTGTCACAAACGCCAACGTAAAAGAATATAAATACAGATAGTTATCGCCAAATGGAATAAATGGACTTTGGAACCCGAAGATGGTTTGGCGGGTAGGTCGGCCGTCGCCTAGGATGGCGGCGCGGGGGATAAGGCTGGTGATGGAAAGGACTGGAGGGGGAAGGCGGCGCGGACAAGGCCATCCCTAAAAAGCGCGGTTTAGCTGGGGCAGCGCGAGTCGAGGAGGCGGAGCAGCTTGGTTAGGTGGTATTTTTCCTTTTCGTCGGGGGTGAGTTCGCGGTGGACGCGGCTTCTGGCCTGTTTGCAGATTTTTTCGATGGAGCCGCTGCATTCCGGGCAGACTTTATTGTCCTCAACATCTTTCAAATTCCAAACGCGCAGAGTGCCGTCCCGGCTGGCGGTGACCACTTGGGTGCCGTCCTCGTTGAACCTGGCACGTCTTACTGCGCCCCTATGGCCGCGCAGTTCGAGCTTCAGCGAGCCGTCTTTCATATCCCATACTGCGGCGTTGCCGTCCAGGCTGGCGGTGACCAGCAAACTGCCGTCGGGGCTAAACACCGCGCCGTTGACCCAGGCACGGTGGAATTTCAACAGGTAAACCAGCTCCCCCGTGGCGCTGTCCCAGACCCTGGCCGTGGCGTCCCGGCTTGCCGTTGCGATGCGGCGGCTATCGGGGCTGAATTCGCCCGATGTCAGCTCGTCCCCATGGCCTTCCAGGCTGAACAGCGGTTCGTAGCTTTCCCCATCGCGTCGCCAGAGCCTTGCCGTATGGTCGCGGCCTACGGTCAGGATTTGTTTTCCGTCCGGGCTGAACCTTGCATCCACCAGCGGGCCTTTGTGGTCTAGAACGCCAATGGCCTGCCCTGTGGCGGCGTCCCAAACCCTGGCGGTGCCGTCACGGCTTGCGGTCAGAGCCTGCCTGCCATCGGGACTGAATTCGGCGCCGGTGATGCGCTTGGTGTGTCCACCTAGCGGCTGGCAACCCGAGCAAATGATGCCGATCAACTCGCCGGTTTCGACATTCCACGAGCCGATTTCGCGGTGGTCTGTCCAGCCGATGAGGCTTTTCCCGTCAACGCTGAATTCCACCCTGACCAACGGGGCATCATGCAGCATGGGCTTGCCTTTGGGATTCCCTGTGGAGGTTTCCCACAGGCGCAGGGTGCTGTCCGCGCCTGCCGTGGCCAGCAACTCGCCATCGCCGCGAAAGGCGATGCCGGCCACCGGGCCGTCGTGGGCATGGAATTCGGCGACGCTTTGCCAGTTTTGCGTGTCCCAGAGTATGATCCTGCCGACGCGGTCGGCTGCAGCCAGACGGTTCCCCTTGGGGCTGAAGGCAACGGCAGTGAAGACATGGTCGGGGACGTTCAGTTCGGCTAGGATATTCCCTTGGCCCACGTCGCGGATGCGGACGGCATGAGGGGGTTCCAGCGTGGCGACGCGTGTGCCATCGGGAGAGAAGGTGGTGCTGCCTTCAGTTTCAGTCCGGGCGGTGGAAGTTGCCGCAGCCTTATCCTTATCAGGTATGCCGTCCAGAACGTGGATGACTTGCCCCGTCGCCACGTCCCATAGACGCGCGGTGTTGTCGTCGCTGGCGGTGAGCGCGCGGGTTCCGCCGGGGTCGAAGCTCACCCGATTCACGTTGTCTTCGTGTCCGGACAGGGTTTGCAGCAGCTTGCCAGTGTGCGCATCCCAGATTTTCGCGGTGTGGTCCTCGCTGCCCGTGATGACCAGCCCTCCGTCGGCTGTGAATGCGACGCTGCTTAGGGAGTCCTTGTGGCCGGCTAGGATCAGCGTGTCACGGGGGTTGTCCAAGCTCCACAAACGGGCGGTGTTGTCGCTGCCGGCCGAGACAGTCCAGCGCCCGTCGGGGCTGAATTTGGCGTCCTGCACGGCCCCCGCATGGCCGAAGAAGGCGAGTTGTTCGTGCTCGGTGAGCGACTTCCACACGCGGATGCTGCGGTCACGGCTGGCGGTGGCGATGAACTGGCCGTCGGGGCTGAACGCGGCCGCAGTGAGTATGTCCTCATGTCCGCGCAGTTCGTTGACGACGTGCCAGTCCCAATGGTTGGGACTTAAACTTTTCCAAACTTTCCCGACGCGGTCACGGCTGACGGTGACGATCAGCCCCGAATCGGTCGGGCTGAAGCTGGCAAAAGTCACCGTGTCCACGTGGCCTTCCAGCCGGGCGAGGGCTTTGCCCGTTTTCACGTCCCAAACCATCGCCGTGTTGTCGCCGCTGGCGGTGACCACCCGCTGGCTGTCGGAACTGAAACGGACGCTGTAAACGGTCGTTTGGTGTCCTTTCAATTGCAGCAGCTTCTTGCCGTCGCGGAGATCCCAGAGGATGGCAGTTCCGTCCAGGCTGGTGGTGGCGGCCAGCTTGCCGTCCAGGCTGAACGTTGCGTCGGTCAGGCGATCCGCATGCCCCCGCAATATGCGCAGGGTTTGGAAGCTGCGCGTGTTCCAGAGCCTGGCCGTGCCGTCTTCGCTGGCGGTCAGCACTTGTCCGCCATCGGGGCTGAAGGCGGCGCTGACCAGCAAACCTTGATGCCCTTCGAGTTTGCCGATCACCCTGCCGCTGGCGCAGCATCCAGCAGGCTGGCGCTGTAGCCGGTGCCGGTTGCGAGGGCCATCGTCCAGTTTGGATTCAACGCCAGGATATTGAGGGGATAAGGGAGTTTTCGCGGGCTGCGCGGGTGGGTGAGTTGGTGGCCGTCCCAATCCCAGAGGCGCGGTTTGCGGTCTTTGCCCGTCGTGGCGATGATATTGCCATCCGGGCTGAACGTGACTTGGGTCGGGAAATCCAGTTCGTCGTCGAGAGTGACCAGCAGCGAGTTTTGCAAGGCCAGTTTGAGGACGTCATAGGCTTCATGCGTGTGCTGGGCCTTGACTGCTTCGATCCCTAGCATCAGGCTTTGCTCTGGGGCTGTCGACAGGTGCGAACGGGCCGTGGCGGCAAGCTCCTGGGACAGTGCGGTCAGCGATTGCCACACTGCGAACCCCGCTAGGAACATGAAGATCACGGCGAGGCTCGTGGCCAGCCCTAAAAACCGCCGCCGCCGCCGGTGCCAGGCTCGGCGCTCGCGCTCGTCCACGGCTAGGCTGGCGCGGATAAACGCACTGTCTTCCCCGGCAAGCGCATCTGCCCGCAAGCCCAGCCAGCGTTCAGACACGCGCAGGGGGTGCCTTTCAACAAGGTCGCCTCGTCTTTCCTGTTTTGTTTCCAGATTTCCCGGCCGACTTGCAGCCTTTCTGCGCCAGAGCAGGAATTCCCTGTCTTCATCCAGCCATTCCCGCAACCTGGCCCATTTCCTTATCAGTGCCTCATGGGCCACCTCCACGGTGAGTTCGCCGTCAGTCCCTTCTTGCCCGATCACCAGCAGCCGGGCATTGGCCATGATCTGAAAGACGTGTTGCGCTTCCTCGTCAAGTTCGGCAAGGGTTATGCGCCGACGGGCTTCCTGCGCGTCGTCCGCCGAAGCGCCAACCCATACCAGCCGCATCAAGGCGCGTTTGGCAGTTTCCTGCTGTTGGGGGGATAGGCCAGCGAACACCGACTCCGCCCGTTGCACGATGGCACCGCTGACGCCGCCGGTCTGCTCGTAAGCCGCGTGGGTGAGCATCCGTCCTTCCCGCCTGGCCCACAATTCAGTGAGGGCGAATTGCAGCAGCGGCAGGTTGCCTGGCTCGTCGCCGACATCGTCCAGCATCCGCTTCGGCCAGCCCCGGCTCGAAACTGAGGCCCAGCCGCTTCGCCGGATCCACGATGGCCTTGTGCAATTCTTCCCGGGTCATCGGCCCGAGGTTGACGATGGCGTTTTGCAGGCGGTCGCTGATGCGGCGGTCGGCACCGATCAAGCGCTCGTAGAAGCTGCCGCGCAAGGTGATGATCCCGGCCAGGCGTGTGCGTTCGTGGGCTTGCAGTAGCATTTCCAGGAAGCGTTGGCGCTCCCGGTCGGGGCATAGTGTGAACAATTCCTCGAACTGGTCGGCCACGACCAGCAGGCGGTCGGTGCCGCCGGACTTGTCCAATATGCGGTCGACCACGTCGGCCAACAGAGTCTTGCCCTCGGCCAGCAACTGCGCAAGTTGGGTTGACCGGGCCAGCGCTTCTGTTTCGGCGAGTTCCGGCTCCAAAAGCGGCATCAGCGCCATCGCCAGATGATGGAAGGGGCGTTCGCCGGGGATGAAGCTCACCGCGTCCCAAGTGGCGTCGGGCGGTCGCTGGCGGCGCAGCAGGGGTACACGCCGGCCTGGACGATGGAGGATTTGCCGCTGCCCGAAGGCCCGATCACCACCACCAGGCCACGTTGCAGCAGGGTTTCCTTGATGCGCAAGGAGAACGCCTCGCGCCCGCAAAAAAATGCGGCGTTTTCTTCATTGAATGGCCGCAAACCCTGGTAGGGACACAGGTTGCCGGTTCCGTCCTGGCGTTCCGCCTGGCCTTCGCCCCGTACCACTCGGACCAAGGCGTCCAGGCCATCGGGATCGGCGGGATCGGAGCGGAGGTCTATCCAGGTGTTGAGGAACAAAAACCCTGGGGTGACATCCGCGCCGGGCAATAGGATCGGCACGACTGGGAAGCCACGCTGGTTCCTTTCCTCCGCGACTTGGCGATCCAGGGCGAAGGCCATCTCCCGTTTTTGCCACAGCCCCAGGCCATCTGGCCCAATGAAGACCGCCACGCCCCGCGCCCCGCGCAAGCCGGACTCCAGCGCCTGCGGCCAAGGCATGCCGACCAACAGTTGCTCACGGTCGAAAAAGGTGCTGATGCCCCGTGCCTGGAGAATATCCCGGATGGCCACCACCGCTGCCGTGTCGGCGCGGCTGTAGCTGAGGAACAGATCCCTGGTTTCGGTGCCGTCCGGGCTTGGCCTATTCATGTCCGTTACTGCCTGCAAGGCGCAGATAAAAAAATCCGCTGACCCCCAAGCCTAAGGCCAGCGGCAGTTGCAGCGAGAATGCGGCCCATTGCCGGTCTAGGCCGGTGAATAAAGCGAAAACGCCCAGGATTGCCGCCGCGCCGCAGCAGAAATACCCCGTCAGCCTATGCCCGCCTAAGGTTTTTCGGCGGATAGCGGCCAATGTCGCTTCAGTTTCCGCCAAAGATTTAGCGCATTCCGGTGAGCAGACTATCCGCCGGGTCGAGGTTAGCTCCACACAGTCGGCACACACGCCCGCTCCGCAGTGGGTGCAGATCGCAGAGGCGTCGGTTTGTGGGTGCTTGGCGCACTTCATTGGGGATACGGAAAGCCTTTAGCCAACTCCCCGCTGAGAATCGCATCGTGGCCATAGAGGTCTTGGTAGAACATGGCCCGTCCGTCGGCATCGGCGAGGACAGTGGAATAGAAGATATACACCGGAATCGAAGGTTTCAGGGTGACGAATTTCTGTGTGCTCCCATGCATCGCCGCTTCGATCTTTTCGCGGGTCCATTCCCCGTGGTCTTTCAACACGAACTCCGCCAGCGTGACCGGAAACTCCACCCGGATGCAGCCATGGCTGAAATCGCGGCGGGTGCGTTTGAACAGACCCTGCGAAGGGGTGCCGTGCAGGTAGACGTTGTTGGTGTTGGGGAAGGCGAACTTGACCAGCCCCAAGGCGTTTTTCGGGCCAGGCCTTTGGCGCAGTCTCAACGCGCCCGAGGCAAGCTGCTGGATGGTTCCTTGGCTGGCACCGTAAGCGCCGCCGTTGGAGACGATTTCCATGTCGTGGCTACCCAGATAGCCGGGGTTGCGCGAGAGCAGGGGCACGTATTCCTTGACCGCGATGGAGGGTGGAACATTCCAGTACGGACGGAAGTTCACATAGGTCATGTCCGAGTGGAACACCGGTGTGTTGCGCCCGTTGATGGCCTCGCCAACGATGACGTTCATCTCCAGGTCGGGGCGGTCGGCCCCGGAGCCGTTATGGAAGCCGAACAATTGGAACGAGGGAACGTTGACCATGATGTAGCGGCCATCAATATGCACGGGCAGCCAGCGCATACGCTCCAAGCCAAGCTGGATCTGTTTGATGCGCTCGGCAACCGGCAGGTTGATCTGGGCCAGTGTGCCTTTGCCGAAGACCGCGTCTGGTGTCAGTCCATGGCGCGACTGGAAGCGTTTGACAGCCTCCGCGAGCGGCCGGTCGTAAGTTTGCGAGGGGTCGTTAGGGTCGCCCTCGGTCAGATCACCCAGTACCGAGAGCAGTTTGCGCACTTTCGGCATATCGGCGTGGCTAGCCCCGGGCTTGAACTTGGCGGGCAAGGCGACCTGGATGGCGGGTGCGTCCTTCGCCAGTTGCCGGTAATGCACCAGGGCGTTTTTCAAGTATTCGTAGAGCTTGAGCTTAGGCTCCACGTCGGCAATCAGCGCGTCGGGGTTGTCGCTGGCGGCGATCTTACGCAACAGGGCGGGCAGGTCGATCTTTTTGGGTTCGATGTCCAGCTTGAAGTTGACCCGCCGGGGGTTGATCCGGCCCATGTAGAGGTTGGAGGTGTAGCGCATCAGCGAGAGGCTTAAAGCCGCGTCGAAAGAAGCCAATTCCTGCTGGCTGGGTGCGGCTTGGCCGTTGATCCCGACCAGCCATTTGGACAGCAGGGCGGCGTCGTAATCCTCGCTGTTGAGCCCTTTGTCGTCCGCCGTGGCTAGATTGGCGATGGCTTTTTGCGCCTGCGGAATTGCCTTGCCGTTTTGTATCCACAGGGGTGCGTAGCCAGAGGGTTGGTAGAGCGCCTCCAATTGTGTCTGGTAGTCCGGAAATTTTCCGAAACGCAGCTTAGGCAATGAGCCTTCTTTCAGCAAAGCCTGGATGGCAAGGGCCAGCGGGCTTGATGGTGGTGGCGGGGCAACGGGCGCGGGTTGCGCCGTGGCGGGTGGCGGCGTCGCAGCAGGCTGTGCCGCAGTCGACGGCTGCGCCGACGCGGATGCGGAAGGTGCCGCAGCCGGGGCGTCTTGCGCCCTGCCGGCGAAAGGTGTGCTGAAAAAGAATAAGAATGCGCTCGCCAGGATCAGCCAGTCCAGTTTTCTGGTCTGGGAAAATAGTGCAGTCACCATCGCTACCTTTGCTTGGATTGAGGTCGGTGTGTCCTATGTAACCCGGTTTTGCTTTCGGATCAAGCCGAAAAAGCAAGTGCTTTACTCTGGATTTAAACAGGACTAAAATAGTCCTAAATTGAAAGGTGGCCAGAACCCATGCTCAAAATCAGCAAGTTGACCGATTACGCCATCATCATCCTGGGGCAGATGGCGAACGACGCGGAACACACCCACACCGCAGCCGGCCTTGCCGATGCGACCGGCGTGGCGCTGCCCACGGTCAGCAAAATCCTGAAAAACCTGGGGAAGGCGGGGATTTTGAAATCCACCCGGGGTGCTTACGGCGGCTACTTGCTGGCGCAAGCGCCTGAACGCACCAGCGTGGCGGCGGTCATCAATGCGCTGGAAGGCCCCATCGCCCTGACCGAGTGCGAAGGCGAACGTGGCGGCTGCGAGCAATCGCCCTCCTGCAACGCCCGAGGTAGTTGGGATGTGATCAACCGCGCAGTGCGCGCCGCGCTGGAATCGGTGAGCCTCGCCGACATGGCCCGGCCTACGCCTAAGCCGCTCGAAGAAATTTTCATACCCCTAAGCAGTTTTTTTCCAATCAAACCATCTATGAGCGCGGAGTAACATCATGTCAGCGACGGCGCAAACCATCGAAAAACTGATCAGCCAAGAATACAAACAAGGCTTTGTCACCGATTTGGAAGCGGACACGATTCCGCCGGGTTTGAGTGAGGATGTGATCCGCGTTATCTCGGCGAAGAAAGGCGAGCCGGATTGGATGTTGCAATGGCGGCTGGAAGCCTACCGGCACTGGCTGACCATGGTCGAGCCACGCTGGGCCTATGTCGATTACACCCCTATCGACTACCAATCCATCAGCTATTATTCTGCCCCAAAGCAGAAGGAAGGGCCAAAATCGCTGGATCAAGTTGATCCCAAATTATTGGAAACCTATAACAAACTGGGCATTCCGATTTATGAGCAAGAACGCTTGGCCGGTGTCGCGGTGGACGCGGTATTCGACAGCGTGTCGGTGGCGACGACGTTCAAAGGCAAGCTGGCCGAAGCCGGGGTGATATTCTGCTCCATGTCCGAAGCGATCCGCGACCACGGCGAGTTGGTGAGGCAGTATTTGGGCAGCGTGGTGCCGACCGGCGACAATTTCTTCGCCGCGCTGAATGCCGCCGTGTTTTCCGACGGCTCGTTTGTGTTCATACCCAAAGGTGTGCGTTGTCCGATGGAACTGTCCACCTATTTCCGCATCAATGCCGCCCATACCGGACAGTTTGAGCGCACTCTGATTATTGCCGAGGAAAGCAGCCATGTTTCCTACCTCGAAGGCTGCACCGCGCCGATGCGCGACGAAAACCAACTCCATGCCGCAGTCGTCGAACTGATTGCGCTGGACAGTGCGCAAATCAAATATTCCACCGTGCAAAACTGGTATCCGGGCGACGAGAAAGGCAGGGGAGGTATTTATAATTTCGTCACCAAGCGCGGCGAATGTCGGGGCGTGAATTCCAAGATTTCCTGGACGCAGGTGGAGACTGGATCGGCGATCACCTGGAAATATCCCAGTTGCATCCTGCGCGGCGACAATTCCATCGGCGAGTTTTATTCCGTCGCGTTGACGAATCATCGCCAGCAGGCCGACACCGGCACGAAAATGATCCATATAGGCAAGAACACGCGCAGCACGATCATCTCCAAAGGCATTTCCGCAGGCCGGGCGCAGAATAGTTACCGGGGCTTGGTGAAAGTATTGAAGAGCGCCGAGAATGCCCGCAATTATACCCAATGCGATTCCCTGCTGATTGGCGACCGCTGCGGGGCGCATACCTTCCCTTATATCGAAGTGAAACAGCCCAGCGCCATCGTGGCCCATGAGGCGACGACCTCCAAGATCAGCGAAGACCAGTTATTCTTCTGCCAGCAGCGCGGGCTTTCCGCCGAAGACGCCGTGTCGATGATCGTCAACGGCTTTTGCAAAGAAGTCTTCAAGGAATTGCCGATGGAATTCGCGGTGGAGGCACAGGCTTTGTTGGGGATTAGTTTGGAAGGCAGTGTTGGATAAATGATTTCAAACAACCGGAAGTTTCAAGACTACAAAAACGAAGCCGAAACATGGATTACTCTGGCAAATGGCGAGTACTATCCCGACATTTTGCCAGATGCCTGCCGACTCTACGAACCTGTGTTGGTTGAATTTGGCCGACTCCTTAAATCTGCCCATTCTTCGACTAATTTATTCATGTCAATCATGAAGGACACGCCTAATCAGTGGATGAGGACGCAGCTTTGCCGAGTGTTCCGCAAATATGTCAGCCCTGCTACTCCCGTTGAGATGTTAAAAAAGAAATCCGATGCTGCCAAAATTTGCGAGAAATTTGGCGAGGGTTTTCGTAGTGTCGTTGAAGTCCAGAAAAGGTTCAACACACGTCCAATTCCAGACGAACCGCTTTGCGCCATCCTTTGGGAATATAAAGATCGTGGTAAAAAAAGGTTATGACCTGACAGAGCGCCTATTTGAGCTTTTGCGAGGACATCACCCAAGTTTACATATCATTGGCCCGGAGCGGGCGGGAAAAGATGTATTAATGGGAAAGATATTCAAAGATTATCCAAAGCCAGACCGCCCTGTGGATTTCGTAATCTATGATGGCAAAAAGGTTCTGGCAATTGGTCTGGCACGTTATGATTCTGATCGGGGAGGTGCGCAGGAAGATGATCGGACGGGGCAGTATCGAGAAGTTTCCCAAGAAATTATTAACTATACAAACGCTCAGAAAATGCCGCATGTTAAAGTTATTTTCGTGAACGATGGGCCAGGCCTGCTGCTTGGCTCAATGTGGAATGACTACGCCTATATTGAGGATCAATGGCCGGGCCGGGTCAAGGTTGTCACCTTGCGAATGGTTCCAGAGCGTATCACAGCAAAATGGTTGAGGTCTTGATATGGCTGTACCAATCCCTGGCAAAAACAAGAGAATCAATACATTGCAAGACTTTTCTTCGGATCAAAGCTTACGCCTTGAATACTCCGGCAAGAAGCCAGTTAATGAAATATTGGCAACCCTCCCTGGTTATTATGAAGCAAGTGCGACTTTCGGCACTGGCGACAACCGCTTATATCAGTCCGACAACTTGGCGGTGCTGGCAGCGTTGGCACAGGACGAATCCGTGGTTGGCAAGGTGCGGCTGGTTTATATCGACCCCCCTTTCGCCACAGACGCAGTTTTTGAATCACGTAAGCAAAACCATGCTTATGATGACCATCTTGTCGGACCGGCCTTTGTCGAATCTCTACGTGAGCGCCTAATTTTTATCCACCGTTTACTGGCCGATGATGGATCGCTTTATCTACACCTTGATGGACGCATGGCTTTTCATTTTCGCGTCATTCTCGACGAAATATTCGGTGAGCAAAATTTCCGCAACTGCATTACCCGAAAGAAATGTAATGTGAAAAATTACACACGAAAAACCTATGGCAATGTGGCTGACTATATACTTTTTTATTCAAAAACAGACAGTTATGTCTGGAATCGACCGATTGAGCCTTGGGATGAGACGCGGGCACTTAAGGAATATCAATATGTCGATGAACTAGGACGGCGATATAAAAAAGTCCCTGTGCATGCGCCAGGATTACGCAACGGGGAAACAGGCAAGCCTTGGCGTGGCAAATTGCCACCACCTGGAAAACATTGGCAATACCCACCTACCACACTGGACGAAATGGATGCCCGTGGAGAAATCTATTGGTCTCCAACCGGCAATCCACGCCGGAAAATTTATCTTGAAAATAGCGGAGGAATTCCACTACAAGACATTTGGATGGACATGCGTGACGCACACAATCAGAACATCCGAGTCACTGGATATCCTACCGAGAAAAATCCAGAATTGTTGTCACGAATAATTGAAGCATCATCCAACCCGGGCGATTTGGTGCTCGATTGTTATGCTGGATCAGGGACTGCACTGGCAGTTGCTGCCAGCCTGGAACGTCGTTGGATTGGGGTTGATCGAAGTGACGAAGCAATTAAAACTATTATTCACCGTTTGCAATATGGAATGGAGCGGATGGGGGATTTTGTCAATAAAACTTCAAAACCTAGCATGCTTCCGTTGTTTAGCCTTTCCGATTTTACGCTGTACTCCAAAGTAACAAGAACTGATATACAACCAATTAAGCGAGCTACGGTCTATCCCTAATCATCGACTATTGAGTAATGCAGCCATGCTAAAAATCGAAAACCTCCACGTCCGCGTGGACGACAAGCCCATCCTGAAGGGTATCACCCTACACGTCAACCCCGGCGAGATCCATGCCATCATGGGGCCAAACGGCTCGGGCAAAAGCACTTTGTCGCATATTCTGGCTGGCCGTGATGGCTATGAGGTTACCGCCGGAACCATCACTTACCAAGGCAAGAAGTTGCTGGAGATGGCACCGGAGCAACGCGCCCGCGAGGGGGTGTTCCTGGCTTTCCAATACCCGGTGGAAATCCCCGGCGTCAGCAATGTCTACCTGCTGAAGGCAGCTTTGAACGCCGTGCGCAAGCATCGGGGCTTGAGCGAGTTGGATGCCATCGACTTCCTGAAGATGATCAAGCAGAAAATCAAACTGGTGGAGATGGACGAGAAATTTCTCTACCGCGCCGTCAACGAGGGTTTCTCTGGCGGCGAGAAGAAGCGCAACGAGATTCTGCAAATGGCGGTGTTGGAACCCAAGCTTTGCATACTCGATGAAACCGACTCGGGTTTGGACATTGACGCTTTGAAAGTCGTATCCGACGGGGTGAATTCCCTGCGTTCGGCGGATCGTTCCTTTATCCTAGTGACCCATTACCAGCGGCTGTTGGATTATATCAAGCCGGATCATGTCCATGTGTTGGCCCAAGGCCGCATCGTCAAGTCCGGCGACGCCAGTTTGGCCTTAGAATTGGAGGAACGCGGCTACGGCTGGATCGACCAGACTGTGAGTGTGGCGGCATGAACACGCAGTATATTGAGCGCTACCAAACCTTGGCAGATGGATTTCCAGGGCAGAACCTGCCGTGGCTTAATGCGGTTCGGCAAGTCGCCTTGGGCAGTTTCGCCGCCAGCGGTTTTCCCTCGCCACGTGAGGAGGAGTGGAAATACACCAATGTCACAGCCCTGGAAAAAAAGCTGTTCCAGCCGTTGTCACCATTGGTTCCAAAACCGGTCGATGCGGCTTGGATGGAGACGCATAAGCTGGTCGATTGTTGGTCTTTGGTGTTTGTGGACGGACGTTTTGACCCAGCCTCTTCGACACTGGACGGATTGCCCGAGAATGTCCTTGCCACTGGTTTGTCCGAGGTTTTGCAAAACCACCCGGGCCGGGTTAAAAATCTGTTGGGTACGGCGTTGGCCCGCGAATCCCATGGTTTCCTCGCCTTCAACACGGCGTATTTCAGTGACGGCGCGTTCATTGATATTCCAGCCAGCACAGTGCTTGCCAAGCCCTTGCAGATTCTGCATGTCTCCACCCATGACGAGTCTTTGGCGAACACACGCAGTCTAGTCGCCCTAGGCACGAATGCCGAGGCCAAGATTATTGAAACCTTTGTGGGACTGGCGGGCGTGAGTTATCTCACCGCAGCCGTGACCGAAATCCGCCTGGGCGAGAATGCCGGGCTGGAGCATCACAAAGTGCAAGTGGAGTCGGAGAAGGCTTACCACTTCGGCGGCGTTTATGTCAGCCAGGAGAATTCCTCACGCTTCGTCCAGCATAATCTATCTTTTGGTGGGCTGCTGGCGCGGCACGAGATTCACGCGGAATTGGGCAAGGGTTCGGAATGCGAATTGAATGGCTTATTTCTGGCAAAAAACCGGCAGCATGTGGACAACCACACATTGATCCATCATGCCGAACCCTACGGAACTAGCCGCGAGACTTATCGGGGCGTGTTGGCTGACCGGGCTCGGGGTGTGTTCCAAGGCCGCATCGTGGTACACCCAAAGGCACAGAAAACCAGCGCGGAGATGGATAACCGCAACCTGTTGCTGTCCGAGGACGCAGAGATCGACGCCAAGCCACAGTTGGAAATCCTCGCCGATGACGTGAAATGTTCACACGGCGTGGCGGTCGGCCAGCTTGACCCCGAGTCGGTGTTTTATCTAGTGTCCCGAGGTGTGGATACTGAGACGGCAAGGAATATGCTGACCTTTGCTTTCGCCAATGAAATGATTGACAAAATTGGGCTTGAATCCCTGCATAGCCGGGTGCAGGAACATTTGTTGGATTTGTTTCCGCAGACCGGCATTCGGAGGGATTGGCTATGAGTTTGGATGTCGCACAAATACGCCGAGATTTCCCAATTCTGTCGGAAACCATCCACGGCAAACCCTTGGTTTACCTGGACAACGCCGCTTCCACGCAAAAACCCAAGGCCGTCCTTGATGCGGTGCGGCATGTGTACGAGCATGGTTATGCCAATGTGCATCGTGGCGTCCATACACTGAGCCAACGCGCCACGGATTTGTTCGAGGGTTCGCGGAAAAAAATCCGCGCCTTCATCAATGCCCGCGATGTGAAGGAGATTATCTTCGTGCGCGGCACCACCGAGGCGATCAACTTGGTGGCGCAGTCGTATGGCCGCTCAAAATTCGGGCCGGGCGACGAAATCCTGATTACTGCTATGGAGCATCATTCCAATATCGTGCCTTGGCAGATACTTTGCCAGCAGACCGGGGCGGTGTTGAAAGTCGCGCCAATCAACTTGGCAGGCGAGTTGATCTTGGAGCAATTCGAGAACTTGCTGTCCGAACGAACCAAGTTGGTTGCTGTGACCCATATGTCCAATGCCTTGGGGACTATCAATCCGGTGAAGCGCATCATCGAACTGGCCCACGCCAAAGGGATACCCGTGCTGCTGGACGGGGCGCAGGCGATTCCACATATGCCGGTGGATGTGCAGGATTTGGATTGCGATTTCTACGCCTTCTCTGGCCACAAATTGTTCGGGCCTTCCGGCGTCGGTGTTTTGTACGGCAAGGAAGTATTATTGAAACCCATGCCGCCTTGGCAGGGCGGCGGCGATATGATCCGCATGGTGAGCTTTGAGCGTACCGAGTATAACGTCCTGCCTTATAAATTCGAGGCGGGGACGCCGGCCATAGCCGAAGTCATTGGCCTGGGCGCGGCGGTCGATTATATCAGCGGCTTAGGGATGGGGGCGATTGCCGACCATGAGCATCGCTTGCTGGAATACGCGACGAACAAGGCGTTGGAAATTCCCGGTTTGAAAATCATCGGCAATGCGGCTGATAAAGGTGCGATACTGGGATTTACCTTACACCATATCCATCCCCACGACATCGGCACTTTGCTGGATCAACTGGGTATCGCGGTGCGGGCCGGCCACCATTGCGCGATGCCGGTGATGGATTTTTACGGGGTTCCCGCCACGGCGCGGGCATCGTTTGCCTTTTACAACACTTTTGAGGAAGTCGATAGTTTGATCGATGGAATCCAACAGCTTATCGAGGTATTCGGCTGATGTTCGATGAAATCCGCGATCTTTACCAGGAAGTGGTGTTCGACCACAACCGCAATCCGCGCAATTTCCGCGTGATGGAGGACGCCACCCGCAAAATCGACGGCTATAACCCTTTGTGCGGCGACAAGATAACCCTTTATGTCAAGGTCAATGGCGACGTGATTGAGGATGTCAGTTTCCAAGGCTCAGGCTGCGCTATTTCCACGGCTTCAGCCTCGTTGATGACCGAGATTGTGCGCGGCCATACCGAGGAACAAGCCCATGAGATATTCGACTTGTTCCACCGCATCACCACTGGTCAAGACCAGCGCACCGATTTTGAGGAATTGGGCAAGCTGGCCGTGCTGGCCGGAGTCCGCGCTTATCCGGCGCGGGTGAAATGCGCCACCTTGGCCTGGCATTCCTTGGAAGCCGCCCTCAAGAACGAGGACGAGCCGGTTTCGACAGAATAGACCCAAACAAGGGATAACTTCGCTTGAAGTGATGTTATCCATCAATCCCGCTCTTACATTGGAGACGCGACATGGCATCACCCTTCCGCCTGGAAGCCGTGCAACTGCATGGCGTAGGCGTTTTTGACGATACGCTGATCCGTTTCAAACCGATTGAATCCGCCGACCATGATCAAAGCAAAGCAGAAATCCATTTGCTGACCGGGCCGAATGGCTGCGGCAAGAGCACATTGCTGTATGCGCTGGCGGAAATTTTTGATGGAACTGACGCTCGAAATAGCTTGATTCAGCGGCGGTTTCGTAATGCAGACAGCCGTGTTGATTTTCAGTTTAATGGACATGCAGGGATATATGCGGTGAAGAAGCCGCAAAATGAGCAACCTCATCAGTCGAATAACCAGTTTGGTTTATTTCAATGGAATTATGATGAGCCGCAAATAGGACGAGTATTTGGCCATGGTGATGATGGCATGTTATGGAAGCATAAAACAGTTTTGCATTGGTTTCAAGCCAATGCCACACATAAACAGACGAGGTTTGCTTTTGCTGCCTTCGCCTATTCTGGTCAGCGCAACTTGCGCAGTGAACTTCTAACTGCCATCCAAGAAATTAGCAATTCTCCCTTTGAAGAGGCGCTTTCATTTGATAATACTTCCAGGCCAAAGGTTTTATTGCAATGGATTGCCAACAACCGGGCGCAATCCGCGTTAGCGAAAGCAGAAAACGATTTAACAGCGGCGGCAGTTTACGATTTGGCGCTGGCTCGCATCACCGGGTTAATCAAAGACATTTGCGACATGGACGTTGAATTTCGCTTGGAACGCTCACCGTTGGCCGTTGCCGTGCGGGTCAATGGCGACAGCATCCAGTTTGACGGATTGCCCGACGGGCTGAAATCCATTATTAGTTGGGTGGCCGATTTGTCCCTGCGCCTGGAGGCCATACCGTGGGAAGTGGAGCAGGATGTGTTCGCGCAACCGATCATCCTGTTTTTGGACGAAGTGGACATTCATTTGCATCCCAAATGGCAGCGGCGGATTTTGCCCGCCATCCAAAAACTCCTGCCCAACGCGCAAGTTTTTGTTTCCACCCATTCGCCGTTTGTGGTGGGTTCGGTGGAAGATGCCTGGGTATATCGCTTGCCTGAACCCGGCACCAGCGGTCCGGTGGAGATTGAAGGCATTCCCTCCGGGGCTGGCAAAAGCTATCGCTTGATTTTGGGCGAAATCTTTGGCATTGAAAAAGAATTCGACGTTGAAACCGAAGCGCTGTTTGACGGATTTTATCAAGCCAAGGCGGTTTTCTTAAGCAATGCCAACAATGCCGACGAAGTGCTAAAAATGGCCGTGCAATTGGCGGCTCGTGGCGAAGAAGCCGCTGCCATTGTGGCGCGTGAGTTGCGCCAAATGAGCCGCATCACCGGGGTTGAGGTAAGCCTTGCGTAAACTGATGCGAACCATCGAGCCGCCATGCCTGCGGCAGAATTCCTTCATGTGGACAGAAGATTTTGTCAAAGCCAGGGTCGATAACCCGGCCCATCGTTTCAGTTGGCGCAGCAAACCTTGTTATCAAGCCATGCGAGCCAGTCTTGTCGATATGACGCAAAAGCATTGTGCGTTTTGTGATGGCGGCTTAGGTGTGACCAGCCGCGAAACCGTCGAACATTTCCGGCCCAAAAAGACGTTTCCTGAGCAGGCTTATGCTTGGGATAATTTGTTCCCTTGCTGTGATTTGTGCCAGTCCACCAAACAGGAACGTTTTGACGAGGCGCTGTTGAAACCCGATGCCGAGGATTACGCATTCCATGAGTATTTCACGGTGAACTATCATACCGGAGACATTGAAGCTTCTCCTCGCGCCAACCCTGCTGCGCAAGAGAGAGCGAAGATTACCATTGATCTGTATGGCTTGAACATGCCGGAGCGAAAAAAAGCGCGTATCCGGGAATTGGAATGCTTTGCGGTTTTGCAGGAACCTTGTATTGACGACTTTAACTATCGTTATTTTTTGGAGTAATGGAGGCTGAAGCGCTTATGAGTGACTGGATTGATGTGATGGCCACCGCCGCCTTGGCCGAAGGCGACCATGTGGTGGCGGAGGTGGACGGCGTGGATGTGGTCGTGTTCAGGATAGACGGAGCGCTTTATGCCGTGCAAGATGTCTGCACCCATGACGGCGCGGAAATTGCCAGCGGCAGGCGCGAAGGCTATATCATCATCTGTCCGCGCCACGGGGCCAAGTTCTGCCTGAAAACCGGCAAAATTTTGCGCGGCCCGGCTTACGAAGATCTTCCGTGCTTTCCTGTGCGCGTGGAAGGCGGCGTCATCCAGGTGCGCGACGGGCGTTGGGATTGAAGGGGAGTCAAAAGGAAGCCCTGCGATTCCACGCTTCGAGGATCGCCGTCACAACTTGCGCTACGCCGATTCCATCCAGGCAGGCGGGCAGGGTGTTGTCGTTGTAGCTTGGGCGCGGCGGGTTTGTGCATGGCCCACGCGGTTGCCGCGATAACGCCGGATTCTCGCGGAAGCAGGGCTGGCAGGGAAGGGCGGTCGTCAGGTTGGTGTTCTGCGGATAGCCGCTGGCGCTGGCTTGGGTGCTGCCGAACACGATGACGCCCGGCACCCGTCGCCCATGGCCGCTGCCGTCCCGCCATGAGTAGTGGGTGAGATGGTTGGCGAAACTGTCGATGCCGATATGCAGATCCGCGTTGGCGACCAGCGCTATCGAATGCGCCAGAGTGCGCCCGTGTTCCTCGCCGATGGTCACGATGGGGAAATCCAGCGCGGCCTGGACTTGCTCCCAGCGCTGGCGCGGCCATTCCTTGTATTTGCTCCATCCGGCGCTCATTTGCAGCGTGGCGTAAGGGCCGTTGGGCGCATCTGCCGGACGGGCCGGAAGCCGCGCCGCCAGTGCGGGAAGTTCCGAACATTGGATTCCCATCTCGGCGGCGAAGTATTCGAGCAGGTGCCGCTCCATGGGTCGATCCGGGTAGCCTTCCGTCAGTGGGTAGCCGATCAGGCTGATTGCCCTTGCGCAACGCGGCACCCACGCATCGAATTGGGCCGTGTCCATCACCGCATCAACGCCGGCCTCGGACAGCAAGCCGCCGAGCGCGTCGGACGCGCCGTAGGCCGGATGGCAGAAGTAGTGGATTTGATGTCCGGGGTATTGTCCGCGCAGTGGTGGAATCAGGTTCAGCGTCATCAGGATGTCGCCGATGGCACCGGGTCGATGGAGGGCGATGACGGGAAGCCCCTCGGCCTTGCCCGGACTCTGCGCGGTGGGTTTCTTCCGGCTGTCTTTGTGCGGGACATTGGCGAGGGGGAGTACGCGGTCACGGGCCAGGGCGGTCGGCCTAAGGATCAAGTCACGCTGGCCCGGCTCTAGCGGATTCTGCTCGGCGATGGTGAAGATCCCGCCCGCTTCCACGAGAACTTGCCGGAGGCTGGACAGCGTGTGGAAAAACGGATGGATGCTGTAATGCCCCGGCGTCAGGTCGCGCTCGAAACCTGGCACGCCATGATCCGGCAGGCGGATGAACAATGCGCCGTCGGGCGCGACGATGCGGCGAAGCTTGCGTAGCGCGGCGACCGGGTCGTAGAAATGCTCGAAGGTATGGATGAGCGTGATCAGCCGGAATTTGCCGAGATGTCCGTCAGGACTCCATGTCTCGAAATCCGCGCCGATGATCTCGACGCCTAGCGATTCGCCCAGCGGTTCCGCGTCCGGCGCTCCATCCATCGCCAGCGCCTCACAGCCTAGCCGCTGCAATTCCGCCGCCAACACCGGCAGTTTCGCGCCGATGTCCACTATCGCGCCGGCTTGCCACTCCATGACATCTGCGAACAGCCAACGCGCCAGACTGCGATTCACCTCGCGTTCATCCTCCGGCATGTCCTCGGGCGGCGGTTCGTGCGCACCGATGTACACTTTCGGCGGGGCAGGGTGTTGGAACCAGGCATCGCAGGCCGGACACATCCAGTAAGGCGTGGTGGCGTAACGGTGCTTGGCGGGCGTGGCGCAGATGGGGCAGGCGGGGCCGTCGGCTTCGGGTTGTCGTGGCTCGGCGGGTTCCGGCGCGTAATCGGGCAAGCCTTGCTTCCGCAAGGCCCAATTCAGGTTTTCCATGACCCTGGGCCGCTGGTTCGCAGGCAGCCGGCCATTGGCGAGCAGCGTCCGGTTGGCTTTTTCCGACTCCGGGTAATCCCCGATCCAGTATGCGGCGATGGCATATTCGTCCAGGCTCCGCCAGTCGTATACCGGATCGTCGATGAACAACAGGTCGTCCGGCTTGGGGATGGCCATCGCCCGCGCCGCGAACAAATGGGCCAGCGCGAACTGCCCATGCTCCCGGTGGAAGCGGGCCAGCTCGGCCAGGGGTTCGGCCCGTTGCGGTCGGCATTGGAAGGCCAGCAGGTAACGCTCCACGATGATCGCCGTCGCCAGCTTCAGCCTTTCGCTGATGCGCGCCGTTTCGTACAGCGAATACCAGACTTCTTCTTCCCAACCGCCCGTCGCCGCCCGCCGCTGGTAGGTTTCCAGGCTTTTCTCCCACTGCCCGGAATCGCGGTAGCTTTGCGCGAGATAGAACACATAGCGGGCGTTGTCCGGTTCGGTCAGCAGGGCCTCTTCAAGGACAAGGGCATCGTTGGCGTACTTCTGCACGGTATTGATTTGGCTGCGGGCACCGTCGGAATGCACACGCACCCTCAAGCCTTGCAGGTGTTCCGTGTGGTGCGGGGTATCGCAGGCCAGACATTCGTGCAACACACCCTCGTAACGCCAGTCTAGCCGGCTTGCTATCAGCGCCAGCCGGGCAAACGCGATTTCCCCATGGAACACTTGCAGGTAGTAGCCATCCGCGCCGAGTGCCCGGCCAACAGAAACCGGGCGGTGCCTCGACTACCTCGTCGGCGTCGTTGATGAAGAGATAGTCGGCTTTGCCCCGCGCCAAGGCGAGCGCTTCACTGCGGTTGTGGCCGAAGTTCTTCCAGGGCCGCTCGTGCAATTCGCCGGGAATGTCCTTGAGGATTTCGCGGATCGTGGCCTGTGTGCCGTCGGTGGAGCCGGTGTCGACGATCACCCAGTAATTGATCAGCGGCTTGACGGCGGCGAGGCAACGGCCAATGACATGGGCTTCGTTCTTGACGATCATGTTGAGGCAGACAGTGGGCATGGCGGCTCTTTGTGAGGTTGTCTAGGGATGTGGCGCTAAAACGCGCATCTGTTCCAGTTCCGCGTAAGGCGCTGCCAGCCAACGCGCAGTCGCCTCTCTGATTCCAGTGTGGGCGCTGGCGTGTTTTTCGGTGGAATCGGCTTGGAAAGCTTGATGGGGGTTTTTAGCGTCACGGGCGCAGGCAGCGCGTAGCGCGGCCATTTCCCCTTCATCCAATGCCAGCCCGAAATGTCCAGCCAGCCGTGTTTCCAGGATTTCCGGCAATTCGCGGTAATTGACCAGCAGCCCGCCGGGATGGCGGATCATGGCGAGTGCCGCGTCGTCCATGATATGCGCCAGCATCCAGGCGGCATGATCCAGTGGCCGGGTCAGCAGGTGTTCCGGCGGGTGCATGCCGTGTTGGACTAGCGAGCCAGGCACCAGGTAAAGCGAGGGCATCCGCGCCTGCGACACCAGCACTTCCAGCGGGTCGCGGTACAGGAAAATCCAGGGGATGCCGGGGAAGGCCGACAGTATCCGGTCGATGTGGCAGACATGCCAGCACTCGGTCTTCAGGAACAACCGCCGGTCTTCGGCGCGGCGCGGCTGGCCCAGTGCCGCCAGCAAACCCCGCAACAAGTCCAGGCCGGCTTCGGCGTCAAACGCGGGCGCGGCGATCAGCCATTGCAGCAAGGTGCCGAACGGCTCCGGCTCTGACAGTACCACGGTGTCGCCCAAGGCCGCCAGGATTGGGCGACCAGGGTGGAGCCGCAACGGCTCATGTGGAAAACCAGCCCGCCCAAGGGGAGTCCCGGATGGGTTCGCGCCCGTTCCAGCAGCGTGTCCAGCGAAGTCCGCTGGCGAAACAGCCGGTTGAATGGCCGGGCCAGCAGGTGCTGGAGTGTATCCTGGAAAAATGGCGCGGTGAGCCGCTCCCGCCCCATATAACCCCATTCGACTGTTGGCTGGCCGTCGCGGGCGGAGAGAAACAAGGGTAGCCAACCGGCCAGCGGATCAGGCTGGGTCATGGCATTTGGCTCTCGTGCCAGCCACGGACACCTTCCCGCAAGGCCGCGTGCAGGGTTTGCTCGTCCAGGGACAAGCCGAGTTCCTCGGCGATGCGCCGCACGGCAAGCCAAAATTCGCGGGCATCTATCAATTCGAATAGCTGCACTTGCAAGGCCGGTTCGCTGTGCACCTTTTGCCTAAGCGCCTGGAAAACTTCATCGGTGGTTTCAGGCATGGTATTATCTAGCATGATTATCGTTATTTGATTGAGGATTATCGCAATGCTTACAGGTGGCCTACAGCTTCCCGCCGGCTTGTCCATGCGCCCGGCTCGCCCTTCCGACCAGGGGTTTATCGAAAACCTGTTCAATTCCACCCGCGACGATTTGCGGCTGATTGATGCCGAAACGAATTTTATCGAGGAAATCATCGACCTGCAATACCACGCGCAAACCGTGGGCTACGGCGAGATGTACCCCAATGCCCTCTATTTCATCGTGGAAATGCACCAAGAGCGGGTTGGCCGGGTGATCGTGGATTTTGGCTCTGATTACGTCGATGTCGTGGATATTTCTTTCATCCGTCCGGCCAGAGACAAAGGGTATGTCACGGGTGTTGTCCATGCGCTGCAAATGGCGGCGGTCAAGGTGCGGGCTCCTTTATACGCCACGATTGGCTTGTCGAATATCGCTTTACGGCAAACTTATGTCAGCCTAGGGTTCGCATCGGAATCGGTGGCCGGTTTGGCGGAGCGGCTGGTTTGGTTGCCCGCGCTGTCGGCATGATGCCGGTTCAATTGAACGCGATCTGATAATGGGCAGATTCCTGATTCAATCCCCAAGGCGGCATGATGCGGCTGATGCCCACCCCACGCAGGAACACACCGGTTTCCAATTCGATATCAAAAAGTCCGGAAACGAAACTGGGTTCCAACGGCCCCTTCAACAGCACGGTAAAAGGGGTGTGGGTGTCTTGCGGGCGTTTCAGGCGGGCATGTTCTTCAACGGAATCAATCAGCAAGTCGAAGGCCAGCCCTTCTTCGTTGGTGAGGCGGCAGGTTTTCCCGGCCAAGCGGGTGAAGTCTTCGGCACTAAGGGTATCGAGCATAGGTGGATTGCCTTAAATGGAATCAAACAATTACGTAACCGGCCAATTACCGTCCATGGCCTGGATTCCGGCATCCCTGCCGGAATGGCGGATCGTTGGGCCAAAATGAGAATTGCTGGCAGGCAAGGGCGGGCCCTTGCCTGCGCGGATGGGCCTGGATAGCGCTAGGAGCGCGTGGGGAATATGCCTTGCACGGCGATGGTGAAGCCTATCGCCAGGTAGGGATTAAGGAGATTGACGGGCTGTCCACCGCCGACGCTGCTTTCACTGACGCCGCCGAGGTTGACGGTGCTGCCGGGTTTCGCATAGGCGTTGATGGCGGTGCCATTCGAATCGGCGGAAAGGCTGCCCAGATAGGTGCCTGCGCTTGGAGTGTTGGTGGTGGCTCCGGCGGTCGTCGCCTGTAGCACGGGGGAGTGGCTGTGGCCGGGCATTTGATTGACGCTCAATGTCACCGCCTCGCCGCCGGCGGATTGGGCGAAGGGATGATTGCTGAGTCCTTGCCCGAAGCCCATGGGAATGCGGCCTTGAAAATTTGGCAAATTGAAATTGGTTTGGCCGTTGCCGCCGAAACTGGTGCCCAGCAAAGCAAATAGCGCATTGTATTGACTGATTGGCAGGGACTGCCCGTTGCAGGCCATCCAGTCACGGGGTGCCCAGTTCAAAGCCCACATCTGGATTTGTGACAAGTAAGGTGAAGACATGCTGTATACCTCTTTGGTTGGATTTGCCGCCGGTTTGAAACGGGGTGCTGGCCGTCGGCGGATACCGGCTAGCAACGCAAAGGGTGGATGCCTGCTGTCTGCAGGCCAGGGTGTCAAGGCCATTAACTTAAGCGTTCGTAGTCCCGCCTTTAGGCGGAAAACTGGCCAGAAAGAACCGGCTGAAGCCGGGACTACGAACAGTGTTTCCCGCTGAGAAGTCCTGAAGTTAATGGCCTTGAGGCCAGGACGTACCCTCAATCCTGTTGAATTAAGGATTTTTCCGTTCGCCCTGAGCGCGTAGTCGAAGGGCTCACCACGAACGGCTTAATTCAACAGCATCGGGGCGTACCCTTACCATCGGATGGGCCATTCAGGAGCGCGAGGGGAATATGCCTTGCACGGCGATGGTGAAGCCTATCGCCAGGTAAGGATTGAGGATGGGGATGGGCTGGCTGCCCCCGACGCTGCTTTCACCGACACCGCCGAGGTTGGCCAGTGTGCCGGCAGTTTTCGTATAAGCGTTGATGGCGGTGCCATTCGAATCAGCGGAAACGCTGCCCAGAAAAGCGCCGGCGCTCGGCGTGTTGGCGCTGGCCCCGGCGGTCGTCGCCTGCAACACGGGGGAGTGGCTGTGGGCTGGAAGGTTGGTGATGCCCAGCGTCACCACCTCGCCGCCGGCGATTTGGGCGAAAGCACGGTTGCTAAGCCCGGAGCCTTGTCCAAAACCCACGGGGACACGGCCTTGGAAATTCGGCAGGTTGAAATTGGTGGTGCCGTTGCCGCCAAAATTGGTGCCTAACAAGGCAAATAGCGCCGAGTTTTGGGTGATCGAGAGGGATTGCCCGTTGCAGGCCATCCATTGCCTGGGTGCCCAGTTCAAAGCCCACATCTGGATTTGTGACAAGTAAGGTGATGACATGCTGTATGCCTCTTTCGGTTGGATTTGCCGCCGGGTTGAAAAGGTGCTGGCCGTCCGGCGGATAGCGGCAAGCAACGCAAAGGGTGGATGTCTGCGGGCCGGTAACGCCCGCCTCCCGCCAATGCTCAGGCGGGCTTATTCCGGGATCTGGTATCCACCTGGCTGTCCCAAGCCGCATAGCGGCAACTGACCGTAGCCGGGGGTTTCAACCCCCGGAACGCGGCGGCGGAACAAGGATTCCGTCGCGTAGCGACGGTTGATGTGTCCGGTAACATATCGGCCATGGTTTTTTCAACCGTCGCTACGCGACGAGGCGCATCCATTCGCCGCGTTCCGGGGGTTGAAACCCCCGGCTAAACTCGGTGGCCGCTCCGCGGCCCAACCGTGCGGTGGATGCCTCAGCACCGTAGGGTGGGCAAGCGTCCCTTCGACAAGCTCAGGACAGGCTTTTTGCTTGCCCACCGATTATGCCGGATTCCGCGTGGGCAAACGCATAGAGCTGTTTGCCCACCAGGCTAGTTGCCTATGCACTGGTAGTACACATCCATGGTATTGCTGGCGGTACCGTTGGGGTTCGTCACCGTCAGGGTTGTGGATGTAGTGCTAATCCGTGGCACCGAGCTTAATGCTAGGCTGGATGACAAGAATCCGATTGTGCAAGTAGGCGCAGAAGTAAACACAGCGTTCGACGAGAAGGTGACAGTAGAGGAACCGGACGCACCGGCTATGCCAGTGAGGCTGCCGATGACGATCTTTGCGTTTGATTTGGCAGTTCCAGAGTTGTCGTAGACAGTGGGTCCGCCGCTAGCAGAAGGTGTCGTCCATTGGGTGTTGAAGTTGGTGTTATCGATCTTCGACAACACCTGTCCTGTGGTGCCGCCAGTGGGTACGCCTGGGCCGGTTGCTCCCGCCACACCGACGCCGGTGTTGCCGGTGGCACCCGTGTTGCCCGTAGCGCCGGTATTGCCGGTTGCACCCGTGTTTCCCGTCGCGCCCGCGCCGGTGTTGCCGGTCGCGCCGGTATTGCCCGTAGCGCCGGTATTGCCCGTAGCGCCGGTATTGCCCGTAGCGCCGGTATTGCCGGTATTGCCGGTATTGCCGGTGGCGCCGGTCACGCCCGCGCCAGTGTTGCCCGTCGCGCCAGTGTTGCCCGCAGCCCCCGTGTTGCCCATCGCCCCGGTATTGCCGGTGGCACCGGTCACGCCCGCGCCAGTGTTGCCCGTCGCGCCGGTGTTGCCGGTGGCCCCCGTGTTGCCCATCGCGCCGGTATTGCCGGTCGCGCCGGTCACGCCCGCGCCAGTGTTGCCGGCCGCGCCGGTATTGCCGGTGGCCCCCGTGTTGCCCGTCGCGCCGGTATTGCCGGTCGCGCCGGTCACGCCCGCGCCAGTGTTGCCGGCCGCGCCGGTATTGCCCGCGGCCCCCGTGTTGCCCGTCGCGCCGGTATTGCCGGTGGCACCGGTCACGCCCGCGCCAGTGTTGCCCGTCGCGCCTGTGTTGCCCGCGGCCCCCGTGTTGCCCATCGCCCCGGTATTGCCGGTGGCACCGGTCAAGCCCACGCCGGTGTTGCCCGCAGCCCCCGTGTTGCCCATCGCGCCGGTATTGCCAGTGGCACCGGTCACGCCCGCGCCGGTGTTGCCGGTCGCGCCAGTGTTGCCGGTGGCCCCCGTGTTGCCCATCGCGCCAGTGTTGCCCGCCGCGCCGGTCACGCCCGCGCCGGTGTTGCCGGTCGCGCCCGTGCTGCCCTTGGCCCCTGTGCTGCCTGCCGCACCGGTGTTGCCCGCCGCGCCGGTCACGCCCGCGCCGGTGTTGCCGGTCGCGCCCGTATTGCCCTTGGCCCCTGTGCTGCCTGCCGCGCCGGTGTTGCCCGCCGCGCCGGTCATGCCCGCGCCGGTGTTGCCGGTCGCGCCCGTGTTGCCTTTGGCTCCTGTGTTGCCCATCGTACCGGTGTTGCCGGTGGCGCCGGTCACGCCCGCGCCGGTGTTGCCGGTCGCGCCAGTGTTGCCCTTGGCCCCCGTGTTGCCCATCGCGCCGGTGTTGCCGGTGGCGCCGGTCACGCCCGCGCCGGTGTTGCCGGTGGTTCCTGTGTTGCCCTTGGCCCCCGTGTTGCCCATCGCCCCGGTAGCCCCGGTTGCCCCCATGGCCCCCCCGCCGGTCAAGGTAATGTCAATATACGCGGGATGGCTGGTGAGCATGTTTTCTTTGCTGTCGATCAGCACGGAGGTGGAGGATGATCCCGCATCGGGTTCGATCACCAAGCCGAAGTTAGTGCCAGGCGTTGTGACCCAGTTCTGGACTTGACTGGTGATATCGACATGGACGTAATAATAGCCGGTCTCGCCAGGCGGATTCACGACGGGGATGCTGGTTGCTATGGCCGCACTCTCGGTAGGCAGGGTGTTCCAGGTGACACCGCCTTCTGTCCATGCGCTGCTGGCCGGGCTGATTTGCAGCGCACCTGCGGTCTTGACGCTGCTGACCCAGAAGACGAGGGTCGCCTTGGCGATATCGGCAGCTGTCACGGTGTTCGGCAGATCGGACAGGTTGAAGTTCAGCAGGGTTTTGTTGTTGGGGCTGACTAGCAAGGACTGGCTGTCGCCATTGTTGGTCGTTGGGTAGTTCAAATAGACAGAGCTATCGGCGATCACCGGGGCGTCCGCCTGGGCGGCGAACGGGGCTAAACCCGCCATCAGGAGGGCGGCATGCAGGGGCTTTAGACGTGGGTTCATGGGGTGGCTCCTTCGCCATTTTGATCCGGGATAGACGTTGTGGCGATGGTCATCGTAGGCTTTGCGCCAAATGCAAAGAGAGCCAGCCTACGCACGGCGTGGTGGAATTTGGGATGTCTCATGTTCGGCCTCCAATTATTTTCATTAATATGAAAAGCTAGGTGACCGGACGGGCTGCCACCCCGTCAAAAGAATAACAACAAATAAGCTTGCTTCACAAGGGGAGCCACACAGAAATATCGCGGGTAAATTGCAGGCAAAATGGTGAATATTACCTTGCGTAAGACAGGTGACTTGTGGGTCAGCCCTAACTCCCATAGGAGTACTCTGGTTTTGTTGGCTAAATGAACATCGCCAAAATACCTACCAGACCCACAAAGCCGACGACATAGGCCAGTTTGGTGAACCAGTGCAGGGTGGCCCATCTGGTTTTCCACGAGGCTTTGACCAATTGGTACTTCTTGCGCAAAACACGGCTTCCCCAAACCAACAGGCCGATGAGCAGAAAAAGGCCGGTATAGGCCGAGGCCTTTTGCGATGCCTCCTGTTCCAGCCCGAAGACATCTCCATAAAGCACGTCCAGGGTCTTGTGGGCCCACTCGAACGCCAATATGCCCAGTTCTTCAAGCAGCGGCAACAACTCCCCGCCGAGGATCAGGCCGAGAAGGATTGCAGTCGCGATAAGGAATTTCTTGTTAATGGCTGTCGCCCCCTTGCGATGTGATTTCGGTGGCACCGGGATTTTTCCGAATTAAGTTCTCAAAAAGCGAACCTTAGCGCAAGTGTCCATGCGCGGAAAGCCATTTTTTTTCGGCGGGGTCTTTGGTTTATGCCGTCACAGCGGTTTTCCAAGGCGGCAATCTGCTGTAAAATTTACGGATTTTTTACTTGGCGAATCAAAAAGCTATGCGCGAACTCAACCCGCTTTACAACCAGATCAAAGATTTGCAGGCCCGGCTCGCCGGGCTTAGGGGGTATCTTTGACTTCGAGACCAAGCACGAACGGCTGACCGAGGTTCTACGCGAGCTGGAAGATCCGAAAATCTGGGACGACCCGGAAAAGGCCCAGACCTTAGGCAAGGAGCGCGGCCAGTTGGAGCTTGTGGTCAACAATCTAGTCCGCCTGGACAAGGGGATAGCCGACGCCGAGGAACTGTTGGCGATGGCGGTGGAGGAGGATGACGAAGACAGCGTGGAGATGGTCGCCTTGGATTTGGACGCTTGCGAGAAGGATGTCGCCGGGCTGGAATTCCGCCGCATGTTCTCCGGTGAGATGGATACCAATAATGCCTTCCTCGACATCCAGGCCGGCGCGGGCGGCACCGAGGCGCAGGACTGGGCGGAGATGCTGCTGCGCATGTACCTGCGCTGGGGCGAGCGGCGCGGCTTCAAGACCGAATTGATGGAAGCCTCGCCGGGCGACGTGGCCGGCATCAAGAGCGCCACGATCAAGTTCGAGGGCGACTACGCTTTCGGCTGGCTGCGCACCGAGACCGGGGTGCATAGGCTGGTGCGCAAATCGCCGTTCGACTCCGGCAACCGCCGCCACACCTCGTTTACCTCAGTGTTCGTCTCGCCGGAAGTGGACGACGATGTGGACATCGAAATCAACCCGGCGGATTTGCGCACCGACGTGTACCGCGCCAGCGGGGCCGGCGGCCAGCATGTCAACCGCACCGAATCGGCGGTGCGTATCACCCACAACCCCACTGGCATCGTCGTGCAATGCCAAAGCGACCGCTCCCAGCATAAGAACCGAGCCACCGCGATGAAGCAGCTCAAATCCAAACTCTACGAATTAGAGATGATGAACCGCATGGCCGACCAGCAAGCCTTGGAGGCGACCAAGTCCGATGTGGGCTGGGGCAGCCAGATTCGCTCCTATGTCCTGGACCAGTCGCGCATCAAAGACCTGCGCACCAATGTCGAAACCAGCAACCCGGGGCCGGTATTAGACGGGGATTTGGATATGTTTATTGAGGCGAGCTTGAAGAGTGGGCTTTGATTTAATTTTTCCCACGCTCCCGCGTGGGAAAAATTAGTTTCCTCTCCCTGCGGGAGAGGGTTAGGATGAAGGTTTTTTTACAATCAATCACAGTCATGAACATAAACGCTTCGATCATCGACCAGCGCCTAGCGGGTATTCAGGACGAAATACGTCAACAAGCCGAGGCTGAACTGGGCATCAAAGACAGTGGGCGGTTAAAGTCACTGGCTTTCCTATATCTATGCGTCAAAACGCTATTGGATCTGGATAGGGATGAAACCTTTGATTGCTTGACCGAAGGCGGCGGTGATTTTGGCATTGATGCCATGCACATGACGGAGGAAATGGATGGTGAGTTTGGCGTGACGTTGTTCCAGGCCAAGTATGTGAACAATCTCGAAGGAAATGCTGGATTTCCCGAAAGTGGCCTTAATGCGTTAATTAATGCTATTCGCCATTTGTTTGATCCCTCTGCCGAATTAGAAAACATCAACGAACGCTTGAAAATCAAGGTTGAGGCGGTGCGTTCCATGATTCGGGATGGTTTTATCCCACGAGTACGGGCCATCGGTTGTAGCAACGGCCTTAAATGGAATAATGCAGCACAGGAGGCAATCACTCGGGCTAGATTTGGTGAGCAAGTCACCTGGGAATACGTCAACCACGATATTTTGATAGGTATTCTGCAACGTATCAAGCCTGTGGATGAAACCTTGCGTCTGACAGGTAAAGCAGTCGTTGAGGACATGAGTTTCAGTCGAGCCTGTATCGGTCGTATCCCTGTCACCGAGGTTGCCGCGTTGATGAAAGCGCATGGTGACCGACTATTGGAGCGCAATATTCGCCGCTATTTGGGATTACAAGGTAACCGAGTGAATGAAGGAATTCGCAATACATTATACTCAAATAACCCTGCGGATTTCTATTTTTTTAATAATGGCTTGACTTTGGTTTGCAGTGATTTTTCTTACAATAATTTGCAAAGCAGCGATTATCAGATCAAAGTAGAGAACCTACAAATTGTCAATGGTGGTCAGACCTGCATGACTATCTTTAAGACTTTGGAGGAAATGCAAGCCAAAGGAGAAAGGTTACCGACTGAAGCTAGCGTGATGGTAAGGATTTATAAATTACCTAAAGATAACGAAGACATCATGTTGCAAATAACGCAGGCTACTAACAGCCAAAACCCAGTCGATCTAAAAGATCTACGCTCTAATGACGACAAGCAACGGCGGTTGGAGGCTAGTATTCATGACTTAGGTTTTACCTATCGTCGCAAACGTATGGATAGCACCACCAAACCGACGGATATTACTTCTGGAGCGGCGGCTGAGGCGATCTTGGCTGTATGGCGTTGCGCCCCACATCAGGCCAAGTTTTTGACCCGTGAACATTTTGGTAAGCTCTATGACAAAATTTTCACAGATACTCTGAATGGTGCACAAACTATTGTCGCTGTATTGCTTTATCGCATTGCCGAAAACCATCGTCGCCGACCAGCAGAGACTGACCCAATCTTCGTGCGCTATGCTTCCAATTTCATCGCTATGCAAATGGGATTTCATTTGAGAAAGGAATTAGCAGTAAGCCTTGATGGCGATGGTTTAGACCATCGCAATTTTGCCGAAGCTAGGAAATTGATAGAACAGAAAGGCGAAAGTTACTTTGCCGCTGCTATTGCGGATATTTATGAAGCCTTGAATCATTTGTATGGGGAACAGGCGATTTCTTTGCAACAGCTTTCTGCCACATTTCGACGTGGTGACTTAATTTCTGACCTACTGGGTTTGTTTGCAAATAATTCATCAAATTTAAGGTTCTAATAAGCATCTTACAAATTAGCTACGATTTTTTTTGGAATAACCGTATGTCCGAACAACTCGACGAAAACAAACTCATCGCCTTAAGGCGCGAAAAACTGGCCGCGCTGCGCGATGGCGATGGCATCGCCTTCCCCAACGATTTCCGCCGCGATTCCCTCGCCGCCCGGTTGCATGAGCAATATGGCGAGGAAGACACCGAAGCCTTGCATGACAAGGCTATAACCGTCAAAGTCGCTGGACGGTTGATGGCCAAGCGGCTGATGGGCAAGGCCAGCTTCACGCAAATCCAGGACATGTCGGGGCGCATCCAGATATTCCTGCAAAAGGACAATCTGCCGGAAGGAGTATATGACGCCTTCAAGAGTTGGGATATCGGCGATATTATCGGCGTCGAAGGCGTTGTGTTTAAAACCAAGACCGGCGAATTGTCGGTCAGGGCTTCGCAACTGCGTTTGCTGACCAAATCATTGCGGCCTTTGCCGGAGAAATTCCACGGCCTGACCGACCAGGAAATCCGCTACCGCCAGCGCTATGTCGATCTGATCATGACCGAGGAATCGCGGCAGGTATTCCGTCTGCGCAGCGAGATCGTCGCCTATGTGCGCCAATTCCTCACCGACCGGGATTTCATCGAGGTGGAGACGCCGATGATGCAGTCCATCCCCGGCGGTGCGCGGGCCAAGCCGTTCGTCACCCATCACAACGCGCTGGATATGGAGCTGTTCCTGCGCATTGCCCCGGAGCTTTACTTGAAGCGCCTGGTCGTCGGCGGCTTGGAGCGGGTGTTCGAGATCAACCGTAGTTTCCGTAATGAAGGTTTGTCCACCCGGCACAATCCTGAATTCACCATGTTGGAGTTTTACCAGGCTTATGCCGACTACCGCGAATTGATGGATCTGACCGAGGAATTGTTGCGCGGCTTGGCGCGGGATGTGGTGAAGTCGCCGGAGATCACTTATCAAGGCACGGTTTACGACTTGTCCAAACCGTTCCGCCGCATGACTTTGTTGGAGTCTATCCTGCATTTCAACCCGGCCCTGAGGCTGGAAGATTTGAGCAGTTTGGAATCCGCCTCAGCCGTGGCGCAAGGCTTGGGTATACCGGTCAAGGCGGGCGACGGCCTGGGCAAAGTGCAAACGGAAATCTTCGAGAAAACCGTCGAACACCGCCTAGACGACCCGACGTTTATCACCGAATATCCGGCGGAGGTTTCACCGTTGGCGCGACGCAATGATGACAATCCTTTCGTCACCGACCGTTTCGAGTTTTTTGTCGCCGGGCGCGAGTTGGCGAATGGCTTCTCCGAGTTGAACGACGCCGAGGATCAGGCCGAGCGTTTCCGTAAGCAAGTGGAGGATCACGACGCTGGCGACGAGGAAGCCATGCATTATGATGGTGATTATATCCGCGCATTGGAATATGGTTTGCCGCCGACGGCGGGCGAGGGCATCGGCATCGACCGGCTGGTGATGTTCCTCACCGATTCGCCCTCTATTCGCGATGTCATCCTATTCCCGCAGATGCGCCGGGAAGCTTGACGATCCGCAGATCATGGTTCGGCGGATTGGGATCACTCCACCATCACTCCACTAAAGGGACGTGATAACTCACAAGGATATTACGGATGGCTTTCCCGTTGTCGGCAATCAGCCTTTCCAATTCGGCCTTTCTGGCTTTGTCGGGAATGCGGACGGCCATGGACATGGGGAACGCAAATTTGGCCTCCGGGTCTGCGTCCTCCGCACGCATGGGGATCAATTCCACCGCGCCGATTTTATTATGGTATTGCAGCCAGCCGGCAATGGGGCCCCAGACGATGGCCATGTCAAGCTTGCCCGCCTTCATGTCTTTTTCCAAGCTCTGGGCGGTGTTGACGGCGGCATCGCCGGACATGGTTTGATAGGGGATGGCCTGGTCGACTAGGCCATGCTTCAAAAGCCAAGTCGTGGCAGGGGAGGAGTCGAACATGGCGAGTTTCAATTTGGCCCGCCGCTCGGGTGAAAGCTTGATCAAGTCTTCTTGGGATTTGATGTCATCGAAGCCGCGTTTCTTCACATAAACCAGGGCATAGGTGGAGCGGTAGTAAGGTTTGGTGGTCGCAGCCATGTCCGCGCCGGCGGGAAGCCCTAAGATGACATCACAACGGAATTCACCGCTATCCGCCAATTGGGCTTTCAACGTGTTGCGGATGAAACCCATGCGTTGGGGAAACCAAAAGTATTCGACTTTCTTGCCCAGTTGCTTGGCAAACAACTCGGCAATCTTGTTTTCAAACCCCTGGCCTTGTTTGTCCGAGTAGGGCGGGTTGTTGGGGTCGGCGCAGACTTTGAATGTTTTTCCTTCCCAGCCCTTAGGGGATTCTTCCTTGGCGACGCTCTTGGGTGTTGGGGCTTGCCCGCCTGTGGCTCTGGCGGATTGCGGAGTTTCTTTGCCACTATCAGCCACCGCAGGCGCTTGGGCTTGTTTGGGCGGGGTGGCGCAGGCCCCCAAAGCGCCGAGGAGCAGGGCAATCAGCATAGGTTTGCGGAATGTCATCATCATAAGTTTCCTGTTGGGATATTGGCTAGGGTTGGCAATTGTGGGAGCTGTTTTTAGCGCGGCGAAAGAGAAACGCCCCGGCCGATTGCCCGGCCGGGGCGTCTTTCAGGCAACAAACCTGAAGCTAAGCTCAGATTATTTGCCGAGGCAGGGCGAACACGGTGAAAACGCCACCCAGCTTGGTGTGGGCCTTCAGGCTCTTGTAAGCGCCCACCGCGCCCAGGCCGGCGGTGTCTTCGTCCAAGCCAGCCGCTTCGCCCACGCCAGCCCAGCCGCCGAGGCCGGAGAGGACGCCGACATACTGCTTGCCGTTGTAGGCCCAGGTGCTGACGTTGCCGATGATGCCGGACGGGGTTTTGAAGCGGTACAGCTCGGCGCCCGTGTTGGCGTCGCGCACTTTCAGGTAGCCTTCCAAGGTGCCGTAGATGACCACGTCGCCCGCCGTGGCGACCATGCCGCCCCACAAGGAGAACGGTTCGCTGATGTTCCACGCGATGGTGCCGGTGGACGGATCCCACGCCGTGAACGAACCCATGTCGGTGCTGTTGTTCTTCTCGCCGGTCTTGACGTCATGCCCCGCCGGGAAGATGTTCAAGGTCGCGCCGACATAGGGCTGGCCTGCGGTGTACTCGACCTGGAACGGCTCGTAGGTCATGCAGGTGTGGTTGCCGGGGATGTAGATCAGCTTGGTCTTGGGCGAGTAAGCTACCGGCGGCTGGTTCTTCGCACCCATGGCGGAGGGGCAGACCAAGTCGTCGTCGGCAGTGCCGGGCTTGCCGTCAGGACCAGCGCCCTGCGCCTTGTCTTCGCCGCCAACTTGGGTGGAGTACTTCGGATTGACCGCCGGAATGCCGGTCTTTGGATCGACACCGGTGGTCCAGTTGACAGCGTTGTCAAACTTCTGGGCAACCAACAGTTCGCCGGTTTCGCGGTCCAGGGTGTAACCGAGGCCGTTACGGTCGAAATGGGTCAACAGCTTGGTGTGGACTTTGCCGTCAATACCCTTGGCATCCTGGTCGATCAGGGTCATCTCGTTGATGCCGTCGTAATCCCATTCGTCATGGGGAGTCATCTGATAGACCCATTTGGCAACGCCAGTGTCTGCGTCACGCGCCCAAATGGTCATCGACCACTTGTTGTCGCCAGGACGCTGCACCGGGTTCCAAGTGGACGGGTTGCCCGAACCGTAGTAAACCAGGTTTAGTTTCGGATCATAGCTGTACCAGCCCCAAGTGGTGCCGCCGCCGATCTTCCACTGGTCGCCCTGCCAAGTCTTCAAGGAAGAATCCTTGCCGACCGGTGCCATTTTGCCGTCGGTCCAAGTGGTGGTCTTGTCCGGGTCGATCTTCATTTCAGCGTCGGGACCGACGCTGTAAGCCTTCCAAGCCAGGCTGCCGTCTTTGATGTTATAGGCTGCCAAGAATCCACGGACGCCGTATTCGCCGCCGGAGATGCCGGTGATGACCTTGTCCTTGACAACCAAAGGCGCGTTGGTGTTGGTTTCGCCTTTCTTGGTGTCGCCGTTCTTGATTTTCCAGACTAGCTTGCCGGTCTTGGCATCCAGGGCAATCAATGTCGCATCGCCTTGGGCCAAGAAGATTTTGCCATCGCCATAAGCCAAGCCGCGGTTGACCACGTCGCAGCACATGACGCCGATGACTTGCGTCTGGTCGGTGCCTGCGTCAGCGGCATATTGGTACTCCCACACCACGCTCTGGGTGTCCTGGCTCAATGCGTAAACCTTGTGGGGGTAGCCGGTGTGGATATAGATCAGGCCACCGACGACCAGCGGGCCGCCTTCGTGGCCGCGCAACGCACCCGTGGAGAAGGTCCACACGGGCTGGATGTTCTTCGCGGTGTCTTTGTTGATTTCGGTCAGGGTGCTGTAGCGGGTGCCATAGTAGTCGCCGCCCCAAGTCGCCCAGTTCTTATTATCCTTGGCGAGGGCCTCGACTTCTGCGTTGGCCTGGGAAATGCTTGGTGCCGCCAGCAATGCTGCAACGGAAGTAGCCACCAGCCAATTATTTACGGTTTTTTTCATATGTTTCCTCCTCGTATGCCCCTTGCGGAGTACGTTCGATTAATGCCAAGTTAAACCTAAAGCTGTAGGACGGATTCTTATTTTTGTTGTAGGAACTTCCAAGGTGTAGATGTGAAAATTCCGACACAAGACCGTCTAGGTGCGTAAATTGAATTATTTCAAGGCAAAAGTCAATATGAATCGCCCACCGTTCGCGACTTTTTGCAAAAAACACTTTGCAGCCAGGGCAATTTTCCATGTTGAATATCCAGATGGGGAAAGCGACAATGAGCAGCAATTCTCAATTTTGGAAAACTAACATGTTCGAAAAATTCTCGATTCTCGCGGCTTTTCTTTCGATCCTCATGGCATTCACCCAGTCGAAAGCCGAGGAGTTGAGTCTGCAAGAAGTCGCGCCGGGCGTGTATGTGCACCAAGGCATCCATGCACTGCCCGGATCGGCAAAACCACGGAGAAATCGCCAACATCGGCTTCATCGTCGGAGAACGTTGCGTGGCGGTCATCGACTCGGGAGGAAGCCCTGCGCAAGGCCGCGCACTTAAAGCCGCGATCATGGAGAAAACCAAAGTCCCGGTTTGCCATGTGATCAATACCCATGTCCACCCTGACCATATTTATGGCAACAGCGCCTTCAAAGGGCCGGGCGTTTCTTTTATCGGCCATCGGAAGCTAGCCCAAGCCATGGCTGCGCGGGCACCCTATTACCTGGAAAAGGCCGGACGCGACTTGGGTTTGGGGCTTAAGCAGGAGGATTTCATCGCGCCCGACCTGACGGTGGACTCGACCATGGAACTCGACCTTGGCGGTCGCAAATTGACGCTAACCGCCCACGGACCCGCCCACACCGACAACGACCTTACTGTGTTCGACGACAAGACCCGGACCTTGTGGCTGTCGGACTTGTTGTTCATGGGCCATCTGCCCGTGATTGACGGCAGCCTTTCCGGTTGGCTGAAGGAATTGGAAAAATTAACCAAGATCAACGCCAATTTAGCGATTCCAGGCCATGGACCGGTCGCCGGCGAGTGGCCTAAGGCGGCAGAAGCCGAAACACGTTACCTGGAAATGTTGAGAAACGAAATTCGCGGGTATATTAAGCAAGGGAAAACCATGGAGCAGGCCATGGCGGAGGTGGGGCAACGGCGCGGGGGGATTGGCAATTGTTCGACGATTTCCACAAACGCAACATCGCCACCTCTTTCGCCGAATTGGAATGGGAGGATTGACGCTGTGCATAGCGTGGCATCCGCTAATAACTATCCAACCTGAGGAGATGAACCGATGAGAATCCACCCAGACCATCAAGGCGTTTTGCCTTATAATTGCGGGCTTGATATTCGCGAATTGGCCCTGGCCGCCGGTGAAGAAGACTCCGCATGGAACAATGTGCTGAAAAAGAAATATTTCGGCGACCGCGACATTGATGAAACCACGACCCCCATCGAACTGACGGCACCCTACCGCGCCGAAGATCCGGCGCTGGTGCCGGTTTCGATCACCGCGAAAATTCCGCAGACACCAAACCATTACATCAAAACCATCACCCTGATCATCGACAACAACCCCGTGCCGTTTGCCGCCGCCTTCCATTTCACCCCAGAAAGCGGCAAGGCGGACATCGCCACCCGGTTGCGGTTCAATGCTTACACCAACATCCGCGCCATAGCCGAAACCAACGACGGCAAACTCAGCATGGTCAAATCCTTTCGTCAAGGCCAGTGGCGGCTGTTCCGCTCCCATCGGCGCGGACTTGGAAGCTGCGATGGCGCGCATGGGCAAAATGAAGTTCAGGCTGGAAGGTGACAAGCTAGCCTGAACCAACCCAACCAGACCCAATTGCTGGTCAGCCATCCCAGTATCAGCGGAATGCAGATGGACCAGATCAGCCGTATGATCAAGCCCGCCCATTTTGTCAACCAAGTCAAAGTCAGCTTCAACGGCAAACCCATCATGAGCGCGGAAACTGACATCGCCCTCAGCACCGATCCGAACTTTCGCTTCTATTTCATCCCTGACAAGGCAGGGGAACTGAAGGCCGAAGTGAAGGACAACCAGGGCAAAGAATTTTCTTACACCCAGACGGTTTCACCCTAAATGCCAACCTATAACATCCCTAAAAGATGTTAAGGTTATTTATAAAATTGGAGTTCCCTATGCCATTTCCCAAAACAAACTTTCCCATGCGCCTGGTTCTGTGCGTTCTTGCTATCAAGTGTTGTCCAATGCCGCCGAACCACCCAACCAGGAGGCCTACACCATGAAAATTGAATCCCCCGCTTTTTCCCACCATGGAGAAATCCCTAGCCCGTTTCACTTGTGACGGCAGCGATGTTCTCCGCCACTTTGGCTTGGTCGGACCTGCCTACGGGCACCAAAAGTCTGGCATTGATCGTAGACGACCCGGATGCGCCCGACCCAAAGGCACCGAAGATGACTTGGGTGCATTGGGTGATTTACAACCTGCCCGCAGATACCAGCGGATTGCCTGAAGCGGTGAAAACTGGCAATCTTCCTGGCGGAACCAAGCAGGGACTCAACGATTGGAAGCGCACCGGCTACGGTGGCCCTTGCCCGCCTATCGGCCAACATCGCTATTTCCACAAACTCTATGCCTTGGACAGTATGCTGCCCGATTTGGGGCAGCCCACCAAGGCCAAGCTTGAGCAAGCCATGCACGGCCATGTCCTCGCCAAAGCCGAAAGGATCGGCGTTTACCGGCGAGGCAACAAGTAGTGTGCCGGGAGCCATCGGAATAACCAAGCTTTTCGCTTGGACTCAACGGATCTAAGCTTATCGTTGCCAAGGTTCACGAAACGGATTGTTTCCTGTTTTCCGGGCTGGAGTCGTGGGTCGCCAAAAGGGCGAAGAAAATAGTCTTAAGAATCAATGGCTTTAGGCTCATTCTCGGTGGATTTATGAGGCTGGTGGATTTGCCCCTCACTGTTGTGTAAAAAAGACATCATTTGACACGGTTGTCTACACGGGGCTACTATCGCACACAAAACCACTAGGGGAATTAGTTATGAAAATCGCAGGTAAATTCGGTCGGCAGGCTTTTGTTGTGGCCGGGATCTTGGCTCTTTGTTTGTCGGTGGATGCAAGCGCCGGCGAGGTGGATGCTGATGCCGCGAAAGCCTTTGCCAAAGAAAGCAATTGTTTCAGATGCCACGGCATAGACAAAGACAAGGCTAGCCCTGGTTTTAACAAGATTGCCGCCAAATTCAAAGGTAAGGCAGATGCAGAGTCCAAATTGATTACCCATCTTACCACGGGGCCAAAAGTCAAGTTTTTGGACGGTCACGAAGAAAACCACCTTGCTCTGGATCCGGGTGAATCAAGCAAAATCAAGAACTTGGTGGATTGGATCCTTTCCCTTTAAGCACTAAAACTTATTCCCCGGCCTTCGTTTTTTGTCAGGCTGTCGCTGCCCGTTAATCTCTGGGGCGGCTATCCAAACCCAACAAATTAGCATCTATCCTCATGGCAAGCGGAGAGGATGGGCATTTTCTGGGCCGGGTTTTTTTGAGTCTGGAACACATTCTTGGCGAGATCGCTGGGAAAGTCTCAACCCTATGATAGATGACGGATAGCCGATGAAAATATTAATCCAAATAATCACGCTCTGCGGGATTTTGCTCTCGTCCGCGCAGGCCGCAGATACCCCTGTCGAGGCGGTCACGCCTGCGCCGGGCGTTGCGGCTCCGGCGAAGGCCGCAGTCAGACCTGCCGATGCCTTGGATCGTGACGCAGTCTGCACCCGCTGCCACGACGAGACGGATAACAAGCCTATCCTGACTATCTACCAGACCCCGCACGGCAATCGTGCAGATGCCCGTTCACCGTCGTGCCAATCCTGCCACGGTGAAAGTGAAAAACATCTGAAAGGCGATCCCAGCCAGAAAGGCCGGGCGGCCCCGGACTTCGTATTCGCGGAGCATTCCAAATCCTACGAGGCATCCCCGGCGGAAGCTCGGAGCGGCCAGTGCATCACCTGCCACCAGAGCGGTTTGCGTACTCACTGGCAAGGGAGCCAACATCAATCCCAAGGCGTGGCGTGTAATTCGTGCCATAAAGTCCACATGCCTAAAGACCCCGTGCTTGAGCGCCCGACCCAGCCGGATGTCTGCTTCACCTGCCACCGGACCCAGCGCTCGGAGACCCATCTGTTCTCCACCCATCCGATCTTGGCCGGCAAGACCGCCTGCTCGGAATGCCATAACGCCCATGGTTCTTCCGGCCCGAAAATGCTGATAAAGAACTCCACCAACGAGACCTGCTACACCTGCCATGCCGAGAAGCGCGGGCCGTTCCTGTGGGAGCATTCCCCGGTGTTCGACGATTGCGCCAATTGCCACACGCCCCACGGTTCGAACAATCCTCCCTTGTTGAAGCAACGAGTGCCTTGGTTGTGCCAGGAATGCCATACGGCGGATCATGCTAACACGGTCAACAGCGGGGCCAACCTGATTGGCGGGGATGTGACAAATGTCAATGGAAAGCAGCTTCCGCAGAACTATTCACCCCGTGCGCAAGCCAATGGGACTGCCTGCTTGCAGTGCCATTCCATGATCCATGGATCGAACCATCCGGCTGGCGCTAAGTTCAACCGATAAACAACTGAAAGAGAATCGGGAAGAATCATGGACACAAATCACACACGTTTTACCCTGCGGGTCAGCATCGGCGTGGTCGTCGCGGCCCTGTTGATGGGACAGGCCGCCATCGCCACCGAGACGCCTGAACACCCCGTAGCCAAATCGACGAAACCGGCGAAAAAAGCTAAAGTCGCCAAACGGGCCAAAAAAGCCACCCCTGCGCCCAAATCGGCTCAGGCCACTTCTGCCGTTAAACAGGCAGAGGCGGTCACCGCAGCCAAACCGGCGAAAGCCGCCGCTAAGGCTGTTGAAAGCAGCGCTCTAGGGGCTGAGGCGCGCGAATTGACCGAGCCGAAAAGCACTATCGAGGCTGGCGTCCTCGGAGTGACCGATGGCAACTGGAAATTCGGCCAATACAACGGCCTGAACAATAGCGGTGCCTATGGCATCGGCAATTTTGACTTGCGCGGCGGCGGTGCCTACGACAGTGGGGACGCCACCCGCTGGCGTATCACCGGCAGGAACATCGGCCTGGAGACTCGGGAGTTCACGGGAGAGTACAAAGACCAAGGCAAATACAAACTGAATTTCGGTTATGACGAGATTTATAGGAATGGCCAGGGCAGCTACCAGACGCCTTACTTAGGTGTGGGTGGCAACTACCTCAATTTGCCATCGAATTGGAACGCTCCGGCTGGCTCCAACCTAAACATGCGGAATTTGAATCCTACGCAACTAGCCGATTTTCAAAACATCGATCTCGCCACCAAGCGTAAGCGGGTCGATGGCGGCTTCAGCTATTTCCTAAACCCCGAGTGGGAACTCAAGGCCAGCATGCGCCATGAGGACAAAAACGGCACCCAGGCTCTAGGCGCACCCATTGTCGGATCGAGGTCGGTTATCCTCCCCGCCCCCATTTCACAGTCCACGGATCAGGTCAACGCCAGCATGAATTTCACTGGCCAAAAAGCGTTTGGATCGTTGGCGTATTACGGCTCGATCTTCCACAACGACTTCGATTCCATCACTTTCGACAACGCCTTTCAAAAAGGGTCGGCGACCAATCCCGCAACCGGACGCATGAGCACCGCGCCGGACAACCAGTTCCACCAGTTTTCGCTGTCCGGTGGTTATAACTTCTCGCCGGACACCAAGCTGGTCGGCAATGGTGGCTACGGGCTGACTTTGCAGAACGAGTCCTTTTTGCCCTACAGTACTTCGACTAACAGCACCGGAAGCCCACGTTCAAGCTTGGATGGCTTTGTGCAGACCACGGCCGTCAATGCGAAATTGACCCACAAGGTGGACAAGGATTTGAATTTTGCCGCCTCATACAAATTTGATGAACGGGATAATCATACGCCGGTTAGCCAGTATAAGTTTACGGATGTGGATGTCATAGGGACTGCGAATAATATTCGTAGCAACACCCCCTACAGTAAAAAACTCCAACAAGGCAACCTGGATGCCAATTACTCCTTCGCCCAAGGCCAATGGCTGAAGATCGGCTATGAAATCCAGAACATTGATCGCTGGTGCAATGGAACCTGGACATCCTGTGTCGATACGGGTACGACCTTGGAGAACACCGGGCGGATCGATTATCGCGGAAGTTTTTTTGACAAAATCAACGCCAAATTAGGCTACGCCTACTCCAATCGTTCCGCCGATAATTACAATCAGGATGCCGCATGGGCTGCGTCGTTCACTTCCCCGCAGGCGATGGCGTTTTATAACCAGATCAGCGCCCTCGGCATACCGGCATGGGGTCCTGCGTTGGGGTATCCAAAAGGGACTGTTCCCTATCCGTACCCCAGCCTTTTTCCAAACAACAATACTGGTTACTCCTCAACTTTGATGTCTAGCAACCCAAACAGCCCAATCGACATAGCTGGTTTGGGGCGGTTCAATACTTCGGCCCGCAACCGCCAGAATGTCAACTCCCGTCTCGACTACCAGGTGACCGACAAATTGTCCCTAGGTTTGAATGGCGATTACCGGTATGACGATTATCCCCAATCCGCCTATGGCTTGCAGTCGCAGAGGACTTGGTCGATCAACTTCGACACCAGTTATGCCTTCAACGAAGATTTTAGCGGCCATGTCTTCTATACCTTCCAGGATAATATGTCCAATACGGTGGGTTCCTCGTATGGCAGCAACAGCAATACTGGAAGCACCACGGCTGGTTCGGTCGTCGGCGGCTGTTATAATAACGTCCTTGCCAAGAACAATAACGCCAAGATTGACCCTTGCCTTAACTGGCTGTCCAATATGAGTGACAATATCGACACCGTGGGTATGGGCTTGAAGCACAAGGGCTTGTTGTCCGGCAAGCTGGATTTGACCGGCGACTTCCTCTATAGCTTCGCGAGAACGCAAGTCGACGTGAACGGCGGGACTTATTCACAAGTGACTGGGGCTAACACCACCAATGGCCCGTATTACTATACCCCCGCCACCAACATGCCCGAGGTCAAGACCCAGGTCTTTCAGTTTAACCTGAGCGCCAAATACGCCTTCAATAAATCTTCGTCGGCGCATTTGACTTACATCTTCCAGCACATGATCAGCAATGATTACATCTACAGTGGGATGAGTGTGGCGGGAACGCCGACCGGCGTGATGCCTACCTTGGAGCAGGCACCGGTCTATACCGTCCATGCCTTTGGACTGTCGTACCTCTACAATTTCTAGGCGCAACGAAATGATTGAAGTGAACCAAAATACGACGCTGGGCAAGCTGTCCATGCCTTACAAGGTCTTGTTCACCGGCTTTCTGCTGGTGATCGGCCTGGGGCTGATGATGGCCGGTGCGCAGATCATGCTGACCCATGGCATGGCGGACGGCAAGCCGGGCTTGTCCAAGGAGGACATCGTTTATAGTTACTATGGCAACCGATCGGGTTCCAAGCTGGAAGCCGCGCTGACTGGCAAGATGAAGACCAACGCGCCGGATGATGTGCGCTTTTTGTTGATCCAGTGGGCGCGCGATGGTGCGTCTAAAGATCAATGGGGCAAGATGGGACCGCTGTTGGAAAAATATTGCTCCAATTGCCACGATGCCGAATCTGGAATGGATCAAGTGGCCAAGCTTGAGGTGGCGCAGAAGCTGGCCGAGGTCGATCATGGCGCGAGCATTTCCAGCCTGACCAAGGTTTCCCATATCCATTTGTTCGGCATTGGCTTCATTTTCATGTTCGTGGGTTGGATTTTTGCGATGGCGGAATTCAACTACCGCTGGAAGCTGATCTTGATCGCCACGCCTTTTGTTTTCCTGATTGCGGATATCCTGTCTTGGTGGTTGACCAAATACTGGCCCGCATTCGCCTGGCTGACCATGATTGGCGGTTTCGGCTATAGTTTAGCATCGACGGTCATGGTGATGACCTCCTTGGCACAAATGTGGTTGCCGCGCTGGACGGAGAAACAACTGTAAACAATGCCGTCATTCCGGCATTCCCTGCCGGAATGACGGGCTTTTGTCCTCCGTGCGACTGCCCTGTTCTTGCCCCCCCCGCTTCAAGATATTCCCAACGACCCAGAGACTGCTGCCAGTCCAAGTGGTTTCCGTCATAAATCCGCACACTGTATTTCTTAGATACTCCTTAAGCTAAGGCGGTATATGGCCTGTAGCGCGTTTATAATGGTTTCCAAAGCAACACGTAATGGCTATTAAGTTAAGCCGTCATCCGGCATGGATTGCCGGAATCCAGGACACAGGGAAGTGAATTTAGCTTGCCATCCGTGGCTTCTGGGTTTCGGCATTCCCTGCCGGAACGATAGTTTTTTCTTGGCTTAATGGCAGTGACGCAGAGATTGCAAACCAAAAATCAGAAGATTAGATATCGAGGTTAATCATGACGGAATCTATTGTCGGTATGGCTTTCAGCCTGCTTGTCGGCACAGGGCTTGGATATTTCTTTTTGGTCACGCGAGGTGCGCTCATCGCCCATGCCTTCGTCCCCCGGGCGGAAGATAGATTCCATATCTATTGGGTTTATTCCCACATGGGGCTTATTCGCTTTTCCGACAAGAAGACCTGGGTCGCCGCAGTCTTGCTGTTTCAGTATGACCGGCTGGTCGAAAGGGTCGTGGCCGAGATCAAGCGGACAGCGGTGAAAGGCAAGACGGTTCTGATGACCTCCTGCGCCTTCGGCGATGTCATGCCTCGCGTCGTCGGCGCATCCGTCAAGGGCGGCGCGGGGCGGATTTGCATCACCGATCTCATCGAGAATGAGCTGATCCATGCAGACGGCAAGTTGGGTGAATATCAAGGGAACTATGAATTGGCTGAGGCCGATGCGCGTTCCATGCCGCAAAAGGATGGCGCGGTGGCTATCAATTTGATCTTCTTTTTGTTCCATGAGTTGCCGGATCCAAGCAAGGAGCGTGTTTTCCATGAGGCCGCACGTGTGGTAGCCCCCGGCGGAAAACTCATCATTGCGGAGTTCCACCGACCTAGGACATGGTTGATGCGCCAGCTAGGCCGGATTTATTTCACCATTTTCGAGCCTTATGCCTTGAGCATGTGGGGCGAGTACGATCCGGTCGGCTTCATGGATAAGATGGGAGGATGGCGTTGCGAGCGTTCGACGTACTTTTTCGGGAATTTCCAAGTGGTTGTGGCGACTAAGCAAGGATAAAAGTGTCCTGATATGTTCAAAACGCTGTTCCTTGCGACCCGGCCTCAATATTTGTTGTTATCTGTCTTGCTGGTCTGTTTGGGGGGTAGCCTTGCCCGGTTTTACGGCCCATTCCAATGGCCTGATTTCTGGCTTTGCCTGTTAGGGCTGGTGTTGCTTCATATCAGCACCAATGTGCTGAATGATTACTTCGATTATTCTTCGGGCATCGACCTGGAAACCCAGCGGACACCATTCAACGGCGGCAGTGGATATTTGAGCGAGGGCTTGTTAGCTCCACGTCAAACACTCCTTTTTGGCGTTTCCGCTTTTGCGCTTGCCATTCCTATCGGCGGGTATCTCGTCGGCAAAATAGGCTGGTCTTTGCTGCCATTATTCTTGCTCGGTTCGGTCTTGGTCATTTTTGGAACCAGCCATATCACGCGCTTAGGGTTCGGATTGGGCGAACTGTCCGCCGGTCTTGGCTTGGGTGCCTTGCCGGTGTTTGGAACGGCCTGGATACTCCATGGAAACCTGGAATCTGAGTTCACCCTGGCGGCAGTGCCTTCCGCGCTATGGGTATTCAATCTATTGTTGTTGAATGAATTTCCTGACGAATCGGCGGACAGGCGGGGAGGGCGTAGGACTTTGGTGATACAACTGGGTTTCCGGTGGGCGTGGTGGGTGTATTCCGTCTTCGGCGTGACGGCTTATGCGTGGATAGCCGCTTGTGTCCTGGCCGGGGAGATGCCTTGGCAATGCCTGCTCGTCTTCCTGTCTTTGCCGCTTGCGGCCAAGGCGATAGCCCTCACACGCCAGCCTGATTTTGGCGGGGATTTCACCCGAGGCCAGGCGGCCAATGTGGGTCTGGTGCTGTCCAGCCATTTCCTTCTTGCCCTGGGATATTGTTGGGCTGTTGCTTGGCCGCTGAATGCCGCAGCCGGGTGAAATCCCGGCGCTGAATTTGGGCTAGGAGAGCGATGCTGTTATTGGGGATTCTTCCAAAGTGGGTTTCGGTGTGGCGCTTGCCAAAGGGCAGACGGGTGTGAAGTATTGCGCCAGGGCCGGCACGGAGACGAGTTCTTTTTCCGGGTAGCGCAATGCGGTCAGCTTGCCGCCAAAAACGCAGCCAGTGTCGATGCAAAGGGTATTGTTGAGCCATTCCGGTTCGTCCACCGGGGTATGGCCGTAAACGACCACGGCCCGCCCCCGGTAGTCAGTAGCCCAAGGGTAGCGGACGGGCAGGCCGAATTCGTCGGTCTCCCCGGTGGTTTCCCCATACAGGCAGAAATTCAGCACCCTGCCGGATTGGCGTCCGTGCATTTCTTCGGGGAGTCCTGCGTGGGCGGCTACCAGCCTGCCCCCATCGAACACATAATGGCTGCTCCGCTGGCCCAAGAAATCCATCACTTCGGCCCGGAACGCATCGCTCTCGCCTTCCATCTGACTCATGGATTCGGCCAGGCCATGGGTCGTCTTGACTTTGTGGCCTAGCAGCGCCTTGACCAGTTTGGCGTCATGGTTGCCGGCCACGCAGAAGGCGTCGCCGGATTTCACCGCGTCCATGGCGAGGCGTAGCACTTGCGGAGTTTTCGGGCCACGATCCACCAGGTCGCCGAGGAAGACCAGCCTTCTGCCTTCGGGGTGATAAACCTCGAATCCCTCATGGCTGGGGCTAACCCGATATTCCAAGGCTTTAAGCAGGGCGGCGAGTTCGTCAAAGCAGCCATGCACGTCACCGATCAGATCAAAAGGCCCGGTTTCGGCCTTTTGGTTGCATGGGTTGGGTTGTCGCGTGATTGCCAGGTTTTCTAGCTCCGCAGGGGCGTGGAATAGTTGGATGTGGCGGAAGCCTTCTTTTTCCAGCCCTTGCAACGAAGCCTGCAACTGGCCGCGATGGTTGCGGATAACGGTGTCGTTTAAGTCTCGGTCGCTGCGGGCGGCGTTGCGCTCCAGGCAGAGCGATAGCGGCATGTCCAAGACCAGCGCGACGGGCGGGCAGTGATAGTGGCGCGCCAGCGCGACCAGGGATTTCCTCGCCTCGGCTTGGACATTGGTGGCGTCGATGACGGTGAACCGGCCAGCCTTCAAGCGTTTGGCTGCGATCAGGTGCAGGATCTCGAAGGCGTCGGCTGTGGCGGACTGGTCGTTCTCGTCATCGCAGACCCAGGCCCGGCAGCGGTCGGAGGAAACCACTTCGGTGGGCAGGAAGTGGCGGCGGGCAAAGGTGGACTTGCCGGCGCCGGACGGGCCGATCAACAGCACCAGCGCAAGCTCGGGAAGTTTGATCTGCGTCGTTCTTATTGCCATGGGAATGCCGCGTCAGGAAAATACGGGGCCGCTGCCGGTCGGGATGGTTATAATGCGCAGTATTGCCGCCGAAGACAAGCCATCATCCGCCACGCCCGCGAAGACCCATGCCCACACAATTGCCCGGCATCCTTGACCAAATCCGCTCGCTAGTCGCCATTCCTTCGGTCAGCAGCGCCACGCCCGGCCTGGATCAGGGCAATTTGGCCGTCATCCACCTGTTGGCCGAATGGTTGGAAAATATTGGCTTCGCCGTGACGATCCACCAAGTCGCGTCTGGCAAGGCCAATCTGCTGGCCACCCTGGGCGGCGGCGGGGCGGCGGGCGAGGGCTTGGTGCTGTCCGGGCATACGGATACGGTGCCTTATGACCAGGGGCGCTGGTCGGTCGATCCGTTCGGCGGCATTGAGCGCGACGGACGCATCTATGGTCTGGGGACTTGCGACATGAAGGGCTTTTTTGCGCTGGCAATCGAGGCGGCGCGGGGTTTCGACCCTAAATCCTTGCGACGGCCCTTGACGCTGCTTGCCACCGCTGACGAGGAATGCAGCATGGCCGGGGTGAAGCACTTGCTTGCCCATGGCCTGAAGCCGGGTCGTTACGCGGTGATCGGCGAGCCTACCGGTTTGAAGCCTATCCGCATGCATAAGGGTGTGATGATGGAGAGCGTCCGCGTGCATGGCCATGCAGGCCATTCCAGCGACCCATCCCTAGGGACTAGCGCCATTGAGGGAATGCATAGTGTGATCGGCGAGTTGTTGGCCTGGCGGGCGGAGTTGCAGGCCAAGCACCGCAATCCGCTGTTCAAGGTTGCCGCGCCCACGCTGAACCTAGGTGCCATCCATGGCGGCGACAACCCCAACCGCATCTGCGCCTTGTGCGAGATGCAGATCGACATCCGGCCCCTGCCCGGCATGGATCTGCAAGAATTGCGGCAGGCGTTGGCAGAGCGCCTGGAGGGGACACTGGCCGCTTACCCAGGCCTGCGGGTGGAGACGGCCCCTTTGTGCGATGGTGTGCCGGCGTTTGAAACCTCGGAGGATTCGGACTTGGTTCGGGCTTGCGAGTCGTTGAGCGGCATGGATGCCGGGGCGGTGGCCTTCGGCACGGAAGCCCCGTTCCTGTCCCAGTTGGGCATGGACACCATCGTCATGGGCGCGGGCAGCATCGAACAGGCCCACCAGCCGGACGAGTATCTTTCTTTGGCTCAAGTCCCGCCCATGGTCGCCATGCTGAAAGGCTTGATCGGGCGGTTTTGTGTCGAGTGAGGGGGGAGGGCTAAGGGAGGTTTGACTTGGTTTCCACGAAGTCAGCGCGAACCAAGACTATTTACTCAGTTTAAGCCCAAGCTTTTCCCGGAATTGGCTATAGTTTGTCGGCCGTTCCTGGGCGGCGAAATAGTCTTGGGGAAACCATACGATTTTCAGCTTCACCATTTTGGCGGTGGGTTCGACACTATCGATGAGCATGGAAAAACGTGTGCCGTCTGCCAGCAGTGTGTTATTGGCATAAGGAACGTCAAACCATGTTAGCAGAAAATCTTTGGTAAGCATGGCCCTTAGGTCATTGTAGTTCAATTTGCTTTTTATGATGGTGTCTTCAGTGATAGGGAGGGTGTGCTTGTCGTCATTTTTGGAAATATTGACATTCACCGTGAATCGCTGGTTTTTCAAAATATTTTTCCAATCCTCATCGGAGGGCGGAGAGATGGTGAAGTGCAAGATATATTGGCCGTTGGGCGATTTTGTGCCGAACAAATCGTCAAAATGCCGATCCAGCTTGGCTAACTCAGTGCAAGGCATCATGGGCGATGATTCGTTAGGCTTGTATTCCTGCTTGCTGCATTCTTGGTTGCGCTCGGTCAGCTTAAAATAATCGATCCGTGCGTTGTGTTCTGGCGACGATTCGTTGTCCGCTTTCATCAACGTTGCAAGCTGTCGTTGGACAACAAGCTGGGCAATCTCGTTTAATGAATCCCGCTTTTTTTGCTCCAAGTCCGGATTGCTCGTTTGTACTTTTGCCAGCCGGTTGTCGAGGTGGATCATGAGCGGCTTTAGTTCAAAGTGTTCGTGGAAATTCAGCGCAAGGAGTTCCACTAACAGTTGCTCTTTCTCAGTGCTGATGTCTTCCGTGACTTTGTCTGCCCCCACGAAGGGGCCAATGAGAGTGGAAAACATGCTAGCCCTGAGTTGGCTGTCCGACTGTTCGCGCTGAACCAGCAGGTTGGCGGTCGCCAAGGAGGACTGGTATCTGTCAGCAATGATCGTGGTGGCTATGACCGCGCTTGCGGCTATCAGCTTGCCCGCTATGTCCAGCATCTCAGACAATTTAAACCCATAAAACGATTTTTCCTTGCTGGGGGTGTCATCCTTGCCGGAATCTTGCGCGGGTTTTGCTTGGTCTTTCGCTACCATGATACTTATCCTCCCACGACATGAAGAATCTACGGATAGGCGCAGCCTGGCTGGACGCACTTATAACCTTACCCACCTGCCGTCGGGCGAACAAATAAAGCCATTGATTACCGTGCCAGTGGGATAGCTCTTGCCATCCATGGAGCAGTCCGCAAACGCGGTCGCCACGGAGCAGGCGAAAAGTGCCAGGAAGACGAAAATCAAATGGATGGGTTTCATAGTGTTGGTCTCGACATGGGCGTTTAAGGGGATCGAAAGTGCAGGTTGATTTTACAGGCTATGGGCTTCGCCAATCAATCGGCCTTGGGGGATTTTTCTTCGACCCTTGGGACAGTCGGCAGCGCTTATGGTTTTCGTGGCGCTTGGGGTATAAAATCAATAGCTTCAAGATCTAGATCCGGAACATGCCCGGCTTTGCGGATAAAACGCGCGGTGTCGCTCCGGATAAACCTTAACCAACCACCCGGAGAAAAACATGGCCCTCATGGACTTCCTCAAGAAACAATTCATCGACGTCATCCAATGGACGGAGGCGGCGGACGGGGTATTGGCCCACCGTTTTCCGACCAGGGATTTTGAAATCCAAAACGGCGCGAAGCTCACCGTCCGCGAATCGCAAATGGCCTTGTTCGCGGACGAAGGGCAGATCGCCGACGTGTTCGGTCCCGGCCTTTACACCCTGGACACCGAGACCCTGCCTTTGCTGACCAACCTGAAAAATTGGGACAAGCTGTTCGCCTCGCCATTCAAATCCGAGGTTTATTTCTTCAGCACCCGGCAGCAATTGGATCGCAAATGGGGGACGCCTGGCCCTATCACCATCCGCGACAAGGAATTCGGCATCGTGCGCCTGCGCGCCTTCGGCAATTATTCCTACCATTTGGCCGACCCGAAGAAGTTCTATCTTAATGTCAGCGGCACACTCGAGGAATTCACCACCGAGGAAATGGAAGGACAGTTGCGCAACACCCTCGTCAGCCTGATGGGCGACATGTTCGGGGAGTCTGGCGTGTCCTTCATCGACATGGCGGCCAACCAGGAGGAGTTCGGCGCGGCCTTGAAGCAGAAAATGCTGCCGGTGTTTGACAGCTATGGCCTGGCTTTGGACACTCTGGTGGTGCAGAACGTCTCCCTGCCGGAGGAGTTGCAGAAAGTGTTGGACACCCGCATCAGTATGAACGTGCTGGGCGACATGGGCCGCTATACCCAATATCAGGTCGCCAACAGCATTCCCGACGCGGCGCGGAACGAAGGCGGCTTGGCGGGGATCGGTGCAGGTCTGGGGGCTGGGATGGGCATCGGCCAAGCCTTCGCCCAGGCGGCCCAGCCAGCCGCCCCGGCAGCGTCCGCCGACGAGGTGATGGCGACCTTGGAAAAACTGCATGGGCTGATGACCAAAGGCATCCTCTCGCCTGAGGAGTTTGAGGCGAAAAAGGTTGATTTGCTGAAAAAGCTGGGTTGATCCTAGACAAGCATGTTTTCGTGGGAGTGCTTTCTAAGCGCGACTTTTGGCATCCGTCACGGTTGAAAACCGCTCCCACGAAGGCTCGGCAATGGCGGTTCCCGATAGCCGCGACACATCCCAATGGGCGACGGCCCAAGCCAGCAGCTCCGCCGGTGGGGCGTCGCCGAGTTCGTTGGGGGGCGGCAGTCCTAGCAATGGCAGCAATAGGCGCAGGATGGCGGAAGGATTATGCTCGTCCACCGCTTCCGCCAGATTTTGTTTGCTCAGTTTGATGCCTAGTCTGTCCACGATGACCGGAATGTGCAGGTAATCGGGCGTGGTCAGGCCCAACAGATTTTGCAGATGGATTTGCAAAGGGGTGGATTCCAATAGGTCGCAACCGCGCAGCACCTCGGTCACAGCAGCCTCTGCATCATCGACCACTGTCGCCAGGTGATAGGCAAAGATTTGATCGCGGCGGAATACGATGAAATCGCCGAACTCGCGGCCAAGCTCCCAACGCCGCAGCCCTTGCGACTTGTCTTCAAGGTCGATCACGGCCTCCCCGACGGCGACGCGCAAGGCGTGGGCGAATCTGCGGGAATGCCCCGCATGGCGGCAGGTGCCGGGATAAATGGCCGGTTCCGACGCGGTTCGAGGCAGGGCGGCTAGGGTTTTGCGGGAGCAGACGCAGGGATAGAGCAGCCTGGCCTTGTCCAGTCGTTCCAAGGCTGTCCGGTAAGCGTCGGTCGCATGGCTTTGATAGGCGACCGGCCCGTCCCAGTGCAGGGCAAACCGTTCCAAGGTGCGCCTGATGCTATCGGCTGCCCCCCGTGTCACGCGGGGGGTGTCGGCGTCGTCAATGCGCAGCAGCCATTCGCCGCCGCGGGATTTGGCCTGGAGAAACCCGGCCAGCGCAGTGTACAGCGAGCCAAGATGCAAAGGCCCGGTGGGCGAGGGCGCAAACCGGCCCCGGTATTTTTGCGCGGCTTCTTGATGGCGGGGATTCAACCGATCTGCTTTTCCCGGATTTCGTCCAAGGTCTTGCAGTCGATGCACTGGGTGGCGGTGGGGCGGGCTTCCAGTCGGCGCAGGCCGATTTCCACCCCGCAGGTTTCGCAGTAGCCATAGTCGCCGCGTTCCAGGTTTTCCGCAGCCTCCTCGATCTTCTTGATCAGCTTGCGCTCACGGTCGCGGGTGCGCAATTCGAGGCTGAATTCCGATTCCTGTGTGGCGCGGTCATTGGGATCGGGGAAGTTGGCCGCCTCGTCCTGCATATGATGCACCGTGCGGTCGACTTCGCGCATGAGTTCGCCTTTCCAGTTCTGCAAAATGCGGCGGAAATGATCGACTTGCGCCTCGTTCATGTATTCTTCGCCTTCTTTGATCTCGTAAGGCTTGAAACTGAAAGGGGTGATATGGGGTTCGCTTGCTTTAGCTTCGGACATCCAACGGCTCCTAAACCTGAGTTTTGGTAAAAACTGCGTATTGATAGCAGAAAGCGCCCGCCGCCGCAACATCCAGAACGCAGTGACCAGTAATTCTCATTTCGGGCCAAAGCCATATGCCATTCTCTGTCATTCCGGCAGGGATGCCGGAATCCAGCGTCCAGGGATGGCAAACTGTGGATTGACACTTGATAGGCATCAAACACTTGCGTCACCGGCCAGTTACCTTCCATGGCCTGGATTCAGGGATTCCCTGCCGGAATGACGGGGCCTCGGGCCAAAATGAGAATTGCTGTCAGCGAGCAGGGCCGCTGACATGGCGGGGTTTCTAGGTTAGAATAAAAAAATATCGCCGAGATCCGTCTGGAGATACTGTAGACGCAGGCGGGTGTGCCAAGGCACCTTCCTTCTCCTGGCAATCGGCCAACTCCATACGAGGACATCAACATGGCTCTTTTCCTGATTACTTTTGCCGTGATTGCCGTGGTGATCGCCATCATGGCCATTGGCGTGATGTTTGGCCGCCATGCGATCAAGGGCAGTTGCGGCGGCCCGGGCGCGGCCGATTGTGTATGCGTGGAAAAATGTGACAAACGTAAAAAGCTAGAAGCGTCGCAGAGCCTGGAGTTCTCCTCCAAAGGCTCTTGAGCCATCCAATAAAACCAACAAAAGAAGGGGTTGCCATGCTTGCAAAAATAACCGTGGGTGAATACATGACCTCCAATCCGGTCTATTTCAGGCCGAACACGGATGTCTACGAGGCGATACGCAAACTGTTGTCGCACAAGATTACCGGGGCGCCGGTCTTGGATGAACACGGGAAGATCGTCGGCGCATTCTCCGAATTGGATTGCTTGCGCATCACCCTGAACTCGACCTATTACGAAGGCATGGGTGGCAAGGTGTCCGAATACATGACCTCAGATGTGACCACGGTCGATGCCGACACCAGCATCCTTGAATTGGCCGAACTGTTCAGCAAATCCGCCTTGCGGCATTTTCCGGTCACGGACAATGGCAAGCTGGTGGGGGTCATCAGCCGTGTGGACGTGTTGAAGGCGCTGCTTTCCGCACAATAAGGTTTGTGTTGAAGGCGGCGGGATACTGTCCGTATTCCGCCGCCTTTTTGCGTTTTGAAGGATTTGGAAATGGCAGAAACCACACTTTATTGGCACGATTACGAAACCTTCGGCGTGGATCCTCGCCGCGACGCTCCAGTCCAATTCGCCGGACTGAGGACCGATCAAGATTTGAATTTAATCGGCGATCCCTTGGTTATTTACTGCCGTCCGCCCAGTGATCGCCTGCCTTCACCTGATGCCTGTCTGATAACGGGCATTACCCCGCAACTGGCACTGGAAAAAGGTGTGCGCGAAGCTGAATTCATCGCTGCCATCCATGCCGAGCTTGCCAAGCCTGGCACCTGCGGCTTGGGTTACAACACCCTCCGTTTCGACGACGAGGTTACCCGCAACACCCTCTACCGCAATTTCTACGATCCTTACGAGCGGGAATGGAAAGGCGGCAATTCCCGCTGGGACATCATCGACATGGTGCGCCTGACGGCGGCATTGCGGCCTGAAGGCATCGAATGGCCCATAGACGCACAAGGCCGCCCCAGCTTCCGCCTCGAACTGCTCACCCAGGGCAACGGCATCAGCCACAGCGGCGCACATGACGCGCTGGCTGACGTGCATGCGACCCTCTCGCTTGCCCGGCTGGTCAAGAAGTGCCAGCCCCGGCTGTACGACTTCATCTGGCGCAACCGGGGCAAACATGAAGCGGCCGCGCTGTTGAAGTCCGGCAGCTTCGAGCCGGTCTTGCATGCCTCCGAGAAATACCCGGCGGAGCGCGGCTGCATTGCCGTCGTCGTCGCCTTGGTGCGCCATCCGACCAACCAGAACGAAATCGCGGTGTTCGATCTAAGCGCTGATCCCACGCCCTTGCTGGAACTGGACGCGGAAGAAATCCGCCGCCGCCTGTTCACCCGCGCCGTGGATCTGCCGCAAGGCGTGCCGCGCATCCCCCTGAAGACCGTGCATCTCAACAAGTGTCCGATTCTCGTCCCTATCACTACCCTGCGTCCCGTCGATGCCGAACGCCTGGCAATAGACTTAAGCCATTGCCAAGCCCATCTGGCCACGCTTAAACAAGCCCCGGGGCTTGCCGCCAAATTGGAGGCTGTGTTCGCCAAACCGGCGGACGCAATCGAGTCTGAAGATCCAGATTTGATGATCTACAGCGGCGGATTCTTCAGCAATACGGACAAACAGAAAATGACCAAGCTACGCGGGATGAGCCCCGAGCAATTGGCCACAGCCAAGTTAACATTCGACGACTGCCGCCTGCCCGAAATGTTGTTCCGCTATCGCGCCCGCAATTGGGTGGAAACCCTGGATCGAGAGGAGCAAGCCCGCTGGGAGCGATTTAGGCGCGGAAGCCTGACTGAGAAAAGTGCCAGAGGTGGATTGGTTTTATCGGAATATGAGGAACGGCTGGCGCAACTGGAAGGCCAGCCTGAAATCAGCCAGCGCGATAGGGAAATCCTCGGTCAGTTGCGGGACTGGGGGAGGATGCTCACCGCATGAATGGACTCCCCGTTTGATAGATTCCCGTTGGCTCCAGGGATTTCAATCGTCCGGTGGCTTAACGCAAATGATGCTTCTGCATCCGGTACAGCAAGGTATCGCGGGAGATGCCAAGCAGGCGGGCGGAGCGGCTACGGTTGCCGTTGGTGCGGGCTAGGGCTTGCTGGATCAGGTCAAGTTCCACCTTTTCCAGATCAATGCCGTTCTCGGGCAAGGCGAACGCGCCTTTGTGGGCAGATAGCGGAGGGCTGATGATTTCCCGAGGCAGATTGCTTTCTTCGATGCTGCGTCCGGCCAGCAGGATGGAGAGTCTCTCGCATACATTGCGCAATTCCCGCACATTGCCGGGCCAGGCATAGTCTTGCAGGCGGGCCAAGGCAGACTTGGTCAGGCCGGGCGGAGGCAGCTTGTGTTCGGCTGCGAAGTGGCCCATGAAGTGGTTCAGCAGCAACTGGACGTCGCCCATGCGCTCGCGCAACGGGGGAATATCCAGGGGTACGACGTTGAGGCGGTAGTAAAGATCCTTGCGAAACTCGCCGTTGGCGATCTTCTTTTCCAGGCTGGTATTGGTGGCGGCGATGACGCGCACGTCCACACGCAAGGGCTGGGTGTCGCCGACCGGCTGGATTTCGCCGGTCTCCAGGAAGCGCAACAGCTTGGCTTGTATAGGCAGGGGAAGCGAATCGACCTCGTCCATGAACAAAGTGCCGCCGTCTGCCGCTTGCAGGCGGCCGGTCTGGTTGGACACCGCGCCGGTGAAGGCACCCCGGCGATGGCCGAACAGCTCGGATTCGACCAGCGACTCAGGCAGGGCTGCGCAATTCAGCGTGATAAATGGCTGGCCGGTGCGCGGGCTATGGTTTTGCAGGGCGTTGGCAAGCACTTCCTTGCCCGTGCCGGTTTCGCCGGTGATCAACACGGTGACATCGGTCGAGGCGACCATTTTGGCGCTACGCAGCATCGCCTCGAAATTGGGCGATTGCCCAATCAATGCTCTAAACATTAGCTACCCTCAAAAAAAAACGGCATCGCTGCCGTGGAACACACTTATCCAGAATCGCCGGACTATGCCGCCCCAGGACATGCCCCAAAGGCTTTGCGCAGAAGTCGCACCCGGACTCTTAATGAAGGGAATTATACACAGTGTTTCGTGATCGGTTGAAAATTTTTCGCCTCATCGCAAGGGTAATGGCCCGACAAAGTCCGAGGTCGGCGTGGCGTTTTCCGGCTCAGGCGGCGTATCGTCCAAAACCTGGAATTCCCCTCTCAACATGCCCATCCAGCAACTCCATAAGATCGTCCCCGTCCCCTTCGGCGTGAACTCGACGGTTTGTTCGCCTGGATGGAGGTCGATCTGCAAGCCTAGGCTGGGTACGACGATGGCCCGGTTGCATTCGGTCAGTTCCGTGGCGTTGATGATCCAGCGCACCGGCACCCCTTTGCGCAACGCGAAGGTGGAAGGCTCGAACCCTTCTTTGGTCACCTCGGTGCGGATGGTCTGGAAACCGTCAACACGGCTTGGCAAGCCGTCCTGGCGTTCCTGCAAGGTGGTGGCCTGGCGGTTGATCCGCTCCGCCAGCGAATCGAAGTCGTAGCCCGAGCCGGTCAGGATCAGGCCACGGTTGAGCATGATCAGTCCCAGGGTCAGCACGATCAGGCCGGAAGCCTTGAGGATCTTGCCACTGGCCTGGTGTGAGATCAGGCTGGTGAGGAAGCCAAAGCCCAGCAGCAAGGGCAGGGTGCCCGTGCCGAAGGCGAGCAGTATTTTGGTCCCCTCCCACGCGCTGCCGGTGCCTGCCGCCATGACATACATGGCTTGCAGGGGGCCGCAGGCGATCATCAGGCCGTTGAGCAGGCCGATCACGAAGGGGCTTTGGTGTTTGCGGGACTCGGCATGCACAAAGCGGCTTAGCCAGCGCGGCATGGGCAGGCGGAACAGCCGCAGGTGGGGCAAAAGATGCAGCATGTTGAACCCGAAGCCGAGCAGGAAAAACCCGGCGGCGATTGCGGCCGCGCCTTTTATCTCCGGGGTGATGCTGACCAAGGAACCGGCAAACCCGAACCCTGCGCCCATCGCCGCGTAGGACAGGGTTTTGCCCAGGCCGTAGGCGACATGGGCGAAGGCATGTGAACGCTTGCCGCCAATGGCGCATTGGGCGGTGTAGCCGACGATGAATCCTCCGCACATGCCTACACAGTGGAAGCTAGTCAGCAGGCCCGCAAAAAATAGCAGCCCGATGCTCGCCTGCTGGCCCAGGCCACCGGGCAAGGATTCGACCAAGGGTATCTGGCTGCCGACATAAAATATGGCGAGAATGCCCGCAAGGCCCAGAACGATCCGCAGAAATTTGCGGATCCCATCCCGAATGGGGTGTGGTTGCGGTGCCAGGGAACATTGGTAGTCTTTGAGTTCCAGCGCACGGGTAATTTGGAACAGATTGCAGCGCAGGGGATCATAAGTCACGACCACAGTCTCGCTGCCGTAATCGGCTTTGGCCTTGCGAACCCCGCGCAAATGCCTCAACGCCCGTTCGACGGTGTCTTCGCAGCTTGCGCAACGCATCCCCTGGACGCGGAGGGTTTCGGTGACGGTCGGCATGTTTTTTTGGCGGGGTCAAGTGGCTAGGGGCAAGTTTCTCGGTATTGGCAAACCCGGTTGCATGGTAGACGAGTTTTGTCCGTTTGGGGTGGCATTCGGCTTACTTGCTACAGACGGCGTTTGACTCTTAAGGTTCCTGCTTTTTTGGCTGTGCGTCATAATGACGCGGGAACTGTGTTATTGGCGGGTTTTGCATCGTCGATAGGACGCTTGATCCCGTCGGTTTGAAATCCAGGATCGCCAAGCTGAAACTTCACCCCACCGATTCGAGGCGTCAAATCTCCAAGATCAAGCCTCGAATTCGCCAGGCAAAGCTTCATGTCGGCAATTCCAAGCCCTGCCCCATGGGTTTCAAACCCGGTTCCGCCCCTTTGAAACCCGGAATTGCCGGTTTGAAGACCGCTATTCGCGGGCCGGCGATCACGTTTTCACGCCGCAAAGCCACGAAACTCCCCGCCCATGGCCCAAACCCTGCGTTCTCGCTGGAATTTTCAGTTGATCGGCGTATCCTTTTTCCGGCCAAGCTTGCAATGCCTGGCTCGGGGGTTTCCAAAGCCCCCGAGCCTCATCTGTAACCATCTATCAATAAGGAACATCACCATGGCTACATTTCCCACCCGCGAATCCGACATCATCGTTCTCGCCCAGTCCATCATCCAGGGTCTCGCCACCCAGGCCGAGAGTTTTCCCAAATCGCCCCTCAGTTCACAAGAGGTTCAGGCCCAACTGGGTGCCTTTTTAGGTTTCCGCGATGCCTTGACCGCCTTGCAGGGCCAAGTGGCGGAAGCCACCACCGCCAAACAAGATGGCCTAGCCGCGCTGACCGATAGCATGAAGGCCGTGCTGCGTTATGTGGAGAACGCTGCTGACAACGAAGACCAGCTCGCCCATTTCGGCTGGTCTGGTCGCCGCGCCCCCGCCGCCCTCCACAGCCTCCCGGCCAATGCCGAATCTTGGAAGCCCCACGCCAAGGCCCAGGCTGGGTGTTCCTGGATTGGAAAGAACCCGCCGACGGCGGGAAACCCAGCTTTTACACCATCGAAGTCCGAGAACTTCCCGACGGCCAATGGAAGCATGCCGCCACCGCCGTGGCATCCGAAGCCACCCTGGTCAACCAACCCGCCGTCAAGCCCCTGGAATACCGGGTTTACGCCGTGAACAAGGCGGGGAACGGCGCGGTTAGCAATGTGGTGGATGTGGTGGTTTGAGTTTATGTCGGGCGCTCTGCTCCCGACATTCAAGCGTCGAATCCAACGGGTTCCCAACCTCTGGGTTGGGAACCCGGTTTGGCAAGCTCTAGCTTGCCTTGTTTCGGGAAGCTGGAGCTTTTAGGGCCACATTCCCAAATGATGCTTACCCACCCTTGGCTTTTCGTGGGAAGACAAAATTGTTTTCCTGGATTTTGATAAATCGTAATCGAGACATCTATGAACATGCAGACAACGAAAGTTAGTGCGACCCTTTATAAGTACGTGACAAATGAAACCACTTGGTTTTATTGGTATCACGATCCACTCAGGTTGAAAAAACTGCATAAAAAATTTGGTGACGAAAACCCATGGAAATTTGATTGTGCTGAAATTGAAAACGACTTGTATGGTTTTTTTTATGCAGTATTGGATGAGGTACGCTTAAAAAAAGTGCGGTGGGTTTAATTGATTTATTAAGTATGGTAGAGCATAAATTTTTCAAGCTTCTTAGGCAACCATTCCAATGGCGTATCAAATTGTTTTGTGCAAGTATTGCAACAGTTCCGAGGTTGTCCGTTACGGCACCCAAAGCGGTCGTTCCCGGTTTCGCTGCAAGGAGTGCGGGCGAATATTCAAGACCGACTGCGTGTACCGGGCCTACGAGCCTGGCGTCAAAGACCAGATTGTGGACATTGCCATGAACGGCGGCGGCATCCGGGATGCTTCGCGCATTCTGGGTATCGGCAAACACACCGTCATTTCCACGCTAAAAAAAGCTCCGCTGAAGTGGTCGCCGTGAACCCTTACATCGGTACGCGTGAGATCGCCGTCGAAATCAGGCATCCCCTTGATTCTCCAATGGATGTTCAGGCAGACGAGCCATGGAGCTACGTCGGCGACAAAAAGAACCAACGCTGGCTCCGGTATGCCATCGATGCCGTGACAGGCTGTGTCCTGTCGTTCGTTTTCGGGCGGCGCCAAGATGCGGTGTGCGAGCAATTGATCTCAAATTTGAAGGCATTCAATATCCGGACCTATTACACAGACGATTGGGGCAGCTATTCCGCACTCATCCCTAAAGACAAGCACGTCATTGGCAAGCGGCATACTCAAAAAATAGAAAACAAAAACCTTTTGTTGCGAACCCGGATCAAGCGATTGGCGCGCAAAACGATCTGCTTTTCAAAATTGGAAGCACTTCACGACACGGTGATAGGGTTGTTTATAAATAGATACTGCTTTCAATCTCAATAAATCAATTAAACCCACCACCAAACCACGAATTTTGAGCTTAAGTTGGCCGCATATGGGTTTGCTGCTCTCCGTCCGCGGCAACCCCGGCGGGGCTAAATCAAGCCATGCTCGGCGAAAGAATAGGCATTCACCCCGTCGCCGACAATGAAATGATCGAGGACGCGGATGTCGAGCAGACCCAAAGCCTGTTTCAACCGCGCAGTGATGTATTTGTCGGCCTCGCTGGGCTCGGCGACACCGGAGGGGTGGTTGTGCGCGAAGATGACCGCCGCCGCATTGTGGGCTAGGGCAATCTTGACGACTTCGCGGGGATAGACGCTCGCCCCGTCGATGGTGCCTCGGAACAGCTCCTCGAAGCGGATGACCCGGTGTTGGTTGTCCAACAGCAGGCAGGCGAAGACTTCGTAAGGATAGGCGCGCAAGGTGGATGTCAGGAAACGGCGGGTAAGGTCGGGGCTGGTGAGGGCGTCGCTGCGCTGCAATTCCTCCTTCAAATGGCGGCGGGCCATTTCCAACACGGCTTGCAAGGAGGCGTATTTGGCTGTACCAAGGCCTGGGCTGCGCTGGAAGCGCTCGTAATCGGCCTCCAGCAGGGTGCGCAACGAGCCGTATTCTTGCAAGAGATCCCTGGCCAAATCGACGGCTGTCTTCCCTTTCACGCCCACGCGCAGGAAAATCGCCAATAATTCGGCATCCGATAGGGCGCCGGGGCCGCGTTGCAGCAGTTTTTCCCTAGGTCTTTCGTCCTCCGGCCAATCCGTGATGGGCATGGTGCGCCTCTTGAAGTGTGTTGCGGTTGGAATTTGTTGCACCCTCTCCCAGAGGGAGAGGAAGCTTAATGCAAAAGCATAGAAGGATGGCGGCAAACTTGCCATAATTCCTCCCTTTCCCCCATCGAAAACTGAGACAACTCTTGTGGGCCGGTTGGCGGACAAACATATTCTTCTCGGCGTCACCGGCGGCATCGCCGCCTATAAAGCCGCCGAACTGACCCGGGCTTTGCGTGCCGGGCAGGCCGAGGTGCGCGTGGCGATGACCCGCGCCGCCACTGCCTTCGTCGCGCCGCTGACCTTCCAGGCTTTGTCCGGCAACCCGGTGCATCTGGATTGGCTGGATGCGGCTGAGGAGTCGGCCATGGGCCACATCAGCCTGGCGCGCTGGGCCGATTTGATCCTCATCGCCCCGGCCACCGCCGATTTCCTCGCCAAGCTCCGCGCCGGGCTGGCGGACGACTTGCTGTCCGCCCTGTGCCTGGCGGCGGAGGCTCCCATCGCCTTGGCCCCGGCCATGAACCAGGCCATGTGGGCCAACCCGGCGACGCAAGACAACGTGGCTTGCCTCATTGCCAGGGGCGTCCGCCTGTTCGGCCCTACCGAGGGCGGGCAGGCTTGCGGCGAAAGCGGTTTTGGCAGGCTGCTGGAGCCGGTGGAAATCTGCCTGGAAGCGGAGAAGCTCTTCACCGAGGCTTCCTTGGCAGGCCGGTCTGTGCTGATTAGCGCGGGGCCGACGCGGGAAGCCATCGATCCGGTGCGCTACCTCACCAACCGCAGTTCGGGCAAAATGGGCTATGCCCTGGCCGAGGCCGCCCTCGCCGCCGGGGCGCGGGTTACTTTGGTGAGCGGGCCGGTGTCCCTGGCACCGCCACGCGGTGCTGGATTGATCCGGGTGGAAAGCGCCGCACAAATGTGCGAAGCCGTGCTCAACGCAGCGTCCGGCCACGACATTTACATCGGCGCGGCGGCGGTGGCCGATTACACGCCCATGGAATCGGCTGCGCACAAAATCAAAAAACACCATGAAACTTTAAGCATCGCGCTGACCCGCACCCGCGACATTTTGAAGGCGGTCGCAGCCTTGCCGAAGCGACCCTTCACCGTGGGCTTCGCCGCCGAAACCGACGCGCTAGAAACCTACGCCCGGCAAAAGCTGGAAAACAAAGGCTTGGACATGGTCGCCGCCAATCGGGTGGGCCAGGCGCGGGGTGGCTTCGACAGCGACGAAAACGCCTTAAGCGTGTTCTGGCACGGCGGCGAGGCGCATCTGCCCATGGCCGCCAAATCCCATATCGCCACCCAACTCATAGGACTCATAGCGGAACACTGCCGTGCGAAAAATCCAACTTAAAATCCTCGACGGACGCTTGGGGCAAACCATCCCCTTGCCGGAATACGCCACCCACGGCTCGGCCGGATTGGACTTGCGCGCCTGCCTGGACGGGCCATTAAGACTTGCGCCGGGCGAGACCCGATTGATTCCCACCGGCCTGGCCATCCACATCGAAGACCCGCATCTGGCGGCGGTGTTGCTGCCCCGCTCGGGGCTGGGCCACAAGCACGGCATCGTGCTGGGCAATTTGGTCGGCCTCATCGACTCGGATTACCAGGGGCAGGTTTTCGTGTCCTGCTGGAACCGGGGCGACAAGCCTTATGAAATCCAGGTGGGCGAGCGCATTGCCCAGATGGTGTTCGTGCCGGTCGCCCAAGTGGTTTTCGAGCGGGTGGAGGAATTCGCCGAAACCCGTCGCGCCGAAGGCGGGTTCGGGCATTCGGGGCGTTGAGCGCCGCCAACCCAATCCTCAAGGACAGAAATGAAATCCAGGCCGAGTTTCAAGCCGAATTTCAAATTGAGCATCAAGCCGAGCATAGGGTTGCTGGTCACCGCTTTTGCCGTGGCCGTGCTGGCTGCGGCGATACTGGCCCATGGCCTGCTGTATTGGATAAACAAGGAGTCTGTCAATGAGGCCGCCGAACAAAGCGCAAAAATGGCGGCGGAAAACACGGTGCGCAATGTCAGCAACCTCATCGGCCTACTCAACCAGAGCTTGGCCGGGCAAGCCGACGACGCCAAACTTGCCGCGATCCTTGGGCAGGCCGACCCGGCCCTTATCCATGCGGCGGAGGAGCGCCTCACGCGCACCATTCCCAACGCCTGGCTAGCCCGGCTGTTGCCGGAGAATATCGAGGTTCCAGACGAGAGCCGTTCACCGCACATGGGTTTTGCCGACCTGAACATGATCAAGGAAGCACTCACGGAGACTACCCAGCCAGCTTTTCACCTGGCCCATTCCCCGGATGCCCATTTGGCCATGGCGCGGCGGCTCGCAACAGGCGGAGGGATCATTCTCGTAAGCTGGCCGCTCAAGATACTCGCAGCGACCGTCACCCACGAGGGTGCTTGCGGAATTGAATTGCGCCAGGAAAGCATCAGCCTGGCTTACCGTGGCGCTCCCACCTGCAAAGATGGAAAACCGGCCGGCGAGAAGGCTGTCAGCGGCACCCCTTGGAAAATCGTGTATTGGATACGGCCTGACGTATCCACCGGCACCCAGTGGTTCGTCGGCACGCTGGGCGGTTTCCTGGTATGGATCGTCGGTTTCGCCGCAGCGCTGGTTTACTTTCTGAATTCCGCTTTGCGCCAGGATCGCAAGAACTTGCTCGCCCTGATCAATGACCTGCAAAGTGGAAGTTTCCTCGGGGACTACACTTTCAAACTGGCCGAATTCGCCGCCATGGCGAAAGAAATTTCCGGGGTCAATCGGAACCGGCGGGATCTGGCACCCGGTTTCTTGACCCAGCCCCTGGCACCTTCGGTTTTAAGCCTGCCCGAAAGCCTCTCGGGGAGAATGCCAGCCAGTGTCGATCCCGTGCAGGAGGCGCAGGCAGGTGAGGGTGAAAGTTTCGAGGATATCGGGATTCACCCCGTTCAGAAGGCTGACAAGGCTGCTTCCATGGGCATTTTTCGAGGTTCCGACATCCGAGGCTTGGTCGGCGAAACCCTCACGGAGGAAACTGTCTACGCCATCGGTCTGGCCATCGGCAGCGAGATGGACTCGCGGGGCGAAAAACAGGTCGTCATCGCCCGCGATAGCCGGCTTTTCCAGCCCCGAATTGATCAAACCGCTGGCGCAAGGTTTGCTGGACTCGGGGCGCAGGGTCATCAATATCGGCCAAGCGCCCACACCGCTACTCTATTACGCCACTTGCACGCTGGATGCCCGCTCCGGCGTTATGCTCACCGGCGGCAGCAACCCGCCGGATCATAATGGATTGAAGATTGTCATCGGCGGTGAAGCACTGACCGAGGCAGGCATCCAAGCATTGGGCCGGCGCGTGGAAGGCGACACGTTTGCCAGTGGCTTGGGAAAAATGGAGAACCGCAACCTGGTTCCCGACTACATCGAGCGCGTGGTCGGCGACACCCACCTTGGCCGCAGTCTGAAAGTCGCTGTGGACTGCGGCAACGGTGTCGCCTCCCTGGTGGCCCCCGCGCTGATCCGTTCCCTAGGTTGCGAAGTCGTCGAATTGTTTTGCGAGGTGGACGGCCATTTTCCGAACCACGACCCCGGCCAGCCGGTGCACCTGCAAGCGCTGATCGACAAGGTGCGGGAGACCGGGGCCGAGCTAGGCGTGGCGTTCGACGGCGACGGCGACCGCCTGGGGGTCGTCGACTCCAGCGGCAAGATCATCTGGCCCGACCGCTTGATGATGCTGTTCGCCGCCGACGTGCTCTCCCGCGAACCCGGTGCGGACATCCTCTACGATGTCCGCTGCTCGCGTCATCTGCCCGGCCAGATCGTCAAGAACGGCGGGCGGCCCTTGCTGTGGAAGTCCGGCCATGCAAATATCAAGGCCAAAATCAAGGAATCCGGCGCGATGCTGGCCGGGGAGATGGACGGCCATATCTACTTCCAGGAACGTTGGCACGGCTTCGACGATGGCATCTACGCCTGCGCCCGCCTCATCGAAATCCTATCCAGTATCGGCAAAACCAGCGCCGAAGTCTTCGCCAATCTTCCCGACAGCGTCAACACACCGGAGTTGAGCGTGTTCCTGGAGGAAGGCGAGAACGCCGAGATCCTGAAGCAATTGCGCTTCGCCGCCGATTTTTCCGACGCCCGCGTGACCGACATCGACGGACTGCGCCTGGATTTCCTGGGCGGATGGGGCGTGGTACGCGCCTCCGCCACCCTGCCAGCCTTGACGTTCCGCTTCGAGGCCGACAACGAGAAGTCCTTGGCCCACATCCAACAGCAGTTCGAGGCGCTGTTGCGTCAAGTCAAGCCGGATATTGAACTGCCGTTTTAGGGTACGCTAAGGCGAAGGAAAGCGCCTTGCAAGCCCAAGGTTTTCCGGTATAGTCTCTCCGCCCGCCACATGAATGCACAAACATGAGGAATCGATCATGTCCGCCGTAGCCTCCCTGCTTCAACGCCACCGCTACACCGTGGCCGAATACTACCGGATGGCCGAGACAGGCATATTGAAACCGGATGAACGGGTGGAGTTGATTGAAGGGGAGATAATTGACATGCCGCCGATAGGTATAGACCATGCCTACGTTGTCACCCGGCTAACGGCCATTTTCACGCGCAAGGCAGAACTGAAAGCCATCGTGTCCACGCAAAATCCTATCCGCTTAACACCCCATTCCGAACCGCAACCGGACATCGCCCTGCTCCGCTACCGGGAAGACTTCTACCGCCATATGCGCCCCGGCCCCGAAGATATTTTATTGCTCATCGAAGTCGCCGACAGCAGCCTCCGTTTTGACCGGGAAATCAAGCTCCCCCTCTACGCCCGCCACGGCATCCCCGAAGTGTGGATTGTGGATTTGGGACGCCAGCGGCTGGAAGTCTATCGCCGCCCGGTGGAAGGGACGTATTTGCAAAAGCATTACCTCAAGCGAGGGGAGATTGTCGCACCGGAGGGATTGGCGGAATGCGGGATTGAGTGGGGGGAGTTGTTTTGATGTGAGACATGACTTTACCCAAGAGATCATATTGTGAACATTTATTAGAGTTGTTCCCGGTGTTAAGTTAATGATTATAGGCTATTTTTAGGTTCCAAAGACCCGCCGGAACCCAAAAAAGGAAATCAATGAGCCAGTCCAGGTGGTTTCTGATCCGATGGGTCAGGCAATGGAAAGCCTTCATCCCGCCGATGGCGTGTTCCACGGAAACGCGGGTTCCCGCATGCTGCCGGTTATGTTTGACCTGCGCGGCGGTCAGTTTCGGCTTCGGGTTGTTTTTAGATTTCTTCGGCCTTTTGTGTGGAAGGTTTATCTTGGATTTCACGCCATAATCTTTTTGCGCACCTTGGAACCCAAGGTCGAGCCACAGATTCACTCGATGGAACCATTTCAGTTTTGGGTCGAATACCTTTTTCATGAGCTTGTAGTCGTGGACGCTGCCGGCGAAGACGCAGAAGAGGAAAAGGATTTTCCGGTGCAGGGTCGTGAGGACGAGCGCCTGGAGCGTGTGGCGTTTTTTTTTCCGCTGAAGCGGGCCTTCTGGAGTTCCCCGTCCTGCGGCCTGACGCAGGCGCACTCCATCCCGTCGATGATGACGTCGCCATATTTATCGACGAGTCGCAGGAACTCCTCGGGAGTCCCAGGCGACCGCTCAGGGAGCACGCCGAGGTCCGACAGGCTCCGCAGCAAGACGGGCAGGAGTTTCTCCACATGGTTGTGGGCATGCCCCGAACTGAAGCCGAAAAGGAAGCCCAGCACGTCGAAGGTGGGGTATGTCTTGAGGTAATACAAAATGAAGAAAAGCTTCTTCCCGGGCGTGTCGAGATGGCCTTTTGGCCCGCCCGTTGGAACCTGCTTGATTTCGCCCTGCCGACACCTTTCCAGTTGGACGGCATCGTAGGCCGCCGCGAAGGCCGCATCGCCACCCAACTCATAGGACTCATAGCGGAACACTGCCGTGCGAAAAATCCAACTTAAAATCCTCGACGGACGCTTGGGGCAAACCATCCCCTTGCCGGAATACGCCACCCACGGCTCGGCCGGATTGGACTTGCGCGCCTGCCTGGACGGGCCATTAAGACTTGCGCCGGGCGAGACCCGATTGATTCCCACCGGCCTGGCCATCCACATCGAAGACCCGCATCTGGCGGCGGTGTTGCTGCCCCGCTCGGGGCTGGGCCACAAGCACGGCATCGTGCTGGGCAATTTGGTCGGCCTCATCGACTCGGATTACCAGGGGCAGGTTTTCGTGTCCTGCTGGAACCGGGGCGACAAGCCTTATGAAATCCAGGTGGGCGAGCGCATTGCCCAGATGGTGTTCGTGCCGGTCGCCCAAGTGGTTTTCGAGCGGGTGGAGGAATTCGCCGAAACCCGTCGCGCCGAAGGCGGGTTCGGGCATTCGGGGCGTTGAGCGCCGCCAACCCAATCCTCAAGGACAGAAATGAAATCCAGGCCGAGTTTCAAGCCGAATTTCAAATTGAGCATCAAGCCGAGCATAGGGTTGCTGGTTACCGCTTTTGCCGTGGCCGTGCTGGCTGCGGCGATACTGGCCCATGGCCTGCTGTATTGGATAAACAAGGAGTCTGTCAATGAGGCCGCCGAACAAAGCGCAAAAATGGCGGCGGAAAACACGGTGCGCAATGTCAGCAACCTCATCGGCCTACTCAACCAGAGCTTGGCCGGGCAAGCCGACGACGCCAAACTTGCCGCGATCCTTGGGCAGGCCGACCCGGCCCTTATCCATGCGGCGGAGGAGCGCCTCACGCGCACCATTCCCAACGCCTGGCAGCCCGGCTGTTGCCGGAGAATATCGAGGTTCCAGACGAGAGCCGTTCACCGCACATGGGTTTTGCCGACCTGAACATGATCAAGGAAGCACTCACGGAGACTACCCAGCCAGCTTTTCACCTGGCCCATTCCCCGGATGCCCATTTGGCCATGGCGCGGCGGCTCGCAACAGGCGGAGGGATCATTCTCGTAAGCTGGCCGCTCAAGATACTCGCAGCGACCGTCACCCACGAGGGTGCTTGCGGAATTGAATTGCGCCAGGAAAGCATCAGCCTGGCTGACCGTGGCGCTCCCACCTGCAAAGATGGAAAACCGGCCGGCGAGAAGGCTGTCAGCGGCACCCCTTGGAAAATCGTGTATTGGATACGGCCTGACGTATCCACCGGCACCCAGTGGTTCGTCGGCACGCTGGGCGGTTTCCTGGTATGGATCGTCGGTTTCGCCGCAGCGCTGGTTTACTTTCTGAATTCCGCTTTGCGCCAGGATCGCAAGAACTTGCTCGCCCTGATCAATGACCTGCAAAGTGGAAGTTTCCTCGGGGACTACACTTTCAAACTGGCCGAATTCGCCGCCATGGCGAAAGAAATTTCCGGGGTCAATCGGAACCGGCGGGATCTGGCACCCGGTTTCTTGACCCAGCCCCTGGCACCTTCGGTTTTAAGCCTGCCCGAAAGCCTCTCGGGGAGAATGCCAGCCAGTGTCGATCCCGTGCAGGAGGCGCAGGCAGGTGAGGGTGAAAGTTTCGAGGATATCGGGATTCACCCCGTTCAGAAGGCTGACAAGGCTGCTTCCATGGGCATTTTTCGAGGTTCCGACATCCGAGGCTTGGTCGGCGAAACCCTCACGGAGGAAACTGTCTACGCCATCGGTCTGGCCATCGGCAGCGAGATGGACTCGCGGGGCGAAAAACAGGTCGTCATCGCCCGCGATAGCCCTTTCCAGCCCCGAATTGATCAAACCGCTGGCGCAAGGTTTGCTGGACTCGGGGCGAGGGTCATCAATATCGGCCAAGCGCCCACACCGCTACTCTATTACGCCACTTGCACGCTGGATGCCCGCTCCGGCGTTATGCTCACCGGCGGCAGCAACCCGCCGGATCATAATGGATTGAAGATTGTCATCGGCGGTGAAGCACTGACCGAGGCAGGCATCCAAGCATTGGGCCTGGCGTGTGGAAGGCGACACGTTTGCCAGTGGCTTGGGAAAAATGGAGAACCGCAACCTGGTTCCCGACTACATCGAGCGCGTGGTCGGCGACACCCACCTTGGCCGCAGTCTGAAAGTCGCTGTGGACTGCGGCAACGGTGTCGCCTCCCTGGTGGCCCCCGCGCTGATCCGTTCCCGAGGTTGCGAAGTCGTCGAATTGTTTTGCGAGGTGGACGGCCATTTTCCGTACCACGACCCCGGCCAGCCGGTGCACCTGCAAGCGCTGATCGACAAGGTGCGGGAGACCGGGGCCGAGCTAGGCGTGGCGTTCGACGGCGACGGCGACCGCCTGGGGGTCGTCGACTCCAGCGGCAAGATCATCTGGCCCGACCGCTTGATGATGCTGTTCGCCGCCGACGTGCTCTCCCGCGAACCCGGTGCGGACA
>CAVWEM010000008.1:0-470187 GCA_963753955.1 uncultured Gammaproteobacteria bacterium
GGTTTGCGAGATTGCGCGGCGGACGGGCCTTTCGCGCAACGCCATCAAGAAGTGGCTGGCCTGCGACGGCGGGCGGGAGCCGAAGTGCCTGCGGGGGCCTGTGCCGGCCAAGCTGACGCCGTTCGAGGCCCGGCTTCGGCAGTGGCTTGAGGCCGGCAGCCACCGCCCGAAGCGGGACCGGCGGACGGCATCGGTGCTGTTTGGCTCGTTGAGGGAGCCGGGGTTTGGCGGCAGTTATTCGACGGCCAACCGCTCCACCCGGCGCTGGCTCGAGGCCGGGCCTTCGTTGTCCAAGGCCTTCGTGCCGTTGGGCCCGGCTGGGGCGAGGCCTTCCGGCTCGGCTGGAGCACCGAGAACATAACCCGTCGGCGGCGTCGAACGCCGCCTGCGGGCCGCCCACACCAAGCTGCGCGCCAGCCGCGCATTCTAACCAGGCGGCCTATCCCGCGCAGGGCCAGGAGACGGTCTTCGACGCCCACACCCGCGCCTTCCAACACCAGCGTGGAGCATATGCGCAACGTGCTGTCCAGGCTGCATGGGCCCGCCCCGGCGGACAAGCTGGAGGCCGCCATCAAGCTGGCTTAGGGGCCCGTGACCGACACCGGCCGCTATGGCCGCCTGCACGGCAAGGAGGCCTGCCATGGCTGACACCGTCAAAAAGCTCAAAGAGCCCAAGCTCTGCGGCAGGGCCCAATGCCGGGCCGGGATGGCCGGCGCCGGCACAGCAAACCTGCAAATCTGCGAAGGGGTGGTCCGTCCGCTCCTGGAGGCGGAGCACACCGACCGGGGCGTCCGTTCGATCCGCTACCAGCAAGGCGGGCCAGGTTCCCCGTCCACCGCGGCCTGGCCGGCTTTAACTCGGGGCCTCCGCCGTGGACCGGGCGCTGATCGGCCAGCTCGGCGACCCGGGCTTCGCCGGCTCGGCGCAGAACATCATTTTCGTCGGGGGGCCCGGCACCGGGAAAAGCCATCTGGCCACGGCGCTGGGCGTGAAGGCCATCACCCAGCTTAGGCCAGGGCGCGCCTCTTCTCCACCCTCGGGCTGGCCAACAGCCCGGAGCGGGAAAAGGCCGCCGGGAGGCAAGGCAGGCTCGCCCACAGCCTCATGCGCGTGGGCCTGGCCATCCCTCGACGGACTGGGCTACCTGCCATTCTCACAGGACGGCGGGGCGCTGTTGTTCCACCCGCCGTCCAAGCCCTACGAGAACACCGGCGTGATCGTCACGGCCGACCTGGCCTTCGCCGGATGGCCCGGCGTGTCCAGCGATGCCAAGATGGCCGCCGCCCTTCTGGACCGGCTGACCCGCCACTGCCACATCATCGAGACCGGCAACGAATCCTACCGCTTCGGGCACAGCCCGGAAACGGCGAAGGCCCGCATCCAGCAGCGGGAAAATGCCAAACAAGGGAAACCGAAGGAGGAAAACGAAGAACCCTTTTGAAGCCAAAGCGGCTACCGGAAAGGCCAAATCCCAGTAGGCTTGTCCACAGCCGGATGCCTCCCGTCCGGCTTCCCACCCCCGGTCAAAATTCAATGCAAACGGCTGGTCAGAATTCGACGCTCATCAACACGAGAACACCGGCGTGATCGTCACGGCCAACCTGGCCTTCGCCGGATGGCCCGGCGTGTCCAGCGATGCCAAGATGGCCGCCGCCCTTCTGGACCGGCTGACCCGCCACTGCCACATCATCGAGACCGGCAACGAATCCTACCGCTTCGGGCACAGCCCGGAAACGGCGAAGGCCCGCATCCAGCAGCGGGAAAATGCCAAACAAGGGAAACCGAAGGAGGAAAACGAAGAACCCTTTTGAAGCCAAAGCGGCTACCGGAAAGGCCAAATCCCAGTAGGCTTGTCCACAGCCGGATGCCTCCCGTCCGGCTTCCCACCCCCGGTCAAAATTCAATGCAAACGGGTGGTCAGAATTCGACGCTCATCAACACACCGAGTACTGGTTGCGGTCCGCCGTGACCAGGCGGGTGCTGGAGGCGCGGGTGAAAATCTCGGCATAGCCGCCGAAGGCGGCGGGCATCGGCATGAGCCGTTCCTGTTCGATGGCCAGCGCCTCGGCAATCGTCAGGGACGGATTGCCGGGATGGGCAAGCGCTTGCCACGGGGCGCGTCAACGTTCTTCAGGCCGGGCGTTGAGCGCGTCCAGGCTGTCGAAGCGGGCCTGGCGGGCGTCCTGCCGAAGCCGCTTGCGGCTGTCCCGGACGTTCTTCCCGCCACGCCCTTCTCCCGGCCCGCCGCCACGTTGCAGAGTTCCGGGCCGAGGAGGTAATGTGCCGTCATGACGCTGAAGCGGGTGTTGACGATCCGCCCCTCGCCTTTGCGGACCTTGTCCGCCGCCGTCTTCATGTTGCCGTAGACACCCCGCCGGGGAACGCCCCCAAACGCCCGGGTGTGGGCGTCGAAGACCGTCTCCTGGCCCTGCGCGGGATAGGCCGCCGGCAAGAATGCGCGGCTGGCGCGCAGCTTGGTGTGGGCGGCCCGCAGGCGGCGTTCGACGCCGCCGACGGGGGACGTCTCGGTGCTCCAGCCGAGCCGGAAGGCCTCGCCCCAGCCGGGCGCCAACGGCACGAAGGCCTTGGACAACGAAGGCCCGGCCTCGAGCCAGCGCCGGGTGGAGCGGTTGGCCGTCGAATAACTGCCGCCAAACCCCGGCTCCCTCAACGAGCCAAACAGCACCGATGCCGTCCGCCGGTCCCGCTTCGGGCGGTGGCTGCCGGCCTCAAGCCACTGCCGAAGCCGGGCCTCGAACGGCGTCAGCTTGGCCGGCACAGGCCCCCGCAGGCACTTCGGCTCCCGCCCGCCGTCGCAGGCCAGCCACTTCTTGATGGCGTTGCGCGAAAGGCCCGTCCGCCGCGCAATCTCGCAAACCGAAAGCTTGTCGCGGAAACACATCCGCCGGATTTTTCCAAACATTGGCATTGCAATCACCTCGCAAAGACCTCTGCCCAAAAAATGAGCAGAAGAGGTTGGTTACCCCGGTCGATTTTCAATGCAAATCAGCCCTGAAAACTGGTCAATTTTCGATGCCTTCCAACAATATGCTGCAAATTCTGTTGATGGCTAAAACACACATTCCACCGCTCAAATTACATCTGCTTACGGGCTCAATCCGCTTTTGGCGCGATACCGGGACAGCATTGTGCGGATAATGTCCAACGCCGGTATCGAAGATGAGGCGGCTCATTCACCCAAACCCGCCAAATAGTCCGTGTTGCGCGATACGTCATAGTGGCCACCCTTGATAGCGCCGGACTCATCGTGGGTCAAATCGAAAAACGTCGGGGCGGGCAGCTATCCTGACCGGTTGGAATTGGGTGATATTTGGCGGTTTCCGCCCGCAGTTGCACCAAGTGCGGCCAACCGGCGGTTTCGGCCTGGATGCGTTCAATCCCATTATCGCCCCAAAAGCCCGGCTCGAAGCGCGGGCGATGATGAGATAAGAAGGCCACTCGGCGTGGGTCAGTTCCTCAATGGCGTGGCTACCGGCGAACAGCCAGACGATGCGCCGATGGGTTTGGATGGACTCGCGCAGCATCTGCAGCAAATCCACCGGAACCCCCCTCGCCCAGCTTGCGGTCTAGGTTTTCATATTCATCAATCGCCAGCAACAACCGCTGGCCCGCCGCCTCCAGTCGCTGGTTCCATTCGCCCTATGCGCTTGCCTTCCAAATTGCTAGACTTTAAAATTTACAACCACAAACGATAGAGAGAGCCTGATGTCACAGATCGATTTGGATGCATTGTCCGAAGAAGAATTGGAAAACCTGCTTGAGCATGCCGGGAAGGCCCTTGAGGATAGGAAGCTGTCGGTCCAGAAGGAGGGTCTGGCGAAGATCAGGGAGATCGCCGCCAGCATCGGGATCCAGGTGACTTTCGGGAAGGTCGAGGGAAAACCGTCGAATCGCCGTGGCGGCAAGGTCGCCACCAGGTACATCGACCCTTCCAACCCCAAGCATAAGTGGTCCGGGCGCGGCGTGAAACCGAGATGGTTGCGCGAACTGATCGGACAGGGCCGCTCCCCGGACGAGTTCCTCGTTTCCTAGCGCCGGCGGAATGGCGGTCGGCAACCGGGAACAGCGCTCCAGGATGCGCTCCCAGCCATTGCGGGCTGCGATGGCTTCGCGCAGGATATCGACGGATTTCCCGGCGTCGGACGCCTGTCCGATCTCGAAGAGCGGCATACGCCGATCCGCCGGGTGCCAGCCAAGTTCCCGGATGCGGCGGTAAGCCTCGCAGGCCTGCGCGAATGTCTCACGCCTGGCGAAGTCGATATCGATCAGCCACTCGCGGCCCCGGATTTTGCGCAGTCCGATGGTTTGGCGCTTGCAGTTGCGGAAAACATGCGCCGCTTCGTGGGCCAGGAAGACTTCAAAAAGGCTCTCTTCCCGGAAATAGTCTGCGGACAGGCAAAAGGTGCTCCCCTCGCTGAGCCCGACAGGCAGGGGTGTCCCCCCAGAAAGAATCTGTTAATCAACATTGAATTTTTTCCACCACGGAATTGTGTGGATCCTCGGTAGCCGCGTTGATCCAGGGCAATGACGCGCAAAGTCGGCGGCGGCCAACGCCGGGATCTGATGACGCCACGCATACCAGTACTCCGGGAAGCCGTGCAGCAGGATGACCAGCGGGCCGCTTCCGCACTCCACATAATGCAAGCGCACGGCGTTGACGGCCGCATGGCGATGAATCCAATCCTCCGGGCCTATGGCCATGGGTTACGGTTCCTTGGGAGGACGCGCCTTGATCAGCTTGACCAAGCCGTTCGCCGTCATGTCCCCGACCGATTCCAGCACAAGCCCTGCGGTCTGGGCATTCTCCACCGTCCGCCGGTTGATGTTCGCGCCGACCATCCTTAGCACCAAGGGGTTGACGAAGTCCATCAGCCAGCCGATGAAGGGGCGATCCAGGCGCACATGCTCCAGAAGAAGGATTTTTCCCCGGGGCCTCACCACGCGGGCAAGTTCTTTCATGCCTAGTACGGGATCGGAGACCGAGCAGAACACAAACGCCGCCATCGCCGCATCGAAGCTGTCGTTAGGGAAATCCAAGGCCTGGACGTCCATCTCGCGCAGCTCGACGGCGACGGCCTAGCGGTCGGCGCCTCGGCGGGCTTGCGCCAACATGCGGTCGCTCAGGTCGATGCCGAAAAATTCGGTGTCTTCCTGGCCGGATCGGCGTCGATCTGTTCCGCCACGATGTCGGATCCCCAGTGGTCGCCGAAATCGGACAAAAAACCGATGGCCATGCCTGGGCGCGTGGGAACCCCGCCACGTGGTCCAGCAGCCATTGCAGCTTGGGTCCTGAGAAATAGGTGGCGACGGGAAGCCCGGCCCTGGCTGAAAACTTGGAGTAGGTGTTCTGCCAGATTTCGACCGGGTCGTGCTCCACCCATCCCGGTCGCGGGTAGATTTGCCGGTGTTCCAGTTGCCCGAAGGCCACGGCCGTTCCGGCACGGTCAAACAACATGCAGCGGGTGCTGGTGGTGCTTTGGTCGATGGCGGCGATGATGCGGGGCATGGCCTTGTGGATGGCTTCCGCCATGGCCTTGCGGTGGATGTCGAAGAGGATTTTAGTTTGATGTGGCGGAATCATAGCAAGCCTCTGCCTCCTTCCGCATTTTTTCTTGCGAAACCCGGCCCTCAAGCGAGGAAGTCCCGAATGCCTGATTTCAAACTCGCGCCGCCGACGCTCCGATTCCGCCAAGCGGCCAACCCAGAGCCTGGTGCAGCCGATGCTCCGGCACACTGCCTTTTCTCGCACGATGCGCTGGCGCGCTTTCCAGTTTCCCGGCCACGCTCCGTCAACTCCTGTCGGCCCGCAACGGCCCGCCCCAGATATTTTCGAAGACGAATTCGCTTAACTTTCGCCGCGAGCGAGGGGCGCGATCCCTGGCCTGAAGTTCCTCCGGGAGATTGCAGCCGTCGCCAAGATAGCCGATGGCAATCGCCGTTAGAGGCTCCGCTGCTTCCGGCAGCTTGTACAACTCGCGAACCCGGCCGGGGACGATGTCCATCATCTGATGCACGGAGAGCCCCCTGGCCGTGGCCTCCAGGGACAGGTTCCCGGCCGCCAGCCCGAGGTCATGCCGCCCCGCCTTGTTCGGCCGCCCGTCCCGGGCAAAGTTGAGCATCGCGACGCCGATGAGCAGCACGGGTGCGTGCTTCGCCCAAGCCTGGTTGGCCTCCGCCAGGCAGGACAGGAGCTTCGCGAACGCCTCCGGGTCGGCCCGGCGGGCCAGGATATAGCGCCAAGGCTGTTCGTTGCAGGAGGAAGGCGCCCAGCGGGCGGCCTCAAGGAGGGCAAGCAAGTCCTCTGTGGCTACGTCCCTCTCCGCGAAACCGCAGGGGCTCCACCGGTTTGCCAAACACACCTCAATCGGGTGGTCGGCATGGGCATTTTTAACGTGGGTCATCGTCATCACTCCTAGGCGAGGTCGAAAACAAGCATCTCGGCTGGACTGTCGGCCACCATCGACAGCCTGGCCTCGTGACTGATGGCGGAGCCATCGCCTTCCTGAAGGCTGCGGAAACCCATGTGCTGCGGGTTGTGATAGTCGGCGAAGGTGAACGTGTGACAGTTGTCCAGCCACCCATGCCGGGCGTGTCCCCGGTCGCAAGCTTTACGGATCTGAATCATCGCAAAGTATCCATTCGGTAGATCGGTTGGACATTAGACACCAAGATCCGCGTCCCCGTCCAAGGGCACGGCCAGGAGTCGGAACCGGCAAACCCCAAGCTGGCCTGTCGGCGGGACGCCTCACACCGCCCGGCCCGCCGCCTGCGCGGCCAGTTTCAACAGCTCGACTAGGTCGAGCACACGTGCGAGGTAGTGGTCCTTGACTTGGTAAAGAACCTTGCCTGTGCCGGTCAACTCCTAGTCCATTCCAATCCGGACATGAGTCTGAAGCGGGGATGCTGAAATCTGCTTAGGCGGCGTTATTCTGGGAAGCGTTAATGGATTGGAAGAGTTCTTTGCGGGCCTGGTTGAGCATGCGCACGGTCTCATTATCAGATTGTTTTAGGGCGATTGAATCCAGGGTTTGGAACGAGACGCCGGGGTTGAGGAAGGTCTCGGCGTCGGGCAAGGATTTGAGTTTGTCGTACGGCGTCATCATGTTTTCGTAGCGGTACCGTTTGGTGATGCGGCCCTTGCCGTCGGCGGCCTCTTCCGGGAAGAAACAGGGCCGGTGGAAGTTGAGGTAAGGGGAGAGGATATCCAAGGTGAAGTCGTTGACCTGCGAGGCATGGCATCCCGGAATGTGGGCGTGGCCAAGCTGCTTGCGCACCACCGAGCCGTTCTTGCTTTCCACCAGGGCGTTGTCGTTGCTGCGGCGGGCGCGGGACTTGGTGAACTCCTGGATGTGGAGGCGGTTGAGCAAGGCGGCGACCTGGCGGTTGATGTACTCGGAGCCGTTGTCGGCGCGGAAGCCCAGGATCGCAAAGGGAAAGGCCAGGATCAGCCGCTCCAGCAGGGGCAGCAGGAAACGTCCGTTGATCCGCTCGACGGCGGCGACGAACTGGAACTGCGTCACCTCGTCGACGGCGTTGATGAGGTACAGGCCTTTGATCCCGTCCAGGTCGCCTTGGTGGACGCTGTCGATGCGCAGATAACCGGGCTGGCCTTGCGGCCTTGGCTTGCGGCGCTCGCCGATGTTGACGGCTGTCGGGCGTGTCTTGTCGATGGCAACCCGCTGTCGCTGATAGGTCTTGGAATGGCGGAGGTTGTAGAGGTGGTCATTGGAGATGGCCGCCAGGCGTTCGAAGCGCGGATCGCCGAAGACCCGGAAGGCCCGCTCGCAAAGCTTCTTGGTGGCAGGCCCCGAGAGTGTCCCGTGGAGGGCGTACAGCTCGGCCAGCATGAGGACGTCGGCGGGCGTATAGCGTTTGGCGAAAGGCCTAGCGGGCGGCTTGTGGCGGTGATCCTCCAAGCGGCCTTGGGCGCGGAACCGGGCGATCAGGCGGGTCAGTTGCTGGCGGGAAAGGCCGGACACCTTGGCCAGGTAGCGTCTGGCCAAGCCCTTGTCCCGCTTTTTCAAGCGGGGATAGCCCAGGCCTTCCAGCGTGTCGGCGATGAAGGCGTAAGCCTGCTTACGATCCGGGATGTGAAGTTCGAAGGGCTGGCTGCCGTCCAGGAATGCCCGGATTTGATCCAGGGTGGGTGGGTTTGAAGTCTTGAGGGTCACGATCATGCTCCGATGATCCCAGACCAACGCCCCTGTTCAGACTCATGTGTCATTGGAAAAGGCTCTCCTCACCCAGCGCCCGGACAAACCGCTCCAGCCGACGACGATGGAAGCCTGTCTTCGTCAGCAAGGGATCGACCGCCATCATGGACAAGGCGGCGAGAATGCCGGTCGCGGCCATCAAGGCTCCGGTCTATGCGGCGACCAGGCCCATCGACGCGCTCGCCGGAAACACGCCGTAATACAAGGCTCCCAGAGTGGGGCCCAGCCAGAAGTTGGCGACCGCCGCCGCCAGTGTCCCGTCTGCTGAAAGCATGCCCGGCGTGGCTTTTTCAAAGGCGGCATAGCCGGCCGCCAAGTTGATGAGGTTGCCGGCCAGCTCGGAGACCGCCAGCTTGCTCTTCCCGTATTCGGCCAGATGGGACTCAAGGGCATCGCGGAATGCGGGAGTCCGGCTTTCCTGCCCGATGGCCGCCAGATAACCGGCGCAGCGGGCCGACAATTCGGGGTCGTCGAGAATCGCTTCCAGCAAGGCGTCTTTGCCCGACACGCGCGTCCCGTCCGAGTAGGGCAATTCGAGCAATTCGGTTTGGATCAGCCAGTTGATCTCCTTGTCGTATTCGGTCTTAAGGCCCGGAGGAATCTTGCCCAGCGCCTGGCCAAGCCGCCGGGCGCCGAGCTTTTCCAACATAGGTGCCGAGGTTTGGGCCAGGAAGGCGGGCAAGCTCCAGAGCATGTTGAGCGGGATTTTGTAAACGTCTCGGCCTAGGGTTTTCCGGTGCAGGGCAAACGCGCTGCGAAAGGAAAAATGGCACTGGATGAACTCGGGGATTTTCGCTTGTCGGCTGGCGACATAGGCGGCGACGCCCCGCTCCACCGCCTGTTCGGTCTGCCGACGTTCGTCTGGGCTTAACTGGCTTGTGGCAAAACAGTCATTCTTCATACGGACGGGCCTCCAAGTCTTGGCCTGTCAAGGGATGTTGCCATCGTGCGGTTTGGCGTCGCCGCCTTCGTGCTGCCCCTTTATAGTGGACCCCAGTTTTCGGACAATCATTTAAGATGGAGGCCTTCAGGAAAACGGGGGTTGTGGTGAGCGAGAAGAAGCGCAAGGTTTTTAGTGGCGAGTTCAAGGCGAAGGTCGCGCTTGAGGCGATCCGGGGCATCAAAACGGTCAATGAGATCGCCCAAGAGTTCGGGGTGCATCCCACGCAGGTTGGGCAACGGAAGCGGGAGCTGCAAGAACAGGCGGCGGGCCTGTCCGAGGTCAAGCGCGGGATCAGGCCGGTTGACCCGTCATCCAGCCAGGATCGGCTGTATTCCGAGATCGGGCGGTTGAAGATGGAGTTGGACTGGCTGAAAAAAAGTCCGGGATCAGCCCCTGGCCGACCGCAGGCATTGGGTCGACGCTGACGGGCCGCTGGCCCTGGCCCGCCAATGCGGGCTTGCGGGTGTTGCCCGCTCCACGGCCTACGCGCCCCGCAGGGCGGCGGGTCCAGACGCCGAGGAACGGGCGCCGCTGGATTTGATTGATGCCGAATATACGCGGCATCCATTCTACGGCAGCCGCAAGATGGTGGTCTATTTGGAACAAGTGGGCCATCGGGTCAACCGCAAGCGGGTGCAAAGGCTGATGGGGGTGCCGGGGTTGGCGGGCATGGCGCCGGGGCCGGACACCAGCCGCCCGCACCCGCAACACAAGGTCTATCCCTACTTGCTGCGCGGCCTGGCTGTTGACCGGCCGAATCATGTTTGGAGCACCGACATCAGTGTGCCGCAGCAAGCGGCGTAAGAGATGAGGGCAGGCCCCTCGCAACCGGCTTGCAGGAGCAGGTTGCAAACCACCGCAAGCGGCTCGCGTCAAAAGCGCGGGTCGTGAGCGTTGCGGAAAAGGCGTCCTAAGGCGTCAGGTATGGATCAACGAAGGCGAACAACCGTGAACTGCCGTTCAAGTGTCGAAAGTGCTCAGATGACATCAAAACCGGGGGGTGATGTTGCCCCGGGATCAGCGGAGGCGAAACCTGCTTACGGCCTTTGCGGTGTCCGGCATAGAGGCAGCGCCAGCGTGGTCCGGGCTCTTGCGTTGAACTGCGGGAACCTTCGGCGGCGATGCGAAGGGAAAGGCACAAGCCCGAAAGGCGAGGCCGACAGTACCGATGCGCCGCCAAGGGACGGAGCGACTCGTAGCAGTGTTGAAGCCGCTGTAATGGCGGTGGAGCGAAGGGGTCGCGTCATCCCGTCATGGTGCGGGGCCAACTGTGCGAGCAGGAGGAGCCCTGTGTCATGACAAAGCCGTACCCCATTCCCAAAGCCTGGGTGTGGGAAGCCTGCCAATCTGTGAAAGCCAATGGCGGGTCAGCGGGGATCGACCGGGAGACGCTCGAAACCTTCGAGCGGCGGCTGGGCGACAACCTGTACAAGCTCTGGAACCGGCTATGCTCCGGCAGCTACTTTCCGCCGCCGGTCAAGGCCGTCCCGACCCCGAAGAAATCGGGCGGGGTGCGCGTTCTGGGGGTTCCGGCCGTGGCCGGCCGGGTCGCGCAAACCGTGGTGAAGCGGGTGCTTGAGCCGCTGCTGGAACCGGTGTTCCATCCGGATTCCTACGGCTACCGGCCAGGCCGATCCGCGCACGACGCGCTGTCGGTGGCGAGGCGGCGCTGCTGGGACTATGACTGGGTGGTCGAGTTTGACATCAAGGGACTGTTGGTTGCTGCTTCATAATGCCCCCAGGTTCATGAGAGTTGGGTAAACAGGTCGGGTTGGTTGTCTATCACTTTGATCCGCAGACCTTTTCTGCGGCCTTGGCAGACATGGACGGCGTCGAGTTCGCCACGCTTTACACGCTGCAACACGGTTTGGCGGGACACGCCGAGCAATTTGGTGGCTTTTTGCATCACGATATAGCCCTCGGGAACGTCTTCGACTAATTGACGGCGAAAGCCATCGGTCAGGCGAATCTGCCAGGGAGCGCCGGGTGTGGCCTGTTCCCCGGCGATGAAGCCGTCGTTGATCCATCGGTGGAGGGTTGATGGTGCCATGCCGAGGACTTTGGCCGCCTGCTGGAGGCTGAGGAGTTCGCCCCCGGAGGATTCTTCCGAAGGTTCGAAGCGCGGAATTTGCCAGTGCCGCCGCAAGTTGCCCACGGCATTGGCAGTGAGGCGCAGGCCCCGTGCCGTGGTCCGGCCCTGTTGGTTGAGGATGCCCGCGATGACGGCATCGGGGTAGAGCATCGCCAGTCGGCGCAGGAGCGACAGGGTGTCTTCGTCGGTGCGGACGGTGGCGGGGCGGGAGCGCGGCAAGCCGACATCCAACTCGGTGAGCCTGCCGCCGCGCCAGCGCAAGGTCAGATGCGCCCGGTGTTCGTCGCGGAACACGGCGATGCCGACCTCTTCGAGCAAGGTCCGCAGGAGTTCCTTTTTGTCGCGGGCCGTGGTGGCGGGTGCTGACCAGACGTGATTGAGATCCTGGCCGAGCGCCAGCAACGCATTGCGTTCGGCGACGGTCAACGGGGCCGGGCGCTGCCGTTGGCGGCGGGCCAGCTCGGCCTGGGCTTGGTCCAGTTCGCGCAAGCGCCGCTCCCATTCGGTTTCGAGCCCGCGTGCGACCAGCCGGTTTTCCGGTTCGACGGCGCGATAGCGGCGTTCAGCCTTTTCCGCTTCGTAGCGGGCGCGCTCGACCGCCAGTTGCCACTGGGCGAACGCGGCGTCTTGATCGGTTTCGAGTTGTTGGGCGGCCATCAGCGCGGCTTCGATACCGGCAGGCTCCAGGGCTTCCAGAAAAGCGCGTGTCACCGCCTCGTCGATTTGCACACCGCCGACGTTGAGGCAGTAGACGCCCCGCCCGCTGACGACGTTTTTGCCCCCGCAATGGTAGCCGGGGGCGGCGTTCCGTCCGCGATAGTGGGTGCGCAAGCGCCGTCCGCAGTGGCCGCAGACGGCGAGGCCTTGCAGCAACGCGCCCCCTTCGCGCAGCGCGCCGCCCGCTTGGTGGGGTTGCGGGCGGGTGTTGCCGTCGAGCCGTGCCTGGATGGCTTCGTAAGTGGCCCAGTCGATGTAGCCTTCATGGTGCCCGGGAATGAAAACAGCCCACTCCGACTGCGGGAGATGGCGGATGCGTTTCCTGACCTGCCCCTGTTCGTCGATGTAACGTTCATTGCGGGTTTTTCCATAGCAATAGGCACCGGCATACACCGGATTGGTCAGGACATGGTGGATCGCGATATAGGTGGGCAACGACCACAGGGCTTCGCCGGTCGGGTTGGGTTGATGGGGAAAGCCCAGGCCTTCGGCATGGAACCAGAGCCAGACCCGGCGCGCCGAACCCAGTTCGGCGAAGCGTTCGAACACCGAGCGGATGGCGGCAACCACCGCCGCGTCGGGATGGAAGCGCACCTCGCCGTCCTCGTCGCCCCAAACGAAGCCAACGGGCAACCCCCGGCGCAGTTCGCCGCGGGCGGCCTTGTTGCGGATTCCACCGTCGAGCCGCGCCCGCAAAATATGGAGTTCAGCCTCGCTCATTGTGCCCTTGAGCCCCAGTAATAGCCGGTCGTTAAACAGCCCCGGATGATAGACGCCATCGGCGTCGCCGATCAAGGTATCCGTCATGCCGCACAGGTCAAGCAGGCGATACCAGTCGCCATTGTTGCGCGCCAGGCGGGAGACCTCGAGGCCCAAGACTATTCCGACATGGCCCAATGCGACCTCCGCGGTCAACTGGGCAAAGCCATAACGGTCCGCCGTACTGGCACCTGAAAGGCCGAGATCCTGGTCGATGACGGCGACTTGTTCACGTAACCAGCCGAGTTCGACGGCGCGGTCAACCAGGGCGTATTGGCGCGCGGTAGATTCCCGGTTGTGCTCGACTTGGGTCGCGGTGGATTGGCGGATATATACCATGGCGGTGCGGCGCAAGTGGGCCGCGCTGATCTTGCCCCGGTCACTCATGGCTTGCCCCTTCTTGTCTGGTTCCGGTCTCTGTGGCCTTGGCGATCAGCTGCGCCAGCTTGTCGAGGGCGGCTGCGCGTTGGGTGTTGTCCAACTGCTCCCATATCTCCGCGTTGTGGGGTGTTGGCATGTTTTCCAGAAAGGGCAAACTCATCTGCATGGACATTGTGGCGCTCCTCGGGGATCGGTTGACGTTGGAGGAGAGCGTCAACCAAACTGCGGGTCAGGAGCAAGTCTGACAGCGAGCCCAGCAGGTTTGCGTTCTTGTCGGGCGTTGCCGGAGTATGTGGGTCGGCAAGCGCCGCATCGGTCCAGTCGGCGGGAACGATTGACCGGCTCTGGTCCGGCAACACCAGCAGGAAGTAAATCCGACCGGCCCGGCGGATGCGCCGCATGATTTGTAGGGTTCTACCTTCAAACGGATGCCCCCGGCGAATTATGGTTGCCGATTCGGGAAAGTCTTCGGGAGGGGTATTGTGTCGTGGTTTCCTTCGACAACATCGACCACGGGTTGCTGATGCGGGCGGTGCACAAGCACTGCCAGATTCCGTGGGTGGTCTTGTATGTCGAGCGATGGCTCAAGGCCCCCTTGGAAACGGCGGCAGGCCAGCGGACCGAACGGACGAAAGGCACGCCGCAAGGCGGTGTCGTCAGCCCGTTGTTGGCCAACCTGTTTCTGCATTACGCCTTCGACCGCTGGGTTAGCGAGCATCTGCGGAGCGTGCGGTTTTGCCGCTATGCCGACGACGGCCTGATCCATTGCAAATCATTGGCGCAAGCCGAGTTTGCGTTGCGCAGAATCGGCGAGCGTTTCCACCAGTGTGGCTTGGAACTGCACCCGGCCAAGACGCGGATCGTCTACTGCAAGGACATCAACCGGCGGGGCGACTATCCGGTGACGGCGTTCACCTTCCTTGGCTATACGTTCCGCCCGCGCAAGGCGGTGGACAGGTATGGACGGGTCTATGTGAACTTCTCGCCTGCGGTCAGCCGCGACGCCCTCAAGGCGATGCGGCAGACCATCCGGGGATGGCACCTGCAATTGCAAAACGACAGGGCGCTGGGCGACCTCTCCTTGATGTTCAACCCGGTGCTGCGTGGATGGAAGCAATATTACGGACGGTTCTATGGATCGGCCATGGCCCCTGTCTGGCGGCACATGGACGACTACCTGGCGCGTTGGCTGATGCGGAAGTACAAACACCTGGCCCGGCGCAAGACGCGGGCCGTGCGGGCGCTAGGCCAGATGGCCGTGGCGTCGCCGAGGGCGTTTGTGCATTGGGAGGCGGGGTTTGCCCCGGCGGCTGGATGATGGGAGCCGGATGAATCGAGAGGTTCACGTCCGGATCTGCGAGGGGCTGGGGGTGCGACTCCCCCCGGCCTACTCACCCCTACGTCCGGCTGGCGCGGGGGTTTGTGTACTTGGTGGCAATCATCGACTGGTGTTCGCGCAAGGTGCTGGCTTGGCGGGTATCGAACACGCTGGACAGCGGGTTCTGCGTCGATTGCCTGGAGCAGGCCTTGCAGACCCATGGCCTCCCTGAAATCTTCAATAGCGACCAGGGTTGCCAGTTCACGTCGGTGGCGTTCGCCGGGGCACTCAAGCGGCGAGGCATTGCCATCAGCATGGACGGAAGGGGCCGGGCGTTGGACAACATCTTTGTGGAGCGTCTCTGGCGCAGCGTCAAGTACGAGGACGTGTACCTGAAAGGCCACACCAGTGTGCCCGAGTTGCTGCTGGGTTTGGCGGACTACTTCGAGTTCCACAACTCGGAACGGTTTCACCAGTCCTTGGATTACTTGACACCAGACGAGGTTTACCGGACAGCCAGTGGCGGGGGAGCCAAGATCGTAGACAAATTCAGCGAGAAGGAAACCTCTCGCACGGAAACAGAAGCCAAATCGGGGCAGCGCCGTTCCGCTGCAAGTGTTGGCTTACCATCTTAAATTCGCCCTAAAACTGTCTTGACTGAGGGGTCCACTGTAGGGAAGCCCCTTGATGTAGACTTGCAGAACGGTGTCCGCCTCCAGCGGCAGCGCGTCCACGCGGACAAAACGGCCTTGGCGCGGCGTTGGTGCATAAATGCCATGTTCAGCTATCATGGAGTTCAGTAAACCACTGATATACATTGATGTCGAAAGCCACCCCTATTATCTGTTTGAACTGAGATATAACGTACACGCCGTTGCAAGACGGTCGGTGAAAAAGCCGGAGGTGGTGTTGCAACACCACCTCCGGCGGCACCTGACGGACCGTCCCCCTTTTGGGTTTTCACACCCGTTGCGATCATGGTCGTCTGGTTGCCTTCACCGTGCCACTTGAAGAGTTGATTGGGCTATCACACGCCCGCAGATAATCGTAAGTCCCTCATGTTATGGAGATTGTCTCATGTGCAAGATTTCCCATTCTGCCGACTTATCCTCTCCCGTCCCGTGGGTGGGCGTTGATGTTGGAAAAGCTGACCTATTGGTTTACCTCGCAGCATCTCAAACCGTTCTGACCGTGGGCAATAAACCGGCGTCAATTGGTGCGTTTCTTGACCAGCATCCTGACACCATCCCTTGTGCTCGAAGCGACCGGCGGCCACGAGATGGAAATCATCACGCAAGCATTGGCGGCTGGCCACACTGTCTATCGGGCTTCGGCACGCCGTGTTCGAGCTTTCATGGAGAGCGTTGGCATTTACGCCAAGACGGATGTCATTGATGCGAAAGCCCTGGCCGACTACGCCGCAATCAACCAGGAATGGCTTCAACCTTTCCATCTGCCAGAGCCGGAGGAGATTAAGCCGCTCAGGCAATGGAATCGGCGACGGGACGATCTGGTTAAACAGCGCACACAGGAAAGCAACCGGCTTCAATCACCCGACAACGCCGACTTGCGTTCGAGCTTTGAAGCGATCATTGCCTGCCTCGACCAAGAAATCGCCCGTGCGGAGGCCACCATCAAGACGGTTCTGGAACAGTCATCCGCCCTGATGGCGAAGCTTGAAGTTCTGACTACCGTAAAGGGCGTCGGTGTCGTTACCGCGGTTCGGCTACTGGCAGCCATGCCCGAGCTCGGAACGCTCAATGGCAAACAGGCCGCATCAATGGCCGGACTGGCCCCATTTCCCCGCGACAGCGGCAAGAGAAAAGGTTACCGCCGCACACGGGCCGGACGGGTCGAGATTCGGGATGCCCTCTACATGGCGGCCCTATCTGCCAGCCGATACAACAGTGAGCTGAAAGCTTTCTATGATCGGTTGCGTCAGAACGGCAAAAAGCCCATGCAGGCCATGATTGCCGTCGCCCGCAAGCTTCTGGTCATTCTGAATGCCAAAATGCGCGATGCAGCCACAGGAATGATGTCAACGGCTTCAGCATAGGGCAAATACTGCTGATTGCCGAAGCCTGGCGTTTCCGAGACGCGGAAACACTGTCGATTCGGTACGCGCCATGCAAGCTTGGACTTACGATTTTTATTCCAAATCGTAAGAGACCCCCTTCTAGTCTGATTTTCATCCCTGAACAGAGTTGATCGCAAAAGCGGAACCGGTCAAAAAGGCGCAGTATCGGGTCACGAATTGGCCGGAGCATGACCGTGCGTCGGTGCGGCGGGGCAGCCTGACGGTGTGGTTCGACGACGAGTTCCTGCGCGGACATTGGCGGGCTGCCCACAACGGCAAACGCGGGGCGCCTTTCACTTACTCGGATGCGGCCATTCAGACGCTGCCGACCCTGAAGGCGGTGTTCCACCTGCCCTGCCGGGCGGCGGAAGGGCTGGCCCGCTCGCTGGCCGGGTTGACGGGTCGGGACCCGCCCGTCCCCGACCATGCCCAGATGTCGCGCCGCGCCCGGGGCTTGCGGGCCGAGATCCCGCGCCGTCCACGCACCGGCCCGGTCCATCTGGTGGCCGATTCCACCGGCTTGAAGATTTTCGGCGAGGGCGAGTGGAAAGTGCGCCAGCACGGGGTTGGCAAGCGGCGGACTTGGCGCAAGGTCCATCTGGGCCTTGATGCGGACGTGAAGGACGTGGTCGCCGTGGAGGTCGCCACCGTGGAGCGGACGGATGCCGGGGTCTTCGCGGGTTTGCTCGGACAGGCCGAGGGGGAGATCGGCCAGGTCGACGCCGACGGTGCCTGTGACACCCGCGACGTGTACGACGCGGCGATGGAGCGGGACGCGAAGGCGGCCATCCCGCCGAGAGAAAATGCCGTTCCTTGGGAGGCGGGCCATCCCCGCACCCAGGCCTTGGAGGCCATCGCGGAGAAGGGCTTGGCCGGTTGGAAGCAAGCGGTCAATTATCACCGCCGCAGCATCGCCGAAAATGGCATGTACCGCCTGAAGCAGTTGTTCGGCCCCGGATTGGCCTCCCGCATTTTTGAGGGCCAAGTGACAGAGGTCCATGTGCGCGTCGCCGCGCTCAATGCCATGGCCTACCTCGGCATGCCGGTGTCGGTCCGGGCAGGGCAAGCTTTGTCCTGAGCCTATTGGGTAAGGGATCATGCAAGCTCCAAATTATTTATGCACCAACGCCCCTTGGCGCTTGTCTTCCAGGGTCAATGCCACGGTACGGTTGCTTTTGAGGGCCATGGCGAAGTCCTTTTCCAGTTCGGTTTTGATGAAGGCCATGTTTTCCTTGGACGAGAACCAGTTGTCGGCCAGCACGTAGCGGTAGCGCAGTTGGTTTTGCTGGCACACCCGCAGCATCTGCCGCAGGTGCACGTTCTTGGTGATGGCGCTGTGGCGCTTGAGCTTGCGGGTTGCCACCTCGCAATATTACAAGTCTTTACGGACGATCTCGAACGCCACCGGGATGCTGACGCCGCCCGCGTGGCACAGGCAGTTGAGGATGTTCACGCCCTTGGCCGTGCGGTTGACGCAGTGGTCGAAGTGCCAGGCGATGATTTCGTTTTCGTCGCTGTGGGGCTTTTCCTCGATGGTGTCGTCGAAGATCAGCGCCGCGTCGTCCGGCTCGACGGCGCGGACGGTCGGCTTCACCAGCGCCCACAGGTCGCGGGGGGTGTAGTCCGCCCCCGACAGGAACCGGGTGATCTGGCCATGGCTGAACGCGTTGTCCAACAGCCGGGACAGCCCGGTCGCGGTGATCAGCGCGAACGAACTGATCAGATAATCGCTGCACAACTCCAACAGAGGATTTTTCATGGCTCTCGCTTCACATCAACCCAGTCAACACAGGCCATTCTATGCCTGTGTCAGCCACTGTGCGTAACATCAGATTCGAATAGGGATTTTCCATATAAGACAAGCGGATAGCCTGCCCACAGGCAGGCACGCCCGGCCAAGCGGGTGGATAGTTCGGCCTGGGTAACCAGATCAAGGCGCTTCAGCTTGGATTGAACCCGGCCTAAGATCTATGATCCACCCGGATAGCGTTCTGCGCGATAAAACCGCTTCCGAACCGAATCCGTTCCACCTGGGTACTCGCTGTGAATTTTCGGCGCTATGGGGCCATTTGGCTTGCGGCATATTAACGCTCTTCCTCAAGTCCTCGGCGGCACGGGCGCAACCAACCTGAATCCATTCCATTAAAACGCTCTGCAAAAGCGCTTGACCTCAACGCCTCAATAGCGAGAGATTAAACATGAAAGTCATTGGGCTGAATCTGCTGTCTCAGGTCAACGGAACAAACAACACGACCACCGAGCGCGCCTCCGCCCGATAAGTTCGGGCGTTCACCGGCGGTGCCTCGGCGAGGTCGACAATATCGTCGGGGGAGTCCAGCGCGGTGTCGATCCAGCGGTGCCAAGCGTTTCCGCCATGTCCGGTCGGCGGCGGAAGCTCGAAGTCCAGCGGTGCCCAATACGCATTGAACAGGATATGGACGCGCAGCCCGTCGACGAGATCCTGGGTGGCCAAGGCGAGGCTGTGGGAATCTCCGCCCCAATCGGGCTGGTTCAGCTTCACCCCGTGCCATTCGATTTTGGTTTGACTGAGTACTTGGTTCAGGGTCAGCCTTAACCGTTCGGTTTCAACGTTTCGCTGGACACGGCGGGCGGTAAGTTGCCGCACAAACCGGAGCAGCCCGGCGTGTTTTTCCAGCAAGCGCCAGTCGAACCAACTGGTTTCGTTATCCTGGCAATAACCGTTGTTGTTGCCGCCTTGGCTGCGCCTGATCTCGTCGCCCATCAGCATCATCGGCACGCCGTAGGCAAGCAGGGTCGTCGTCAGCAGGTTTTTAACCTGGCGGTTGCGCAAGCTTTCCACCGCCGGGTCATCGGTCGGGCCTTCCAACCCGCAATTCCAGCTATGGTTGTCGTCCTGCCCGTCGCGGTTGTCCTCGCCGTTGTCCTCGTTGTGCTTGCGGTCGTAGGAAACGAGGTCGTTCAGCGTGAAGCCGTCATGGCAGGTGATAAAATTGATGCTTTGCTCCGCCTCCCGCTCCTCATGGCCGTAAATGTCAGGGCTGCCCAGCAAGCGGCTGGCGAAGCGGCCGACCGAGCCGGATTCACCGCGAAAGAACGCGCGCACGTCGTCGCGGAAGCAGCCGTTCCATTCCTTCCAACTGTCGCCGATGAAGCTGCCGACCTGGTAGAGGCCGCCCGCGTCCCAGGCTTCTGCGATCAGCTTCGAGCCGGCCAGAATGGGATCGGACTCGATATCCCAAAGCAGGGAAGGGTTGGCCTGCGGATGTCCGGTATCGTCCCGGCCGAGGATCGAAGCCAAGTCGAAGCGGAACCCGTCGATATGCATTTCGCAGGTCCAATAGCGCAGGCTGTCCAGTATCAAGCGGCGGGCAGCGGGACGGCGCGCGTTGAAGGTGTTGCCGGTGCCGCTGTAGTTGACGTAGCGGGCCTGGTCTTTCTCCAGCAAATAGTAGGCGCTGTTCTCGAAGCCCCGGAAACACAAAGTCGGACCGCGCTCGTCGCCTTCCGTCGTGTGGTTGAAGACGACATCCAAAATGATCTCGATGCCGGCCCGGTGCAGGGCTTTGACCAGGTCGCGAAACTCGTCCAGCACACCCAAGGGATCGGGGTCTGAACTGTAGGCCGGGTGGGGGGCGAAGAAGGAAAGCGGCGCGTAGCCCCAGTAATTGACTTTGCCCTTGGGCGCGTCCTGCGGGTCGAAATGGAACACCGGCAGCAATTCCACCGCCGTCACGCCGAGCTGCTGAAGATAAGGAATCTTTTCAACCAGGCCGGCATAGGTGCCGCGCTTTTCCGTAGCGACACCGGAACTGGGATGGCGGGTGAAGCCGCCCACATGCATTTCGTAAATGAGTGTCCGCGAGAACGGATGCCGGGGCGGTTGATCATCCTCCCAGTCATAGCCGCCGCAATCCGCGATGACGCTTTTCATCGCCCAGGCCGCATTGTCGCCGGTTTGCGATGCCGCTTCGCGACTGTAAGTTTTAGGCACGGCGACCGCCTTGCCGTAAGGATCGAGCAGTAGCTTGTTCGCGTCGAAACGCATGCCGCGCGCCGGATCGAAAGGCCCATGGACGCGGTAGGCGTAAAGCTGGCCCGGTTTGACATCGGGCACCAAGACATGCCAATAGTGGTAAGTCCGATGCGAGCGGGGATCCAGCGTGATGGCGCGCGTCGGTGTCGCGTCTTCGGCTCGGTCAAATAACAGCAGTTCCACCCGCTCGGCATTCTTGGAGAACACGCTGAAATTAACCCCCTGCGCGCCAACCGTCGCGCCCAGGGGATGGCTGAGTCCTGGAGTGGTTTCAAGTGTCATAATTTTTTCATTAAAGCTCTTGGGGGGAGGCAAAACCAGGGGCCTTCAAGGGCCACCTCACAGAGGGTCGAGGGCCGGTTCGGGTCGTCCGCGTCCACCACCACATAAATTAGCCCTTCCCTGTCGCGGGCGGAGCACAGCCCTTCGATCTTCTCTGCGATCAAGCTGCCGTCCGTATTCCGCAATTCGATCCAGTGGCAGCCTTTGGAATCATCGAAAACCCCAATCACCGAACCGGTCACGACGCCGTCAGTCATCGCGTCCGGGGAATCTTCCGCAGCGGCCGTATATAACAGGCCGGATGCTGTGGCGGCCACATCTGTGAAGGTGAGGGGCGAGCCGCGAAGTTCGCCGAGATCGTATTGCACAATATGCCGTATAGCCGGGGGTTGTTGCGCCGTGGCCCCTCGCAAATAGGCATCAAACTCCGGCCACAGGATTTCACAGCTCGCGTTCCTAGGGGGTTCGCCGTGACGCCAAGCGCCATTGCCACGGTTGAACAGCAGCACCTTTCCATCGACGCACACCGCGCCTTCCACGTTCAATTCGCCGCCGCTGAACGCCTTTTCGGAGCGCAGGCGGTCGTACAGGCCGCTGGCTTGATACAGTTGGGCAACTCCTGCCGAGTCGATGACAGCCACGGTTTCGCGAAGCTCGCTAGACCCCGAACCCAGGGCCACTAGGATCTCGCCGTCGGCCAGAGGTACGCTGAAGCAGGCTTCCAGATCAAGCTTGAAGGGCTTGTTGCCACGTAGATCGTCGAATTGGCGCAGCCCGCCTTTGCCTGCGGGCAGAGGTAACGAATCAACCTGCCCTGTTTTGGGGTCGATCAATGCGACAAAGTTGGCGTCATCCTGGATGACCGCAATCCGGTTCCCGAACCAGGCCAAACTGGAACCCGCCCGGACATGCGCTGGGCGATCCAAGGCTACGTCTGTCCCAGCCGAATAAAACAGGGCTTTCCTGGATAGCAGTGTGGCCGACAAGGCGGCATCCCGAACCGAGGTGGCGATGTAAACCCCTAAGTCATTTCGCATGATTGCGCCTGGAGTGCCGTGATCGCGAGGTCTTGGCATCGGCCTTCGATGAGGCACAATCCTTTTGATCATGGGTGTTTTGATACAAGCTTACGAATTCGTAGTTCAGATAAGCGGACTGTTTTCCTGTCCGCCGCCATTTCTGATTAGCCCAACTCCAGCACCTCTCGCACATGGGTTGCGATCATCCTTTCCTCATTGGCGGGGATGACCAGCACATGTGCCAGACTATCGGTAGCGTGAAGGATTGTGCGGTTTTCGGCATTGGCATCCTGATCGATGACGATTCCAAGCCAGCGGCTCTGTTCGCAGACACGGGCCCGCACAGTTGCGGCATGCTCACCGATGCCGCCCGTAAAGACCAAGGCATCAAGCCCCCCAAGCGCGGCGGCCAGCGATCCAATCGCCCGGGCAACACGGTAGCAGAAATACTCCACGGCCTCGGAGGCTTCAGTGCTTGGGTCGGCCAACAGATCGCGCATGTCGGAGCTGAACCCGGAAATGCCCAAAAGCCCCGATTGGTCATAAAGCAGATCCGACAGTTCTTTCACTGGCATTTTTTCACGATCCAGAAGATGCAGGAGCACGCCGGGGTCAATCGAACCGCAACGCGTTCCCATGGGCAGCCCTTCCAAGGCGGTAAACGCCATGGTGGTGGCCACGCTACGGCCTTCGCGGATGGCACACAAGCTTGCCCCGTTGCCCAGGTGGCAGACGACGGTGCGCCCCGAGGCGGCTCTTCCGTCGACTTCAGGCAAACGGGCGGCGATGTATTCATAGGACAGGCCATGGAACCCGTAGCGCTTGATCCCCTTCGCAGTCCAAGAGCGCGGTAGCGCGAACATCCTTTCGATTTTCGACTGGGTGGCGTGAAAGGCCGTGTCAAAGCAAGCCACCTGGGGCAAATCCGGGAAGCGTTTGGCCACGAAGCGGATGGGCGCCAAGTTGTGGGGCTGGTGCAATGGCGCAAGAGAAACCAGGGATTCGATCTGCCCTATGACCTCGGGTGTCACGCGGACAGGCTTCGAGAGGACGTCCCCGCCATGCACGATTCGGTGTCCGACCGCGACGGGTCTAAGGGTGGGCTGTCCATGTTGTAACCAGTTGAACAGCCACGAAAGCGCGTCCCCATGGTTCAGCGCGGGAATCATCCCGTCAAACAAGGGGTTTCCTTGGGCGTCGGTGATCAAGGCTCGCGGATGTTCTTCCTGGATTCTGCCGAGGCGTTCGATCAAAGCGCGCAAGACCACATCATCCTTGGCCCCAAGCAAGGAAAACTTCAGGGTGGCGGAGCCTGCGTTTACTACGGCGATGATATTGTGTTCCAGTGGCATGATTCAACCCATCGAATGCGAAAGCAGCTCAGGATGGCCCAGAGTGGGATCCTTGCCGGAACAACCGCCCGCCTTTAATTGATAGCTCTAGTAAGGCCAGCGCCAGTTGGCGGCTTCCGGCAGGTCGATGCCGTGTTCGTAGGCATAATGGCGGCAGGCGATTTGCCGGTTCCTGAACTTCTCCTTGGCATGGGCGCCGGCCACTTTTAGCCTAGGCACACGGTCGATCACGTCTATCGCCAAGCTGAAGCGGTCGATCTGGTTGTTGATCGCCAATTCCAAGGGCGTGTTGATGTTGCCCTTCTCCTTGTAGCCGCGCACATGCAGGTTCTTGTGGTTGTTGCGGCGATAGGCGAGGCGGTGGATCAGCCAAGGGTAGCCGTGGAAGTTGAAGATGATCGGCTTGTCCAGCGTGAACAGGCTGTCGAAGTCCTTGTCGCTGAGTCCGTGCGGATGTTCCGACTCCGGTTGCAGCTTGAACAGATCCACGATGTTGACGAAGCGGATCTTGAGATCCGGGAACTCCTCGCGCAGCATCGCCGTCGCGGCCAGCGCCTCCTTGGTCGGGATGTCGCCCGCCGAAGCCATCACCACGTCGGGTTCCTGACCCTGGTCGTTGCTGGCCCAGTCCCAGAGGCCAATGCCTTTCGTGCAGTGCGTTATCGCAGACTCCATGTCCATGTACTGGAGATGGTTCTGCTTGTCGCTGACAATCACGTTGATGTAATTCTCGCTGCTCAGGCAATGGTTTGCCACGGAGAGCAGGCTGTTCACATCCGGCGGGAGATAGATGCGGGTGACGCTGGCGCTCTTGTTCACCACCACGTCGAGGAAGCCGGGGTCTTGGTGGGTGAAGCCGTTGTGATCCTGCCGCCAGACGGTGGAAGTGATGAGCAGGTTCAGCGATGCGATCTCCTCGCGCCAAGACAGTTGGTTGCAGATCGCCAACCATTTGGCATGCTGGTTGAACATGGAGTCGATGACATGGACGAAGGCTTCGTAGGTCGAGAAGAAGCCGTGCCGCCCGGTCAGCAGATAGCCTTCCAACATGCCCTCCATGGTATGCTCGCTGAGCATCTCCATGACCCGCCCATCCACCGCCAGCTCGGTGCCGTCGCTGTCCTCGGGAAAGTATTCGGCGATCCAGAATTTCTTGGCAACCTCGTACACCGCGCCCAGCTTGTTGGAAGTGTTCTCATCCGGGCCGAACACGCGGAAATTGTCCATATTGTGCTTCATCACATCGCGCAGCAGCCGACCCAGTGGCGGGGTGTTCTCCGCCTCGATCTGGCCGGGCTTGTCGATCTTGATCCCGTACTCACGGAAGTCCGGCATGCGCAGGGCCTTTTTCAAATGCCCGCCGTTGGCGAGGGGGTTCGCGCCCATGCGGCGGGTGCCGGTGGGAGCCAACGCCAGGATTTCGGCCACCGGTGCGCCATCGGCATCGAACAACTCGTCAGGCTGGTAGCTGCGCATCCAGTCTTCCAACAGCTTCAGATGGGCGGGGTTTTTCTGCACGTCCGCCACCGGCACCTGGTGCGCCCGCCAGAAGCCCTCGACCTTGTGGCCGTCGATTTCGCCGGGAGCGCCCCAGCCTTTGGGTGTGCGCAGCACGACCATCGGCCAGCGCGGGCGTTTCACGACCCCGGTCTCGCGGGCTTCCTGTTGCGCGGCGCGGATCTCGGCGACGGCCCTGTCCAAAGTCGCAGCCATCGCTTGGTGCATGGTCTCGGGATCCGAGCCCTCGACGAAATAAGGCGTCCAGCCGTAGCCCTTGAAAAGGGCTTCCAATTCTTCATGGCTGATGCGGGCCAGCAGGGTGGGGTTGTTGATCTTGTAGCCGTTCAGGTTCAGGATCGGCAGCACCGCGCCGTCGCGGACGGGGTTGAGGAATTTGCTGATGTGCCAGGAGGTCGCCAGGGGGCCGGTCTCGGCCTCGCCATCGCCGACCACGGCGGCGACAATCAAATCCGGGTTGTCAAAGGCCGCGCCGCAGGCGTGTGACAGCACATAGCCCAACTCGCCGCCCTCGTGGATGGATCCGGGGGTCTCCGGTGTGCAATGGCTGCCGATGCCGCCGGGGAAGGAGAATTGCTTGAAGAACGCCAGCAAGCCTTCCCCGTCCAGGCTTTTTTCCGGGTAAACGTCCGAGTACGAGCCTTCCAGGTAGACCGGGGCCAGCACACCCGGTGCGCCATGGCCGGGACCGGCCATGAAAATCGCGTTGACATCGTATTTTTTGATCACCCGGTTCATATGGGTGTAGGCGAAGGACAGCGCCGGGCTGGCACCCCAATGGCCTAGCAGGCGGTTCTTGATGTGTTCCGGCTTGAGCGGTTCTTTCAATAAAGGGTTGTCGCGCAGGTAGATCATCCCCAAGGCCAGGTAGTTGCAGGCCCGCCAGAAGGCATGGGTCTTGCCCATCTCCTCCGCGCCGAGCGGAGCGCCTTCGACTGTGGATCGGGCGGGGCCGAACGCGCCCAAGCCAGCGGCCACCGTAAGGGGTTGGGTATTATTGGCAGGCATTAAAATCTCCTTCAAGTTTAAAAAACGGCGCTATGTGAAATGGACGGGGCAAGGGATCGAACCGGCAAACCCTGCCGCTATGCGGCCCCGCGCAGGGGATCCAGGTGCCAGATATGCTCGGCGTACTCCCGGATCGCGCGGTCGGACGAGAATTTGCCCATGCGCGCGACATTCAGGATCGACATGCGCGTCCAGTGCGCGGGGTCGCTGTAAGCCCGGTCGACTTCCTGCTGGCAGTCCACATAAGCGCGGTAATCCGCCATCAGCAAGTATTCGTCGTGGTGCAGCAAATGGTTGGTCAGTGGGCGGAACAGCTCGGTGTCGCCACGAGAAAACAAGCCACTGTCGATGAGGTCGATGGTTTCTTTGAGTTCCGGGTCGGCGTGATAATAATCGGCGGGCCGGTGGCTTTCGGCTTTCACCTTGGCGACTTGGTCGGCGGTCAGGCCGAACAGGAAAAAGTTCTCCGCGCCCACTTCCTCGCGTATCTCGACGTTGGCCCCGTCCAGCGTGCCGATGGTCAACGCGCCATTCATCGAAAATTTCATGTTGCCGGTTCCCGAGGCCTCCTTGCCGGCGGTCGAGATCTGCTCGGACAGGTCGGCGGCGGGGTAGATGTTCTGGGCGTGCTTGACGTTGTAGTCGGGCAGGAAGGCGACCCTGATCAGATCCCGGACCGCCGGGTCGCCGTTGACGACCTCGCCCACCGAGTTGATCAGCTTGATGATCAGCTTGGCCATGAAATAGCCGGGGGCCGCTTTGCCGCCGAAGATGAACGTCCTCGGATTGATGGAAAGCGAAGGGTCGGTTTTGAGGCGGTGGTACAAGGTGATGATGTTGAGCACATTCAAATGCTGGCGCTTGTACTCGTGGATGCGCTTGACCTGGATGTCGAATAGCGATGCCGGATCGACGACGATGCCTGTGCGATCCCGAATGATCTTCGCCAGCCGTGTCTTGTTGTCGAGCTTCACGGTGGCCCAGGCTTGCTGGAAGCCGGCGTCGCCGACGTGGGCTTCGAGTTCCTTGAGGCGATACAGATCCGAGAGCCAGCCCTCGCCGATCTTGGCGTCGATCAGGCTGCGCCAGCCCCGGATTGCTCAATGCGACGAAGCGCCGGGGCGTCACGCCGTTGGTCACGTTGTGGAAGCTGTCCGGCGCCATGGCGTAAAAGTCCGCAAACAACTGGCTTTTCACCAGTTCGGAATGGAGTTCGGCGACACCGTTGACCGCGTGGCTGCCGATCACCGCCAGATTGGCCATGCGCACATACCGTTCGCCGTTTTCGTCGATGATCGACAGGCTGGCGACTTTTCCGTCGTCGCCCGGAAACTTCAGGCGAACCTCCTCCAGGAAGCGGCGGTTGATCTCGTAGATGATCTCGATGTGGCGCGGCAGCACAGCGGCGAACAAGGGCAGCGGCCACTTTTCCAAGGCCTCGGGCAGCAGGGTGTGGTTGGTGTAGGAGAACGACTTTTTGGTGATCTCCCAGGCTTGCTCCCAAGGCATCGTGTGCTTGTCGATCAACTGCCGCATCAGTTCGGCGATGGCGACGGCAGGGTGGGTGTCGTTCAACTGGATGCAGAACATTTCATGGAAGCGTTCCAGCGGCAGGCCCTTGCGTTCGCACAGGCGCAGCATGTCCTTGATCGAGCAGGCCACGAAGAAATATTGCTGCTCCAGGCGCAGTTGCTTGCCCTGCATCTGCTCGTCGTTGGGGTAGAGGACTTTGGAAATGTTTTCCGAATAGACCTTATCCTCCACCGCCCCGTAATAATCGCCCCGGTTGAAATCGGCGAAGTCGAAGGATTGGGCCGCCTCGGCGCTCCACAGGCGCAACAAGGAGCAAGTATCGACGCGGTAGCCGAGCACCGGGGTGTCGTAGGGGACGCCGACCACGACCCGGCCAGGCACCCAGCGCACACGATACTGTCCTTGCTCGTCAGTGTAAGGCTCGGTGTGTCCGCCCAGCTTGACCACTTCGGCGAACAGTGGGCGGGCCACCTCCCAGACATTGCCGTAATGCAGCCACTTGTCGGTGATCTCGACTTGCCAGCCGTCCTTGACGATCTGGTCGAAGATGCCGAACTCGTAGCGGATGCCGTAGCCTATGGACGGATATCCCAAAGTCGCCAGCGAGTCCAGATAACAAGCGGCCAGCCTGCCCAGCCCGCCGTTGCCCAGCCCCGGCTCCTCCTCCAGCCCGATGAATTGCTCGAGATCCAGGCCCAGATCTTCCATCGCCTGGCGGGCGTTCTCGGTTATGCCGAGGTTCAGCAGCTCGTTGCCCAGGTGCGGCCCGACCAGAAACTCGGCCGACAGGTAGGAAACCTGCCGGACATCGGGTGTGTTGCAGCGCTCGACCTGCTTCACCCAGAGCTGCATGATGCGGTCGCGCACCGAGAACGCGAGGGCTTGGTAGCGATCCTCGGGCGCGGAAACATCCAACGGGCGCCCCACGGCGTAGTTGAGGTTGTCCAGGAAGGCGGCTTTCAGTGCATCGGCGCTGGTTCCGATCCGCGTATGTTCATGCTCGGTGGCAGGCATTGGGCTTGCTTTCGATGCTTTGGTGGTCATGGAAGTCTCCTCAGATTTTTCTTGGCCAAACACGACAGCCGCAAAGCCCGCCCGCCAAGTGTGGATGGGTTGGCGCTGGCAAACCGCCGAGTCCCGCCCTAGGCACCCTGCGGCCTCTTTGAAGGAATCTCTGATCAAATTCTTCGACAAGCCCAGGGCGAACGGTAGATTGTTGATTCCGTTCGTGGTGAACCTGTCGAACCATGAATGGAATCAGCTTGTTCAGAGATTCCTAAAGATCAAAATAGTGCCAAACGCCAAATTGTGTGGATGGAAAATAGATAGAATGCGCAAGAAGGCCGGGCGAGGAGGCATCCTTAATCGCGCCGAAATTTTGTGTCCGACGGTTTTTTTGAATTTATCATTGCAATATTGCAGCAATATTGCAGGGTGCGGAAATCCGCAAAATCCATAAGCCTTCGCCATGTAACCTCTCTGTAATGTGGTCGGCGTATAATAGACTAAGGACAATCTTATTATTCCATTTTTTCCGCAAACGAGGGTCATTCAGTGAAAAAGCTCGGTTTTATCGCATCCATGCTCGGTGTTTTCCTCTTGTTTTTCCTTAGCCCCGCGTCTGCGGAGGAAAAATTGAGGTTGACGGGTTCCGGGGCCAGCTTCCCATTTCCGCTGTACTCCGCCTGGTTCAAAAACTTCAGCAAAAATCACCCGAACGCCAATATCGACTATCAGGCCAAAGGCTCCGGTGCGGGCATCTTGGACTTCATCAACCACACGGTTGACTTTGCGGCCAGCGACGCGGCCATGAAACCCGAGGAGATCGCCAAAGTCCAAGGCGGCGTCGTGCTGTTGCCGATGACCGCCGGCGAGATCGTGGTCACTTACAACCTGCCCGGCAACCCGAAGGGCTTGAAGCTGCCGCGTGACGTTTATCCGGACATTTTCCTAGGCAAAATCACCAATTGGAACGATCCCCGCATCCAGGCCGCCAATCCCAGCCTGAAGTTGCCGGATCTAGCCATCACCGTGGTGCGCCGGGCCGACAGCAGCGGCACGACTTTTGTGTTCACCAGCCACCTCAGCGCGATCAGCCCGGACTGGAAGAATGGCCCCGGCGCGGGCACGACCGTGAACTGGCCGGGCAGCGACAAATTCGTCGCCTCGCCGAAGAACGACGGCGTCACCGCCACCGTCAAGCAAACCCCCGGTGCCATCGGCTACATCGAATACGCCTACGCCTTGGGTGCCAAGGTCGAGATGGCCGATCTGCAAAACAAGGCCGGCAAGTTCGTGCGTCCGGGTGCGGAGGGTGGCGAGGCGGCGTTGGCCACTGCGCAACTTCCGGAAAACCTGATTGCCTGGGTGCTCGACCCTGAGGGCGAGAAATCTTATCCGATTGCGACCTTCACTTGGATGCTGTTCTACCAACAGAATGCCTCTCCTGAGAAGGCCAAGATCCTGCGTGAAGTGGTCGAGTACGGCCTGACCGAAGGACAGAAGATGAGCGGCAAAATGGGCTACATCCCGCTGCCTGAAAACGTCGTTACGGCCGTCCGCGCCGCAGTCAATAAAATTCAATAGCGATAGCGCCATGAATGCATTTGAAGAGGCTGTCGCCGGGGAACAAATCTCGGGTCCGCCATCGCGGGCTGATTACCTGCTTGACCGCTCGTTTAGGGGGCTGGCCAAGGTTTGCGCTTGGTTTATTCTCGCCGTGGTCGGGCTACTCGTCGGAATAATCGGCATCAAAGCTTTGCCCGCCATAGCTGAATATCGTCTCGGCTTTCTGACGGGCACCACTTGGGATGTCAATAAGCAGACATTCGGAATTCTGCCGGAAATTTGGGGCACACTTTATAGCTCGATCCTGGCCTTGGTCATCGGTGGTTTTTTCGGTGTCTCGATGGCGATTTTCCTGACCCAGGATTTTCTTCCCGCCCGTCTTGCGGTCATTTTCCGGACCATCGTCGAATTGCTCGCAGCGATTCCCAGCGTCGTCTACGGCTTTTGGGGCATTTTTATCGTGGTGCCCTTCATCCGCCCGATTGCCGACTGGCTGAATGCGGAATTCGGGTGGATTCCATTTTTCAGCACGACGCTGAGCGGACCGGGAATGCTGCCGGCGGCTTTGGTGTTGGCGATCATGATCCTGCCGACCATCGCCGCCGTGTCGCAGGATGCCCTGAGGCAGGTTCCTTATCGCATCAAGGAGGCGGCGTTCGGTCTGGGCGCGACCCGCTGGGAGACGATACTGAAGGTCATGCTGCCCACCGCCTCGACGGGTATTTTCGGTGCCCTCGTCTTAGGCTTTGGCCGGGCGCTCGGGGAGACGATGGCCTTGGCCATGCTGGTCGGCAATTCCAACCAACTCAGCCTGTCGCTGTTTTCCCCGGGCAATACGCTCGCCGCATTGTTGGCGCTTAACTTTCCCGAGGCCGGTGAGCGCGAGGTGCCGGTTCTGATGTACGCCGCCTTGGTGCTGCTGCTGATCACCTTGGCAGTGAATATGCTCGGCACGACCATCATGTCACTTACTTCCTCACAAATGAGGGTCGGCAAATGAGTTCGCAAGAACCTGTCTTTTCGAACAAGGGATCGTCTGCCGACGCGCCTTTTCTGCAGCGTTCGTTATTGGAGCCCCGTGGCCTGTTCAGCACAGTGTTAAGCCGGTGGCATGGATCGCGGCCATCATCGCCAGCATTCCGCTGTTCTCAGTGCTATACGGGCTGATCGTGCGCGGCGGGCACCGCTTGAGCCTGGAGGTTTTCACCGAACTGCCGCCGGCGGGGTTCGAGGAAGGCGGCGGTTTTGGCAACGCCATCGTGGGGACGCTGGTGACCGTGGGGCTGGGCGGGCTCATTAGCATCCCCTTCGGCATTCTGGCGGCCATTTTCCTTGCGGAACTGGAGCCCAATGGCAAAGTGGCTTATGCCGCGCGATTCTGTGCCAAGACCTTGACCGGATTGCCTTCAATTTTGGCCGGTGTGTTCGCCTATGCGGTCGTGGTGAAGATGACCGGCACCTACTCGGCACCGGCAGCCGGGGTGGCCTTGGCGCTGCTGATGCTTCCCACGGTCGTGCTGACGGCTGAAGAAGCCATGCAGATGGTGCCTGTCCCGATGAAGAACGCCGCCTACGGAATGGGCTGCACCCGTAGCCAAGTCATCTGGAAGATCGTTTTTCCAACGGCGCTTCCGGGTGTATTGACCGGCGTCATGCTGGCGGTCGCCCGTGCCGCCGGGGAGACTGCGCCGCTGCTGTTCACCGCCTTGTTCAGCAGCTATTGGTTCGTCGAAAACGGCAAGGCGGATCTGATGACCCCCATCGCTTCACTGTCCGTGTTGATCTACAACTTCTCCGGCATGCCTTATGACAACCAGATCGAGCTGGCATGGACCGCTTCCCTGGTGCTGGTATTGATGGTGCTGCTGTTCAATATTCTTGCCCGGGTGTTGGGGCGTAAAAAAGTTTAACGTTTGGAGGAAATCGACAATGTCAGCGAATTTTAGCGCCGGAGGCAAGGTGACTGCGAGTGAGGCACAAACCAAAGTGGTCATAGACTGCAAACTGGACAAAGTTTATTACGGGGATTTTCTAGCCGTCAGAGATAGCCACATTCCGATCCAGAAAGGCCAAATCACCGGATTTATCGGCCCTTCGGGTTGCGGAAAGAGCACGGTGCTGCGCAGCCTCAACCGCATGAACGATCTGGTGCAGGGTTTTCGTTTCGAGGGCAATGTGCATTTCCACGGCCAGGATGTTTACGGGAGCACCGTGGATCCGGTGGTCGTGCGCCGCTACATCGGCATGGTGTTCCAGCAACCCAATCCCTTTGCGATGAGCATTTACGACAATGTCGCCTTTGGGCTGCGCCTGAACCGCTTCAAGGGCGACATCGCCGAGCGCGTGGAGAATGCCCTGAAGAAAGCGGCGTTGTGGGATGAGGTCAAGGACAAGCTCAAGGCCAGCGGCCTTTCGCTTTCGGGGGGGCAGCAACAGCGTTTGTGCATCGCGCGGGCCATCGCCACCGAACCCTCGGTGGTCTTGATGGACGAGCCTTGCTCCGCGCTCGACCCCATCGCCACCCGGCGCGTCGAAGAACTGATGGTCGAGTTAAAGGAAAAGTACACGATTGCCCTGGTTACCCATAATATGCAGCAGGCGACACGTGTCGCCGACAAGACGGCATTCTTTTCGGTCGACATCTCGACGGGAGGGCGCATCGGTTATCTGGTGGAACTCGGCGATACCCGGCAAATCTTCGAAGACCCCAAGGAACAATTGACCAAGCAATACATCCGGGGCGAGTTTAGTTAGTCCAGCGGAGCCAAACTGATGAGCAGCAAGACCCGTTTTGCCAAAGGCCACAGAGGCCTGATTTTTTTCGCCATCGCCTGCCTGGCCGGCATGGCCGAAGGCACCGCCGTCCAAGCCGGGGGCCTGGAACTGCGCGGCGGCGGGGCGACGTTTCCCGCGCCGCTTTATCAACGCTGGATAGCCGATTTCGCGCAGCAGCACCCCAATCTCCAGATCGGCTACGCGGCGGTGGGCAGCGGCGAAGGCATCGCGGCGGTTCCTCGCCGAAGAACTGGATTTTGCAGCCAGCGATGCCGCCCTCAGCGATGAACAGATCGCCTTGGTTAAGAGGGGGGTGCGATTGGTGCCGGCGACGGCTGGCATCATCGTGTTGGCCTATCACGTGAAAGGCCTGACCGCGCCGTTGAAACTTCCCAGGGGGGTTTACGAGGACATTTTTACGGGAAAAATCACCCATTGGGATGATGCCCGAATCCAGGCTCCCAATCCCGACGCGAAACTTCCGCACCGGAGCATCACAATCGTGGCCCGCCAGGATAGCAGCGGGACGACCTATGCCTTTACCAATCACCTGAGCGCCGTCAGCCAGGAGTGGCGCGACCGTGGGCCTGGTGTCGGCAAGGTGGTGGATTGGCCGGGCAGCACCATGGTAGCTCGCGGCAATGAAGGCGTGGCGTCGCGCATCAAAGTCAGCGAGGGGACGATAGGCTACCTGGAGTACGGCTTCGCCAAACGGCTCGGACTGCCGATGGCCTGGCTGGAGAACAAAGCCGGACATTTCGTGGAGCCCAGCGACCAATCGGGCGAGGAAGCCTTGGCCAGCAACGCGCAGCGGATGCCTGAAAACCTGCGCTTGCTGATCCCCGACCCCGATGGCGCGGCCGCCTATCCGATTCTTACTTTGAGCTGGCTGCTGCTGTACCAACACTACCCGGATCCGGCAAAAGCTGCCGCGCTCAAGCAGTTTGTGGCTTTCGGCTTGGCCGATGGCCAGCGCCACAGCCGCGAGCTCGGCTATGTGCCGTTGCCCGAGGAAATCGTTTCCCGGTCGCGTCAGGCTTTGGAAAGTATCCAATAGCCTGCCGTGAATCCAGGCTAGCAACACACACGGGGCGCGTAGCTTCTGCGTCTAGCCTCTGGCCTCAGAAGCAGAATATCCCCCTAACGTATGGAAAGTTCCGTCTACGAGCCACACCTCCAGCCACGCCTCAATCTCCAGTCGATTGAGGCTTCATTGCGCCGAGTGCAAAGCGAATTCCCCCGGATCAATCAGGCATTGAATTTTTCCCGCGAGCCTATGGACGACGAATTAGTAGAGAACCTGCTGTCGGGCTATGCCCAGGTCAGCCGATTGCTGGAAGCCAATGTCGAATTGTTTGCCTTGGGCAACTCCGCCAGCCTGTTGGAGCTCAATACCCGCGTGTTGTGCGGAACGGGCGAACAGAAACGGCGCGAATATAAAAAGCATATCAAGGCCAATAGCCGGTATTTCTATGATCGGACTGACGCAGGCATTCAAGACTTGGCGGAATGGCATGCGCTGCACCGGCATGAATCGGTTTGGCTGCGGGCCGCTGGCATCTATATCCGCATCCTGAGCGAGCCGCAGGTGTTCATCGAGGGCAATGACCGCACGGGTGCCCTGGTGATGAGCTATGTCCTGGCGAAAGAGGGGCTGCCACCGTTCGTGCTGACAGCCCACAACGCCAAGGCTTATTTCGACTCCTCCGCGTTAATCAAGAAAATGCCGAGAAACGGCCTAGGCAGCCTGTTCCGCTTGCCCCGCCTGAAGGCGAGGGTCGCCGGCTTTCTTAAAGACCAAGCCGATTGTGGTTATTTGCTTTGAGGGGGCGTCGATGAAGAAAGGCGATGATTGGACAGGCGCTCAAGCCAACCAAGAACCCTTTCCCTTGCTTCGATTGCTGAGTACGATCCGTTCGAATTTCTCGGGATCCTGTTTGAGCAGGCACAGATATTCGTCCGCCAGAGCGATCCCGCGTTGGCCGCCATGCGCCTTGAACTTGGCCAGCGCGACCAGCAAGAGCTTGGCGGCCGCCCGGATTTCGCGGTCTTCGCCGTCGCCATAATGCGTCACCAGTTCGTCGTAGAGTGCTTCGGCCTTTTCGAGTGGTGTCATGGTGGATACTTTTCGTGGTTCGTGTTGGACAATCGGCTGTGTCAGCCATGTGATCGGTTCGCCGGGAAATAAACCTCGGCGGGCAAATGAATACTCATTACAAGAAACCCAAAATCTAATGAATTTTCGCCGAGAGTGGAGCCGGAAGAAGTGGGCAGGCGGTCAAAGCCTGCCGCCGCTTCAGCGCGATAAAGCGCAGGATGGCGCATCGCCAGGCTCAGGAACGCCCGCGCAGGATCTCGACGCTCTTGAAATGATTGCCGAGCTGCCGCGAGATGTCGGGTGGATACTGCTGGTGGTGGGCTTGCTGACCGAGCTTGGCGCACCCGGCGTCCCGCCTTTCTGGATTTTCGGCATCCTTATCTTGTTGCCCCGAAAGGGAACACGTTTGGCAAGCTGCCTCCAACGCCGAACGCCAAACTTATTCAACGGATGCCTGCGGATGGTGAGTCGGTATGCGCAGGATCTGGAAAAGCGGTATCCCCAGCGGCAAACCGACTGATCGCCAAACGCAGTCCATCAGCGGTCAGCGCAGCCCCTCGGCGCGGTCGGTTCTTTCCCAAGGGAGTTCGCCGAAGGATTTGCCCAGTTGCCCGTGCGCGGCCAGCTTCCTGTAAAACCCGGACTTGCTGGTCGCCGGCCAATGCCGCAGGTTGAACTCGCGGATGATCGCGCCCAGCCGGAAATCAAAATTCGCCTCCACCCGCTGCTGGATGACGTCTTCGGCCACTTTGCCGGTGCCAAAGGTTTGCACCTGGATGCTGATGGGCTCGGCATGGCCTAGGGAGTAACTAAGCTGCACTTCGCACTCGTCCGCGAGCCCGGCCGCGACGACATTTTTGGCCGCATAGCGGGCAGCATAGACGCCCACCCGGTCGATGCGCGACGGGTCTTTGCCGCTGAGCGCGGAAGCGCTGTGGCGGGCGTAGCAGCCATAAGTTTCGGCGGCGGTTTTCCGTCCGGTCATGCCCGAGTGGGTCATCGGGCCGCTTTTCGGGAAGGTGACGCGGGGATTGATGAAGATCTCCGTGTCCCCGTCCGGCTGGATGGGGTCGCCAACGAACACCCGGCCGATGATCTCCTGTTGCAGATCGGCGCGGATGGTCGCCGCGTCCGGCTGATGCAGGCCTTCCAGGCCAGCGATGACGGTGATGCTGTGGATACGCACCGGCTTGCGCTTCTCGAAGGCGACCCCAACCTGGGTAGTGCAATCGGGCGAAAGATAGGGCATCCGCCCTTCGGCGCGGGCGAGGCTCAACGCCTTCGCCACCCGGTCGGCCAGCGTGACCGGCAACGGCATCAAATCCTCGGTGTGGGTGCAGGCGAAGCCGAACAGGGTGGACTGACTGTTCACCGTGTAGCGATCTATCTCAGCGTCAGCCAGATCCGCCTCGTCTGCCTGGGCGCGCTGTTCGGGCGGCATGGTGATGAGGCTGGTGACCACGGTGCAGTCGGCCGTGTCGAAATCCTGCGGGCGGTAACCCACGCCCGCGATCACCGAACGTGCCACATGAGCGATATCCACCACGGCCTTCGAGGCCAGCCGCGCCGCGACGTAGACGATGCCTTTGGAAATCGCGCATTCGGCGATGATGCGCGAATAGGGGTCTTGTTTGAGAAACTGATCCACCAAGGCATCGCTGATGGTATCGCATAGACGGTCGGGGTGGCCTGCGGAGACCGCTTCGGACGTGAACAAAAATTGCTTAGTCATATTGGCTTCCTCATTCCTGGCGCGGGGCGGTTTTGATTTTCTTGATGGATTCGTTGACCAGCATCGGCACGACGGCCCCGGCGGCGATGGCCGCGATGTCCAGCGGGGCTATCGGCGTCAAGCGCAGCAGCGTGCGCAACGGCGGAAACGTCGCCGCCAACACCTGGACACCTAGGGAGCCCACCACGGCGGTCGTCAAATAGGGATTCTTTGGCCGCTTCCCTTGATCGAAGATGGTGGTGTGTTCGGAGCGGCAGCCGATGGAATGCAGGAACTGTCCGCAGGTCAAGGCCATGAAGACGTTGGTGCCGGCTTGCGGACCCACGCCGTAGCGGGCGACGCTGTAGCCGTACACGCCCAGGGTCCGGCCGTCATCACCAGCGACTCGCGCAACATGGTCAGGAAGTCTTCACGGTCGAGGATGGGCCGGTTCGGGTCGCGTGGGGGCTGCTTTAGCACACTCGGCTCCGGCGGTTCCATGGACAGCGCCATGGCGGGGAAAATGTCGGTGACCAGGTTGATCCACAGCAATTGCACAGGACTCAGCACTTCGCCCATGCCCAAGGCCGTGCCGAGCAGCATCACCTCAACCTCGCCCATATTGGACGACAACAGGAACCTCAGACTCTTGCGGATGTTGCCGTAGATCGTGCGGCCCTGCTGCACGGCGGTGATCATCGTGCGGATATTGTCGTCTTCCAGCACCACGTCGGCCACGGCGCGGGCGACATCAGAACCCATCTCGCCCATGGCGACGCCGACATCGGCGGCTTTCAGAGCCGGGCCGTCGTTGATGCCGTCACCGGTCATCGCGACGACCTTGCCCGAGGCTTGCAGCGCCTGGACGATCCGCACTTTATGGGCGGGGCTGACGCGGGCGAACACCGTCGTGTCTTTGACGACATTCTTCAAAATCTCCGGGTCGAGCTTTTCCAAGCTGGCGGAATCGACGATTTCCAACGCCTTGTCGCCGTGCAACCGCAAGCGGTGGCCCACCGAATAGGCGGTGGCGCTCTGGTCGCCGGTGATCATCACGGTTTGGATGCCGGCCTCGTGGAACTGATCCATCAGTTCCGCGACGCCGGGCCGCAACATGTCTTCCATGCCGGTCAAGCCGACCCAGACGAGTTCGGCGGGCTTAAGCCCTTCGAGCGTGTCGGCATAACCGTAGGCTGCAGCCAGCACCCGCAACGCCTTGCCCGCCATTTCCTCGTTCTGCTCGATGATCTCGGCACGTTGCCCGTCGGTCAGTTCCTCGATTACGCCGTCCGCTTGCCGGTAACGGCACAGGGCCAGCACTTCCGCCGGGCTACCCTTCGCCGCGAGGAAATAGCGCTCGTCTTCCTGATGCACGGTGACCATGTAAGGCCGGTTTTCGGCGCGGTGGAAGGTCTTGACTGAGGGCAAGCCCGCCCGCAAAGCATTGATATCCTCGCCAGACGCCAACGCGACCGTGATCAGCGCACCCTCGGTCGGGGAGCCTTCGAGCTGGTAGTCGCCGGGTGTGCCGGTGATGATGACTTCGCTGCACAGGCTGACAATCCGCAGCATTTGCTTGAAGTCCGCGAGCAGGGCCAGATCGACCGGCCGCTCACCCAGATACGCCTCGCCCTCGGCGATACTGATGACCTGCTGCGATGTCCTTAACTCCACTACGGTCATCTTGTTCATGGTCAGGGTGCCGGTCTTGTCCAGGCAGATGACCTGCACCGAACCCAGGCTTTCGACCGCCGGCAGATGGCGGATCAGCACCTTCTTCTTATGCATCTCGCTGATGCCCAGTGCCAGGGTCGTGGTCGCCACCGCCGGCAAGCCCTCAGGCACCGCCGCCACCGCCAGTGAAATCGACGAGGTCAGCATCTGTAGCCAGCCATAGCCGCGCGCCATGCCCATAGCGAACATCAAGGCACACAGGCCCGCGCTCATCCCGGCCATTTGCATGCCCATCTGATCCAGTTGCTTCTGCATCGGCGTGTCGGGGGTTTCGACCGAGCCGACCAGCGCCTGGATCGTGCCGATTTCAGTATTGACGCCGGTGGCGACCACCATCGCCAGCCCGCTGCCGCCGGTCACGACGGTACCCATGTAGACCATGTTTTTCCGATCCGCCAGCGGCGTATCTTCATTGGCGAGGAAGTCGGCGCGCTTGCTGACCGGCATGCTCTCGCCGGTCAGCGCCGATTCGTCCACCGTCAGCCGATTGCTCGCCAAAAGCCTCGCATCCGCCGCGACGAAGGTGCCGGGGGCCAGCACCTGCACGTCGCCGACCACCACGTCTTCGACGGCGACTTCCACCGGCTGGCCGGCGCGCAGCACCCGCGTGTGCAAGGGCGTCATCTTGCCTAAGGCGTTGATGGTCTTCTCGGCCTGGGTTTCGGTGACGAAACCGATGACGGCGTTGATCACCACGACCCCAGCGATGACGACGGCGTCCGCGATGCCGCCCGTCGCGATTGAGATGCCGGCCGAGACCGCCAGCAGCGCGACCGGCGGACTCATGAACTGTTCGAGAATCAGGCTGAGCTTGGAGCGCGGCGTGGCGACCGACAGCGCATTTGGCCCATACTCCGCCAAACGGGCCAAGGCTATCCCGGCCGGCAATCCCTCCGCCGAGCTTTCCAGCCGTTGCGCGACCTGCGCCTCGGTCTGCAAGTGCCAGTCGCTCTTGGGCGCGGTGGCCGCCGCGCCTGTGATGCTGTTTTTCGCCTGGGCCGGGCGCACCGTCGCGGAGCGCAGGGTACGCACGTTTTCGCCACCGACATTCCTGGCCTTGCGGCCAAGATCAGGCGCGTGTCCTGGGTTCGCCCGCCGGGCCAAGATGTCCAGTTCGCGGATAAGGCGTTCGACATCCACACCCGAATGAAACAGGATCAGGACGTTGCCGGTCAGCACGTTGGCGCTGGCAGACCGCACATAGTCCAGCCCAACCAGGAAACTTTCGAGTTCGTCCTTGAAAGGCTCGCTGTGTCGCAGCCCGAACACTTTGACCCGGATCCGGCCTGGTGCGCCTTGATGGACTACGGCGACAAATGCCGGTTGAACCGAACCCACGCCGCCGGGATCGGCCGGTGGATCACTTTGTAGCGCGTCTAATTTGGCCATCTGCATGTACGGCTTGGTTGTTGAACGAAATTCATGTCGGGCCTGTGAATAGGACTCCAACGCAAAGCTTAAAAGCTTACAGGTGTTCCGCGGATCGATGCGTCTGCCATCCCCCGCGAATTCCGGGCCTGGCGATCAAGTGAAGAATTCGCGCGCCGTATTCTCGAGCTTGGCCCAAGGCAGGATCAGGGGTTTTTCCGATATTTGTTTGAATTTCAGTACGTCGGCTCATGAAAAGTCTTCCAGGGTCTTCATCCATGCCACCTTACGATAGTATCCGTTACGGCTTTATGACATTGCCTCGTCTCGCGCCTTCTCGCGTGTCCGAGCGCATCGGGTTCTGGCGCGAAATCCTCTCAGGGATAGCGCAGTTTCCGCGATAGCTCGTCCGGCAATGTCCCTGCCGTCCGTGCGGATTCCGTCCGTGGTTGATAGAAATCATGGGGTTCGCCGCCTTCGCCCTCGACAAAGCCCCGCTTCGCGAGCGCCTCAAACAGGGACTTCGCCAGCCTCTGTATCCAGTCCGAACTGCCCCGCGGCCTCGTCCGCCGAGGCCCGTCCTCGGCGCAACAGCCACTGCAGCAAGCGGCGTTCCGCTGTCGGCAAGGCCAGCAGATCGCTGGGCCGCACACCCCGCGAGCCGGTGTCGGACGAATTTCCGTCCATCCGGAATCAACGGCTCACGCGCAGGCTATTTTCCCGATGACAGACTGCAAGGCCAAGGTCATCGGGTGGTCGGGATGAGCCAGACAAAACAGGTCGGTGCTGCCGAGGACTGCGACCTCCTCCGAAAGCGGTATCACGCCGGCCACATCGACCCCGTAACTCGATTGCACCCGTTGTTCCAGCGCGGCAAAATCCTTCTGGTTGATCGCCTTGTTGATCAGCAAAAGCATTTGTGGGACTTCCAGTTGCCTGGCCAGCTCGACCATGATCGCGGTGCCCTGGTAGTCCTGCCGGTCCGGGCGCAAGATCACCACCAGCACGTCCGAAATCGCCGCCGACAGCAGGGTTTCTTCGTTGACGCCAGGATGGGTGTCGATCAGCAGATAATCCAGTTCCAGCCTTTCCATAAACTGCTGAAACCCGTTGTTCAATAGGCCGACGTCATAACCTTCCTGCAGGATGCGGGTGATTTCGCCGGTTTGCATGCTGGCCGGTATCAGATAAAGGCTTCCTTGCGCCTCGGGTTTGTGTCCATGCACGGCGGCGCTGACATCGTAGGCCGCTTCTTCGATGCGGCAGCGCTTCCACAAATAGTCGTTCAGCGCGAACTTGAAATGATCCGGCGCAAGATTGAAGAGCGCATGGATGCCCGGCGATTGGATGTCCGTATCGACTATTCCGACCCGGTTGCCCTGGCAGGCGAGAAGAGCCGCCAAATTGGCGGTTATATTCGACTTTCCGGTGCCCCCGCGAAAGGAATGGACCACGACGAGTTTTCCCATGTTACCTACCTCTCAAAATGCCATCAACTATCGGGATCGGACAACGGCATAGCCGTGCTTTCCAGGGTGGCCCTGCGTTCTTCGCGGAGTCGCTTGGCCTTGGATTGCACACTCCGAAAGAATTCGGTGGAGGCAATCTGCCGCACCTGCGCCTGCGTGTCCTGATGGTCGATATCGACGCGAAGCTGCTCAAGCTGTGCCTCCATCAAACTCTGGCGGGCCTTGATTTCCTGGATCATGCGCAAAAACACCAGCGCCAGTTGCCCGAATTCATTGCGTCTTCGGGTGTCGATTTGCAACTGGCGGCCGGCAGGGGCGGCTCGGTCAATTGGTTTTTCTCCACGGCCGAGGCGACGGCGCCCATCGTCAGAATGGGGTTGATCATCCAGGCGGCGGTCCACAAGCCGACGGCGATGGCGATGATGACCAGCGCCAGGAAAACCCAGGCCATCGAATGCATGCCATCGATCAGGTTGTCGATCAAGCCCGCCTCCGGAATCACCACGGCGAGTTTCCACTTCAACTCGAATTTCCCGTCCAGCGGGGCAACGTAGGCATAATGCCGACCCTCTCCGTCGACAAACTGAAACTGCGTTGCTTCGGAGATGGAAAACGATCCAAACCGCTGCTTCATATGCTCGGCCATGGAGCGAATCGCGGGATCCCGGTTTTCAACAATCGATAACAAACCTCGGGGTGCCTCCTGTCCGCCAGGGGCCAACGGTTGCCAGCGGGAACTGGCGATAAAATATCCGTCTGAATCGAACATGAAGACCACGGCACCCTCAGGAAGACGCAACCCTTGCAGATAGATGCTGATTCCCCGCAAATCGATGTCGGAGGACACCACGACCCGCAACCGCCCCCGTCCGTCATACACGGGTTCCGCCACCGTGGCGACCTGCGCCCCATTCACCAAGGCACTGCGGTAAACCGACGAAACGGCCGCTTGCCGCAAGGTGACGGCACCGATGTAGTAGGGCTGTTTCCTGGGGTCGTAGTCCACCTGCTGGACTTCCTGGGGTTCCTTGCCCCGGTCGAAGTCATCGAATGGATACCAGGAAATCGTCCCTCCCTTCCCGGAGTCGGAAAGTTTCACGACCGGCTTGCTGGAGCCCCGCCGGTCGAGCATCAGGTTCTGCCCGGCGGGATTGGCGAAATTCAGGTTCATTCCCCGCGAAACCGGGATCTGTGTCTGGAAGGAATCGATCATGGCGCGGACCAGGGGCGGCTTGAGGAGATTCTCGAAGTGCAGCTCGGGTCGTTTCTGCGCCTCTTTCGCGTAATTTCGCGCCAGGCTGGCCGGAACGGACAGATATCGGTCGAGCTGATCGTCAATCGTGCCTGCGATCAAGGCGAGAAACTGGGCGGCGGTCTCGCGAGCCTCCCGCATCTGGCTGGTGTAGCCAATCGCCGCCGTCAGGCTGACAGCCACGACGATCTCCAGTGCAAAAATGATCGGAAAGACCAGGCGGATAGACATCATACGGGACATTGTTGGTTTCGCCAGTCCGCTCGGAGGCGCCGGGAGCCCATGCCGGGCCACAGCCTAAGCGGGGCCAGGGGCTTCCCGCCCTGACAGCAACTGCTCGACCCCGCTGCGTTTGCGCTTGCGCCAAGGCATGCCTAGCAATCCTTCGTCACCACGGATCACGGTGTTTTCGATCTCGGGATCCTGCCGTTCCCCATCCCGCAGCGGGCGCAAGCCGTTCAGGCCAGCGGCCAGGGTAGAGCCGTTGTTCACCACGACCGACGCCAGCGGGCTGAGGTTGAAGAATACCCCGCCGACCACCACGGCCACATTGGCCGCTGTGACAAGGGCAATATTCTGATGGACCAGGCGCATGGCCCGCCGGGCCATCGCGATGCTGTAAGGCAAGCCTAAGAGGCTATCATCGAGCAGAACCACATCGGCGGCTTCACGGGCTGAATCGCTGGCATGGCGGAAGGAAACCGCGACATCGGCCTTCGCCATGGCCGGTAGATCGTTGGTCCCGTCCCCAACATAGACGATAGCCTTGTGCCGCTGGCGCAGCTTTTCCAGCACCTCGGCCTTTCTTCCGGAGGACGCCTCCGCGTAGGTGTTGCCGGGTTTGATATTGAGCTTGTAAGCCACGGCGTTCGCCGCCTTGCTGTTGTCGCCGGTCAACAGATAGCAACCGATGCCCAGCTCGTGCAGGGTTTTGATGGCGGTGGCGCTCTCCGGCCGCAACGGATTCGTGTAGAAAACCGCCCCTAGCAATTCGCCGTCCCGCGCCACGTAGCGGATCGACCGGTCGAGGATGACGCCCTTGTGCATCCTGTGGTATTCGGCATCGACGGCGACCCCCCGCTCTTCCAAGAAATGGATCGAGCCGACTATGATCTCGCTGCCCCGCACCTTTCCCGCGATGCCTACGTCCGAGTAGTCCAGCGGATCGCAAGGATCCAGCGTGATTCCCAGGCGCTCGACATGCTGGACCAAGGCGACGCTGAACGGGCGAACCACGTAATAACTCGCGGAGGCGGCCCAGTAAAGCAGATCCTGCTCGGAGACCGAAGCGTCCGCGGTCTGCACGGCCACGATTTCGGTGCCGCGCTCCGTCAGCGTCCCAGTCTTGTCAAACACGACGGCATCCACTTTCGCCAGTTGCTCCAGGGCGTGTCCGCCCCTCACAAGAACCTTGTTGATGGCGGACACTTGCATGGACGCCAGCACCGGGATCGGAGCGCCGATGCCGACACCCTGGGCAAAATCCAATTGCAGCGGCGCCAGGCCCCGATGGATGTTGCCGCCGCTGAAGGCAAACACCACGGCGCTGGCAGCGATGGCCGGCATCACCGCCTTGTTGCCCAGGTCTTCCATCAAATTGCTGACCCGCGTGTCGTGCCGCGCCTTGTCGGCGAATTTTCCGGCCATCCGCGAGGCGCGGGTGTCGGCACCCATGCTCTCGATTTCAAGCACCAACTGCCCTTTGACCACCACAGTCGAAGCATAAAGCGTGTCGCCTGACTCTCGGGGCAACAGCTTGGAGGCGCCGGTCAGGGCATTCTGATCCAAAAGCCCCTCGCCCCGGACTACTTTGCCGTCGGCGGGGACAAAATCTCCCGGCCCCAACAGGATATGGTCGCTTACGAGCAGATGCTTCAGCAGCACCAGCCTTCTGAAGCCGTTGCGCTCGATCCAGTACTTGCGATTGGGGACCAGCTCGGGCATGTGTCGCTGCCCTGCCATCGCGGTCAGGTCGCGGAGCGTGTTGCCGGCCTCGGTAAGGCAAATGGCCAGGGCGGGCGCGAGCAGTTCGCCGGTCACCGTGTGGAAAAGTATCCACAGCGAATCCAATACTTCGACTGTGGGGCGCCCGGTGGCTTGGATGTTTGCCAGGGCGCGCTTTAAGGTAGGCAGCGACGCACGTGCGATTACGATGCCGACCAAGGCGGGGCCGACGGCCAGTTCCATGGGGCCTATCACCAAAGAGAGTCCCAGCGCTAGCCCGGGATACTTGAATCGTTGGGCGTAATCGATCCGGTGGCCGATCTTCATATTGGCGGACACGCCCCGGGTCTCTTCAGAGATTGCCGCGGCTTCGGCTGGGGAATTGGCCAATTTCATCAATCCACTCTATTTGAACCATGTCTTGTTGGGAAACACACTTGATCTTGTCAGCTCCGAAAACGCCGATCCCATGCCTCAACAAATCCTCACAGGATTTGGCTTCGCAAGGGCGACGGGTCGGGGTGGGGGGAGGAACGCCATAACTTTACAGCTTATACAATAACTTTATGTCACTCTTGCGTCATAAGTCCAAAGCCTTCGCGCCATATGCCGCCACCTTGGGCAGGCCCGCGTCCGCCGTCTCGCGGGAGGTGGAGTGGAACGCGGGCGGGGTGGGCTACGACGCAGCGGGACTACCACCGGCGACGGCGGGCGCGGGCAGCGCAAGCAGCCCCCCCAAGATGCCGCACTGTCCGTCGCCGCCAACCTATCCACTGATCGCCGCAAGCGCCTCGCCATTCAGACGTCGGCATAGCGGTTTCGATAGGCTATTGTCGCTGGCGATACTTGGCAATTCGTTCAAACAGAAGTGCCGCGTGATAGGCGGCATCCGTGGTTTGCTCAAGGACACCTAAAATCTCGGTCCAGTTAGTCTCATCGACTAATGGAAGCGCGTTAATCCTCCTTTGGGTTTTTCGCCACTCATGATAGATTACGTCTGCTTTCTCCTCCCAGCCTTTGAGCGTCTCACGGCACATTCTTACGCTTACCGATCCATTCGCAGGATATTGAGCCAACTCCGTTTGAAGTCTTGCGACCATCGAAAGCAGTGTCGAGAGGATTTCCTGTGCCGCCCCCTCAATCCTTCTTGGTGTGCAAATATCGACGAGCCGGGCAGTGTCATTCATTCCATCCACTATATCATCCAAGCGTTTGACGAACTGCTCAGTGAGATGGATGTATTCGGAGTGCGCAAGTAATTCTAATGCGCAGTACGCCTCAGCAGTGAGCGCATCCCCCTTTTCTTCAAAGTGTTTTACCTTCGCAATATAGGGATCCAGATCATTTGAATTAGAAAAAAGCCGACTCAGTTCCTGTCCGCATTCCATGGTATTATCAAGGTGATCTTTGAATATTATCTCAAGAGGCCGAAGTTTGGGACGTGCTGCATTGGCTGAATTCATATTGGCATCGCAACCTTGAAAAGAAGAAACCCTCAGGCAAAACAATCTGTAAAACCTGGCTCTCTATTATAATGGCTGTATATTACGGTTTTATGACCAAGCCAACTGGCGAATCTAAGCTTGGCGGTCGAGACTACCCGCGAGAGATCGCCGACAAGGAGCAGGCCGCATCCTACAGGCTATACATCCGCCGCTTTTGAAGGCTAGGGGGGCGGCTCCGTGACGATTCCTATGAAAGGACACAAATGTGGCAAGTAAATTGCTTGGCGCTGTTGATGCTATTCTGTGCGCTGTTTCCCGGCCGAATTGGCACCGAACCACAACCCCCAGCCCAACGCTTTTGGGAGTGCCTGCCCAAAACCATGGCTGTAGCCCCCATTGCCCCAGCCGTCCACGCCCTGCGCGCTGTGAGCAAGATTGTCTCTTCCATATCGTGTCCGCATTTGGTTTCTAAATTGTTGCTTGGTTTAATGATGAATAGACACAAGGTAACGCGACAGCCTTCCGTATGTGTCAGGAGACTGTAATATTTTGAGACTATAAGCTATAGGACTTACGCAAAAATATCAGGACTTACGCAAAATATATTAACATGGGTATATTAATATTAGCCTTAACGGAGTATAATAGCCGCCTATGAAGACGAGCAAATACTCCGGCTTGAAGCCGACGCGAAAGGACTATTGTCAATTTATTATTGCGGCTCTTATGAACTACACGCAAACCTACATGGCCGACCATCATATTGGGTTTTCCCATGATGCCATAAACCGTTGCCTCATGGAGGACGACGTCTCGCCGAATGCGGCCTGGCAGTCCGTCGGGCACCTTGTCCGCCGTGGCGGGAACGCCTGCCTGATATTCGACGACAGCGTACTGGACAAGCGCCATTCTTTCAAGATAGAACGGGTGCGCCGCCAGTATAGCGGCAACGGGCATGGCGTCGTGAAAGGCATCGGCGTCGCCAATTGCGTGTACGCTAACCTGGATACCGGCGAACACTGGACATCGATTGGCGGATATACGACCCCGACGGGGACGGCAAGACCAAGCTCGACCACGTGCGGGACATGTTCGACGATGCCATCCAAGGCAAGAACCTGCCGTTCCGCGCCGTGCTGATGGATTCCTGGTACGCCACCAAGGATTTGATGATGCACATCGACAGGGCCGGAAAGGTGTTTTATTGCCCGCTCAAAGCCAACCGCAAGGCGGACGACAGCCGGGGCAAAACCCCCTGCAAGGCCGTTTCCGGCCTGGAATGGTTCGGCGACGAAATGCTGCGCGGCAAGCTTGTGAAGATACATGGATTCCCGATGGATTACAAGGTGAAACTGTTCCGGGTTGCGGCGACAAACCGCACGGAACACGTCGCCACCAACGGCCTTTCCCAGGATTCCGCCGTCGCCATTAAAGATATGTGCGCCGTCCGCTGGAAAATCGAGCAATACCACCGCGAAGGCAAGCAAATGCTCGGCCTGGAGAAATGCCAATGCCGCAAGGCCCGCGCCCAGAGAAACCACATCGGCTGCGCGATACTCGCCTGGCACTGCCTGACAAGGCTCGCCAGGAAACTCAAAACAAACATCTACGCCCTGAAAAACAACCTTCTCTCCGATTATATGAGGGAGGAGCTTAAAAACCCGTCAATACCCATGTCCTTCGCCTGACCTGAAACCGTGAACCGCCAGGGTTCTGCGGTAGCTTCAGGCTCGTGCGTAAGTCCTATTTTATTTAACTATGCCTATGCTAATGTTATTCCGGAAATCCAGCGTGTCTTTGGCATTGCCCAAGCCAAAATATTGGGCAGCCGCCAATATGCGATGCGAATTTGGCTGAATCCTGACCGGATGAGAGCCTATAGTGTCTCGATATGAAGAAGTGATGGAGGCCATTGCGAATCAAAGCATTATTGGTCGACCGGGCCGAATAGGCCAAAGCACGGGTATTGCCGTCCAGTCCAAAGAGTATGTGCTGGTCTATCAAAGACGGTACAACAAGCCTGAACAGTATGAAGACATTAGAGTTGTTCCCGGTGTTAAGTTAATGATTATAGGCTATTTTTAGGTTCCAAAGACCCGCCGGAACCCAAAAAAGGAAATCAATGAGCCAGTCCAGGTGGTTTCTGATCCGATGGGTCAGGCAATGGAAAGCCTTCATCCCGCCGATGGCGTGTTCCACGGAAACGCGGGTTCCCGCATGCTGCCGGTTATGTTTGACCTGCGCGGCGGTCAGTTTCGGCTTCGGGTTGTTTTTAGATTTCTTCGGCCTTTTGTGTGGAAGGTTTATCTTGGATTTCACGCCATAATCTTTTTGCGCACCTTGGAACCCAAGGTCGAGCCACAGATTCACTCGATGGAACCATTTCAGTTTTGGGTCGAATACCTTTTTCATGAGCTTGTAGTCGTGGACGCTGCCGGCGAAGACGCAGAAGAGGAAAAGGATTTTCCGGTGCAGGGTCGTGAGGACGAGCGCCTGGAGCGTGTGGCGTTTTTTTTTCCGCTGAAGCGGGCCTTCTGGAGTTCCCCGTCCTGCGGCCTGACGCAGGCGCACTCCATCCCGTCGATGATGACGTCGCCATATTTATCGACGAGTCGCAGGAACTCCTCGGGAGTCCCAGGCGACCGCTCAGGGAGCACGCCGAGGTCCGACAGGCTCCGCAGCAAGACGGGCAGGAGTTTCTCCACATGGTTGTGGGCATGCCCCGAACTGAAGCCGAAAAGGAAGCCCAGCACGTCGAAGGTGGGGTATGTCTTGAGGTAATACAAAATGAAGAAAAGCTTCTTCCCGGGCGTGTCGAGATGGCCTTTTGGCCCGCCCGTTGGAACCTGCTTGATTTCGCCCTGCCGACACCTTTCCAGTTGGACGGCATCGTAGGCCGCCGCGAAGGCCGCAAGGAGGATGTTGAATTTTGGCAGGCTCATGCCGATGACGGACTTAATCTTGCGGTCATGCTTCTTGCCATCCAGCTTTTTAAATCTTTCGAAGGCCATGGGTTGTCTATTTTCTGTAGGGTATGGATACCCTATAATAAGGCAGTATTAAAAAAATTAACAGGGTCGGGAACAAGTCTATTATCATCCGAGCCAACTCGGAAGGCGAGATACTACACCTTAAAGACATTGCCAAAGTCGATCTAAGCGCGAGTTTTATGATATTTACTCGGATAAATATTCGTTCCCTTCTGCGTCCATTGTACTTAAGCAAAACTACGGCAGTAATGCCAGCAAGGTCATTGAGGATGTTAAGGAAAAATTGAAAGAATTAAAAGCCTCATTTCCGGAGGGCATGGACTACGAAATCAACTACGATGTGTCGAGATTCGTTGATGCTTCCATCGAAAAAGTCCTGCACACCTTAGCGGAAGCGTTCGTGCTGGTATCCTTGGTGGTCTTTGTTTTCTTGGGCGACTGGCGCGGTGTTGGTGCATAAATGCCATGTTCAGCTATCATGGAGTTCAGTAAACCACTGATATACATTGATGTCGAAAGCCACCCCTATCGCAAAAGCGGAACCGGTCAAAAAGGCGCAGTATCGGGTCACGAATTGGCCGGAGTATGACCGTGCGTCGGTGCGGCGGGGCAGCCTGACGGTGTGGTTCGACGACGAGTTCCTGCGCGGACATTGGCGGGCTGCCCACAACGGCAAACGCGGGGCGCCTTTCACTTACTCGGATGCGGCCATTCAGACGCTGCCGACCCTGAAGGCGGTGTTCCACCTGCCCTGCCGGGCGGCGGAAGGGCTGGCCCGCTCGCTGGCCGGGTTGACGGGTCGGGACCCGCCCGTCCCCGACCATGCCCGGATGTCGCGCCGCGCCCGGGGCTTGCGGGCCGAGATCCCGCGCCGTCCACGCACCGGCCCGGTCCATCTGGTGGCCGATTCCACCGGCTTGAAGATTTTCGGCGAGGGCGAGTGGAAAGTGCGCCAGCACGGGGTTGGCAAGCGGCGGACTTGGCGCAAGGTCCATCTGGGCCTTGATGCGGACGTGAAGGACGTGGTCGCCGTGGAGGTCGCCACCGTGGAGCGGACGGATGCCGGGGACTTCGCGGGTTTGCTCGGACAGGCCGAGGGGGAGATCGGCCAGGTCGACGCCGACGGTGCCTGTGACACCCGCGACGTGTACGACGCGGCGATGGAGCGGGACGCGAAGGCGGCAATCCCGCCGAGAGAAAATGCCGTTCCTTGGGAGGCGGGCCATCCCCGCACCCAGGCCTTGGAGGCCATCGCGGAGAAGGGCTTGGCCGGTTGGAAGCAAGCGGTCAATTATCACCGCCGCAGCATCGCCGAAAATGGCATGTACCGCCTGAAGCAGTTGTTCGGCCCCGGATTGGCCTCCCGCATTTTTGAGGGCCAAGTGACAGAGGTCCATGTGCGCGTCGCCGCGCTCAATGCCATGGCCTACCTCGGCATGCCGGTGTCGGTCCGGGTAGGGCAAGCTTTGTCCTGAGCCTATTGGGTAAGGGATCATGCAAGCTCCAAATTATTTATGCACCAACGCCGCTCCCAGTGCGACAAACGAATCGGCACAGCCACCTATCTCGTGGATGTCGCGATAAGGTTGATTCGGGCCGATGACGTGACAGCGGACGGTTATTGGGTTAAGTTTGGCGGCAGTGCTTTCGGGCAGCAAGTCACACCACCGATACCGGCCCTTCCCCTACTGTATCAACCCGATGGAGCTTGGATCGAGGTCAACGGCAAACGCACTTCGGCCAGCGGCGAGGTGCGGTACGACCATCCCGATACGGGCTGCAATATCGGAAAAGAGCAGATTGCAATGCCTGTCCATCTCACTCCAAGCGATCCGCTGAAGCGGCAAATATACATCGCCTTTCCCATCCGCCGACCGCAATTGCATGACAACTAGACCGTACATCTAGGCACAATCAAGCATGGCACCGATGCTGTGCCGATTCCTGAATTCAAATCTTGCTTCCATCCCGGTGGCATCGAATCAGTCCCGCCTTGGCGAGGCTAGTTTCATCTTGTCGAGGGGTTGGATAGGAATAGTGCGCCGTCGCTTCATAAGTAACACCTGGAATCGGCTTCAAGTTGAACCCAAACTCTGCTGAGATAGGCGTGCCACTCGAACAAGGCAACGCTGTAGGGGCAATACCAAGTGCAATTGGCGACCCAAAACAACTTGCTGCGGATGGGGCTGAGCCAGAAACCTGGCTCCATGGTGATTTGGGTTTTCAAGGTATAGCGATGGGTTTTGCGTTCAGGCAGAAAGGATTGATAAGGCCTTAGGGCTTTCACCCCCAGCAGTTTCAAGCGTAGATAAGTTATCCAGGCGCTGAAGGCCACCAAAGGCATGACCAGCAGGGGCAAGTAGATCAACAACACGCAGCCCAGTTTGTACAGCAAGGATTTTTCTTTGTAAGCGTCGCCTATGCTGACGCGAAGTCCTGGGATTCTGGACGCGCCGCACTGTTCGCAGGTTTTCATCACGTTCAGTCTCCTTGTCTTTTTAGGGATAGCATCGCTCGGAGCGATGTCATCCTTAGGCTAGGCCCGGTAACGGGGTTTGGCGAACAACATATGCACATCACCTATGGCCCGCTCTAAATACCCGCCTTCGCAATAGGCCAGATAAAACTCCCACATCTTGATGAAAGCCTCCGAATAGCCTTGCTGGCGCACGGTTTCTAGCTGGGCCATGAACGCCTCCCGCCAAAGCCTCAGCGTGGTGGCGTAATGCGGGCCGATGTCTTCCAAGTCGATCAGCTTCAAATCCGATGCCCGCGTGGCGGACTCCAGCAATGGCGTGATGGCCGGGATGCAACTGCCGGGGAAGATATAACGCTTGATGAAATCCACCTCGTCCCGCGCCTGTTTGAACTGTTGGTCGGTGATGGTGATGGCTTGGATTAGCCCTAGTCCGTCGGGCTTGAGCAAGCGGGCGCATTGGGCGAAATAAGTGTCGTAATACTGATGCCCGACGGCTTCGACCATTTCGATGGAGACTAGCTTGTCATAGGTTCCGTCCAGGTCGCGGTAGTCCTGCAATAGAAGGGTGATGCGGCCTTGCAAGCCTGCCGCATGGATGCGCTCCTGCGCCAAGTCGAATTGCTGCCGGGAGATGGTCGTCGTGGTGACGCGGCAACCGTAATGGGCTGCGGCATGCAGGGCGAAGCCGCCCCAGCCCGCGCCAATCTCGATCACGTGATCCTCCGGGACTAGCTTCAGCTTGCGGCAGATACGGTCCAGCTTGGCGATAGAAGCTTCATACAGGCTAGCATTGGGCCGCTCGAAATAGGCGCAGGAGTACATCAATGTCTCGTCCAGGAACAGCTTGAAAAAGTCATTCCCCAGATCGTAATGGGCCGAAATATTGCGCCGGCTGCCTTGCTGGGTATTGCGATGGAAGACATGGATTAAGCGGCGCATCGTCTGGCTAACCCAGGCGAAGCGGCCGCCGTCCATTCCGTCCAGCACATCACGGTTGCGAAGCAGCAGGCGTACCAAGTCCACCAGATTCGAGCAGCGCCAGAAGCCCGCCATATAAGCCTCCGCCGCGCCGATGCTGCCGCCGAACACCGTGTCGGCGAAAAACTCCTCGTCATTGACGTGCAGATGCACCGGTTGCGGAAAGTCCGGATGGGGTTTGCCAAATGTCAAAGTTTCGCCCGTATGCAGAATGATCTCACCTGCTTGCATTTGGCCCAATCGGTGATGCAGCAAGGTTTTCGCCCAGCGGTTGAGCAAACGAGGCTTGGCGAAGATTAGCGCCGGTTTATCCAGCGAGGCAGATAGGTTTTTCATCTGAAACTCCGGTTCCGTCAAGGATGATCGTAAAAAGGGATGCCTTTGAGCTTGAGCAAAGCCGCCTCGTAATAGATGCCGACGACGGCCTTGAGGGTCATGAAGGGATAAGCGAGCAAGGTGGAAGCCAGTCGCCGGGGCGTGATTTCGACTCGGCGCAGAGTTAACGTGGCATCAAAAACTTTAGCCGTTTGCCGTGTCAGATCCATATGCACCGACAAATGCTGGCCCGGTTCAGCAAAGCGCCAGTCATATTCCAAATCCATCGGGAAGAACGGCGAGACATGGAATTCTTTGGTGAAAATATAGCGGTGGCTGCGTTCCTGATTCTTAAACGTTTCTGTTCCACCTTTAGCAAAAGGGGGGATTTCATCCTCCGCCGTCAGCACATACCTAAACCGTTCACCCCAAGGCGTGTTGGTTATTTCGGCGACGAGGGTTTCCAGCTTTTCCCCGTCCGCATCAAAGCAGTAATAAAAACTCACCGGGTTGAAGCAATACCCAAAATACCGGAGATGCGTCAGTAAACGAACCGGCCCGCTGGGTCTTAGGCCCGTTGTTTCCTCCACCACATCCCGGACGGACTGATCCAAAGGCACGGTAGGGTTGCCCAGGTAATCCGTCCGGCGGAACCAGGCGAGCGCCGGTCTCCGGGTTGACCATAAATGGCTCCCCGCAAATACCGTCTCCAATTCGGCCAGATCCAGATACACCATGAACAATCGGTAGATAAAAGAATGCGGTTTCGGAGCGAAACGCCGATGCCGGATTTGGCCCAGATATAAGCAACTATCCACGGCTGGCTTTGCTTCCGATTTGCTCGACCACGCGCAAGGCGCTTTTCAGGCCATCCTCATGGAAGCCAAAGCCCCAATACGCCCCAGCGTAATAGCTGCGGTTGACACCGCTGATTTCCCCGTGGCGCTGCTGGGCCGCAATGCCAGCGGCGGTGTAGACCGGATGATGATAGCTCAGGCGCTTGATGATGCGGGCAGGGTCTATGGCCTCGGCATAATTGAGGGTGACGCAAAAAGTCTCCGGCGCATCCAAGCCTTGCAGGATGTTCATGTCATAAGTCAGGGCGACCCGCTCACGGTCTTGGCGGGTGATGTGGTAATTCCAAGCTGCCCAGGCGAGCCGGGTTTTTGGCAAGACCGAGGCGTCGGTGTGCAGGATGGCCTCGTTTTCTTGATAGGGAATCGCCCCCAGGACGTCCCGTTCGGCCTCGGATGGATCGGCCAGCAGTCGCAAGGCTTGGTCGCTATGGCAGGCAAGCACCACCGCATCAAACCGCTCCGCCTCGCCGCCACGAGGCTTGACCGTCACGCCCCGTCCGTCCCGGCTTACGCTATCCACTGGCGTGGACAGGCGGATGCGCTCGCGGAAGCCCTGCGTCAAAGGTTCGACATAAGATCTGGAGCCACCTTGGATCACCCGCCAGACAGGCCGCTGATCCACGCTCAACATGCCGTGGTTGTGAAAGAAGCGCATGAAATAATGCGCCGGAAAGGCCAGCATCCCGGCGCGGCCCGACGACCAGATTGCCGCGCCCATCGGGATGATGTAATGGTCTTGGAACACCTGGGAATACCCGTTGGCCTGAAGATAGTCCCCCATCGAGGTGTCGTCGTCGCCTTGCTCCAGCCAGCGCGGGGCTTCTTGGTTGAAACGCAGGATGTCTCTAATCATGCGCAGGAAAGACGGGCGGAACAGGTTGCGCCGCTGGGCGAACAGGCTGTTCAGTGTGGTACCGTTGTATTCGATGCCAGTGCGCTCGCATTTGACGCTGAAACTCATCGCACTCGGCTGGGACGGAACCTTCAATTCGTCCATTAGCTTGATGAAATTGGGATACGTCCAGTCGTTGAAGACGATGAAGCCCGTGTCTATGGCCCAAGTCTTCCCGGCCCATTCGATGTCATGGGTGTGGGTGCTGCGCACCCGGATAATCGTTGGCCTCAAATAGCGTTATGTCATGGGTTTCTTGCAAACAATAGGCGCTGGCCAAGCCCGCAATGCCGCTGCCGATGATGGCGATTTTCATGGATGCTGTGCCTTGATGAGGATTGGGAATCCGGTTTACCAGCGTTGCGGCACCTTTTGCAGCTTGCTGATGTCGTAGCCGTTTTTTTCCAAGAATTCGACCAAGGCTTGGTAATCGGCCTCAGGAATCAGCGGCGTCCGCGCCATGATCCAGACATAGTCCCGCGCTTCCCTCCCGATGACGGTCTGCGAATAATCGGCCTTCAGATAGGTGATCCGATAATCGGCTTTGATCGGCCAGATGAATTGCATCCCCCAGACGGCATTGGATGCTTTGTCAATCACAAAGCCCGTTGGCTCATGGCGTTTCAGCGGGCCTTGGAAACTATCGGCATGAAATGTGAACGTTGTGGCGATACTGCCATCGGGGTTAAGGCGGTAGGATTCCACCGCATTATGCGCACCCTGTTCGATGAAAGTCGGTATATTGGCAATCACATACCAATCCCCCATGAAGCGTTGCAGATCGACTTTCCCGACCAAGGGCAAAGGTGGTTTGGCCGGGGCGCAAGCGGCGAGAAACAGGGATAAGGCTAAGGTTATCAAGCGCATTGTTTATTCAATCCGGTAATGTAAATGGCGGCCCCCTTCCAAGGCCGAATCCAAGGCCAGCCAACGTTGGTCGTCAGTTCCGTACCATAGATCGATCTGGAATTTACCGGCGTCCAGCAGGTAATGCTTGGCCTTGCGTTCCACCCCGGCGGATTTGACGTTCTCCTCGCCCTTCAATTCAACGCGCACGGGCAGGTATTCGCCGGTCTGAGGGTTCAGCAGGTGTTTCTGCTCGATCATGCCGGGATGCCAGTAGGCGAATGTCCAGACACACTCGGGCAGTTCGGCGGGTTTCTGGTTCGTGGCTAGGCGGAAACGACCGTCCTTCTGCCCCCCTTGGACTTCGATTTTGTCGCCGTTATCGTCGGTCTTGGCCGCAAGCTTTGCTAGGCAATCACCTTGCCAAGACTCTTTGGCCTCATGGACATAGGCGTAGAGGGACATCGTCAAGATCTTCACGTCGAAACGCGCCTCGCTATGCACCTCCCGCTGCCGCGGCTCTCCGCTCAGCGTAAAACGATGAAAACCGACGGGCTTGTCGTCTAGGTATACTTTGAAATTCCACACATCCGCCGAGGCCAAGGCGGTCGGGGAGCTTATCAACAGAGCCAACAGCCAAAAGGAAAATGTGATGGTGTGGGTCATTGGAGGCTCGTTTTCGGTAAGCGGGGAAAAAAGCGCTGGTGCGCTGTTGATACGTCCGGTAGGCGGGCCGACGGTCTAGCAGATCTTTTTCCAACAGAGGCACACCGGAGACTTTAAGCAGCAGGAAGGACATCAGCAACGGGGATATGAGTATCCAAGCAGGCGCGCCCGCCGACAGGGCAAGCAGATAAAACCCCCACCACAGGCAGAACTCCCCGAAGTAATTGGGATGGCGGGTATAACGCCAAAGCCCTTGATCCATGACCTGGCCTTGATTTTCAGGCCGGGCTTTGAAGCGGGCCATCTGCCAGTCGGCGAGGGATTCAAAGCCCAACCCAAACAGGAATAGGGCGATGCCTATGCCATCCAATACGCCTAAGTGCGACCCGGATTTCAAAGCGGGCAGCATGGGAAACGAAACCACCCAGGCCAGCAGGGCTTGGAAGACGAAAACCAGTCCGAAGCTTTTCAGGGCGAAATTCGGTTCGTTGCGGCGTCGGATTTCCTGGTAACGCCGGTCTTCAGGCTGGCCCCAATTGCGCCACGTCAGATAGACGCAGAGCCGCCCCGCCCAAAAGCCGATGAGGGCCAATGCCCAGGCCGAGCGCGGCCCGTTAGGCAAAGGATTCAAGAAATAAATTAGCGCCGCCGCCAGGAAGAACAGCGACCAGACGCTATCGACAATGCTCACGTCCCGTTTCAGCACGCTCAACAGCCATGTGAAAAAAGCCATGCCCAGCATCAGCGCCAAGCCGTGCAATGCGATGATCCAGTCAAACATCTCGCAGCCTCCGTTAAGGGTTCAGTTTCCCCTAGACACGCCATCAAAACCTGCGGCCAGTTTTATCAAGGCGGGCATCAATGCGGCCCAACCCAAGCCCAACACGCTCAGTGCGGTCAGTGGACCGACCAACTGCAAGGCTCCCAAACTAGCGCCTGCCCACCAAGCCAAGGGGCCGCCCAGCAATCCAAAGATCGAGGCCAGCCAGAAACGCCCATGCAACCAGCGCAGGCACACATTGAAGGTGGTGGCGAAGGCCATCCATAGACTGATGATCCAAACCGGGGCCAGCCAAGGGGTGATCGATCCAGAGGTATAATGGATCAGATCGAAGACGACCAGCAGGCTGTCCCAAACCCCGCCTAACAAGCCGGTGACTAAGACCAGCTTCAATTCGTCTAAGGGGCGTTTGACTTTGGACAGATGCGAAGCAACCGCCGCCATGGCCGCCACGCAGCCCAAGGCTGGAATGCCGTGCGCTGCGCCCCAGACACAGGCCAGCCAGACGGTTTGGTAAATAACCAGGTTAGGTATGATCCCCGGCTTGGCCAAGCTCCTGGCATACGCTGAGATTTGCACGTCCATCACCCCGCCTCAATCCGAACGTTCAAAGCGGTAATGGCCGACAAACCACTCCCGCCCTAGGTCGTATCCAAACAACTCCGCACAGGCCATGAAGAAAACCCGCCAGCGCACCCACCAAGTTAGAGCCTGAGTGTTTCCGTAGGTTTCCGCCAAAATCGGCCAGATTTGCGCTTTTTGCCGGTCCATATTGGCGAGCCAGGCATTGGATGTGCGTTCGTAATGTCGGCCATTCCAAGCCCATTGCCGGGTGAGCTTGAGGCGGTCTTGAAAATACAGGGTCAAGTCGTAGCTGGGCATGATGCCGCCGGAGAAGAAATACCGGCTCATCCAATCGCTGTCGTCTTCGACGGTGAATTCGTAAGGCAGGGAGCGGTGACAGAAAATATGCATGAAAAACACGCCGCCGGGTTTCAGCCAACCCGCCACCCGGCCCAGAAGGGCCTTCCAGTTGCGCATATGCTCGAACATCTCCACCGACACGACCCGGTCGAAGCGGGCATCGGTGTCAAAGGCATTCATGTCGCAGGTGATGATTTCCAAGTTGGCAAGGCCCAACTCCTTGGCCCGTTCCATGATGTAAGCCCGCTGGGAATAGGAATTGGACACCGCCGTGATCCGACTGGCCGGATAATGCTCCGCCATCCACAGGCTTAAAGAACCCCAGCCGCAGCCCAGTTCCAAGACTGCTTGGCCGTCCTCAAGCCCCGCCCGCTCGCAGCTCATACGCAGGCTTGCGATTTCCGCCTCGTCCAAGGTTTCAATCCCGTCTGGCCAATAACAGGAACTGTACTTGCGCCTTGATCCAAGCGCCAAACTGAAAAAGGCGGAAGGCAGCTCATAATGCTGCTCGTTGGCCTTCTCCGGCACCAAGGCCACCGGCGCGGCTGCCATGTCTTGGATAAACTTGGCGAGATAGTCCGACGCGGCTTCCGGGTTGTGCAAGGGCAGGGAGTTAAGCCTTTGCTTCAATAGCTGGCGAATGCCCAGCCGGATGAAGGCGTCGGGCACCGCATCCCGTTCGATCAACCCAATCAGCTTTTGTGTCGCCCACTGCATTTTCGTTCTCCAACTAGCCATACTGTCTGCTATGACAATTCCAAACGTGAAATTGCTTAATCCATTGCTGAACGACCACTCACTCAAGCCCGCTTGCGGGCCTCGGCCAGTTGATGGCTTCTTTTGAACTGGACGCGGGTGGTGAAGCCGTATTTGACCAGATCCACGAGACCTTGCTCGTCGACGCCCTGCAAGCCGATGGCTTTGGGTTCTTTATCCTTCAAGGTTCCGAACAGCCGATCCCAGCAGGAAAACACCGCGCCGTAATTGCTGTCATGCTCTTCCCGCAACACCGAGTGATGCAGGCGGTGCAGATGCGGTACGACAAACAGCCTAGACATAGCCTGTTCACCGGCAAAGCTGAAATTGCTGTGATGGAACAGGACGAGCAGGCTAATGATCGCTTGGTTCACCAGCACGACCTCCGCATCGACCCCCATCACGCCGATGAAGGCCACCCTCACCAACATCTCCAAAATCAACTCGCCCAAGTGGAAGCGTAGGCCGGTGGTGACATTGAATGCCTTGTCGCTGTGATGCACCTTGTGGACTGTCCATAACATGTCGATATGGTGGGTCGCGTAGTGCCAGACGTATAGCGTGAAGTCCAACAACAGGAAGCTGAGGAAACATTTGGCGGGGCCGTTTTCGATTCCGCCCAGCAAGCCGTTGCCAGAGAACGGTTGCGCCATGTAATACAATGATGGCATGGACAGCAAGGCCAGCGTGACGTCGTTGAACAGGAAGGTGCTGAGGTTCGTGAAACACGAGTTTTTCAATAGCTTGAGGCTGGGCCGCAAGAACGGGCTGCGCTTTTCGAGCAACAGGCAGAGCGCCAGGAAGCCTAAAAAGGCCAAAGCCAGCAGGTCATCGTTGCCGGGCGCTGTTGCCGCGTCCAGTCGGCCCAGCCGGTCGGCCACAGGAATGATGCTCGTGTCGATGTTCAACATTGCCTTATCCTCCACCACATGTTCTTTCAGGGGCCCATATTTGGGCTTTGCTTGGATGAAGAGTGTAGACCTAAAAAAATTGTTGTCAACTATTTGTATAGGTCATATGATAGACTTCAATCAATTTTTTCATTCCCATCGAAGATCCAGGCCATGACAACCCCCTCAGGACAAGAACCCAGCATCGGCATTGGCGCGGTCTCCCGTTTGACCGGCATACCGCTGGACACTTTGCGCGTCTGGGAGCGCCGCTACCATTTGGTGACACCGCTGCGCACGGAAGACAACAAACGCCAGTATTCGCGCACTGACGTGACCCGGTTGAGCCTCATCAAGCAGTTGGTCGATTTGGGTCATGCCATCAGCGCTGTCGCCCCGCTTGGCGAGGAAGCCTTGCGGGAGCGCCTGCTGATCCATCAAGAAAATCCGCCTCTCGCGCCAATTGGCGGGAGCCTCCGAGTTTTGATGCAAGGCGACGCCTTGCCGTTCCTGGCGAGGCATTGGCAAGGCGAATGGGAGGGTATCGAGCTGATCGGCAGCCATGTGTCCTATGCCGACTTTGAACGGGACGCCATCAAGCTAAAACCCGATGTGTTGGTTTTGGAAATGCCCGCCCTGCAAGCCGAACGGGTTGCCCAGCTCCAGGCGCTCGGCAAACGTTGCGGGGCCAAGCGCACGGTGGTGGTCTATGGCTTCGGCATGAAAGCCTTGCTGGAACGTTTGCGTCGGGACGGCATCTCAACTTTGCGGGCACCTGTCACCGGGCAAAGCTTGGCCCAGATCTGCCGCATCGACACTCGGGCCGAGTTTCAGCCGCCCGGCTTGGCTTTGACCGGGGAGTCCATTCCGTCGCGTCGCTTCGACGACGCAGCCTTGTCCGCCGTGACCCGGCTGCCGACCAGCATCCGCTGCGAATGCCCGCAGCATCTCGCCGATTTATTGTTCCGCCTCAACGCTTTTGAAGCCTACAGCGCGGATTGCGAAAACCGCAACGAGAACGACGCGGCCTTGCACGCGCATTTGCACCGCGAGACGGCGAAAGCGCGGGTGTTGCTGGAGGAAGCCTTGGAACATTTGATTCGGTGTGAGGAGATTGATTTGGCCGCTATCCGGGCGCTGGCTTGAGGGATGAAATCCGCCTATTCCACCGCAGGGGAGGGGCAATCCAGTGCGTAAGCCCCAAGATAACAAGAACAATAAGGCGAGCCGCCATGAAGAACCCTTCGACCCACATCGTCGCCACCCTCAAAGTCACGCTTTTCATCGCTTGTCTGTTGCCCTTGGCCCGGCTTTTGGCGGCGGGTTTCGCAGGCAGACTCGGGTCTGATCCGGTCGCGGATATCACGCACAGCACCGGCATCTGGGCCTTGCGCCTGTTGCTGCTCATGCTGGCTTTCACCCCTGCCAAAAAACTCACGGGCTGGCTTGGCTGGCCCGCCTGCGCCGCACCGTGGCCTTGTATGCCTTCTTTTATGCATGCCTGCATTTCATGGCCTATCTGCTCTTCGAGCAATTCTTCGACTGGCCCGAGATTGGCAAAGACATAGCCAAACGTCCCTATATCACCGCCGGCTTCGTAAGCTTTGTGCTGATGGTGCCGCTGGCCGTCACGTCAACCAATGCCATGATGAAACGGCTCGGCGGGCGCAACTGGCAGCGCTTGCACCGGCTGAGTTATCTGATCGCCGCCGGGGCGGTGCTGCATTACTTCTGGCTGGTGAAGCAAGACATTCGCTTGCCCTCGCTGTATGCCTTGATCCTCGCCGTGTTGCTGTGCGCCCGGATGATGCGGCGAGGGCCGAAACCGCTTAGATCAGTGTCTTTTGGAAAACCAGCGAACGTCTGAGCCAGATCACCCACAACCTGTCTACATTGGCCGGGGATCGGCGCTGTAGCCTCAAGACCTGCTCCAGAATGCGGGTGCGGCCCAATGTCTTGTCCGGCATGCGCAGAAAGCATTCCAACAAGGCAAATTCCTTCGGCGTGAGGTCGATCAGAGCTATCACTTCGTGTGTCTCCCGATTCAACATCAAATCAGCGATAAATCAGCGATGCGCAATTCCTTGGATTCCGGCTTGAGTCCGCTGCCAAGCGCTTAATTCGCATTTTAGGCGATGAGATATAGCGCCGCGCTTAGCACTGCGATCACAGCCAATATGCGGAACCAGTCTTCATGGCTCCAAGCGCCGTTGACCCAATTCAAAAACGCGGCCCAACGCGCCTTGAGGGTGGCCAAAGGCTTGCGCAATAGACGCCAGCCCAAAACGAAGGTGGTCGGCAAGCCGACCCAGACGATAAGGATTTGCGCCTCCCGCGTCGACAGGCCAAAGGCCCATTCGAGCAGGTTCTCGCTCTCCTGCTCAATGAATTCGACCAGAAGATAAAGCCCATGCCCGAGCAAGGGGAAGAGTATGTCGCCGAACAGGATCAATACTGCAAGCGTGAGGGCAACGCCGGCCGTTGTCTTGCCAACCCTCGGCGGCAGGGCTTGCAGAACAAACCGGATGGGTGTCTTCTCGTGCAGATGCATAAATGTCTCCTCGTCAGAATGCGTACGGGGTGTCCTGGCTTGGGCTTGCCCAAAGAATGGATGACAAGGTAACGCTTTCGGGCCGGCGGAAAAACCTAGAATTCGTAAATGGAACGTTGCGCGGATTGCGAATGCCGTTCGGGAACCTCCGTTTGCGGGGCATCCCCGTCCCGTTTTTTCTAATCTTCAAACTACTTCCGGTTTCAGTTCCCCAGCAGCACATCCACCCGGCGGAAATGGCCGCGTCGGAGGGCTTCGGCGTCAAGGTCTTCGAGATGGGGGCTTTCCACGGTCTGGATCGTGCCGTCCCGTCCGTGCAACTGGTAACGGCAGGGCAGGGCGGCAGCGGGGCCGAAGGTGTCGAGCCGCGCCGGGTTGGTGTATACCAGCAAGGTGTTGCCGAACAAGGCGCAGGCTGCGGAATGGCCAGGCAGGATTTCCTCCCCCGCGCCAAAGGGATTGGGGCGATGCTGTGTGGCGGAGAAAAAATCCTTGGACAGGCTGGGGGCGGGGCGGAAGAGCAGCCGCCCGTCTTCGTAGACAAAAGGCGCAGGCCCCAGGAAAAGATATGCCCACAGGTGCAAGAATTCCACGGTGGCACCGGACAGCCGCGCCACGCAACCCCGGCCATGCTCCCGCTCGTCGACGGCGAAGCCGCTGCTGACCAAAAAGCTCACACTTTCCGCCGGGTTGCGGCGGTATTCGTCGGGCTCGCGGAAGGGCACAAGCAGGCTTTTCATGCGCCCGTAAAATTCCTGTATCAACCCGCGCCGGGCCATTTCCAGCACAAATTTGTAATGCATGTGCAAAAACACCGAGCCGTTCTCCAGCCAGCCATAGTTGAAAATCCCTATCCGCCCGAGTGCCAGCGCGTCCTCCCCCAACGGGATGTTGAGCCGGAACATCCCCAGTTTCCGGTCGTACAACTCGCTGTCACACACCGCTTCGTATAACCTTCGCGCCTCCTCCGGCGGTGCGATGCGCAAGGCATGGACGAAGCCTTCCAAGAATAAGGGCAGGGCTTGTTGGCGGAAGCGTGTGACCTCGGCCTGTCCATTCCCTATCTCACGGAATTCCTCAGCCTCGTAGGCGAAATAGCTCACGATGCCTGCCGACGTCCGGGCTTTGGCAATGGCTCCGTCCAGCCAAGCCGAAACCGTGACGAGAAGATTCCGCACCTCAGCCAAGGGCAGCTTGCGTTCCTCGCCTGCGAATCCCATGAAGACCTGTTCCCGGTAGGCTTCTTTGAGATCATGGCTTTCCCGCCAGAATTGCCCGTCGGTAAGGGCGGGGCGGCGCAACAAGTCCGCCAGTCCGTGGGTAAAGTCTGCCAGTTCTGCGGGTAGAGGGAGTGTCCCTTCGGCATCGGCCAGGTTGCGCCGGGTGAAATCCACCAAGCGTTTGAGCTCAATGGTTTCGTTGACCGAGGAACCCAGCAGGCCCGGCAAGCCGTTCAAGGCGTCGCACCAGCCGGGGCGATCGGCTTCCATTTCGACGCCGACACCGCAAGGGTCTAAGGAGGCCAGTTTGTTGGCGACCAGGGTGATGATTTTCCCCAGCAACGTGGTCACCACGATTTCCCCCTTCCCGGCCTGGTCGCGGGCTTGGAACCGGCCATGCTTGCGCGACTCGATCAAGGCTATCTTGTCAGGGCGCGCCTCCACCGCACCATATTGCCGAATGCCCTGTGGAGTCACAGTGTATTTTCGGGATCGGGGCAGCACGAAATGGGTGGGGTCGAAGAAGGTGTGACACCGTTCATGGAATAGTCCGGCCAGGCGGTCAGGGAAAATGGCCGCGTAGCTTTCCAGCAAATCCAGCAAGTAAGTCCAGTGGTCGGACCAATAGCCCCGGTCGAACTCGGCATCCTCCACCTCCCGCGCTTCCTTCAATATTTCTGCCATGACGGGTTCGTCATTTTTGACGACTTGCCACAGTTCCGCATATTTGAATTCCTTGGACAGCACCGCTGCCAGCCCTGGGAATTGCCCGGTGTGATGCGCGAAAGCGGCGGGCTTGTCCACCGCAAACCGCGTGTTGCGCAGCGCTTGGGGGTTGTAGCCGTCGGGTTGGATCAAGTTGAAGAAATAGCGGATGTTTTTGGCATCCCAGGCGGGATCGAAAAAAACATCCAACCGACGGTTTTGCAAGGTATCGCGGAAATCGCCATTGCCCTCGGAAAAGGGTGTGTCCGCCACCAGAAAATCGTTGTAGTCCCGCTCCAGGTCGCCATGTTTGCGCCCATACAAATGCAGATGCGCGCCACCCGGCACCTGCACGGTAAAGCCGCCGCGCAGGCCATTGTCCAGGTAGCACTGGCGGGCATAGGCGTCGAACAGCGGCTGGGCGGTGGCGGTGAATGCCCGGCGGGTCAGATCTTCGACCACGCGGCGGTTGTCCTCGCGCTTGGCCTCAAAATACGCCCCGCCGGCTATGCCTGACAGGAATTCATCCAGCGCAGGCCGGGACGGCGCATGGCCATACAGGCCGTAAAAGACGCGGCTTTCGCCGGGGGCGAGCGCCAGCTTCAAGGACTGGAAAGCCGAGGGGGTGCGGTTGCCCGCCACCTGATGGTCAAATCCAAGGCCGGTGCCGGCGTAGAATCGTTCGGGATGCGAGAAATCCTCCGCCATGCCAAAAATCCTCTCCGCGTCCACCAGGACACGGGTACGCTGGCCGTCCACAAAGCCCACAAAGAAATTGCCCGCCACCACCGGCTCGATCAGCGGGCTGTCGGTGGGCAGGGCTTTCAACCGGAAAAAGGGCGCGTTGTCCGCGACGCCTTCCACCACCATGTAAGCCTCCACCGTCCGGCTCATGAACTTGACGCACCACTGGTTGAGGCCATAGGGCAGGATTTGCGGCAGGCCATCGACAATCTCCACGATCTTGGGTTCCGCCCCCGCGTTGGTCAGCGTCACCCGGCGCACCAGGCCCGGCAACGGCGCTTCGGGCAAGGTGAATAGATCGACCGAGATGCCCAAGCCCAGCCGGGGATGGATTTCCTCCACACTGAGTTCGTGGGGGGAGACGATGAGGCGCTGGCGCACCCCGGCTTCCGCGCCGCGCTGGAAGGGTTCGTGGGTGTGGGTTCCACGCCTGTCGGCTAGTTTCAGGAAAGTCCTGAACCCCCGGGAGGCGGTGAGTTGATAGGCCTTGTCGGCGGGATAAAACTCCAATATGGCCCCGTCCTTGTTGCGCACACCGAAACTGGCGATGGCCTGCCCCCGGTTGACAGCCATGGTCCAGGCTGGGATGCCGGTGCCGCCCGCTATGCCGGGCAAAAAGCTGGCGAACGGGGCTCTGTCGTTGTACTGGTCGATGACGAAACGCCCTTCAGGGTCGAAGGAATAGCAGGGTTGGGTCATGGGGCGAAGATCCAAGAAACCGGATTTATACGATTTTCCCTTCCTTGACATGCTCACGCAGGATGGCCGCTTCCAAACGCTTCAGGTCAAGCTGGAGCGATTGTCCGGCGAGGATCTCCACCGCGCAAAAATGGGTCACGTTTAAGATGCCGGCGCCAGTGAGTTCGTAGCGTTCAGCGACATGCCGCCAGTCGATATCCTCGGCAATCGCGATCTGGGGCGGAAAGGTTTTTTGCCAGATGGCGTAGCGTTCTTCGGGGCGGGGCATGGGGAAATGGATTAGGGTCTGAAACCGCCGGACAAATGCTTCGTCGATGTTGGCGCGCTGGTTGGAGGCCAAGATCACCAGCCCGTTATAGCCCTCGATCCGTTGAAGCAGATAGGCGACTTCCTGGTTGGCGTATTTGTCGTGGGCGTCGCGGATTTCGGTCCGCTTGCCGAAGAGGGCGTCGGCTTCGTCGAAGAATAAAATCCAGTTTTTGTTCTCGGCTTTGTCGAAGAGCCTGGACAGGTTCTTTTCGGTCTCCCCAATATACTTGGACACCATACGTGACAGGTCGATGCGGAACACGTCCTTGCCGGTGTGCTTGCCGAGCAAGGTGGCGGTCAAGGTCTTGCCCGTGCCGGGCGGGCCATAAAACAGTGCGCGGTAGCCAGGTTTTATTCTCTTCTTCATGCCCCACTCGTGGAGCAACGTGTCTTTGTGCCTGATCCAGTTTTCGATTTCGTGGATTTGGCGTAAGGTGTTGGGATGCAAGACCAGATCGTGCCAATCCATTTCCGTCTCAATGAGCTCCGCCGGGAACTCCAAGCTGAAACGCGGCTTGGTCACCGTTCCGAGGGTAAGGAGTTCCACGACTTCCGGATCGACGATCAGGCGACCGCTCATCACGGGCTCGCCTTCAGGCACGCGATCTAGCCAGAGAATGCGCTGTCGGGCGAACCAATGCTCGTTGCCGAGGATCTGTTGCACGGCGAGGCGCTTTTCAAAGTCGCCGCCGGCTAGGATGAACTGGGCGGTTTCGCCCGTGGGCAGGATGCCACGGTGATTGACGCCCTTGACGCCCCCGAATTCGGGGAAGTCGCCGCCTTCGGGAAGGTGTTCGGCGACAAGCTTGTTGAAAAAACCGGGCCGCAGGTGGGGCGTCAGGGCCAGCATCAGCACAGTGAATTCTTCGGAACAGGGCTCGTGGCACCGGATAAAATGGGCCAGCCAAGAGTCATCGTCGTAAAAATTCAGCGGACTTGCTTCGTAACTTCCGGCTTTGCCGCAATGTGCCTTCAGGCAGTCGGCCACGACCTGCGCAAGCCAGTCGAAAGCCGATTGCAGATTGGCAGGGTTGCATTTCATCGCATTCGGTTTATTTCTTGGGGCTGGGTGGCGGGACCGGAACCAGCGTTTTCATGATCATGAAGCCCTCCCATCGGCAGAACACATAGACGCGTCGTGCCTCCTGCTGGTCACTATTGGGCCCATAATTCGCCTCAATGCCTTTGAGCACCATGCGACGTTCGTCGGGGTTCTTTATTTGCATGGCCTCCTCCCGCTTTTTTTCGTAAAGTTTCTGTGCCTCCGCGTCGTCGAGCATTTGCGAGGGGCTGCCTTCCTCCGAGGGTCCGACCACATGCGCACCCGCGCCAGTCTTATGAACCTCGTGCACGTTGGCGAAACGGTTGTGGATCTCGGTCTCGACCGCGCTAGCGCGCCGTTGCGAGAGCAGCTCGTTCTGCTTGAGCCGGGCGGCATTGGAACGCGCCGCAGCCCAGGATCGACTGGCCATTCCTACCACCTCGAAGTCGAGCTGGAAGTTCTTGTCGGGATCGACACTCTGATCGCGCAGATCCTTGGCCTGGGGATCGAGTTCCTTCGTCTTAAAGCCATAGGCCGTTGTGTGTAACTGATCAAGGGTTTTGGCTGCTACGGGCGAAACCAAGGCCTTACCCGTCTCAAAGGGGCCGATGATCGCTTCCCACTCGCGAAACGACTTGGCTAGTTGCTTGGCTTCCTTTAACTCCGGGGGGGGGGTGACGGTGGTTTCATCCATGCCGACGGATTTGCCTACCCCCATGCCGATGCTGACGTCTACGCCGGCGTCCTTGTCTTTGCCGCTGACCGATCCGTCCAGTGGGGAGATAAATGGGAATGACACGTCGCCAAAGGCGGTGCCGTGGAAGACCACCGCAGTCAGGCCGGGTACCGCACCGCCGGCCGGACCGAGGTGGGCCTTCGCCGAGGTCTTCAACACGGTCACTGGACCAGTGAAGTCGTTGCCGCCGCTATAGCGTATTGGCGTGGGTTTTGCCGACGCCGTACCCTTGATATCGAGCGATAGGAATCCAGGGGAAATACCGCCTCCGGGCTTTACCTTCTTGCCTTTGTTTTTGGCGGAGATGCCCGCGTTTATCTCAACCGCGGCAAGCGTGTAGTCCCGATGCCACGCCCAGCCGAAGGCATTTGCATAGCTGATAGTGGCGATGGGTACGAGCTTCTCGATGGCCTTCTCTTTGATCGTCTTGCTGGCTTTGAGATTCATCGTGTACTTGTGGCCGGGATTCTGGAAGGAGGCGTCGAAGAGCGTCTCGTAGTCCGGCCAGCCCGAACCGGACATTCCGATCATCTCGTTCAACAGCTTCGTACGGAGTGGCCCCATCTTTTCCCTGACATAGCCTTTCATCCAGGGCTGGGTCGGTCCACCATCCCAGCGGGACACTGCGAGTTGGATGCTCTTCCCCATCCCTGGCATTGATCTGCCGTCAAGCGGACGTTTCTTGTACGTGCCGAAGGCGTCGCACTCCGCGCCCACCCGTGCAATCAGCGCGTCCAGCTTGCTGGTGTCGGTGCCGTCCGGCGCTGCGCGCTGGATCAGGCGTTGCGCAGCCGGCGAGCCTTGGCCTTGCTGGAGGGTGTGGGTCAGTTCATGGGCCAGCAGCCGTTTGCCCTCGCTGCTGCCGGGTTGGTACTGACCTTGGGAGAAGAAGACATGGTTCTGGTAGGTGAACGCCCGCGCGTTCAATTGATTGTTGAGGCTGGCCGATTCGGCATCGTGATGGACGCGGACATCGCTGAAATCGGCCCCGAAGCGCGGCTCCATAAAGCTACGCACATCGCCGGAAAGCGTTTGGCCCCCCGAGGTTTTGTTTTGAATAGCCGATTGCACACTGGTGCCGGTGGCAGATGTGCCGCTATTGGCTTTGCGTTGGATCTTTTCCTTTTGCTCCAGCTTGCTGTCAGGCGGGCGTTGTGGCTTGTCTTTTTCAGGCATGGGCGGGGTCGGTGTGCGTACTACCTTGTCCGCCATCTTGTCCGCTTCCTGCTCAAATGCGTCACCCGGTTGGCTGACTTCCATTTTCAACTGGATGGCGGGGGCGGGGTTGGCCGCCGCAAAAAAGCCTGCATTTTCTGCCTTGGCGAAAAAGGGCTGGTTGGAAGCCGAATGCCCCTTGTTGCTGGCCGATGATTTTTCCGAACTGGTTTTCATTGCCTAATGCTCCCATTCCACCCAAAGCATGTTTTTCATCCAGGGCAGTTTGATGATGCCAAACCCCCAGGGCAGGCTGTCCAGGAGTATGTCGAAAGATTGGGTTTCGACCTGGAGCAGGTAATCGCCGCCATTCCTTTCGGAAAGCTTTCCAGGCCTTGCCAGGAAAATTCCGCGCAAGCCGTCGGGCGAGGTGTCGCGCAGGGCGTCCCAGTGGCCGATGACGGCTTTGAGCAAGGCGGTGGCCTCTTCCGTCTCGGCGGCGGTCAAGCCCACAGCGGATTCGGCCGGTGCCTCCAAAGGCACATTGCATAGCAGCTTGGGCAAGATCAACGCATATTCCGGGGCGATGTCTTGGCCCGTCGCCAGATAATGCAGCAGGCAAAGCGCGCGTTCGGGCCGGAGGATTTGGCCGTCCGTTGCGATGCCTAGCGCCTCGAAGAAGCGGGGCAGAAAAGGGTGCAGCAAGACCAAGCCGGCGCAATCGACATATACGCCTTCGGTCAGGTCGATTCGGCCAGATTCCTGGAGGATCACCGGTCTTGCCGGTTGATCGTCTTCTTCAGTCCTGCCGGTCGCCGACGGATGGGCCTGGTCTCGGACAAGCAGGGCGTTTTTTTTTCCGGCTAGGGAAGGGGGGGGCGAGCTTGTGCCGACACCGCCTTTCCCATGGGCATCAACGCCGTTGGTCGCACCCGGCCAGTGGCGTTCCAGCCATTCCCTGAGCCCAGGCTGTTGCCGCTCAAGAGGCAGCATGGCATTCCAGCTTTCGGTGGCCAGCGCGAGGGCGGTTTGGGTCTTGCCCGTCGCCGGGCCGGCCAAGGCGGACGGGGTTTTGCCTGCCACCAGGCCGGCGAAAGCGGCTTGCCACAACTGCCTGGCGAAATGCTTGCGTATGTCCGGGGCTAGTGCGGAAGTCTCCAGCCTTTGGAAAACCGCATGGATGGCCGCGAGGCTTTGGGTGGAAAGCCTGGCGAGCAAGTTTTCCAGAAATTCCGCCGAAAATTGCGTGGCCAAGCGTTTTCGGGCAGTGGCCGAGCCCATGGCATTGAGGAGGTCGGCATTGAAATGGGGGAGGGCGTCGCTGGCCTGGATTCCCTCTTGCCAGGCGCGTAGGATGACCGGTTCAAGGGACAAGCCTCCGGCAAGGTGGAACCACCAGGGCAGGCTGCCGGTATTCAAAAAAAAGACGAATGCCCCATGGATCGACTGCTGTTCTGTTTGTTGGCGGATGTTGGCAGGATGGATGTTTTGGGGGGATTCCGCCGACTGCATTAGCCCGCGCAATTGTTTTTCGATGGCTTGGGTGACGGCCTCGGCCAAATCGCGTTCCAGTGTCACAAGGTTCAGAATACCCGCATCGACCTCTAGCCGTTCGATCGCCAGATGTCCTCGCGTCGGGGCTGCCCGATCCAGCGTCCTTTCCAAGGCCGGTAGCAGGACTTGACGGCATAGTTCCGGCAATCTGCGCTGCAAGGCCAAGCCGCCGGACTCCGTCCCAAACACTTCGACGTGCAAGAATTGCTGGCGGATGATGTGGTGCTGTGTGGTTGGCATGGGTGGCCTTGACGATTGCGAGGCGCTAGCTTACCCCCGCCCCAGAAGGTCGATCTGATCCTCTTGGATCACGCGGCAGCCGTCCTTGGTGAAGGCGGTGACGAGGATCAGTTTGGTTTTGGGATCGGTTGACGTGAATGTGAACTTGGCTTGCTGCCCATTCGCCATGGCCGGGTTGCCATCCTGGGCTTCCCAAAGGTAAGTGGAAGGTTCGTCGCCGCCCGATGGCGAGACATTCACCACTGCCGTTAGCTTGTCCACTTGTTTGCCGATCTTCAGTTTCAAGTCCGGGATTTTGGCGCACAGCGTCGCATCCGGGTTTTGCGGATTGCATTTGTCGATTTTGACGCCGTCGAATGCTGGAATCTTAATGATCTCCCCTTTAACCTGCCCCAAACTCTGGGCGGTGGTTCCTTCCGGTGAATAGGCAAGACTCAAGCCTTCAGTCACTTCAGGCCGCTGGAAATAGGAAATTATCTGGATATCGAACTTCAGGCATTCGAAGTGTTCGATCCACAGTGTTCCCAGACTGCCCGGCAGCGCCGGTTGGTAAGCCAATTTCAGCCAATCGGCCTTGCCGGTCTTCTCGGCAATGAGTTTGTTGATCTGCTCCAGCCATTTGCCCACCACTTCCGCAAAGCGGGCGGTCAAATCATCCGCTGTGGCCGACTGGATGATGGCCTGGACGTTTGCGGACAAATCGACTCGACTGCCCTGCGTGAATTCGAACGAGAAAGCCAGCTTTTCGATTTTGAAACTCTTGTAAGGCTTGTTGGCATCGGGCTCAGGTAGCCAGAAGCGATAGCCGCGCCGCAGCGCGATGCCGGAACAAGGCAAATCGCAAGGTTTGACGCAAGTATGGGCGACTGCCATTTTGGCAGAGCATTGATTGCTGTCCGCCACCTCGATGGAAGCTCCGGTTCCGCTGGCGATGGAAGCCGTGGTGTGGGTATTCCCATCGATAGGCACGCCGTCGATGCTATAAGGGGGCGTACCGCCGTTGATCTGGAAGGTCGCCGTGTAAGAACTGAAATCTTCGCCGCACTGTAACACAGGCTCGCCAAAAGTAATGGGGGGTGCGAGCGTGACGGTTTGCGAAGCCGATTCCGCGCTTTCGACATCGCGTATCGTCAAGGTATGGGTGCCGGTTCCCAAGAACAGCGTTTCGCCGAGTGGCTGGTAACCCTGCCCATCAATATTGATGTCGTAAGGCGGCAAGCCACCTTCCGGCGTGACGCTCACCTGGGCAAACCCGTCCGAATTGGGACAGCCAGTCATTACGCTAAACGTCGGCGGTATTTTCGGCAGGACGAATTGCACCGCTGCATAATCGGAGGAAATCAGGTAGGGCAGAAAGAAATCCGCGATGACCGTTCCGTCCGCCAGTGCGTTGACGGCGGTTGCGATGATTTTCGAGGCTTGTTCGCCTAGCCCTAGCGGTGGCAGGTTCACATTGGGGATCGAAATTTGACCCATCAGCGAGCCGAGCAGGAGACTGATGTCCGGGTTCAACGCGAGGCTTTGATTGCTGCCGATACGGGTGATGGCATCGATCAATGCCGGAGTGTCAATGCGGGCGGCTGTTTGGGCATCCTTCGCCAAGCCGGGATTGGCCTGGCTTGTCACTGACGCCGTCTCGGAGACGGCGGCCTTGTCCATCGTCAATGTGGTCGAGTTCCCACTAGCCAGTGCCTTGGACGATGCGAGCGCCTCGGACAGGATTGCCGCATTAAGGCCGACAATGTCCGCGATGCCCAAGCTCGGTGCCGGATCCTGGTGATAAACGAGGATTAAGGTTCCGCCTAAGGGTGCCCCGGCCTTGTGCTGGATGCCCGGATGCGCTTGCAAGAAATGGCCGAGGAACTGCTTTTGTCTGAGTTCGCGTATGCGGCGGACATGCTCGTCATGAATCGACCGGATGGGATCGAGCTTGCAGGAAAACAACACTTGGTCGAAATGGTCGATCAAATCTTCCTGCGGAATGAAGGCCTGGAAATTTTTCGCAATATGGCTGACGGCATCGGAGCGGAAATAACGCACCAGGCCCAGCAGATCCTGGTATTTGTTCTCAAAATCGGCGTAGGCCAGGGCATCCAGCGCTGCCGGGAGAATTTCGGAAAGCTTGGTGAAGTAGTAAATGGAAACCGCATGGGGGTATTTCGTATTCGGCAGATCCGCCGTGCCGGTGAACAGTGTGCAGTACACCGTGAGCACGGCAGTGCTATCGACATGGTTTTGGTCTACATCGATGTACGGCCTGCTTTGGAACAGTGTCAGGTACTTTTCGTACCAGGCACCCACGCTGCCTGCCGGATAACGATAATTGGGCGCATGGGTTTTCAGCAGCGGATGTTGTGGTGTGCCGCCGGGTAATGTGCTGTTTTCGACGGCAATGCCGTAGAGATACATCACGCCTTCGGCCAAGGACGATAACAGTTCCGCCCGCAGGACATCGTACAAGGCTTCCAGATCCTGGAAACGGGCGGACTCCTTGCTTAAATCCACCGCCTGGGTGTCATCGTGAACCCCGCTGCGCAAGGCGACGACCTCGATAGGAAGCCGGTATTGCGTCTTGAGCCGCAGCAGTGAGCCTAACACGCGCTGGTAATTTTTCCCGAGATGGCCTTCGATACGCAGGAAATTGTAGGGTTCCAGGTCGTAGCGCAACGGGTTGCTGACGAACGGCGGGGCGGTGGGCGTGTATTCGTCGAAGCGATAGCCCAGATTCTGGTTGGCACGGTTTCGCCGCGTCTTGTCCCGACTCCAAAGCTGGTATAAAGGGGGTGTGCCGTTCTGCTGGTAGTAATAGGGGATGGCCTTGTCGGACAAAGGCTTGTTGCCCAGGATGCTTGGGGTGATGCGGATTTGTGGGTCGGTGCCGGCACTGTTGTTGGCCTGCGGCAAGCCCGGTTTGTTGGTGAAACGCGTAGCCATCTCCACGAGACGCCTGAACAGTTGCGTCAGCTCCTTCGAGCGTTCGGAACATGCGCCGATGGCCGGCGAGGCGAAGAAACCCTGCCGGTAAATGCCCGGCTGGCCGACCTTTTCAGGGTACAGCAGCCCCAGCATCAAATGGCGCGGAAACAGGCCTTCGGGCGGACAGCAAGCGCAGACCAGTTCCGCGCCTTTCCATCGAAACTCGTCGTATGCCTGCAGCAAATCATCAAAGAAATCATAGTAATACTGCAGGAAAAGCACTTGAACCGTTGTCGACGGTGCCTGGTCGAGAAAGCCAAACTTGGTTTTGAAATCGCCGAATGGATCCGCCGGATAGGCATCCTGAAGCAGCGGTTTGAATGCCGCGTAAGCCGCGCTTAATGCGCCAGCGGTCGCTTGCGCAAGCTTGTTGGCACGGAAGATAGCCAAAAAGGCTCCGAGGATGTCGTTTGACATTGCCGGGTTGGTGTTTCGCACATCGAAACGCGGCAAGCGAATATCGGGCAAATCCAAGTGTGCCAGCAACGCCGATTCAAGATCGTTGGAGGTCAGACCGTTTCCGGGTGCGTTTGCCGCCGTAATGATCTTGGTCAAGTCGTCGCGCTTGACCAGCAAGCGTTTGACGCTGGCCGTGACCTCGGTGCCTTTGTCGTCGCAATTGTTTGGGCTGCAGTTGCGCAGCCCCTGTTTCTTTAACTCCAAAAACAGCAACACAGCTTTGTCGTCGAGAAAACCGGAAGTGCTGTCCAGCAGGGTGGTGTTCGGCTCGCCCTTTGGGAACAATTCCCATAGCGGATACTGGGTGTTGGTCTTTGCGTCCTTAAGCGTAGGATAATCCAGGTCGGCGGGAAGCAGATAATTCGCCCGATATGACACCAGGCTCACGTCCTCGGCCTCGACGATGAGATACCCCTGGGAGCCCGTGCCGCAGCCCTTCGACAACTCGATGGTCGTGCTGCTGCCACTGACGAGCTTGATCTCCAGGCCACAGACGATGCCGATGCCGATCAGATTGGCCCGCGTCAGGCGTTCCTGTTCATCCAGATAATTGAAGATGTCATTCAGGTGTCCACTGGTCAGCACCTGATTGGCTTCGAAAACCGGAAAGTTATCTTGTGTGGGTTGCATGGCAAAGTCCGTAATCAGAAGGTTTCAGGTGCTGGACGTGCGGAACGGGTAGTTGCCCAACGCAGTCTGATCCAGGCGGACCGGGTTTTGATCGCTGCCGCTGTCGCAATCGTGCAAGGTTGCGCCTGGATAGGTGTTACGCAATTGGCTAAGCAGGTTCACGACGATCCAAAGCCGGTAAGAGACTTCCGTGTAGGCGTCGTAGCGCTCCTTCAGCAAGGCTCCAATAGCCCCGGCGGTGCCTGGCTTGAAGCCTAGGCCGGGACAAAGGCTGATCGCGGGAGGAACGAAAGCGGTGAAACTTTCCAGCGCATGGCCGGCTTTTAGATTGCCGTCCATCCAAGCATAAAACGCCATCCCGTATTGGCTCAGGAGGGTCGTGGCGCATTGGCAGACATCGCTTTCCTGCGCAGTAGCCGTGAGCAGGTTGGTGTTGAGGATAGCCTGCACACGCTCGTGCAAGCGTTCCTCAGCCCAGTCAAAGCCTGCATTGATTTTGAGCCATTGGCACCAGGCGGCTTCGAAACGCTCGAATTGCCAGCCGGATAGGGCGGTTTGCTGGAAATGCTTGACCATCACCGCTTGCACCCCGGCCCACAGTGTCGCGTCCAAAACCGTGCCGCAATGGATGTCTGTCACCTGTGGAGTTTTGCCAAACAGCGCGACGACAAAGGCATTGAGGGCTTCCGGGTGGATGTACTCTAGCGCCTTGTCCTCGTACCAGGCTTTGAAAACGGTGCTAAACGCATGGTAGATGGCTTTGGCGCAAGCGCAGGCTTCGGTTTCGCCGGGGGGGGTGCCGCCCACCGACTCCGGCACACGCCCATGCGATTTTTCGCAGGCTTCGGTTTCGCCGGGGGGGGTGCCGCCCACGGTCAGGCTTTTCGTAACCAACAACTCGGCCAGTTCGCCGACGGCTTCATCGCAGGGGTTTTCAATGAACCCGTCGTTGCCGACCCAGCAGATCTTGCCGAGCAGGTGCGAGGGCGTCTCCCGCTGGATGGTCAGTTCGGCAAAGCGACGCATGTCGAGGTTGTCGGTGAACAGCGCCGTCCAGCCGGGCATGACGAAGGTGAGCCGGAACGAATACGGGTCTTCATCGCCGCAGGTGCCGCAAGCGCCTTCACTGCAAGCCGGATAAAGCGCGTCGCCAGGAAACTTGGGCCGCAACAACAGATGTTCGACGACAATCAGCCGCTCGTTGGCGCTCCATGCCAGAAATTCGTCCAGCATGTTTCCCGCATCGGCACGGGTGTCGAACAAGACGGGGTATTGGCCTAGCGGCGCAGCCGCCTTGTCCTTTAGTTTCAGGCGAAATTTGCCCGATTCATTGGCGATTCCATAGGCATCGACCTGGATCATCTGTTCGATGATGGCGTGATAGCCAAGCTGTTTTGCCTCCGCTTCGCTGTCGGCGGCTTGCGTCAAACTGCCTTCAAGCCAGAGCTTGGCGTTTCGGTCGATGAGTTGGAAATCAAGCGGGTATTTGCCGCCGCCCAAATCGGTGACAGTCCAGGCAAACGCCAGATCGGGATCGCCCAACAACAAGCTGATGCGCTTCTTGATCCCTGGACTGTTGTCTTGCGCACATGGCGAACGCGTGTGGTCGAACGCCTTCGCACGATCATGGCTGATCTGCGGATAGGCTTTGAGGAAGGATATTTTGTCGTCAATCAAACGGTCTAGCGCCACCCGTGCGCCATCCCACTTGCCCAGCAGCAGCGCATACTCGCTGAATTGTTCCCCGAATCGCGCCAGCAGATGATCGAGAAAGCGGTTGCGCCGCTCAAGGAACTCGGGCAAGGTTTCGGCAATGGCTTCCACGGATGTCTTGTCCAGGCCGTTTTTGATGTCATCGAAACCTTGTATCAGCGCTTCGCTGAATTCCTTGACGAAATAGGTGTGCGAGACATCGGGATCTAGGGAAAAAAGATCGGCGGTGTGGGCCAACTGGGCCAGCGCATTGCCTAGTACCTGCTCGAACACCATCAGATAGGCTTTCAACTGTTTCGCCTGTGCTTGGCGCGGCAGGGAAGCATGGGAAGGCAGGCCGCTAGGGCCTATGCCGTAGACTTGGGGAAAGCTGTATTGCACAGGGAAATAGTCTTCCGGATCCCTGAAGCTGCCCTTGGGAATGGGCAGGTCGTTGGCCGCGCTGCCATTTTTCGGGCGTTCGGCCTCGCCGCGCAACTGGTTCAAGGTGTCGCTAGCTTCATCCATCCGCGGCAGGAATGGCAAGCCATCCTTGTAAAACAGGAAGCGTGAAAGATTCAGATACAGCCGCGGCTGATGGTGTTTGCTGATATACAGCAGCCAGGATGCGCTGGTTTTGCTGGCATCGAAGATAGGTTTCCCGTCACTGCTCCAGTTCGGGTCGGCAGCGCCATTGATGGCATTGCCTTCGCTATCGTACTTGGTCAGCAGCAACTGGTTGACCGCGACCACGCCGTCAATGCCCATCAACCGGTTGATGATATCCGAGACGCGCAGCACACTTTTTAACGAGGCGGCTTCCAGATCGTCGGGCTTGATAAAACCGCTGTCTAGGGCAGGGCCGTTGAATATTGCATCAACCCGCTCGCCGGCATCCAGCAATTCCTGCAAGGTATGGAAAGGGATGGGCGGGTTGAGGTACTGTTCGACCTCGAACCAGATGCGCGCCTGCACCCATTCGATGTCCGCATCGGATTTCACTTCGACATCGGCACAGACGGCGACTTCCTCGACGCCGACGGCTTTGACGCTGCAATAGTCTTCGTCCAGGTTGCGGTGCGAGAGCAGCGCCGCTTTCGCGCTTTCGACGGCCGCCAGCGTCTGCTTCGCCTTGTTGCGGTAACGCTGGACAAAGCCGCCAGTGCCCTTATTCTCAAGCAAAGCCCTCAAACCTTGGACTGTCGTGGCCATTTTCGCGGCGACATCGCCGAACACGCGCAAAGCGGCATTGGCGATGGCAATTTTCTTGCCCGAAGGAACGAGTTCGATTTCAAAGTCCAGGTAAAAAACGGTGCGCCAGTGTTTGCGCAAATAGTTGTCGCGCCCGGCTTCATCCAAGGAGGCGTCGCTGGACACGTCGTAGGTTTTGGTTGCGCCGAAGCGTGTCATCTCCAGCTTGAAGGAATTGCCATTGCGATTTGCAAACGCATCGTCGCTGCTTAGGAACAGCGTCCACTGATCGCTGTCGGACAAGGCAATGTCCGGGAAGCGCAATTCCATGGTGAGGGGGTGGACACCCCCTGCGTCGTGGAATGAGGATGTGTATTCAATCTTGCGATCATTCAGGTCGCCCAGTTCGGGATCGGCTTCCAACTCTAGCAATGCTTCGTAGAGCCCTAGGGGCGAAACCTGCCGTGGCGCGGGCATGACATTGGCCGGAGCCTGGTAGGACAGCCGCAACTGATCCTTGTCGCACCAGGCGTAATAGCTCAGATCGCATGCGCATTCCTTGCAGAAAACCCAGGCGTTGCGGACTTTTTGCAGATCGATCAGCAAGCGGCGAAAATCGTCTGGCGTGGTCGGGTTGACCGTAAGGATGTCCCTGGCGGTAAAGAATGCCTGGTTTGGGTAAGGCTGGGATGGATCGGACGAGGCCGTTTCCGGGGCCAGAATGTCTTTGATGTCCCAGCCGAGGCGATAGGCCAAGTCGGTGATGGCGTAACACAGTGCCTCCAGCATCGTGATGCCGGGATCGTGCGTGTTGTAGTCCGTCCACGCCTGGCTTGCCATTTGTTCGATGAAGCCTATTCCTTCCCGGCGCAGGCGATAGAAATCCTCCGCCGGTTCCAGCACAGGTTGTTTCGCTAGGGTGATTGGGCTCTGGCTCATGTTTCACACGGACAGGTTTCGCCGGATGCGTTTTCCAGCGCGGGTTTAATCAGCGTGATCTTGTGCTTGCTGGCCGGGGCCGACACCAGGATGGACACCGCCCTGGAACCTTCTGCCTCGTTCAGATCGCTGGCGCCGGCGACGCCGTTGATGTCCTGAAACAGTTGGAAGTCAGTCACATAATCCACGTAAGGCTGCTCCTCGATGAAATTGATCAGCACCGATTTGTGGATTTTTCCTCCGAACGTCGGGCTTCCGCCGTCGGCAAATGCCCAGGGCGACAGGAATCGGGTAATCGCCTGTTGCAGTAAATTCGTGTAATAGGTCTCGTCGAATCCGTCAAGCAGGCGGAGCTTGAAAGTGCTGCGCACCTCTTCAAATTGGGGATTTTTGACATGCAGCTTGGCAAAACAACTGATCCGGTTTTCCAGGAACGCGCCGATCTCCTGCAACAGGCTCAGGCTGGTGTAAGGCCGCAACGGGTCGCGTAGGTTCTTGAGCTGCAAATTTGGAATGGTGACGAGGGTGACATGCCCCGGCGCCAGTTCCCGGTAAATGCCGACGCCGCTCTCGCTAGGTTCGTAACACGTGTGGTTCAGACATTTGGCCTTGTAGATTTGCGGGAACGCGTCGAGGATCAGGCGTTCGTAATCCCACAGCGCAATGGCGCGGTCTTTGTGGCGCAGGCGCTCGCTGATGCGCGTGTAGAATGCCGGGGCTTGCTCGACGCCACGCCCGCCAAAGGATGAAAACGGCTGGTTGACGGTTTTGACCGCCGAGTCCGGCTGGTCGAGTTTGCTGATCGTCCCGGCCTGCAGCGGCGTCGCGGGGAAGTCTGGGGCGTTGTCCCGGTCGAGAAAGCTTGCTGGCAAAGCCTGCGCAGCGACCAGCCGCAGCTTGCAGACGGCATCGCTTTTTTCATGGACTGCGGCACGAATCCAGAACATTCCAGATGGGAGAAGGGTATTGGCAGCCGTCGCCTCGCGCGGGACGGCAAACGTGACGATGCCGGAATCCAGCAGCTCGCCGGTTCCATCCTGTGTTTCGTTTTCGGCAAAACCGACCCATTCGTTGTTTTTCAGGTAACTCCAGTCGATATGCGGCTTGGGTTTCAAGGCCAAAGGATTGGCGGTTCCATCCGCCACCTGGAATAGCAGGGACAGGTTTTGCGGCGGCTGCAACCCGCTGATGCCGATGTAAAACTCGGCTTCGCTTGGTGTTGTTGCGTTGTCACGCTGGAAATCGAATTGGGGCAGCAGGGACACCTCCCCGCCGGAATTCAGGTAGGGATGCTGTTCGGCGGTGCCGAACGGGGCTAGGTGGAAAAACTGGCCGGGCCAGGCTCGCAAAACTGTCGGAGGCGGACGAGTCCAGCGCGATTTCCGAGATCGCCAGATAGCTCATCGAAAGCGCGCTGGCCGTAGGCCCGAGCGGCGGTTTTCCAGGGTCGGCGGCCCCCGCGTCCTTGCGCAGATACTCGAACAAATCGGCTTGATAGCCGTCTTGTCCGAAATCGGCTGTCAGTCTCAGTCTGGCAAATCCGTAACGGGAGCTTGTGCTGTAGAACTCTTTCGGGCTGAAATCCGCTTCATCCACCACGGGCATGTCAAGGTCGCCGGTGAAGGGAAATTCGGTGGCATCGACGGAAACCGACGCGATGCTTGTGGCGTTCCATTGCCCCTGGCCCAGAAAATCAATGCTGACGTCGGGCGAAGTGCCGTACGGTTGTGGCGGCGTCAGCCAGCCTATGTTCACCGACGCGCTGGTCAGTTTTTTCTGGAACACCTCTTTGGCGCCGATGGTCAGCGCATTTCCCGCCACTGGCGATGCGCCGAAGGGTTGGAACGGTTTCGAAGTATCCACCGGGCCGAAATCATTGGAAACCGACAGGGACTTCAAATTGGCCGCGTAGACATAGAGTGAGATGCCGCTGACGGTGACATCCTGAAACGCCGGGTAGGCGTATTCGCGGGTGTCGTCCTGCTTGAGCTTGACCAGGAGCACGGGCAAGTCGGTGGCAAAGGCATAGCCGTGCGTTTTGGCGGAATACGCTGTGATGGGCGCATCGGTGCCGGTGGCTTCGATGGCCAGCAAGAAGGCCTTCGCCGAAATAGGCAAGAAAAACAGCGGCGTCTTTTCCAGCCATGCTTTTTCCGTTGTCAGGAAACAGCGGATGCCGGGCTGGAAGTCTTCAAGCACCGCGCCAGTGTAGCCGCTGACATTGATCAGCGCCACGATCCAGCGGCTTCCTTCCTCCATCAGCAAATAGTGTGACGCAATGGCAAAGCCCACCTCCGCCTCGGGCATGCGGATTTCCGCCAGCGCGCCATCGGCGTAAACCTTGTTGTGGAACGGATGCCAGGATTGGTCGGCCGAGGCCAGCGCCGCGCCCAGCCCGTCATCCGAATTGGCGACCGGCGATGCGTAGATCCGCCCTTGGTGGATGCCGCTTCCGTCCACTGCCTCTGCGCCGTGACGATAGACGGTTTTCAAGGAGGCCACCTTGGCCTGGTTGGCGATGAAACCGTTGTCGCTGGCGAAGAAGGCGTCCCTCCCCCAACCGTCTTTTCCGGCCTTGAACAGTTCGCCGGTTTTAAATTCGTGGCTATCAACCTGTTTGGCCAGTTCGACCAACAAATGCACATGGCCCGGCTCGGTGCCTTTTTCCTTCAGGCGCAGGATTTCGCGGTAGTAAAAATCCAGGTGCCTGGCCGTCAGCGTATTGCCAGCCGAACGGGCATACTCGAACAGGCGCAGGAAGGAAAGAAAGAGCGCGTAATGCGGTTCGTGTTTGTCCCACGCCGTCAATGTGCCTTCCAGTGCGTTTCCCGCCTCGTTGATGACGCGGGCCAACACCTTCAAGAATTGGTCGAAAACGGATTTGAACAGGTTGTGCGTCGCACAATGATTGATTTGCGCGAACAGGGTGGCCGAGGGATCGCCGTAAACCGAAGCGTCTGCTGCAATGCCGCCGACATAGCCGTCCCATGCCAAACCTCCGCTCCAATCGCTGGACAACCCAATGCCCAGGACAGAATCGAGGGTCACGACCGGGCTGCGCAGGATCAGCATGGTCGGCGAGGGGACAGCGACATTGACCAACGCGAGCGCCACTCCTGCCTGGTAATAGGCGACCAGCCGGTTCATGGCCGGCGCAAGCTGGCTTTTGATGAGATTTTGCAGTGTGCCTTTCAGCGCGATCTCCGGCGGCAGGCCTTCTTTCAACAAGTCCAACTGGTTGGCAAGCGTGGCCAGGCTACTGTAAAGATATCCGAGGTTATCCTTCAACTGGGCGGTCTTCGCCTGGTTTTCCTGGTTGTTCAAGTAATCTGAATAGACCTTGATGCTCGCCTTGTACGCCTCGGCATCCTCGATGGCGACGGTGGCCAGTTGGATCGACACATCCTTGCCGAAAAACGGCACCCAGTCGCCTGTGGCCGTATTCGTCGCATCAAAGTACTTCAGCAAAGCGGCATAGCTTTGCGCAAACACCATGCTGTGCGCCGGTGTACGCTCGCTGACCGGCGCATAACCCGGATCCAGCGCCGCAGGCAGCCGCTGATCCTGGCTCGTGCCTTCGCGCACGAGCTTGAGCGGATCGGTGTTCTGCGGGCAATCGGTCGGCGTGGCCATAGATCAAACGTTGTCGGGCAAAAGATTGACGGTTGTCGTGATGTTGATGTCCGTGCCTTCCAGCTTGTAATACGGATACACGAAGTTGAACCGGGAATTGGTCGATTTGACCCGGTAAACCACCTCGATCAACACCACGCCTTCCAGATCCAGCTTGTCGTCCAGGTTCACGCTTTCCAGCGTGATACGCGGCTCGTTGTACAAAATGGCCGACTCCACCTTGTCGGCCATTAGGGTTTTCATCCGCGTATTCAGCGTCTCGAACAGCAGTTCATCCAGGTTGCAGCCGTACGATGGCTGCAAGACCCGCTCGCCTTGCGCCGTGCCGAGCAATATTTCGAGGCTGGAGGCAATGTCCGCCTCCTCCTCCAGCATCTCCACCGCCGCACACTCGCGCACGAAGTTGGGTGGGAACGTCCAGCCGCGGCCGAGAAAATCCTGGTTCATTTGCATTCAGCCCCCTATGTCTAATTAATTTGCACGATCCCGCCCTGGATGACCGTCGTGGCGCTGCCTTTTATCGTCGTGCTGGAACTCGAAACTTCCGCGCTGCCGGTGCCTGAGGCCTTGAAAGACGCCTGGGCGCTCAATTCGGTGTTCGTCCCTTCCAGCTTCAGATCTTTGTTGGCTTTCAGGATCAGGTTTTTGACGCTTTCAATCGCGATGCCGTTATCGTCCAGTGTGATCTTGTTGCCGTTCTGGTCTTCGAAGGTGATGCCCTTGGCATCCTCCGACAAGCTCAACTTATTGCCGGCCGGTGTTTCCAACCCGATGATTTTTTTCTCGTCATCAAAGTTGAGCTTCAGTTTTTCGCGGCTGACATAGCCCTTATGGTGATTGTCGTCCTTGGCCGGCTCGGGAGCAGGTTTCGCGCTGCTGTGGCACATGCCCAAAACGACTGGATGGCGGGGGTCGTCGTTCAAAAAACCGACGATCACTTCATCGCCGATTTCGGGCCGGAAATAAGTGCCGCGCTGATTGCCCGCGTCCAGCGTGGCAATGCGTGCCCAGATGCCCTCTTCCGTCGTGTTGATAAGAGGCAGGCGGACTTTGATGCGGTCTTCGCCGTCGGGGTCGTTTTCCAGCGCCGTGACGATGCCGATCTGCAAGCCGCTGACCGCAGGCAACAGGCCGGCGGCCGGGAGCGGACGCAGATTGTAAGTTTCGGCAAACAGCACGGGATTCAAGCCGAACTGCACGTCGGTTTCCCAGTTGCCGCCCGAAACGTTATGCCGGACGCCCGACACATACATCTTTCCCTCGAAGCGTGCGCCGATGCCGGTGATTTCGATAATCTTCCCAGGCGTAACACCGGCGAACCCCTGGAACTTTGCCCTGCCTCTAATCTTGGCCAGCCGCTCCCGCAGCAGTCTCGCATCGGCCCATGCCTGCAGTTCCGGTTCCTCGATCCTGCCGCCATGCCGGATCTGGTGCGCATCGCCCCCCAAAACCTGCGCCAGATCAGCAGGAGAGAGATTGCCGCCCTGGGTGGTTGAGGGTTCCTTGGCTTCGGCGTTGACGATGGCCTGGTCGCCGGCGTTCCAACTGCTGGCCTTGATGCCCTTGCTTTGCCAACGCGCATCGATTTCCGCATCCAGTTCCAACACCGTGGAACCGTATGCGATCCGCACCACCGGAGCGTCGGCAGTCGCCGGTTTTGCGATCCTCACTTTCCCGTCCTCAACCATGACCACCTGGCCGTTGGCTTCGGCCCGGCAAAGCAGAAAGTCCCAATCGGTCGAATCGTACTGGACCACTTCTTTCAGTGCGGGCGTCGTCGCCTCCACATCCTTTTGCAATGCCTGAAGCCCGAGAATCTCCTCCATGATTTCGCTGTCTGTCTTGTCGGTGAAATAGCGGCTCTTGGTGCCACTGGTCATTTTTACGGCGTCGTTGCGGCAATCGATGCTTAACACATTGCCGCTTTTTCGTATCTTGATGCCTTGTTTGATGACTATGCCTTTGAAAACCGATTCCTTCTGTGAGCGATAGCCCAGTTGGATTTCAATGTGCTTGCCCGGAATGAAGTGATCAGTGTTGCTGGCGGCAAAGGATGCTTTCGAAGGCTCTCCATCCTGAAGCTGGATGTTTGCCGCTGGAATTCTGTTCAGCTCCCGGCTGACCGAAACCGCTAAAACTTGAAACACGCCCGATATTTCCTGGCCTTCGACGAGTATTGCCACCGTGCAGACATCGGGGGTCGCAGGCGTTGGGACGATGGATACGCTAGTCACGTCGTTTTAGCGGTATTGTCGAGGGGTGGGAAGATCAAATTTGTGCCCGGTTGCAACCGCCTAAAATCGCTTAAGCCATTGACTTCTGCCACTTGAAGGTAATAGCGGGGGTCTCCATAAATCGAAAAACACATCAGCGGTAGGGTGTCTCCCTGTTTCACCTTGCGGACATGGGTCAGATCCGGCGAGCTTTTATTTTCCTTGGCTGCCCGCTTTTGTTCTTCAATGCTGCTTTTGAACTTGACCTTGGCGACTGCGCGTATCGGTGTGCCATCGCTATTGAACATTTTGTAAGTGATGCCGATTTCCGTGACCCGGCCTTTGAAAATGGAGTTTTCACCCCAGACGAGCTTAAAATGCCTGGGCTCGTGGGAGTCACCTTTGTACTCTATCAATACCTGCTTTAACTGCTTTATGTCGTCTGCGATGGAATCGCGCGGATTGCCGTCAATGATGCCGGTATTGTCAAAAAGAAATTCAAACGATATTTCTTCGGGTTCGGTATACTCGTACTTTAGCTGCTTGCCACTAGTTCCTTGGCCTTGCCCCGTTTCGGAAAATTTAAGTTTATATTCATGGGTATAGGTTTCTGGATTTATCAAGGCTTCAAACACATCGTCCGCTTCGGCCAAACCGCCATTCTCCGCCCTCATCGAGTCGGAGAAGGCGAGGATAAGCATTTTTTCCAGCCTGCCGGTTTCAGCCATCAGCGTTCGGTTTTAGTCTGAAGGATTTGTAACACCTGCTCGACACATTCCGCCACGAGGGCATCTTGGTTAACGCTGCCGCCTCCGCCAGTGGCAGGTGGCGAGTTTTGCCCGCCGGGCGTCGATCCGGGCGGAGTGGCATTCACAGCCACTCGGATATACAATTCTTTTATCTCGATTGGCATAAGGTGTTGGCATCGACAAATGAGGTCAAGATCATTGGATCGTGAAATACCGGTACGTCAATTCCATGGTTTCAATGACAATGCTGCTTTCATTGGCATTCAAATCGCTGACCATCCATTTCTTGGGTATGGCATTGGCGACTTTCCACGTGCGCAGGGGATCCCCTTGTTCGTTCATCAGGGTCACATTGACATCCGCAGGCACAAAGTTACGATTCCTGAAGGCATCAAGAAACCAGTCGATAACCGACGAATCCGTCAGCATCCCCCGCTTCAATATCATGTCAGCATACTTTGTCCGCACCGGCAGCTTATGCTCGAACCGATTTTCGCCCCCCTCTTTGAAGCTTTCATAATCATACTCGACCGACAGGCCAGAAACACTTTGGAACCTAGCGTCATTGGTATCTCGGCTGATGCTGAATTCCACTTTGTAGTAGAACCCAAGAGGCGGATAATAATCAGACATAAACTGCCTAGCCTGCTAGATTCTCATTAGCTTCAAGCCTTCGTGGGCGATTTCGATGCTTTCGACCGAAATTTCATTGGCATCGGATTTAAGGTCTGGCGCGGTGACTTTCACTGGGAAACAGCGCGTTGCCGACCAGGCTGCGACAGGAGTATGTTTTTCATTCAACAAACGAATGACCACATCCCGCCGCCCATTGACCCGATCATTGGCAATATCTTCAAGCCAAGCGTTAAAGTCGAAGTCACCTTCAAACTTGCCGCGTTTCAATGTGATATTGTTGTTCTTGGCCAAGCCCGGCATGGCGATTTTATTGAAATCCTTGCTATCGCTATGTCGGTATTCAATCTTTTCCCTTTCCATGACCAAGCCAGTCACTTCAGTGAAACTGATTTTTGCCCCACCCCAATCGACTTGAAAGTGAAAGCGCGGAATTGGATATTCTTGTGCCATGATGGGTTACCGTGTGTGGTTGAACGGGGATGAAACCAATTGCCTGCTGTCTGATGTGTTATTTGTGCGCATCAGGATTCCGCCAATTTGTGCGAGAATCTCAGGATGATGAATTCGGCAGGGCGGACTGCGGCCATTCCTATTTCGACGATCAGTCGGCCTTCGAGAATATCCAAGGGTGTCATGGTTTTGCCCAAACCCACCGCAACGTAAAACGCCTGTTCCGGTTTTACGCCTTGCAATGCGCCCTGGCGCCACAGCGTGGTCAAGAAATTTTCGATCATTGCCTGAATCTTTACCCAGGTATTGGCATCGTTGGGCTCGAACACGAACTGCTCGGTGGCTTTCTTCACCGATTCCTCGACGAAATTAAAGAAGCGACGCACACTGATGTAACGCCATTCATTGTCATTGCCGGTCAAGGTGCGCGCGCCAAACACCAAGGTTCCTTTGCCGGTGAAACTGCGGATGGCATTAATGGATTTGCCGCTGTTCGTATCCACATTAAGGGCGTCAAGTTCCGTGGCGGTAAATGTATCCTTAGGCCCAATGACTCCGCTGAGACTGACATTGGCCGGTGCTTTCCAAACCCCTCGGGTTCTGTCCACGTAGGCATAAATCCCGGCCACGGCACCGGCGGGAGGCACTGCCGTGCCGGTGTTCTGGATGCCCGTGATGATGGACTTGTAAGCAGGGAAAGCGCCGAGCAAACCATCGTGCCTTTGCTGCTCGGCTGCTTGAGCCGCCGCGACCACCCCGCCTAGCCAGGCGTTGTTGATGAGGTCAAACAATGGCCCTAGCAACGCCAGCACCTGATCTAATCTATCGGTATCTGCCGCGGCAGTGATGACAGACGATGCTGATGGCGAAGTGGCCACCACAAAGATACCTCCCCATTGGGGTGCGGTCGGGGAACTCGTGGTGTATTGGACTGAGTAGCCACCTCCGCCAGTCACTTTAGCGGCGAGTTCTTTGTCATAGCCGATCAGGCTGGTATAAATCCCTTTAAGGGTGGAGGTTATCAGACTCTGTGTTGAGGTTTTTAAACTCGCATCGCCTAATGCGCCAACCAAGGCATCCACCTTCCTCGCAACGTCAAACAGAAAGTTCATAACTGGCGTGAAATTGGCTATGGACTTGCTGCCGAGGTAAGCGCTTTGCAAGGCGGTAAATCTGTCCCTTAAGGTATTGCTTGGGGCCGACAAAGCGGTCGAACCGGTGCCTATCTTATCCACATCGGCAATAACCAAGTCATAGCCTGCAATCAAGGCTTTGATGGCCGCGTCAGGGGTGAGGTCAGCGAGATTGTATTTGCTGGCACCGATATGAATGACATCCTTAAACCCCCGGTAACTAATGGCATTTTGGGCATTGACTTCCAGCCATGGAGAATATGCCGCACCATATTTCAGATTGTTAATGCCTATCCCTGAGCGGAAGTTTTCGCCTTTTGGATCAGCTTTTTTGACATGGAACAATCCAACGCGATCTTGCAGATTGGCGCATTGTGCTAAGGCGGCAGTGAAAACATCGTAAAAATCCGTTCCTGAGGTGAGCAATGAATTATCCGGGAAAACCAGAATGGTTGGCTCATCCACTTTTTCGATAGTGTTTATCCCTTTTCCTGGTCCGGTAAAATCGCCGACTATTTTTCCTGCTGTGTCATAAATGCCCGTAGAGACAACGTAGCAATCGCCTCCCCCATTGGCATAAAATAGCCGTAGGCTGTCGTACATGTAGAAGGTGTTGGAGACGGTCGCCGACTTGAAGTTATTGTTATCATCCAGGATTACATTGGTGATGCTGGGTGTATGGCCTACGCCAAAGAAGGCTTCATATTCGGCAAGGGAGCCAATCTTGGTGGGAACGTTAAGTAAATCGCTAGGGCTGATGTTCTGGGCCTTCTCGGTATAACCGATAAATGCTGGGATGGCGGTTTCAACCGGGGCGATGGAGGGGGGAAACTTGGGAATTTCTTCAATGTAAACGCCTGGAGTCTTGTACACTGTTGCCATGTGGGTTACCCGTGTGGTTGGTTTTTACTTAAGAGTCAAACGTAAATTTCCGAAACTAGCCGGGTGATTTTCGTACCGCTTTTCTCTGCCTTCACCAGACCATCGGACGGTTTCTGTTTCGTACCCGCGTTGCCAAAAAACGTCAGGGGCAAAGGATTCGCTTCGGTCGAAACCACGGTTCCAGTCCTTTTGTCCAGGTACCTCCAGAACGTTGAGCGGTTCTTGAGGCGGACTTGGTAGACCGGCGAAGCCGCCTTAACCTTTCCCTTCGCATCGACAAAACTGAATACGCTGTCGCTTGGGCGTACCGCCGTCAAGCTCAGGTAGGCAAACACATCGTCTGCCACATCGCTGGATAGCCTGATCCCTCTTGTCGGCACCCCGGCCAGGCCCGTCGGCGGCGTGATGGTAGGCACATCGCCCTGATGCAGGAACACCGGCAAATCGGTTGCCTGGGCGCTAAGTTGCTGCATCGTGGCCCCTGGGCTGTCGCTGGTGAGCTGCACCAAGGCATTGCCCGATAAAACCAGCGCTTCGACCGGGTCGTTGGCTGCCAGCGAACGGTTTTTTTGGGATAAAAACAGCGCTTTGTTGGCTCCTGTGCCCCGTGTTGTGCCAGTCAGGTTGGATAGCAGCGGCACATTTTCCTTATAGCGATAGGTCACTTTGTCGAGCTTGTTATACAGTTCATAAATTGTTTGGGAACGTAAAGTCAGTGCCGTATAGTCATAAAACCTGCCATCCTTGACCGTCACGATAAATCCCAACACCGTATCGATAGGCATTTCAACATTGGCTGGCGCGGCAACGACGAACCCTAGGGAAGTTTCTCTGAATAAGCACTTATAGGCTGCCAAAACCTTTTCTGTTGTTGGTGTTGGGCGAACAGCCAACAAGGATCTCTTGTCGTAATTCAACAAGCGGGTGTCCTTTTTCGCCTGATCCGCAATCTGGTCGAAAACTGTCGCACCTTCGTCCAGCCAATAATGGTGGAGGAGTCTTACCTCACATAGGCGCTTATATCCCGTTGTCACATGTTCCGACATATCAACTGGCTACCGGGCTTTTATGGTAAAAGTCGTTGACGATCTCGAGAATAAGCCCACTTTCACTTTGCGTGGCTTTGAACTTCAATTCGATAAGCCGCAGCATATACAAAACAAACGGATATTGTTTTCCGCCCAAGGTACCCCATAAATAGTTCACCTCTTCCATTGTCGGCGAATACAAATCGAATATCAGTTTGAACGTCTCCAGTTGGTCAAGGGGGTTGCCCGGCGCATTCGTCGTGATTGATGAGGGTGCGACGTTATCCTGGGTAAATACATTCCTAAACTGGAAAAAACGTATCGCCCTTGATAGCATCAATAATGCATTGGTGTAATTACTATGCGTCGCAGCCATTAGAATCTGGCAGTTTAGGAAAACTGGCGGATTTTCATAAACAACCCTGAGGGTCACATCGTTCCTCACCCGGTTAGGCAAGTTTTTCAATGCTTTCTCTTCCTTGAGATTCACCAAGGAAAAATTAAGCATGTCCCTAGGAACTCCATGGCCACCCGCGCCATTGCCTATCCCTTCTGCCATATTCCCTAACCCGACTTGTGGTGACACGGCCCCTGCGCCATAAGTGTCTGTGAGATGCCTGTCCAGCTCATTGATCACAATGGTCAGCGCGTGTGAAATCATAATTTGTGCAGTATGTAAGTACGAGCTGTCGGATCCACAACCGGTGTGCGCCCAGACAGGCCAGGGCATTCTTAAGGACACTGACAAGGTAGGGCTGTTCAATGCCCCTTGGCCTAGCATTCTGACCGTCACGGGCGGGGCGGCTCAACCCCCGTTCATTGCGCCTACCCTATTTTGGAATAAAAAGATGCGCTTGCGGCGGGAAATTGTCAATATTTTTTTAGTCTGGGGCCTTCCTTATGGAACTTTTCGGGGAACTGCTTCGGGGTGCCTGTGTATCCTTGGTTCGATGGGCATCACCATGCTAAGATATTCCACATTTAAGAGCATCGAATGGGGACATCAGCCTCATCGGTGGGGAACGCGCCGCCGCATCGGTGATCACTTGCCCGCTGTGCAAGAACGTGTTCTTCGGCGACAACGTCATCAATCTTCGCAGCCCTATCGAGCGCAAAAATGCAATTCATCGATCTGAAGACACAATACGCAGGCTTGCGGGAATCCATCGACGCGCGTATCGCTCGTGTCCTCGGACACGGGCAATACATCATGGGGCCGGAGGTCGCGGAGCTTGAGGAGCGGCTGGCCCGCTATACCGGTGCCGCGCACTGCGTCACCGTCGCTTCGGGCACGGAGGCCTTGCTGATAGCGCTGATGGCACTCGGCGTCAAGGCCGGCGACGAGGTCATCACCACGCCTTTCACTTTTGTGGCGACTGCCGAGGTCATCGTCCTGGCGGGCGCGACCCCTGTGTTCGTGGACATCGAGCCGGACACCTACAACATCGACGTCGGCCAGATAGAAGCCGCCATCACCGCGAAGACCAAGGCCATCCTGCCGGTGTCGCTGTATGGCCAGCCGGCGGACATGGACGAAATCAACGCCATCGCGGCGCGGCACGGCTTGGCCGTCATCGAAGACGCCGCGCAAAGCTTCGGTGCCGACTACCGGGGCAAGAAAAGCTGCAACCTCTCCGCCATCGGCTGCACCAGTTTCTTTCCCAGCAAACCGCTAGGCTGCTACGGCGACGGCGGTGCCATCTTCACCGGTGACGCAGCCCTGGCCAAGGCGATGCGCGAAATCCGTGTGCATGGCCAGGCGCAGCGCTATCACCATACCCGCATCGGCGTGGGCGGACGGATGGATACGCTGCAATGTGCCGTCCTGCTGGCCAAGCTGGACAGCTTTGACAGCGAAGTCGAAGCCCGGATTCGTATCGGCGCTTACTATGAAAAGCTGCTCAAGGGCGTTCCCGGCGTCGCGACCACCGCGACGCGGCCCGACCGCAACTCTGTGCATGCCCAGTACACCATCGCGGTCGATGGCCGCGACCGGGTCTGCGCTTCGCTCAACGGACAAGGCATCCCGACGGCGGTGCATTATCCGATCTGCCTGCACCAACAGCCCGCCTACGCCGACCTGTGCCGGGCCGGCGCCTTGCCCAACGCCGAGCGGGCAGCGGCACGGGTTCTCAGCCTGCCGATGCATCCTTACTTGGATGAGACCACGGCCAGCCAGATCGTGGCGAGCCTTGAGGCCGCGTTGCGCTGAGGCGGGCCGGACCCAATGCTGTTGAATTAAGGATTTTTCCGTTCGCCCTGAGCTTGTCGAAGGGTGAATGGAAAAATCCAACTCGTTGAGAATTAAGCCGTTCATGGTTCGACAAGGCTCTCCTGAGCGTAGTCGAAGGGTTCACCACGAACGGCTTAATTCAACAGCATTGGGGCCGAACCTAGCCCAGCAGGCCGACGGCATCGACGACCGGCGCTGCCGCGATCTTGGCTTTGGCCAGCGCGAAAGCGCTGTGGCGCACCAGCACACAGACGACATCCGAACTGACCAACGCGGCATCCAGTCCGGCCAGTCCGACCCCGGCGTCGGCAAGCTTTGCGGGCAGGCGCTCGATGTGCGGCTCCACGGCGAGGATCTTGCAATTGAGCCGCGCCAGTTCGGCGCAGATTTCCAAGGCGGGGCTTTCGCGCAAGTCGTCGATGTCGGGCTTGAAGGCCAGGCCGAGGCAAGCCACGGTCACGTCGGCAAACGCTTTGCCGGGCTGGGCGGAGAGCGTGTCGGCGATGGCGGCTTTGACCCTTTCCACCACCCAGGCCGGTTTGCGGTCGTTGACCTCGCGGGCGGTGCGGATGAGGCGGGCCTCGTCCGGGGCGCTATCGACGATGAACCAGGGATCCACCGCGATGCAGTGGCCGCCCACCCCCGCGCCGGGTTGCAGGATGTTGACGCGGGGGTGGCGGTTGGCCAGCGGGATCAATTCCCAGACATTGATGGCTAGCTTTTCGCAAATGACCGACAGCTCGTTGGCGAAGGCTATGTTGACATCACGGAAGCTGTTTTCGGTGAGCTTGCACATCTCGGCGGTGCGGGCGTTGGTGACCACGCATTCGCCTTCCACGAAGGTCTTGTACAGCGCCACCGCCATGTCGCTGGCTTTGCGGGTCAGGCCGCCGATGACGCGGTCGTTGCTGACCAGCTCGAGTAGAACCTTGCCGGGCAGCACACGTTCGGGGCAGTAGGCGACCTGGATGTCGGCTTCCTCGCCTGCGGCCTGCGGGAAGCTCAGGTCGGGCCGGGCTTGCGCCATCCATTGCGCTAGCAATTCGGTGCTGCCCACTGGCGAGGTGGATTCGAGGATCACCAGGTTGCCGGGCCGCAGCACCGGCGCGATGGCCTTGGCCGCCGCCTCCACATGGCGCAGATCAGGCTGGTGGCCGTCCTTGAACGGTGTCGGCACCGCCACTAAGAAGGCATCGGCGGGTTCGGGGGTCAGCGTGGCGCGCAGCCAGCCCTCCTTGACGGCGGTGCGCACCAGGCTGTCGAGTTCTGGCTCGACAATGTGGATGCGCCCTTGGTTGACGGTGTCGACCACCTGCGGCGACACGTCCACGCCGATGACGGTTTTCTTGCGCGAAGCGAACAGGGTGGCGGTGGGCAGGCCGATATAGCCTAGGCCGATCATCGAGAGGGTATCAAACACGTGCGGGCACGCCTTCATATAAGGTTAGGGTTGGCGGCGAAGGATTTCCAGGATGCGCCGACACGCCTGGCCGTCGCCGTAGGGATTGTGGGCGTGGGCCATGGCTTCGTAGGCGGCGGGGTCGTCCAGCAGGCGGACGGCCTCGGCGACGATTTTGTGCGTGTCGGTGCCGACCAGCTTGACGGTGCCGGCTTCCACCGCTTCCGGGCGCTCGGTGGTGTCACGCATGACCAGCACCGGCTTGCCCAGCGAAGGAGCCTCTTCCTGGATGCCGCCGGAGTCGGTGATGACCAGGTGGGAACGGCTCATCAGGTAGACGAACGGCAGGTAGTCCAAGGGGTTGATCAGGTGGACGTTGCTGGCTGCGCCGAGGATGCGGCGGACCGGCTCCTGCACGGAAGGATTGAGGTGGACGGGGTAGACGACTTGCACGTCGGGCCGCCCGCCCAAGGTTTTAAGCGCCTGGCAGATGCGCTCGAAGCCGTCGCCGAAGTTTTCCCGCCGGTGGCCGGTGACGCAGATCAGTCGCTTGCCGGCATCGAGAAAATCAAATTGCCGGGCAAAACCTTGCCGTAGGGTTTGGCTGCCCTGGATTTTGGCGACGGTTTGCCGCAAGGCGTCAATGACCGTGTTGCCGGTCACATGGATTGCCGCCTCGTTGAGGCCTTCGCGCAGCAGGTTGGCCTTGGCCGCAGGCGTCGGGGCGAGGTGCAGCGTGGCGATGCGGCCAACCAGACTGCGGTTCATTTCCTCCGGCCACGGGGCGTGGAGGTTGCCTGTGCGCAAGCCTGCCTCGACATGGGCGATCCGGGTCTTCCCGTAAAACGCGGCCAGGCTGGCCGCCAAGGTGGTGGTGGTGTCGCCGTGGACCAGCACGAAGTCGTAGCGGCCCTGTTTCAGCACGTCACGAAGGCCGAGCAGGATATTGCAGGTGATGTCGGTCAGATCCTGGCCGGGCTTCATGATGTTGAGGTCGAAGTCTGGCCGTATCCCGAACAGTTCCAACACCTGGTCGAGCATTTGCCGATGTTGGGCGGTGACACAGACGCAGGTTTCGACATCCGGGGCTTGGCGCAGCGCCGTCACCACGGGTGCCATCTTGATGGCTTCTGGGCGGGTGCCGAATACGATAAGGACTTTCAAAGACTAGCATCCATTTTTCTTTTATTTCAATGGGTTGATTATCTCATGCCCGGCAGTCGGTTGCCAGCCGTTCGCCTTGCCGCCTGGCAATTCCTGTTTTTGGCTCGAGAATGGTTGCCGCCGCCAGGCCAGCCTTGCCCAAAGCCACTTGCCATGCTACATTCGCATGGCCGATGTGGACATCGTGTACGGCTTCAGATGCGAAACAAGTCAACCAAAAGTATTCCAAAATCCCATGGACAGCGTAGACAGCATCTATTTTTACTTTCTGGCCTGTGTCGGGACAGGTTTTTTTATTAAAGTCCTTAATCGTCCGGCCCAGCGCCTTGGGCTGATTGATATTCCATCCGGGCGGAAAAACCACCATGGCGAGGTGCCGCTCACGGGCGGTTTGGCCATGTTTTTGGCGATTGCCGTGGCGGTGTTTCTGCACGGGACTTTGGGCGAAGTTTATTTTGCCATGTTTCCCGCGCTTCTGCTGCTGGTCGTGACCGGCGCGTGTGACGACCGCTTCGAGTTGAGCGCCCACAGCCGGTTTGTGGTGCAGGCGATTGCGGCCTTGCTGATGGTCTACCTGGGCGAGGTGGTGATCACCGATCTGGGCGATCTTTTTGGGGGTGGGAGGGTTTATTTAAACGCAGGGTCGATTCCTTTCACCGTTTTCTGTGTGATAGGGGTCATCAATGCGATCAACATGATGGATGGCATTGACGGTCTAGCGGGCGGGCTGGTGTTTGTCGTGCTGATGGTTTTTGGCTGCGCGGCTTTGCTCAGCGGCCATCCGCTGCGGGCGGCGCTACTTTTCCTGCTGGCCAGCGCGGTGGCCGGATTTATCGCGTTCAATATGCGCTCTCCGTGGCGGTCCCGCGCGGCGGTGTTCATGGGCGATTCCGGCAGCATGATGCTGGGATTCGTGGTGGCGTGGTTCGCCATCGATTTGAGCCAGCAGACCAGCAAGGCTTTCGCCCCGATCACCGCCGTGTGGATACTCGCCCTGCCGATATTGGACACGGTCAGCCTGATGCTGAGGCGGATTTTAAAAGGGCGCAGCCCGTTCACGCCGGATCATGACCATTTGCACCATATTTTCATGCGCGCAGGGTTTTCCGTGGAGCACACGGTCGCGCTGATGGTTTGCATTTCCTTGGCGCTGGCCTTGATCGGTTTTGGCGGCTGGCATTACGGCATCCCGGACTCTGTGATGTTTTATGCTTTCCTCTTCCTGTTCGGGGCGTATTTTTTCGGCATGTCGCACGCCTGGAGGCTGATGCGCTGTGTGAGGCGGCTGCATGGGGTCAAGGCTGGCTGAGGAATGTGCTGTTTTTACACCTATCTGATTTATCCCCTGTCGGCAAAAACATGCAAAGCGTTGGCCTTGAACTGGTTTATGATTTATTTTAAGGATAGGCATCCGCAATGCCCGGTTTCCACATGGATTGGAGTGTCAATATTTTATACACTCCCAGGGCGGGTGCGTTAAGTAGTAAGTAATTGTATATGATGACTTTTTAGGAAAAATCAGGGCTTTCCACGACAAGCGGGGGCATGGGGTGGATGCCGAGGTGTAAAGCCTGCTTTACAGTTTCAAGGCTTGATGCCTGTATTGAATCGCATTTCATTGAAATTTAAAGAAAATTCTTATTGGCATTTATTTTGCATGTATAATGGCTATATTTTCTATTGCGTGATGGCTAAAACCATTTTTTGCGAACCTAATTCATCTCAGGAAACGAGGTAGGGTCATGTTAAACAAGCGGTTTTTTACAACTATTTTTGCTGTCGGCATCTTGTCGGTGTCGTCCATTGTGTCGGTGGCGCGAGCGGATGTGGTCATTTACGACAGCCTAAATAGTCCTCCCGCCGGCGGCGACAGTGGGAGTGGGGACTATATTTCCACTAGTCCCGGTCAAAGCGGTGCCCACGGTGCGCTGGCTGATTCGTTTAGCGTATCAGGATCTACAACGATAACTGACGTGAAGCTGGACTTGGTTGGCGGCGATGGCACCACCGCAGATTACATAACCGTCAAAATCTTGACGGATAGTGGTTCGCATACTCCGGGATCAACAGTGCTTTACACCAATTCGTTCAGCACCATCTTGTCAACCTCTCCCGCCGCTCCCCTGGATTTATCCGGTCTCTCCGTCTTGTTGGCTACTTCGGGAAGATACTGGGTCAGCGTATCATCGACTACGGCTGGATCAACATCGGTATGGGAGTATGAGAATGATGCTACGGGGACTGGCACGTCCGCTGAGTACAACGCAAGTGCTAACAATGGCAGTCATCTAAACTCAGTCACCTATAGCCCGTACATGATGATAATTTCAACCAGTTCCGGTTCAACTGCTGTCCCGGAACCCGGCACCCTCGCCCTCGTGAGCCTGGGGTTGGCAGGCATGGGCTTCGTCGGCAAGCGCCGCAAACTGTCCTGATCTGTTTCCCCGGTAAAAAAGGCCGCTTGCACGGCCTTTTTAGTGGGTTTTCACTAAATGATTGGCAATCTGCGTAAATTCTTCGCCTTGGCTGCGGATGACAAAAAGCTGTTGCTATTGGCCGCGTTCTGGCTTCCGCTGACGCACTTCAGGCTTAGATGTTTTGGCTTGCAATCCTGCCTGAATTCGATTGGATTGAAAGACAGGTTTGCCCGGCAAGAGGCGTTTGCCGCCGGGCCGCACGAGCAGGCATGCGCCTGCGAACGCGCCGTCGCGCGGGCCTCCTGTCACGGGCTGGTGGCTGGCACCTGCCTGAGCCGCTCGCTTACGCTCCTGCGGTTGCTGGCCCGCCGCAGGATAGCCGGGCGGCTGCGCGTCGGCGTGGCACTGGACGACGGCGCGTTGGACGCCCATGCCTGGGTGGAAGTCGTCGGCGTCCCGCTGGGGCGGGGGGCGCTCAAATATGAGGTTTTTCCGCCCTTGTAGGGTGGCCTTCAGGTTCATATGCGCTAACTTAAGCTGCAACTCATTGAATTTCCAGATTTGAATCGCATCTGTGTGGTTGGGCCGCGTAGCGGCCACCGAGCTTAGCCGGGGGGTTCAACCCCCGGAATGCGGCAGATGGATGCGATTCGTCGCGTAGCGACGGTTGAAAACACCATGATCGATACATTGCAGGGCATTTCAACCGTCGCTACGCGACGGAATCCTTGCTTCGTTGCGTTCCGGGGGTTGAAACCCCCGGCTACCGTCAGTTGCCGCTATGCGGCTTGGGATATATAGCATTATAGTTCAATGGGTTACTGCTTAAGCTGGCGCGGATGGCCTTCAGCGCCGCTGCTGGCTTGTGCCACCTGCGGTTTATGGGCAAACGTCTTGTAGGAGCGGGCTTCAGCCCGCGAAAATCGCGGCCTAAGGCGATTTCCTAAAATGTTCACACCCCTTTGCAAAAAGGGGGGCATGGGGGTTGAATTCCATCAGGTTCATAGTCGTCGGGAGGAAATCCCATATGCGCCAACTTAAGCGGCAAGACATTGAATGGCAAAGCGATGCGCTTATGCCGCGTAGCGGTCGCTGAATTTAGCCGGGGGTTTCAACCCCCGGAAATCGGTGCTTCTCCTAAGTTAATGGGCTTTGAGCCTGAAGGCCATCCTTACAATAATCCGCAAGCAACCGGTAACATCAGCTATCAGGCTGAGGAAAACGTCGCTATAATGCGACAAACCTGTTTGGAATCATGACTGTGAACTTGCATGACCAATTGGAAATCCTGTGCTTGAGTGGTCTGAATGAGCGCGATTGCCGGCATCATCCATTTTGACGGCGCACCGGCCACCCTGGGGTTGGTCGGGAAAATCACCACCGCCATGGCCCGCCGGGGGCCGGACGGCACCGGCCATTGGGTCGGGGGATCGGTGGCGCTGGGCCACTGCCTGTTGCGCACCACGCCGGAGTCGTTGGAAGAATCGCAGCCGCTGATCAGCGAGGACGGACAACTGGTGCTGGTCATGGACGGACGCCTGGACAACCGGGAAGAACTGCGGCGGGAATTGCGAGGACGGGGGTTCGAGCCGCGCACCCGCACCGAGGCTGAACTGGTGCTCGGAGCCTACCGGCTTTGGGGCGAAGACAGCCCCCAACATCTGCTGGGTGATTTTGCCTATGCCGTCTGGGATGCCCGCCGCCAGAGATTGTTCTGCGCGGTCGATCACATGGGTGCCAGGCCGTTTTATTACGCCAGTAACACGCAGATTTTTGCCTTTGCCTCCGAAGAGGAAGCGCTCATTGGGCTGCCAGGTGTATCAGGTCAGCCTAATGAAGATCAAATTGCCGGCCTCCTGGTGTTTGGTTTCATCAGTTTCGAGAATCAGCGTTCTTGGCTGCGGGACGTGCGGGGGCTGTCGGCCAGCCAGTCCATGGCGGTGTCCCTGGATAGGGCAAGCCGGATCGGAACCTATTGGCGGCTGGAGCCTGGCGAGGAGAGTGTTTATACCTCGGATCAAGAATGTGAGGAAGCCTTCCTCGCCGTGTTCGGCGAGGCCGTTCGGTGCCGATTGCGCGCCACCGGCCATGCCGCCGCGATGATGAGCGGCGGCATGGACTCCGCCGGCATCGCGGCGATGGTCCGCAGGCTGCTGCCCGAGCTGCCGGGCAAGCGCTTCCACACCTATTCGGCGATAGCCGACGATCCGGATGGCTGCGTGGAAAGCCGCTGCATCCAAAGCCTGACCCGTGGGGCCGACACGGACGCGCATTTCGTCTCGGTTCCTTCTTTCCGGGGGATGACCAGCGTGGAGGATCTGGTCGACATGGCTTGGTCGCAAACGCACCCCTGCAACAATTCGATTTTGCTGCCGATGGCGATGTGCCAGGCGGCCAGCCGCCAAGGCGACCGCGTCCTGCTGCACGGGGCCGGCGGTGACCTCACCCTGCACATACCCAGCCGCTATGCGGCTTATCTTTTGCGGGCCGGGCAGTGGCGGGAGGCCTGGCAGGAGTGCAAATCCGCTAGTCGCAACAACACTTATCTGCGCGGTTTTTCACCGGCCTCGCTGCTGCTGCGCAACGCTTGGACTGCCTATGTGCCGGGCGGGATCAAGGCGGTTGCGCATCGGTTACGCGGCAGGGACTCGCCGTTGGCGCAGAGCGTGATCAACCCCGTGTTTGCGTGTAAACTGCGACTGGCAGACCGTTTGCGTGAACATGAGGCCGAGGGATGGCGGCATGCGGGGGACAACATCCGACAAACCCATGCGCGGGTGCTGAGTTCGCCACAGGTCGGCCTCGTGTTGGGCCTGACCGGTTATGAGCGTGGGGCGGGATGCTATGGTGTGGAGTTGCGCGACCCTTGGGCCGACAAGCGAGTGGCGGAGTTTTTCCTGCGCCTGCCGCTCAAGCACAAGGTGCGCGACGGCTGGACCAAGCATCTGGCCCGCACCGCTTTCGCGCCGGATTTGGAGGAATGTGTGCGGCGGCGGCTGGGTAAGGAGCATCTGGGCTGGCAGTTTATCGTCCGGCTGATGGACGAAACCGACGGGTTTGTGTCGCGCACCCTGGAGCAAAGCCTGGATAGTTTGGCAGACTATGTGGATGTCAATGCCGTGCGCACACGCCATCAAAAATACCAAGCCTCCAGGGACTATGGCGACCAACTGTTTATCTATGAGATGATGACGCTTATATTATGGATGCGGCGGCTATCCACTGCCAATTAGTGCTTCACAGCGCTAAAATATTATTTTTCTCTTTAACGGTAAATCTTAACAGAGGTTGTCATGTCAAAAGAATATGCAGAACATGCACGGGACGAGGCGTATGGGAAAACGGCCCAAAAGCGCGAATATGCCTCGCCGCGACTGATCCGGTATGGTGCGGTGCGGGATATGACCCAAACAGGAACTTATGGTCACAACGAAAACAGCATCAACACTTGTAATAGTAGCCACGTGCCTTCCGGCTTCTCCTGCCCCCCTTCAGAGCGGCGCGTCAAAGAAAACATCGTCCGCGTCGGCAGCCATCCGGCAGGGTTCGGCCTCTACCTGTTCGATTATCTGCCGGAACACCGCGAGCTATGGGGCCAGGGCAGGCAGTTCGGGGTGATGATCGACGAGGTCGAGGCGGTCATGCCGTCCGCCGTGTCCTCCCATGCCGACGGCTACAAGCGGGTCGATTATGGTATGTTGGGGATAAGCCGCAACCTCCACTGACTAGGGCCGCGATGTGTCTGCGATGCAATCGTTCCCACGCTCTGCGTCAAAGCCATTAACTTAAGCGTTCGTAGTTCCGCCTTTAGGCGGAAAACTGACCAGAAAGAACCGGCTGAAGCCGGGACTACGAACAATGTTTCCCGCTGAGAAGTCCTTAAGTTAATGGTTTTGACGCTCTGCGTCGGAATGCATCCTGGAACGCTCTGCGTTCCGATGCCGATTTAAAAGCCGAAACGCGACGCAGAGCGTCACACGAGGCATTCCCACGCGGAGCGTGGGAACGATAATTGAGAAGCCGCATGGAGGTGCTTTTTGGCCCATCTGCTAAAATGGCAAAGTCTGATAAATTCCCCCAGAGAGGTCGTTTGCATGTCTGCACACAGCTACAAAACTGACTTTTTTGCTTGGACTCGGGAGCAGTCCGCCTTGATCCGGGCTGGGAGATGGATAGAGATTGATTCCGAGCATTTGCGGGAGAATCCAAGCCTGAAAGCGGCGTTGCTTGGGTTTATTGAGGATGTTTATCCCTCCGCGATAGTCGCCGCAGCCAACGAAACCGGCTTGGACGACGGAAAATTTCCTGCCGATTGCCCCTATTCCGTCGGGCAACTATTCGATCCCGATTACCTGCCCGAATGAACCGGCGAAGGCAAGCCTTGCATTCCATTCCTTGCTGGGACGCGAAATGACGGTGGATTTCCAGGCAGAACCCGCCCGCCCGCAAGCGCCGCTTCACGAAACGCTGTTCCATGAATGGGTTTTCCCGGACGGAAGCCTGTGGACAGGCTTCTACCGCGCCGGGGAAGCCTACGTGATGCGTTTTCCCGGACTGGCGGATTTCCTGTTGGCGCAAGATGGCGGGCGGATCCAAGCTTGGCCGGTGCCGGGGGTCTCCGACGCGACCCTTCAACACCTCTATCTGAACCAAGTCTTGCCGCTGGCGCTCAGCAAACAAGGCAAGCTGGTTTTGCACGGCAGCGCGGTCGAGATCGGTGGCGGGGGCGTCGCGTTCATCGGCGCGTCCGGTCGGGGCAAGTCCACGTTGGCGGCGAGCTTCGCGGCCAGCGGCTTCCGCTTCCTGACCGATGACGGGTTGCTGGTGGAGCCGGACGGCGGAGGATACCGCATCCTGCCCAGCCATCCTTCCATCCGCCTGTGGCAAGACAGCGAGGCGGCCTTGGTCGGCGCGGGTGCGCAGAAAGCCCCTCCGGTTCAATTCACCCCTAAAGCGCGTTTCCTCGCGGGCGAAGGGATTGTGTTCTGCGGACAAGCCCGGCACTTGCGTCGTGTCTATTTCCTCGGCGAAGGTGTCCGGCAGGAACCGGTGTTCGAGCGCATGAGTCCGCGCGAAGCCCTGGTGGAATTGGTGAAAAACTCCTTCTTGCTGGAAACCGAGGAACATGAGTGGCTTGCCGCCCATTTCGACGGATTGTCCCGCTTGGTGGACGAGCCCATTTTCTACCGGCTGGATTATCCACGACGCTTTGAAGATCTGGCGCGGGTCAGGCAGGCCATTGTGGATCACGCATGTCAATGTTAAGAAACAAAGCGCGACGGGGTTTGGAACCCCGTCGCTTACGTTTAGCGCATCGGCACGGACTTCAAACGTTACGGTTGGGGTTACAAACCCTGACTGGCTTCGGGCGTCATACCGGCATGGATGCTTCTAATCCGCCCCATCCCTGGAACCTGGATTCCGGCATTCCCTGCCGGAATGACGAGCAATTCCTTAATTTAACGGAATTGACGCAGCGTGTGGGAGCCAGGGCAATTCACCTAATTTAGAGGGCGACACAAAATGAATTTGACTGACAGGGTGGCGATTCCGCCGCAGGTGATGGCGCGGCAGGTGGGCGAGGAGACGGTGATCCTGGATCTCAACAGCGGGACATATTTTGGCCTGGATCCGGTCGGGGCGCGGGTCTGGGCGCTGCTGTCCGAGGGCAGGGCTGTCGGCGAGGTCTGCGAAACCTTGTTGGACGAGTATGAGGTCGAGCCTGCGCGCTTGGAGCAGGATGTGTCGAATCTTCTGGAGGCGCTTGGAGGGGAGGGGCTGGTTGCGCTTGCGGAACAATGAGTCCATCCATTTTCATGGTATTTCCGATTGTGCCGCCTGACCCTTGCGTAGGGCTTGTGCCAATGACTAACTTGATATTCTGAGCATGTACACGATTCGCCATTTTGGGGCCATGATTGCCGATGCTGTGAGGATGCGGGCTTACGAGGAAGCGCTCAGGCTTGCCGTCACGCCGGGATGCGTGGTCATGGACATCGGGTCGGGCACAGGAATATTTTCCCTGTTGGCCTGCCAGATGGGGGCGCGGAAAGTGTATGCCGTGGAACCTTGCGACGCGATCCACTTAGTCCAGGAACTGGCCCGTGCAAACGGCTGTGAAGATCGCATTTGTGTTATCCGACAGTCGTCGCTGGAGACTTGCCTTTCCGAATCTGTGGACGTCATCGTCTCCGATGTGCGGGGGTTGGTGCCGTTGTGTTTCCGTTCTGTCGAGACCATCATCGATGCCCGCACACGCTTTCTCCGTCCAGGGGGCATCCTGATCCCGCAACGGGATGAGATATGGGTGGCCCCTTTGGCTTACGCGGATGCCTATGGGCAGGAAGCCATTTGGCGCCAAGGCTATGCTGGCCTAAACCTGTCTCCGGTGTTGGAGTATATTAGCAATGATGTTGTCCATATGACGGATATAACAGGCGGGCAGCTTATGGCAGAGCCGAAGATCTGGGCCGATCTCGATTATTACGCTGTCACCGACGCCAACTTATCGAACGAACTGACCTGGAACGTTAATCAGGATGGCGTCGCCCATGGAATGGGCTTGTGGTTTGATGCCTTCCCTGCGGAAGGGATTTCTTATTCAAGCGCGACGGCGGGTTCGGCTTTGCCACGGGCCACTGTCTACGGCACACTGTTCCTTCCCTGGCCCCAACCGGTGACGCTCCAACCAGGCGACAGGGTGACGGTTGACATTCGGGCCATGGCGACTGGAGGCGATTATTTTTGGTCTTGGCGCACAAAGATTCTGGAGCAGGGCAATCCCAACCGATGCAAAGGAAGTTTCAGCCAATCTAGCTTTTTTGCGAATCCGGGCATCACGCCGTCGGCGCTGAAAAAATTGGACTCGGCAAGCCATCCTTCCCTGACTAGGCAGGCAGAGGCGTTGCGGCAGGCCCTTGACACCATGGACGGATCGGCATCGCTGGAAGAAATTGCCGCAGGCTTGCAAGCCAAATTTTCTGAGCTTTATCCGACTCTGGATCGGGCGCTTGTGTTTGCGGGTGAAGTGTCTAGGAAATACACTTGAAGGACGCTGGATCCTTTCCCCCTCCCTTCCGGCTGCACCGCCTCGCCCTCGCGCCTACCCGGCCCGAAACCTCCGCCGAAACGCTGGAAAACGCCATCGATCTGGCCTTGTCCAGTGGCGAAGCGGCATTCATAACATTCTTGCTTGACACCGGCCTAGGGCCGGTTTGGCATCAGGCCTTGCATGCCTGCGAATTGCAAGGTCGGATTTCGCTTGCATCGTTGGAGGCTTTGAAAGCTTCGCGGTTTGTGGCAACGGCGCACTATTTGCCGCAAATTGCCGCTTTACGGCAGATTGATTCACTGTTTGAGGCAAAAGGCATTGCCTATGCTGCCATCAAAGGCACCCATGTCCGGGAATTGGTCTACGACGACCCGGCGCTGCGCCCGGCTTGCGATATCGATATCCTCATTTCCGCCAGGCAGCGCGTGGCAGCCGCCGAGGCGCTCGTCGAAGCTGGATTCCACTACCATCCGAAACCCGACAGTGTCAGCCATGAGGCTGCTTTCACCAAGGGTGTGGTCGATATCGACCTGCATTGGGACACTTTTCGCCCTGGACGCTCGCGCGTCGATATGACGGATGCTTTCATCGCCCGACGCAGCCGGGTTGGCGGGTTTTGGGGCTTGGGCGACACTGACGCGACGTTTCTGATGCTGACGCATCCGGCTTTCTCCAAATATGTTTGTTCGCCCAACATGGGATTGCACCGTGTCGTGGATTTTGTGCGCTGGGCGGAGCGGCGGGCGGTGGATTGGGGCGCGGTTGCCGCGCTGCTAGACGAGGCAGGCTTGAAAACCGCCGCGTGGACTGTGCTGCGCTGGTTTGCCATGCTCGGCGTTGGGGTACCCGATGCCTTTGTGGCGCAGATAAAGCCCGGCAGGGCGCGGGCGCGTTATCTCGATTATTGGCTGGAACACGATTTGCCTACGCGCTGGCTGCTGCAGCGACCATTGTTGATCCAACTGGGCATGACATTGTTCCTCCACGACGGGCCTTTTGACGCCTGCCGGGCGGTGCGCGGAAGGCTTCGCGCTTATCTCAGTCGCCACCGCGATCCGTTCGCGCACTTGCGCATGCCGAAAACCCAGGGATAACATCCCTTTCAGCGGATGTTATCCCTGCCCGTCCTGCCTCAACAGCCCTTGCTCCAACCGCAACACCCGGTCGGCCAGCGCCAGGCTGGCCGGCCGGTGGGTGATCAGGATCACCGTCCGCGTCCTCAGCAGTTCGTGGCATTGCGCGATGAAATCACACTCCCCTTGCGGGTCGAACATGGCGGTGGCCTCGTCGAGGATCAGGATCGGGGGATCTTTCAGCAGCGCCCGCGCCAGGGCCAGCCGCTGTTGCTGCCCGCCGGACAGGCGCACCCCGCGGTCGCCGATCAAAGTATCGTAACCCTGCGGCAAACGGAGGATGAAATCGTGGGCGCGTGCGCCCGCGCCGCCGCCTCAATCTGTTCCTGTGTGGGGTCGGGCAGGCCGTAGGCGATGTTGTCGCGGACGGTGGCGTTGAACAGCAGGACATGCTGCGGCACGATGCCGATCTGGCCGCGCAGGCTGTGCAGGGAAACCATGGCAATGTCCACGCCGTCGATGAAGACGCGGCCTTCGGCTGGCTCTATCAGGCGCATCAGCAGATGGGCCAGCGTGCTTTCCCCGCGCCGTTGGGGCCGACCAGCGCCACGGTCTCACCCGCCGCGATGCGGAGATCCACCTGCGTCAGTGCCGCAGGACGGCCCGGATAGGCAAACGACACGTTGCGGAATTCAATCTCCCCCCGCACCTTGGGCAGCGTTTTCCCGACATGCCAAGGCGGCTCGGGCGGTTCGGCCAAGGTGGCCAGCAAGCGGGCCAGCGCCCCCCGCATCTGCTGGGTTTGACCGTAGACATCGGCAAGGCCGGCCACCGGGCGGGTCATCAACTGGCCGTAAAGCAGGAAACTGACTAGGTCGGACACCGTCAGCGCGCCGCCGCCCAACTCGCCCTGGGCCAGCGACAGCACCAGTACGATGGCGGCGGCCGCGATGAACTGCACCCCCGGCCCTAGCGCGGCGTAGGTGCGCCGCTCCTCTGCGCTCAACTGGACGATGAGCTCGACCTGCCGCCGGTAGCGCAGGGATTCTTGGCGTTCCAGGGTGAACGTCTTGATGGCGGGCAGCATCCCGAGGTTTTCCTCGGCGATGGCGATGGCGGTGGCGTGTTCCTCTTGCAGTTGCCGCGCCAAGGGCCGGATGCGCCGCCCGAGGATTTTGATCAGCAGATAGAACAGCGGAATGAGGACCGCCGCCAGCAGGGCTAGGAAAGGGTCGGTGCGGAACATCAACAGCAAAGCTCCGCCGACGGTGAACAGCAGAGGCACGACCGCCAGGGCGGTGCCGCTGATATAGCCGCTGATAACGTAGGTATCGTGGGTCAGCAGGGCGAGGGTTTCGCCTTGGCGGCGTTGGTGGAAGAAGCCGAGCGGCAAGGCTTGCAGATGGTCGTAGAGGCGGATCTTCAGGTCGGCGACGATCCGCTCCGCCGTTCCGCCGAGGAGGCAGGTGTTGCCGAACTTGAGCAATGCCTGGATTGCGAACAGCGCCAGCATTCCCCACAGTAGAGCCTGGAGGTTCGATGCGCCGTCCGAGCCATCGTGGAGGAGGGTTCCGGCCAGCCTGCCACCCAGCCAAGGTACCGCCAGCGCCGCGCCGCTTTCGCCGAGCATCAGCAACACACCCATGGCTAGGGGTTTTCGGTAGGGGGCCGCAAAGGCCAGCAAGGTCTTGGTCTCGGTCACAGGGGATGGTCTTAAGTTTGCCCAACGGACCGGAAACGTCCACCGGGCGTCTGAATGAGTAGGCGCGGTAGCGTCCCGGAGCGGGATCGCATCGAACTGCGGCAGGCTGTGCGCCAAGCCTTTCCGTACCCCTAGGGCCAAGCGTTCCCGCAAATCATAGCAGCCTTCGCCGCATTTCCTGTAGACTCCGACACTAAAGATTCATCCGCCGCCGGTGATTGACTTATGATCGACCTTCATTGCCACATGCTGCCATCCATTGACGATGGCGCCCCCGACCTGGAAACCGCGCTGGCGATGGCCCGGCTGGCCATCGACGATGGCGTCCAGGTGGTCGCCTGCACCCCGCATATTTATCCAGGGCTCTATGAGAACACCGCGCAGAGCATCGGTGCGGATGTGGAGGCGTTCAAAGGGCAGCTTGCGCAGGCCGGCTTGGCTCTGGAAATCACCTTCGGCGCGGACACCCACCTGGTTCCGAGTCTCCTTGAGGGATTGCGCTCAGGCCGCATCCCGACGCTGGCTGGTACCCGTTATCTGTTGCTGGAGCCACCCCACCATGTCGCGCCGCCACGCTTGGAGGAGTCCTGTTTCGCGCTGCTTGCCGCAGGCTATGTCCCCGTCATCACCCATCCGGAAAGGCTGACCTGGATCCGCGACCATTATCCAAGGTTTCAGGAATTGGCCCAGCGCGGCATATGGATGCAAGTCACCGCCGGCAGTTTGACGGGACGGTTTGGCGCCGATGCGCGTTACTATGCCGAGCGCATGCTTGACGAAGGCATCGTGCATATCTTGGCGACCGATTCGCATGGCATCAAGCACCGTCCCCCGGCCTTGGCCGAGGGAAGGCGGGAGGCGGCGCGGTGGGTGGGCCAGGAAGAGGCGGGTCGGCTGGTGCTGGAACGGCCGCAGGCGATACTGGACAATGCCGATCCGGCCAAGGTCGTTCCGCCTCCGGGGTTGAAGAATCCTGGCGAAGGCGGGCGGAGCAAAGCCAAGCCGTCACTGTGGGGTCGGTTTTTTGGCTGATGCTATCCCGTGCGCCCGCCGCACGTTATAATTTTTAAGGGATATTATTAGGTTGGCAATTTTTGTCCGTCAGCACACCTTGTTGATCTGAAACATGAAACCTGGAGACGTGGTGTCGAAAATAGTGCAGTTGGGCTTGCTGGCATTTTTGCTGTTGGTCGGCTGCGTCTCGCCGCCGTCTTCGCCCAAAGTCGGCGAGGCATCCAAAGAGACCAAAGAGACGGTCGCCAAGCTGGAAAAACGTGCGGAATATAGGGTTGGCCCTAACGATCTGTTGCAAATTGATGTTTTCCAGGTGGAAGCCTTGTCCCGCGAAGTGCGGGTGAACAGTGGCGGCGATATTTCCCTGCCGCTGATTGGCATGGTGTCCGTGCAGAACCTCTCGGTGCATGAGGTTGAAAGCCTGCTGAAGGCAAGGCTCCAAGAGCGTTATCTGCAAGATCCTCAGGTCGTGGTGACCGTCAAGGAATACACCAACCAGCGGGTGACCGTGGAGGGACTGGTCAAAGCGCCAGGGGTTTATTCTTTCAAGGGCGACGCCACGTTGCTCCATGTCCTGGCTTTGAGCCAGGGAGAACAAGAATTGGCTGACACCGGACAGGTGCGCCTGTTCCGCGACAACGGCAAAGGCGAAAAGGATAGCTACTTCGTGGATGTCGATGCGATCCGCAAGGGCGAGGTGGAGGATCCGATCCTCAAGGGAAACGACATCATCGTCGTCCAGCAGCATGCCGGAAAGTCTTTTTGGAAATCGGCCAAGGCGGTGATCAACAGGGTGCTCAGCATCGGCATGACCATACCCCTGATGTGACCGTCCACCCCGCTTAAAATCCACAGAAAACCCCATAGCCCATGAACACTGGAACCCCCCCGCCTGAGCAATCCCTTTCTTTGAAGCGCACGGGGGAAATATCTCTCGCCGGGCAAGCCGGCCTGGACATCCGATCCTTCGCCCCGCAGCAGCGGGACGAGCCGGAGACCGATGAGTCGATCAACCTGCTCGATTATTGGTACACGCTGTTAAGGCGCAAGTGGACAGTCATCGGGTTTTTCATCGTCACGCTGGCGGTGGTGGTCACCTCGCTTTACCTGACTCCCCGCATTTATCGCGCCACCGCGCTCATCAAAATAGAGTTAGAATCCCCCGGCAAGGGAAAAAAACTGGATGAGGCCATGGGTGAGGAGGGCAGCCCGGGCTACGACCCAGAGTTCTACCAAACCCAATACGAGTTGCTCAAAAGCCGCACCTTGGCCGAACGCGTCGCCGAGAACCTCAACTTGGGCGGCAGCGACGAGGATATCACCACCGCCAGCAAGCGCTACGGCGCGATTGTCCGGGGCGGCACCAGCATCGAACCCATCAAGAGTTCCAAGCTGGTCAGGCTGAATTTCGACTCGACCGACCCGGTGTTGGCGGCACGCATTGCCAACGCCCTGGCGGATACTTACATCAAGAGCAATCTGGAGCGTCGTTACAACTCCAGCGCCGACGCGAAAAACTTTCTCGAGGAGCGCATCTTGCAGGTCAGGGCCAAGCTGGAGGATGCCGAGCAGAAGCTGTATGCCCATGCGCGCGAACAGGGCATCGTCAACATTGATTCGCAAAGCCAGAGCCTGCTCACGGCCCAGTTGCAGGAAAAAATCCAAGCTTTGGCCGAGGCGGAGCGCGAGCGGCTCACGGCGGAAAGCATCTACCGCGAATCCCGCAACGATGGGGGGCATGGCTCCAGCAAGATCCTGTCCGACCCGGTGGTGCAGCGCCTCAAGGAAGAGAAAACGAAACTGGAGCTGACCTACCAGGAGAAGCTCTCGCTGTTCAAGCCGGACTACCCGGCGATGGTGCAGATCAAGGAGCAGATTAACCAGACCAATGCCCAAATCGAGGCGGAGCTCAGCTCCGTCCGTTCCGCCCTAGACGCCGACTACCAACTGGCCCTGCACAAGGAGAATATGCTCAAGGCGGAGGTCGCCAGCCTCAGGGAGGATGTCATGAAGCGCCAGGATACGGGCAGCGATTACAACATCCTCAAGCGCGAGGTGGAGACATCCCGTGCGCTCTATGACGGCATCCTGCAGCGTTTGAAGGAAATCAGTGTCACCAGTGGCATCAGCACCAACAACATCTCGGTCATCGATCCGGCCGAGATTCCTAACGCACCCTACAAGCCCAACCCTAGAAGCTACCTGCTGACCGGGGTCTTCATGGGCTTGTTCGGTGGCATAGGGTTGGCTTTCCTGTTTGAGAGGTTGGATGACACCGTCAAGCTGCCCGAGGATCTGGAGCGCCAGCGGCTCGTCACCCTGGGTGTCATTCCCTTTGCCAAGTCCGGCCAATATGCCGCGGAGGAGGTGCCTCTGCACCTGATCTCACACTACGACCCACGCTCGGGCACTGCCGAGGCCTACCGCTCCCTACGCACCGCCCTGACGTTCTCCACCAGCGCCGGAGCGCCCAAGGTATTGCATTTGACCAGTGCGTCCCAGGGGGAGGGCAAGTCCACCTCGTCCATCAACCTCGCCATAGGCTTCGCCCAACTGGGGCAGACCGTCCTGCTGATCGACGGCGACCTGCGCAGGCCCAGCCTGCACCGCATGTTGTCGATAGACGGCGAAAAGGGACTGTCCCATTACCTGTCGGGCGAGGCTCCGCCTGCGGAGGTTTCCCATCCCGTGGGTGTGCCCAACCTGTTCGTGATTCCGGCCGGGCCGCTGCCGCCCAACCCGGGCGAATTATTGGCCAGTGCGCGCATGGTCGAGCTGATCGCCCTGGCCAGCGAAAAGTTCGACCGCGTGATCATCGACAGCCCCCCCGTCTTAGGGCTGGCCGACGCCCTGATCCTGTCCAACCTCGCCCAGCACACCATCATGGTGGTGGCGGCAGGCAAGACCCGCCGTCCCCATCTGGCCTCGTCCCTCAAACGCCTGCAGGGTGCGCGGGCTAACCTGCTGGGTGGGTTGCTGACCATGATCAACCAGCAGGGCGGCGGCTATTACTACTATCACAACTATTACTACGATTACCAAGGAAGCCGGCCGGATGCGCTGAGGCTTGCATCAGGGGAATGAACGGCGCGCAGCGCTTACCCATGGCTTTGTTGCAGCAGGTGCTGGACGTCTACCGCCAGCCTTTGTGCTACCGCACTCTGTGGGCCGACCCGCGCCGCGCCTTGCCCGAGGGCGTGGGGGAATTGCTTGACTTGGCCTTGCGCCACCCCGGAAGCGCTCGACCGTCCGGCGGCGCGGCTGCACGCCAGCCGGGAAGAGTTGGCTGCGGCGCTCCATTTCTTCATCCGCCAAGTTCTGTTGGCGGAGGAGAGCGATGCCTATCGTATGTTGGGCCTCACTCCAGCGGCGACGCCCGCACAAATCCAGTCGCACTATCGCAAACTCATGCGCTTATATCATCCTGACCGTGACGCGGGCAACGAATGGAACAAAATCTATGCGCCGAGGATCAATCAGGCTTATAGCCTTTTGCGCCATCCAGACAGGCATCCGGCCTGCGCAAGTCCGATGCCTTCGGACAAGCCCGCAGCTTGGAAGTCTCCCCTGCCGTGCGCATCTCCCCAAACGGCCACCAAAACCGCCGGACAGCGTTTGCCCGCGGGGATTCTGGCCCGGTGCGGGTCTTCCCGCTTGCGGGCGTGCGGATTTGCCATAAGCTGCGTCGCGGTGGCGGCAGGCGTGGGATTCATCCTCTGGAACCTGTTGACCTGGCCCATGCTGTCGGAGCCGCCCCGTCCGCCCTCGACGGTGTCCGCCGCCACCCATCCGCAGCCCGCGCCCCTTTCCCTCCCGCCGGAAAACGTGCCGACCGCGCCGGCGAAGCCAACCGCCCCCGAAACCGTGCCTGTCGGCCTGGAGGCAGCCCGCATTGTGCCCAAAAGCGTTGGGCAGATGACGGAGCAAGGCCACCGCCGGTAGCGCCATTCATGGCTCTGGCCCCCCAGTTTTCCACAGACACGCAATCATTTGACTGAAACGTGAACACAATAGAACAGAATATGCGGTCCAGCGACGAGGGAGCTTTGGCCTCGGATAGTGCGCAAGAATCCGGAATCCCGTCCGCCAACGGGATTTTCAAGAACCTGCGGGAGGTGGTGCCATGAGCGGAACGTCCATGGCCGTCTGGCTCAGGCGGGCCACCCTAGTCCTGGTCGGCTCTGGCCTGGCCTGGCGCATCGTTTCCTTGGGGATGGCGGAGTTTTATGCCGACCAGATCAGGCAGAATCCTGCCGCCGCCGCCACCGCCCTTGCCTGGTATCCAGACTATCCGAACGCCTTGCGCAGTCTGGCTGCGCAATTGGAAGGCAGCGACCCGGTTCAGGCGGAGGCACTTCTGGCCCGGGCCTGGCGCGGCGATCCCACCGACGGGGATACCCTGATGCGGCTGGCCCGCTTGTGGCGCAAACAGGGTCAGGCGGAGCGCGCGGATCGGGCCTGCGAACTTGCCGAACGGCTGTTCCCCGCCGATGCCCGGCTCCGTTTGCAGGCCGCCGACTATTGGCTGGCTGCGGGGAATCCGGAAAAGACCGTGCGCAACTGGGATCTGGCCATGCAAATCAATCCTGCCGCGGCTCCGCCGCTATTCCCGGTGCTGCTCAACCTCGCCAATGTCCCGGACGGGCCGGCGATTCTTGCCCCCATCGTGTCCCGCCGTCCGCCGTGGTGGCGGCCTTTCTTCTATTATGCCATCCAGAATGCCGCGCAAGTGGATACGTTGCGGACACTCTATACCCTGCGCCGAGCAGCCGACCAGCCGATAGAACTGGCCGAGCTCGATGCCTACTTGACGCGCCTGATGCGCGAAGGACTCTGGGCCGAGGCTTACACGGTCTGGGTCAATCAACTGCGTCCGGAGCAGCAGCAGGTGTTGGGCTACCTGTACGACGGCGGTTTCGAACTGACCGATTTCCAGGGCGCTTTCGACTGGAGCGCGTCCGCCGCCAAATCAGTCCAGGTGACCACCCATTACACCCAGTTGGTTACCGGCAAGAAGGCCTTGCATGTCGTGCTCAAGGGAAAATCCGTGCCGTCCCCCATTGTCGAACAGACGGTGTTCCTGCTACCCGGACATTACCGGTTCAGCGGACGGGGCCGCCCGGACGCCGTGCAGGCGGGGGCGGGCTTGGAATGGGCTCTGGACTGCGTGGCGGGGGCGGGCGGCAGGCTCGCCACTAGCGAACGGTTCCTAGGTTCTGACCTGTGGCGCATGTTTGCGGTGGATTTCACGGTGGCGACCGATAGCTGTGCGGGCGTCAGGCTCAGCTTGCAGCCGGTGGCCCACCTTTTGGAAGGCGGAGAGGCCAAGGGCGAAATATGGTTCGACGATCTTGCCATCAGACTGGTCGATAGCGTGGCCGATGAGAGTCCGCGCGGTGGCCCGGCACCGATGGGCCAGAAGAAAAGCCTCCCGACAGGAGGCGACACGCAAACAGCGGGCCGTCCCCGGCCCCGCACTCCCCCTGCCAAAACCCAGGCAAACAGAGGCGGGGCGGGCGGCACCGCCGCCGATAGGCCCGGTACGGATGGCGCAACCAAAGCCGCGCAGCCCGGAGAGCGGCAGACCGGCCACTGACCCCGGGCTTGTGTCGTGGCCGTGACAGGGGCGGGGCCAGGAACGGCGCGTCGGCCCACCACAGATTAATTGCAACCGGCCAGAGGCAGCCAATAAGACAATGGGCCTGCATCCAGCAGACCATTATTCGCAGCACCCAGGTAATAAAGATGGTTGTTGAGCGAGGAAACGCCCAGGTAGGCGTTGGTTGCCGAATAGTAGCGATAGGTATAGACACTCAAAGCCGACGTGGGGGAGCCTGCCGGGGAAAACAGGGTGGGATAATTCTTCTCCGCCCAATTGAATAGGCATTCGGTTGTGGGCGAGGTGCCCGCGCTGACCAGCGTGACATTTCCCCACTCCAAAGGATGGGTCTGTATCGTGCCCCGCGCCGCGAGCGCGAACTGGCCCGACGCAGGGGGATTGAACGTAAACGCTCCGCCGGCCGTAGCCGATATCGCCGTGGGCACCCCCAGGCCCGTTGTGCCATTGAACGCCACATTGTCCATGTACCAACCCACCCCAGGGCCTGAAGTGTAATACTGTCCGGTGGGTTGCTTGAAATTGAAGCGGAGGGTGATCGGCCGTCCCGCAAAGCGGGACAGGGACACGGTGCGGAGAGTGAAAGATTGTTCGCCTTGGGTGCCGGTGCCTTGTTGGGTGTAAATGTCTTGCCAGTTGTTCCCTCCGTCCAAAGAGATTTGCACCGCGGCGGTCTCTGTTGATCCGGCCCATCCCAGGCGGCTGTAAAAATTGAGCGCGCCCTGGGTACCCGGCACCAACGGCCCATTCAATGTCAGGGTTTGATCCTGGACTTGGGTGTGCATCAAATGATAGCTGCTGGTGCCTGCGGCGGCGGTTTCACTGGTGATCGGGGCATAGCCTGGCGAAGTCGAAGCCGTCATGCCTGCCAGGCCATTTTCTGCGCCAAGCACCGCACTGTAAGCGCTGGCCATGGCGTAGAACCAATCGTAACCGTCCGCCATCGGCACCGCGCCGGCGATGGTATAGGCATTGTTCTGGCCGACGGTGGGCTGTCCGCTGCCCACAATTTTGGGCAGGACGGTGTCTGGCCCATAAAGCGTCGGATTGAATAAGGTCACGAAGTAAGTGGCTGATTGTGGTTGGCCATTAAGCAACGCATTCTGGATCGTGACGGAAAAGGTGGCATCCGCGCTGGCAAGCGGTGCGGGGTTGGTCAGCAGCGGGTCGGAGGGCCGCCATACCAGGGTGTTTTCGCCGAATCCAACGGCGACCGCTTCCAGCGTGACAGGCACATTGACCCCATTGCGGCTCATGCTGACCGTGGCCGAGCTGAAATCGACATTGGGATAAGACAAAGACCAACGCGGAAATGCCAGCATGTAAGGGGTGTATCCGGGCGGTGGCCAGGCGACAATGGTGTCACGGACGGCGGGACGGGGATCGAATAGATGGCTGTCTTCAATCCACAGGGCGTTGGCGGCAGGATGGGTGCCGTCTCCTGCCACATCGCCCGTGCCCATTTGCTGGGTCTGCGGATACAGCAGCCAACGCCGATGGCCCACGCCGGCATTGCTGCTTCCTGCCGTGTTGATATCGCCGGAATCGTCAAGATAGTTGGTGATAGCCTGGGGGCCGGCCGCGCCTAGGGCCAAATTGGACTGGCCTGCCGCAGCAGAACCCACTGTCGTGTAACAGGACCAGGAACCCGGTGGAAAGTGGTTCAACTGGTTATTGGCGCTCATCATCAGGGCCGCTTGCTGTGCCTCGCCACTGTACGTGCCGTTAAGCGTCACTGCGGCGGGCACACCGGCGAGTGCGCGTATCACATTGATACGCAGGGCGGTGGCATCCTGATAAGCTTGGCTGGTGACGCCTGGCACACAGTTGGCAATCGATCCAGTCCAGCCTATGGGCACGTTGTTCGAGGCGGCATACAAGGCGTTATAGAGATTGCGCACCGCCTCGCGTTGCTGGGCAGCCACTTGGAGTCCGACAGCGGGGGCGGTTGTGGATAAAGCGGATTGGGCGTGTGCTGTGATGTTTGGCGGGTAAGCAGTGAAAGTGGGCGGATCGCCCGACTCCCCAGCCTGGGCCGAAGCGCCAGACAACAGTGCCAAAACCAGCGGCGTGAACGGCCAGAACGGTCTACGGACAGCAAAATTGTTAGCCATGTCATCCTCGTCATCATTTTCATCTACGCCCTTCACTCTCAAAGACCGCCCAATGCCTAACTTAGGTGGGCATGCCATAAATCCAATGCTTTGAAGATATGCCGTAGAATGGGGGGTTATTGCCACGATATGGAATATGCGGCCATACCGAAATTTCCGGCCTGAACTAACAGCCGAGGAAGTCTGGGTGATTCTACTCCAGTCCCTTTTCCAGTTTAAGCGGGATTTCCTTTTTCCGGCAATTGCCATGTTGGCATCCGGTCGCTAACGCAGCCGGACAGGCTAGACCGGATGTACTTTCCGGTGTTCGGGATCAACGAACCACGCTCAGGCAACTAGATCCGCAGCCTGCTTGAAACCATGCCGCCGGGTATGATCAAAGCCGGCCTTGGGGTGGCAACAGGGCGGCGGGGAGACCGCGACGCCGTTGGCAAATCGAAAACGAGGACAACAACCCTGTTGGATGATTTGCATTTTCCCAAAGTAATGGTTAGGATATTTAGGCAAGATTTACCACAACGTATAAGGAGCTGGATCGTGAATATGATGAGCAGGCCTGTTTATGGCGTGTTATCTGCGCTGCTATGCTTGGGTTCGGCACCGGCATCGGCGGAGACCAGCGCAGCCACGCTGAACGAAGTGAGTGGTGAAGTGTCCGTGCTAACCAAATCATCGCCCGTTTACCAACCTGGATACAACAACATGGCTCTGCCTTTGAAGACGCAAGTGCAGACAAAATGCGCTGCCAAAGCGACTGTCACCTACAGTAGCGGCTGCGTTGTCAAGTTGGACCAGAATTATCCCCAGTTCATCATCGACCAGCCTGATCCCTGCAATGGAGGAAAGCCACCGAAGAAAGTCGCTGTCGCCTGCCCGCCGCTTGCGGGTGCCGGTGCCGCCGGGGGCTGGGGTTTGACGGCAGCGGGGGGGCCTCTCGGGCTATCGACGACCGGGCTTGCGCTCGGCGGGCTTGGCGCGGCCGCTGTGATCGGCGGGGTGGCAGGTGGCATCGCCGCCTCTAGCGGGTCGAGTACCTCAGCGCCGTGCGCAATCTCCCCAACAGTGCCGGGGTGCCAGTAACCCAACCGATAGCGCGTAGCACCTTGCCAGTGGAGCATTTGCCCCTTGGATAGCAATCGGCAGAAGATATTGGCTGGGTGTGTCGGTGTACTCATGTTGGCCGCCCCGCTGTATTGGGCCAGTGTGCTTCCGCTGCCCCGCATGTTCCTTGAGCTGGGTGCCGCGTTTACCTTGGCCGTCCTGTTCTGGCCGGAGGCCGTTTGGGGCGCAGGCATGCGTCCCTCCAGGGGGCTGGGGGTGGCGCTTGCCCTGTTGTTGTCCTATCCGCTGCTTTATTTGCTGCCTGTTCCGGCCAGTCTGTGGAACCACATGTCCGGCTCAGGCCGCGAGCCGTACGTCCAGGCGGCAGCGCTGTTGGCAGGCCAACCCGCCGGCTGGCTGGCGGCGACAATATCCCCGGCGCTGACCGAAGCCTATTGGCTGGCGTTCCTGCCGCCTTTGGCCGTGTTCTTAGCGGTTCTGGCCTTGTCTGAGCGGCATCGCTTGGCCCTCGCCTATCTGGCGGTCGGCGTGGCGGTGTTCCAATCCCTGTTGGGCCTCATGCAGTACGGGGCGGCCCACGATTCTTTCCTATGCTTCGGTGCCGACATTTGCGGCTCCAGCGCCCGCGGCACCTATTACAACTACGATCATCTGGCTGGCCTTCTTGAAATGCTGCTGCCCGTCGCCATCGGCCTGATTGGCGCCAACATAGGCCGGGCCGGGCGCGTCCGCCGCTACCGGCAGTCTTGGGGGGAACGCTTGGCCTTTTGGCTTTCCTGGCGGGGCCATGCCGTGGCCGTGCTGGCCGCAAGCAGTGTCGCCCTATTGCTGGGCTTGGTCTTCACCCGCTCGCGCAGCGGTATCATGATCATCATGCTGGGCATCCTTGTTTGTCTGGTCGTCTTCGCCCGGCGCCTGGGGACGGTCAACAAGGCTTCAGGCGTGGTCGGCACCATCGTCATCGTCGCCTTGGGGCTGGCGCTCGACATCGGGCTGGCACCCGTGCTGCTGCGGTTCAGCTTTGCGGATACCCTCCACGAGGCGCGCATGCTCATTTATTCCCACGCACTACAGGGAATCGGCGGATTCCTGCCGCTGGGCAGCGGTCCGGGAACCTTCCCCGAAGCGTTCCGCCAGTTCCAGCCGGTGGCACTCGGCAACCTGTTCATCAACCATGCGCACAACGACTACCTCGAATGGCTGTTTGAAGGCGGCGTGGCGGGTGGTGCGCTGGCGGTCTTGTTGTTCGTGGCCTATCTGCGCCAATGGCTGAGGTTGGCTGCGGCGGGGCAGCGCCACTCCTTCCGCTTCGTCCAGTACGGCGCGGGGATCGGGTTGCTTCTATTGTCGCTGCACGGTCTGACGGACTTCAACTGGCATATCCCTGCCAACGCCCTGTACGCCGCGTTCCTGGCCGGGTTATTCCTGATCCGGCCTGATGAGGCTGAACATAGGCAGGGCGGGGCCGACGCCGACAGGCTGCACGACATGGCCGATCCTGAACCCCGGCAAGTCTTTGTGCTCGCCAAGCCGCGTGAGCCAGTCCGCAATCCTTTCGACGGCCTGTGATGACGATTGGTTTTCAGTTTGCCGCAGGGTTGTTGCTGTTGCTGTTGCTGGGCAGTTGCACCACACACACTAAGCCGACTTCGGCGCTGACGCCCGCTTCCCGCGAAGGCCAGCCGCAAATCGCGGCCATAGCGAAGCCCGACCTGCGGAATGACTACCGGCTTGGCCCGGACGATTTGGTGCGCGTCGATGTGTTCCAAGTGGAAGGGCTTTCCCGCAAGGTTCGCGTCAACAACAGCGGAGAAATCGCCCTGCCGCTTGTGGGCAGCGTGGCCGTGGGCGGGCTTAGCGCGAACGAGGTCGAAGAATTGCTCAGAAACAAACTGGGCGAGCGTTACCTGCAGAATCCGCAGGTCAGCGTCTCCGTCGAAGAATTCATCAGCCAGAGGGTGGTGGTGGACGGCGCGGTCGGCAAGCCCGGCGTCTATCCGCTCACGGGCCGGATGACCTTGCTGCAGCTATTTGCGCTTGCCGGTGGTCCCGCCGAGTACGCGGACATCCACAAAGTGCGGGTGTTCAGGGCCAACGCCAGCGGCAAAAAGGACAGCCTGTTCTACGATATCGGCGAAATCCGCAACGGGACGCTCAAAGACCCGGTTTTGCACGGGGGTGACGTGATCCAAGTGGGGGAAGACATCTGGAAATTGGTATGGAAGAATATCGTCGAGACCCTACGCTTTTCCGGGGGCGCAACAGTTGCTCCCACTGTCAAATGAAACCATCAGGCTAAGACAAAACAAGAATGCTGAATCAACCGACATCCAAAACCGCGCTCATTACCGGTATTACCGGGCAGGACGGGGCTTATCTCGCCGAACTTCTGCTCGGCAAAGGCTACATCGTCCACGGCATCAAACGCCGCAGCTCGCTGTTCAACACCGACCGGATTGACCATCTGTACCAGGATCCCCACGAGGCGGACCGAAGGCTCATCCTGCACCACGGCGACCTGACCGATTCCAGCAGCCTGATCCGCATCATCCAGCAGACCCAGCCGGACGAGATTTACAACCTTGCCGCGCAAAGCCATGTCGCGGTGAGCTTCGAGGAGCCTGAGTACACGGCCAACTCCGACGCGCTAGGCGCTCTGCGGATTCTCGAGGCTATCCGCATCTTGGGGCTGGAGAAGAAGACCCGCTTCTATCAAGCCTCCACCTCAGAACTGTACGGCTTGGTTCAGGAGATTCCGCAAAAAGAAACCACCCCTTTCTATCCGCGCAGCCCGTATGCCGTGGCCAAGCTCTACGCCTATTGGATCACCGTCAATTACCGCGAAGCTTATGGCATATACGCCTGCAACGGCATCCTGTTCAACCACGAATCGCCCCTCCGCGGCGAGACTTTCGTCACCCGCAAGATCACCCGCGCCTTGGCGCGCATCAAGCTGGGCCTGCAAGCCTGCCTGTACCTGGGCAACCTGGACGCCAAGCGCGACTGGGGGCACGCCCGCGATTACGTGGAAATGCAATGGCTGATGCTGCAACAGGAGCAGCCGGAAGATTTTGTCATCGCCACCGGGATACAATACAGTGTGCGCCAGTTTGTGGATCTGGCGGCGGTGGAGCTAGGCATCGCCATCCGCTGGGCAGGCCAGGGTGTGGACGAAAAAGGCTTTGACGCCGAGACCGGCCAATGCATCGTCGCAGTCGATCCGCGCTATTTCCGGCCCACCGAAGTGGAGACGCTCCTCGGCGACCCCAGCAAAGCCAAGGAAAGACTCGGCTGGACGCCCAAGACCAGCTTCGCCGAACTGGTCAGGGAAATGACCGCCGAAGACTTCAAGGCCGCCCAGCGTGACGAACTGGTCAAGCAACACGGTCACAGTATCCTTAACCGCTTCGAGTGACCCATGGACAAACAGGCAAAAATATTTGTCGCAGGGCATCGCGGTATGGTCGGCAGCGCCCTGCTGCGCCGCCTGGAAGCAGGAGGCTACGCCAACCTTATCGCCCGTACCCGGCAGGAACTGGATCTGGCCGACCCCGCAGCCGTCGGGCGGTTCCTGGCCGCCGAAAAACCGGATTACATTTTTGTCGCGGCCGCCAAAGTGGGCGGCATCCATGCCAACAACACCTACCGGGCCGAGTTCATCTACCAGAACCTGATGATCGAAGCCAGCCTGATCCATGGCGCGCATCTGGCCGGTGTGCAAAGGCTGATGTTTCTGGGCAGCAGTTGCATCTATCCACGCGACTGCCCGCAGCCCATCAAAGAAGAATACTTGCTGACCGGGCCGTTGGAACCCACCAACGAGCCCTATGCCATCGCGAAGATTGCCGGCATCAAACTCTGCGAGGCTTACAACCGACAGTACGGCAGGCAATATGTCAGCGTCATGCCGACCAACCTGTACGGCCCCAACGACAACTACGACCTGCAGAATGCCCATGTGCTGCCAGCCCTGATCCGCAAGGCGCACGAGGCTAAACTGCGCGGCGACCTAGAAATGGCGGTGTGGGGAACGGGAAAACCTCGCCGTGAATTCCTGCATGTGGACGATTTGGCCGACGCCTGCGTATTCCTGATGGAGCAAGCTTACGACGGCCCGCTGCTGAACGTCGGCACGGGCGAGGACGTGGCGATCCGGCAGTTGGCGGAAATGATTGCCGCTATCGTCGGCTTCCGAGGGTTGCTAGTGTTTGACGATGGCAAGCCGGACGGTACGCCGAGAAAGCTACTTGATGTGTCGCGGCTGGAAAGGCTGGGCTGGAAGGCCAAAATCGACCTGCCACAGGGGGTGGCGGCAAGTTACCGCAGTTACCTGGACGACATCTCGCGAGGGCTTTGGTAGCGCATGTGCGGCTTGGCTGCGATTTTTGCCTACCATCCTTCAGCCGCCCCCGTTTGCCAGGCCGGGCTGCTGCGCGTCCGCGAGGCCATGGCCCCCCGTGGCCCCGACGGCGAGGGGCTTTGGATCGATGGCGGCGGGCGTGTTGGCCTTGCCCACCGTCGGCTCGCCATCCTCGACCTCAGCGCCGCCGGTGCCCAGCCCATGGCCACGCCCGAGGGTTCGGTGCGGATTGTCTTCAACGGCGAGATCTACAACTTCCGCGAATTACGCCGAGATCTCGAAGCCAAGGGCCACCGCTTCCGCTCGGACTCAGACACCGAGGTGCTGCTCCATCTCTACCAAGAACATGGGGCCGGTCTTGTCCATCGCTTGCGCGGCATGTATGCCTTCGTCATCTGGGACGCGGATCGGCGCGGATTGTTGCTCGGGCGTGATCCTTTCGGCATCAAGCCGCTGTACTACGCCGACGACGGCGCGACAGTCCGCGCCGCCTCCCAGGTCAAGGCGTTGCTGCAAGGGGGGGGCATCGACACCGCGCCGGAACCCGCCGGCCATGTCGGTTTCTATCTTTGGGGGCATGTGCCTGAGCCTTACACCTTGCACAAAGGCATCCGTGTCCTCCCCCCGGCACGACGCTGTGGGTGGACGAAGCCGGGCGGAAAGAACAGCGGCGGTTTTTCAATTTCGCCGCCGAATTTGCCGACGCCTCCGCAACGGCGCGGGCCAGCGGCCCGGAGGAAGCGCGGGAGTGTCTGCGCACCGCTTTGCTCGACACGGTGCGCCACCATCTGGTTTCCGACGTGCCGGTCGGGGTGTTCCTCTCAGCCGGCCTGGATTCGAGCACCCTGTCCGCCCTCGCCAAGGAAGTAGGCCAGGAGGATTTGCGCACCCTCACCCTCGGATTCCAAGAGTTCCAGGGCAGCGAAAACGATGAAACCGTGCTCGCCGGACAGATTGCCCGGCATTACGGCATCCCCCACGAGACCTGCTGGATAAGCCAAAATGATTTCCGGGTTGAATACCCTCGACTGCTGGACGCGATGGATCAACCGTCCATAGACGGCGTCAATAGCTATTTCGTCTGCAAGTCGGCGAGTCAAGTCGGCATCAAGGTTGCGCTTTCCGGGCTGGGCGGAGACGAACTGTTCGGGGGATATCCCTCGTTCCGGCAAATACCGCGGATGGCCGGGCTGCTCGCTCCTTTTCAAGCGGTGCCATGGCTGGGCCGGGGCTTCCGCCGCTTATCGGCCCCCTCCCTCAAGCATTTCACATCATCCAAGTACGCCGGCCTGCTGGAATACGGCGGCACTTACGGCGGGGCTTACCTGCTGCGGCGCGGCCTGTTCATGCCGTGGGAATTGCCTGGCCTGATGGGAGGTGACATGGTGCGCGAAGGCTGGGAAGAGTTGAAGACACTTAGCCGCCTGGATGAAACCACCCGGGGCTTGCGCGACCCGCATTTCAAGGTCTCGGCGCTGGAAACCGCCTGGTACATGCGCAACCAACTCCTGCGCGACAGCGACTGGGCCAGCATGGCGCACTCCTTGGAATTGCGCCTGCCGCTGGTGGACATCGGATTGTACCGGGCGATTGCTCCGTTGTTTGGCACCCCCTACGCCCCGGACAAACTGGCGATGGCAGGGTCGCCAAAATTGCCTCTGCCTGCTGTGGTCATGGCGCGCAGGAAAACAGGTTTTTCGACACCTTTGCGGGAATGGAGCCTGGGTATGGAAAGTTTTGTGGACGGCGATAGGGGGCTTAGGGGATGGGCCAGATGCGTGTATTCGGCGATGGTTGAAAAGAATCCATGAAAAAACTCATTAAACAGCTCTGGGTCAACGCCTTGCCTGGCGATTTGTTCAGCCCCAACATCAGCCTTGATCGGGCCAGGGAGTTGTTTGCACACTATGTCGATCTTGTCGAAATCGAAAACCACTCTTTTTGCAACCGCGTCTGCTGGTTTTGCCCCAACGCTTTTATCGACCGCCGCTCCCACATCTGGCTTTCGCGGGAGCAAGACTTCGAGCGTATCGTGGCCGACCTGAAAGAGATTGCGTTTAGCCGGACGCTCGCGTGGTCTCGCTATCACGAACCGCTCGCCCATGAGTCCATTTTTGCCCGGATCAGAAAGGCACGCGAGGAATTGCCACAGGCCTCCCTTGCCATGGTGAGCAATGGAGACTATTTGAACAAGGAGACATTGGCAAGATTAGGCGATACCGGGTTGAACCGGCTCATGCTCGATCTTTATCTGCCCGATGGAAAAGAAGAGGATGAAAAGGAGTTGGAGCGAAGCGTGGAGAAATTTGCCGTGCGCACGGGACTCTCGCCAGTGCAGGCCGCAGCGCGAGAGTATGTGTTTCCTGGCTTTGCGAAAATAAAAATCACCATGGGCGTCCCCAACTATAAAGCAGAGTCCATATCCACCCGTGGCGGCCTGCTGCAGATTCCGAAGGCTGGTACCTACAAGCGTACCGCCGCCTGTCTGGCGCCGATCAGGCATGTCGTGGTTGATTACAACAACAAAGGCATGCTGTGCTGCCAAGTGCGATCCGACGCGTCCGATCATGCCTCGGCTGTCATCGGAGACTTGGGAGATCCGAACTACGGTTTGTTTCATCTTTATCGCGACATGGCCAGCGCCAGGTTGGCGCTGGTCGAGCCTGGCCCCAAAACAGGGGTATGCCAATCTTGCGATATATCCGCCGCAAGCAATGAAGGAGTCTATTTTTCCCAAAAACTCCATGCGTTTCTGGCGGGGGTTCCTGGTATGCGTGCACTGAGCGCGTATGCCACAAGGCGTTTTAGCCGGTTTGGTTAGAACTTCTCCAATCGGGGAGAATCATGGCAGGGAATAAAATATGAAAGCATTGGTTCTGTTGACAGACGCCTTTGGCGGTCATGGCGGCATCGCGAAGTTCAACCGTGATTTCCTGACAGCCATGGCCCAATATCCCGGCATGTCGCAAATCACCGCCCTTCCGCGCGTGATGCCGCATGCTCCCGGCGAGATGCCCGGGAATGTCACCTACAACACTGATGCGTTGGGCGGCAAGGCGAGGTTTGCCAGGGCGGTGTTCGCCTCGCTGTGGGCCGACCGGAATTTTGACCTGGTCGTCTGCGGCCATATCAATTTGGTTCCGCTGGCCTGTTTGGCAAAACTCGCCACGGGCGCGCCGATTTTGCTGATTGCCCACGGCATCGAGGTCTGGCAACCCACGGGCAGCAAAATGGTGAATTTTTTGGTGCGCAAAGTCGATGCCTTCATCTCGGTCAGCGACTTGTCCAGGCGGCGCTTTCTGGCGTGGTCGCGCTTGTCAGAAGGCCAAAGCTTCATCCTGCCCAACTGCTTCGACCCCGCCGCTTTCAGGCCCGGGGAAAAACCCGCCTATCTTGTTGAGCGCTACGGATTGCAAGGGAAAACGGTGCTAATGACGTTCGGCAGGCTCGCCTCGCTGGAGAGGGCCAAAGGCTTTGACGAAGTCATGGAAGTGTTGCAGGCGCTGGCCGGTGAAATCCCCAATATCATGTATTTGATTGTCGGCGATGGCGACGATAAGGCGCGCTTGCAAGACAAGGCGCGGTGCCTAGGTGTCGAGCGGCGCGTGGTATTTTCCGGTTTTGTCTCGGAGGCTGAAAAAGCCGACCACTACCGCCTGGCCGATTCCTATGTCATGCCCAGCCGGGGCGAAGGTTTTGGGATTGTCTATTTGGAAGCGATGGCCTGTGGCATTCCTGTGGTGGGCAGCAAGGTTGACGGCAGCCGGGAAGCCTTGCGGGAGGGTATGTTAGGCACCTTGGTCGATCCTGACGATCCTGCCGACATTAAGCGAGGCATCTTTGAGGCGCTGTCGCGCCCCAAAGGCATCCCGGAAGGTTTGGATCATTTCACGTTTGGGAATTTCCAAGACAGGCTGTGTCGGATAATCGCCATGCTGCTTGGCGATGGACGGAAGACGGCGGGGACGGCATGAGCCGGGCGCTCTTTTGCGGCGTGTCCGGCCAGGACGGCGCATACCCGCCCGATATGATGCAAACCAGGAGAATTTCCTGAACACTCCGGCGTCCATTGTTTCAACCAGCCGCGTGCCGGGCTTGCTTAAGCGCGCCCGCCCCCTTATGAGGCTGGCCAGCGAATACATGGTGGCCTACATGGCCACTAGATTTCTGGCCGCGCTGAGCAGCCTGTGGCTGGTGCGTCTTCTGCCTGTGGACGAATATGGCTTTTATACGCTTATGCTGACCGCCTATGGCTTCATCTGCACATCGTCGGACATGGGGGCGACCGAATCGCTTTCTTATTTTCGTTGGCGGACGGCCAAGACTGGAAAATCCTGGGAGCCTTACTTCCGCGCCGTGATGCGGTTCAGGCGCGTGATTTTCATGATTGGCTTTTCAATAGCCGCAGTCTATGTGTATTTCACCGCCCGCCATATGGGGGTGGCGGTGCAAGCTATTGTGCCGAACATCGCAGTGATGGGATTGGGCGCATGGTTTGCCATCCATTCAAGCATTATTTCCTATATGCTCAAACTTGGGCAGCGTTTTCGGGCCGTCTATGTGATTGATGGCGCCAATGAGGTCGCCAAGCTTCTGGCTGTTTGCGCTATTTGGGTATCGGGCATAGCCACGGCTTTGGCTGGCATGGCGGGGGCGGTGCTCGGCGCGGGGATGGCGGTCGCGCTGGCGGTGAGGTTTCATGGTCAAGCCAAGAGACGTGGCGATGGGCCCCAATATGTTTCGCGGCGATGGATACGTCACAGCAACCGTGCGTTGATGGGCCAGATGCTTCCGACGCTACCAGGTGCCATTCACTTCACCGTGCAAGGGGTTTTAATTTCGTGGTTGGCGGCTTATTTCGGCTCATCTGCGAACTTGGCAGAAGTCGGGGCTTTAGGTCGTTTAGGCGTGATCATTGCGCTGATTTCCGGATTCACGAGTACGGTGATGGTTCCTCGCCTCGTTGCTGTCCAAGATAAATCGGTGTTCCTCAAACACTATTTGTTTCTTTGGTTGATGCAGTTGCTGTCCGGGGGCGGGCTCATGTTGGCTGTGGTTGTTTTTCCTTCAGCGTTGCTCTTTCTTTTGGGCAGCTCATACTCAGGATTGCATACGGAGCTGACCGTTTCAGCCGCCACTTCGATTATCGCCACATGGGGCGGGTTTGCCTATAGCGTCAACCGGGTTCGGGGCTGGGTAAAATACCAGGCCTGGGCCGTGCCGGTGATACTGACTGGACAGGTAGTTTTGTTTTTTTGTCTGGATTTTTCAAGCACCTTGGGTGTGCTTACGTTTGGTTTGGGGACGTTCATAGTGGGATTCGTGTATCAACTATTCCTTAATTTTTTTGGTTTCCGCTTTGATGCAAAATAAACACAAGGATCCATAATGCGCATTTTTTCAAATCTACTGCCGCATGTGTTTGCCAAAGCTGCCGGGCGTATCCGCACCTTGCGCAGAATTGGCATGAGTGGCTTTGAAGCCTCATGCTGCGTACTCGATAGTCGCGCTTGGAGGAATATCTTGGAAGCCCGGTTGGATCTCCTGCCGGACAGCTTTGCCAGCCATGTTGGCATTGTCGTTGATGTGGGTGCGAATCGTGGTGATTGGAGTGGAATCGCTTGGCGCATCCTGAAGCCACAGAAGCTTATTGCAATCGAGCCAAACCCCACGCTGTACACCGGTATAGTGGAAAGATTTAAAGCCCATACCGCCATCACTTGCTTGAACCTTGGAGCAGGCTCAAAGAGTGGGGAGTTGCCTTTCTACATTACCTCAGGCAGCCAGTGTGCATCCTTCTTGAAGCCAGAGCGAAAAATGCTCGACATCTATGGAGACTTGTTTGCCGAAGAAAAAACCATCGCTGTCAAGGTCGAACCGTTGGATGAAATTCTAAGGGATTACGAGAAAATATCGCTTTTGAAGATAGATGTGCAGGGTTACGAGCGGGAACTTTTACTAGGGGCGGTCGAAACACTTCGAAAGACCGATTATGTGTTGGTCGAGGTGAATTTTGTGTCCCATTATCAGAATGATATTCAGTTTCCTGAGTTGGATCGGATCATGTCGTCACATGGATTTATGCTGGCAAACCTATCGCAGCCCTTCATCAAGCAAGAGCGGGTGCTTTGGGCGGATGCGCTTTATAAAAAAATGATTTTTTCTGAGTAAACCCAATGATATATTGTTTTCTAGTATTCTAGGATTAATAAATGGTTACTATCGGCATTAATTATGGAAGCCACGAATCGTCAGCGGCGATAGTCAAGGACGGCAAAGTGGTGTTCGCTGCGGCGGAGGAGCGGTTTACCCGTATCAAACAGGATTCCAGTTTCCCAGTCCTTGCCATCAAGGCCGGCCTCAAGGAAACCGGTCTCCGCGACACAGACATCGACGTTGTCACGCTGTCGTGGCCGCTGGCATTGGGTGATATCCTGCACGATATTAAGCTTTTTGCGACTGGGGATTTCGCCAGAAACTGGTCGCGGGCGAAAAAGCTTATCGCCCAGGCTTTGCAATATCCAAACCGGCGGCGAAGAGTCCAATACCGGTATGAGAGCGTGTTCGCGCCGCCCAAGCAAGGCTATGTGTTTTCCGATCACCATGCCGCCCATGCCTTGAGCGCTTTTTATCTGGCCGAAAACGAGGATGCGGTATGCGTGGTGTTCGACGGGCGCGGCCCGACGGAGGCGACGACCATCTGGAGGCTCGTAGATGGAAAACCGGAAAAACTATTTGAGCGCAGCTTCCCCGACTCCCTCGGGGTCATGTATGCCAACGTGACGCGCCTGCTCGGATTCAAACCCTTGAGCGACGAATGGAAGGTCATGGGTTTGGCCGCGTATGGCAAGCCGGTCGCCGATTTAGGCGGGTTCGTGTCAAAAAACGATTGGGAACTCCGTTTCAAAGGCCGTGATTTCCTGCCGGCCAAAGACAATGATCCGTCGCCCTTTGAGAAGACGTTCCAAGCGTTTGCCCGCCGCGAAGATGAGGCCATAGAAGGCAAACACATGGATTTTGCCGCCTCTGCGCAGCTTGCCTGTGAAAATGCGATGCTTGCCTATGTGGAAAGGGCGGTCAAAATCACCGGTAGCCCTGATGTCTGCCTGGCAGGCGGCGTGGCGCTGAATTGCAAAGCCAATGGCGAAATACTGCGGCAACCGTGTGTCCGTAACCTGGCTGTGCAGCCGGCTGCGGGCGACGACGGGACGGCCATCGGCGCCGCGCTGATGGGTTCGCTCCGCCAGGGCGTGGCGATTTGCCGCGACCCGGACGCGCCGGCCTACCTAGGCACGGGTTACGGCGAAGCAGCCATCGAGGCCGTGCTGAAACGGGCGAAAATCCGCTACGAGCGTCCGGCGGATTTGGTGGGCGAGGTCGCCGCTTGTCTGGCGAAGGATCAGCTCGTCGGCTGGTTCCAAGGCCGCATGGAGTTCGGCCCGCGCGCCTTGGGCAACCGTTCCATCCTGGCCAGCCCGACCAAGGAGGAAAACCGTGACCGCGTCAACGAGGCTGTGAAGTTCCGTGAAATGTGGCGGCCTTTCGCGCCGGCGGTGATGCACGAACACGGCGGCTTGTATTTCGAGGATTACCGGATGTCGCCTTACATGATCCTGTCGTTTTGGGCGACCGCCCACGCCAGGCAGGCGATACCGGCGGTGGTCCATGCGGACGGAAGTTGCCGTGTGCAGTCCGTGACCGGGCAAAACAACCCGCTGTTCCACCGCCTGCTGAAAGCGTTCGCGGGGCAGACCGGTGTCCATGTGCTGATGAACACGTCGTTCAACCTGAAAGGCGAGCCCATCGTCGAATCGCCGTTGGACGCGCTCCGCACCTTTTATTCGTCGGGCTTGGATGTGCTGGCATTAGGCCCGTTCATTGTGCGCAAATGAAGGCCATCTGCCTCATCGATACCCGCAACCACGCCCGTTTCATCGACGAATGTGTGCGTTCTTGCTTGGCCCAGGAAATTCCGCCGGGCTGCGATTATGAAGTCCATGTGGTGGATGCCGGTTCCACCGACGGGACGTTGGAAAAGCTGGCTGCCTATGGGGATCGGATAACGCTGCACCCCCGCGACAACATAGGCCAATCCGGGGCTTTTGATTTGTGCCTGGATCTGGATGCCGATGCCTTTATGTTTTGCGACGGCGACGACCGCATCAAGGCCAACCGCTTGTCGAAGGCCGTGGAGGTGTTCGACGCGCACCCTGAAGTAGTGATGGTCGGCAACGCGATTACCGAGGTGGATGCCGCAGGGAACAGGATACGCGAAGTATTTGTGGGGGAGGACCAGTATTTGGATGCCCGTATCGATAGTGATGCCGACCGCCTGTATGGTGCGAGGTGTCTTCTGGGTACCAGCCGGATGGCCGTCCGCAAAGCGGCGCTCGCCAAGATATTGCCGTTTGATCGGGTTGTGCTGTTTGAGGCGGACGAATATATATTCAATCTGCTGCCTCTGTTCGGCAAAGTGTGCATTTTAAGTGAGCGGCTTACCGATTACCGCCTGCACGGAGCCAACAATTATCAAAGCGACCGATCTTCCATGGAAAAAACAACAAGGTTTCGCTTGGTGCATGAGGAACTATTGTCCAGCCTATTGTCAGTGCGGGCCAGGCTGGCTCTGACGGGCCGGTATATAGATTTGTGCGAGAACGGCTTGCGGACGCTATGCCAGCGGAATTTGACGTTTGAAGAGGCTCTGCACAGCAGAGCAAAAGCCGTGGATATTATTTTGCATGACCCACAGGCGTTTGGGATGGTAAGCGCGTCAACGCCGAAACGCATGTTTTACGCCTTTATAGTCTTGGCGTTTGGATTGCGGCAGAGTCTATTGTGTCATCAACGATTGCGTAGATTTTTGTCGAAATCGGCCTCTGTGCAGAATGCGCACTTGCTGTAAGATGCGTGAAAACCTACCGAAAATCTAATCCATTAACCGCATTATGAAAAATTTAGGATATTACGCCGCCCGGTGCATAGATGATTTTTTAATCCCGTTTGTGCCGAAACCGCATCGGCTAGCCGTTCGATATTTCAGAAATGTGTCAGTTGTCGATTGGGAACCCGAAATCCTGCGGATCAGCGATTTCTCTCCGCAGGCAAGCCTCGCGATTGATGTCGGTGCGAATATGGGTTTATGGACATATGCGATGGTGAGATCGGGGCGGTTTGCGAGCATTCTGGCATTTGAACCGAATCCGAACTTGACGGTGGATCTTCAGAATTCCGGTTTTGACAATGTGACGTTGATCCATAAAGCGCTCTCATCCAAGGCCGGGACTAGCCGACTGAAAATACCCAAGGTCGGTAAAATGTTATTGGGTGGCTGGGCATCACTGGAAAACCGGATTGACATCAATGCCGACGAATTTCAAGAAATGAAAGTGGAGACTATGCGTCTGGACGATATGCGGCTTACGGGGGTCGGCTTTATAAAGATTGATGTGGAAGGACATGAATTGCACATGTTGGATGGGGCGCGAGAATTATTCATATCCAACCGCCCAGTTTGTCTGATCGAATGCTGGGGCAGAAATCTACTCAAAGTCGAAGAATTCTTTGCCAATTTACAAGTGGGTTACCAGAAAGTGGATACGCGATCTAAATATGGTTTCGAGCTCTCCGGAGACAATGTGCTTTTCGGCGTAGTATGATCCATCTGCTCACGCCACCCTCGCAAGGCGGGGTTTTTGATTTCACGAGCTTGCTCGAAGCGGAATTGGGTGCGGAGCAGGCAAGATTGATCCCCCTGACGCGGGAGAACGCCGCCGAAGCCTTGTCCGCCGATGCGGTGTTCCTGCAACTGAGCGGTTATGGTTTTGCCAGGCGCGGCGCGCCGCTGTGGCTGCTGGATCAATTAAGAAAGCGCCGTAGCCAGATGGGGATATTGGGCGTTTATTTCCACGAGCTTTATGCCTTTGGCCCGCCGTGGAGAGCGTCTTTTTGGACGTCGCCCGCGCAACGCCATGTGACCCGCCATATCGCGGAAATGGCGGATTTTTGGATGACCAGCCGCGAGGCCTCCGCGCAGTGGTTGCGGCGGTTTGCAGGCGGCAAGCCTCATGCGGTCTTGCCGGTGTTTTCCAATGTCGGCGAGGCGGCGATGTTTTTCCCTGTGCGGACACCTAAGATCGTTGTGTTCGGCGGCGCGGGTCTGCGGCAGGCCACTTATCGGGCCGCCGGGGAAGCATTGTTCGCGTGGGCGGGTCGGGAGTCGCTGGCTGTGCATGATGTCGGGCCGTTGATCGAGGATGCCTGCATATCTGCTTTGCTACGCGCCAATGGAGTCGCACAGCATGGCCGCTTGGAGGGCCACGCGGTTTATCGGCTGTTGGAAGATGCCTTGTTTGGCATTGTCAGTTATCCGGTGGAATATGTGGCCAAAAGCGGCGTGTTCGGGGCGTACTGCGCCCACGGGATCTGCCCCGTTTTGTTTTCGCAAAACTATGTCCCGGCTGACGGTTTGCTCGTCGGCCAGCATTATTTGCCCGGTATTCCCAGTGAGGGCATAGATATTGATAAAGCCGCCTTGGTGGGTCGGGCGGCATGGGACTGGTACCAACCGCATCGGCTTTCATGCCATGTGGACGCGTTGGGATGTTTGATGAAACAAACGATAAAGGCCGGATCATAAAGGTTGCAATCCATGATGAATATTTCCGATGAAGTTGAACTACAAAGACGCTATTATGCCGAAACAGCCAGTCGCTATGACCATATGCATGGACTGGATGAGCATGCTTTTGCGCTTTCGTTCATGGTGGCCGCGCTGGATTATCTGCAAGTACGTTCGGTGCTTGATATCGGCTCTGGCACCGGCAGGGTATTGCTCCATATAAAAAAGCTTCGCCCGGACTTGCGCGTGGTCGGAATAGAGCCGGTCAAGGAATTGCGCGATGTGGGATACGCCAATGGCTTATCGGCTGACGAACTGATCGACGGCGACGCGACGGCATTGCCATTTCCTGGGCAGTCATTCGATCTGGTATGCGAATTTGCGGTTCTCCACCATATAAAACAATCCGAACGGGTTGTCGCGGAAATGCTTAGAGTGTCCAAAAAAGCGATATTCATCTCGGATTCAAATAATTTTGGGCAGGGTTCGCCCTCCGTCCGTTGGGTCAAGCAAGCCCTCAATCTTTTAGGGCTGTGGAAAGCGGCGGATTTTATAAAAACGCGGGGGAAGGGGTATTCGATGACGCAAGGCGATGGCCTTTTTTATTCTTACTCGGTGTTCGACAACTATAGGCAAATTCAAAAGGACTGCAAGATCGTCCATGTTTGCAACACGCTGGACGGAGATATAAACCCGTATAGGACGGCAAGCCATGTGGCCTTGTTGGGCGTTAAAAAATGACTCAAACCATGTTGCAAGTTTTTCTCTTTTTACGGCGCGACTGTGAACAGCCGTCCACGCCAAAGCGTCGGCTGATTGTGTGCTGAGACCTGTGTATATTTTGTCAATTCTGCGCCATCTGCCAATCCGCCCGACGCTGTTGCGCCACGCCGCCAAGCGGTCATGAAGAAACCCCGCATTCCTTTACAGCGGCGTGGGTTGGCGGTGTTCCTGCTCCTATTAACCTACGACGGCGCTATCCGCAAATGGGTGTTGCCGGGTGCGGAACAGATTGTCTTTGTCGCAAAAGATGCCATTCTGTTCGCGCTGATAATCCACAGCCTGTCGATCCGCCGTGCGCAAAATAGCATTTTCCAACAGTCAGCGTTGATTCTCTTCACGATCTATGCGGCATGGGTGGCTCTGGAAGTTGGAAATATAGCCTTGCCAAATGTTTTGGTCGGCATTTGGGGCATGAAAAGCCACTTGCTTTACTCTGGATTGATACTTTTGGTGCCGCTGGCGTTCCGGTGCCTAGATGATCTGTTTCACACGCTGGTGAAAATTTATCCATGGGTTGTCATACCGGTATGTTCATTGGCATTTATTCAGTTGGCTTCACCTCCTGATAGTTTTGTGAACCTGTCAGTCAAAGGGGGAACCGAGGGCATGGCTTACTTTGGGGATGAGAATTTAATCCGGGTGACCGGGACATTCTCTTATATTGCCGGCATGGCTGTTTTTGTCGAGGTCTCCGCGCTTTTGGGAATGGCTCTATATATCGGAGGCATTCGCACACATGTGTTTTTGGTTGGGCTGGGTTTTGCGATGGCTTGCCTGCCTGCGACAGGCACTCGTTCAGTGTTGGTGGTTGTCATCCTGGGGGCTGCGATTTTGCTCCTGTCGGCATTGGTTTCGCGTATGATTGGTTTGTTTTTTGCGCTTAAAGCGATTACGATACTGGCAATCCTCGTCTTGATCAGCGTGTACTCGCAAGAAAGCACTTGGAAAGCGCTCGGACAAAGGGTAGAGGGTTCAAGGAGCGACGAAAACCGCACTATAACTATTTTTACGAGTGCGTTTGATTACATGGGTACCGCAGGAGTCATTGGCTATGGCACTGGCGCGGCCAACCTTGGCTCACTCGCTTTTACCAAGGATCTCACGCCTTTTTCATGGTTACCTATCGGCAATCAGTTCGAAGAGGAATCTGGCCGTATAGTGTTGGAATTGGGCGTGATTGGATGGATGTTTAGCCTGAGCATGCGTGTCGCTATGTTTCTTTGGGCGACCAGTTTGACAATGGCAGGGCGCACCCGTACTGTCCGCCGGGCCGCAGTGCTGGCTATGCCGGTCATGGCTCTGGGGGTCCATCAAGGCAACGGGGTGTTTGGCGCCTCTTTCCAACCGGTGTACTACTGGTTTTGCGTGGCATTGCTGTCCATGGCGGAATATGAACATAGGTTGGCTTTGAGGGACAGGATGCGTATGCCAATCCGTGATTGGCGGGGAACAGGCGCTTGATGAAAGTTTTGATCGCGCATCCGGGAATGCAGCATGCCTATCAACTGGCTTGGGCGCTGGAAGAAACCGGGCAACTTGCCGGTTTTTGGTCGGGCATTCCCGTCGTGGATGCGAGGGTGCCGGCATGCGGTCTGTGGGGGCGCTTCCAAAATCGTTTGCGGGCGGTGCCAATACCGGCCCGCAAGCGTAGGCATGATGTCATTTTCCCGCTGTTGCAGCGTCTGTCCAGCACCCTGCTTTCAACCAAAACCGCCAACGCTTGGAATCACCGCATTGACCATGCTTATGACGTTTGGGTGTCCCTGTTTGTCCGCATGCTCAAACCTGACATGGTAGTGTGTTATGAGAATTCGGCATTACGCACATTCCGGGCGGCCCGTAAAGTCGGGGCCGTGTGTGTGTTGGATGCGGCCTCGATCCACTACCAAGCCGGACAGCTTTTTGGAGGCAATTTTTGGGGGGGCAACGGCGGCGCGATGGGCATCAACCCGGTTTGGATCAATGCCCAAAAGCAGCAAGAAATCGAATGCGCCGATGCCATCCTGACTTGCTCGGAATTTGCGGCGGAGACTTACCGGGCTGCGGGCGTTCCTGCGGAAAAGCTGTTTCCCACGCCGCTAGGCACAGAGTTCCCCGATATTTCCCCGCGAACCAGGCCGGTTGGCGGGCCCTGTCGCTTTGTGTTCGTCGGTTCTTTGCTGCGGCGCAAGGGTGCTGGCATGCTGCTTGACGTCTTTGAAGAACTGGAGCGCGAGGAAGTGCAAGCGACCTTGACATTGATCGGCGGCCTTGCCGAAGTGGATCTTGCCGAACGTGCGCACAGCCTGGGCAATGTCACCGTCCATCCGTTTATTCCCCAGCCAAGGCTGTTCCAGGTGGTGGCCGAGCATGACTGTCTATTGCTGCCCTCGCTCTTCGATTCCTTTGGCATGGTGGTGCCAGAGGCCATGGCGGTAGGGTTGCCCGCCGTCGTCAGCGAACGTGTCGGCGCCAAGTGCGTCATCGAAGCGCATCCGGGGGCTGGTTGGATCGTGCCTTGCGAAAAGGAAGCCTTCAAGGCGCAGGTCAAGCATTTGGCAGAACAGCCTGCGCTTCTGGTCAAGGCATCGGCAGCGGCGCGGGCGGCGGCTTTGGATTATTCTTGGGAAAGCTACCGCCGCCGTGTGGTACAAACCCTGCAGCAGATACACATGCGTCAAGGAGCGCTGGTTCGAAAGTGACAATGCCCATCAAATTATGCGTGATCACCACGCACCCGATCCAGTACATCGTGCCGTGGTTTCGCGCACTGGCCCAAGACCCGGAATTGAGCTTAGAGGTGGTTTTTTTTCGGGAACCGGATGCCAAGCAGCAGGGCGCAGGGTTTGGCCAGGCGTTCCAGTGGGATGTGCCATTGCGCCAAGATTACACCAGCAACGTCATGGGCGTTGCCGCCGGGATGCCGGCATTGCCCCGGCTGTTGCGCAAGCTGTGGCGGGCGCTTGTCGATGGCAGGCCGGACGCGGTGTTGATCACGGGCTGGAACGAGCCTGGCCTGATCGCCGCCTACCCGCTGGCGCGTTTGTTGGGCCTGCCCATCATCGTGCGCGGCGAGTCCAACGCGTTGCGCTCAAGGCCCTGGTGGATAACGCGCCTGCATCGGATGCTGTTAGGCCTGGTTTCTGCCGCGGTGGTGATCGGAAAAGCCAACCGCCAATTCTATCTAAACAACGGCATGGCTGAGGAGCGTTTGTTCCCAGGTGCCTATTTCGTGGAATCCGAGCGCATGTTGGCCATGGCGGAGAAAAACCTGGGGGAGCGATCTTCGCTACGCACCCATGCCGGCTACACGGACGATGATTTTGTGTTTTGCTTTGTCGGCAAGCATATACCTTTCAAGCGTCCCCTGTTGTTGGTGGAGGCAGCGGCTTTGGTGCGGCGTAAAGGCTGGCCGGCCAAGCTGCTGTTCGCCGGTTCCGGAGAACTGACCGAGGCACTTAAACAACGTGCGGCTGAATTGGACGTGCCCGCGCATTTCACCGGCTTCCTGAACCAATCGGAGCTTTGGAAAGCCTATATCCCTGCCGATGCGTTTGTGCTGCCTTCGACGGACAACGAAACCTGGGGCTTGGTCACCAACGAGGCCATGCTGTTCGCGCTGCCGGCGATAGTGAGCGACCAGGTTGGTTGCGCCCCCGACTTGGTTAGCGACGGCGAGACGGGCTATGTTTTTTCCGGTGGGGCCGAAGGCTTGGCAGAGGCCATGGAAAAGTTGCTAAAAGACCCTGTCCGCGCACACGGAATGGGGATGCGGGCCCGCCAGCGAGTCCTTGGGCAGTACTCGATGCCGGTTGCGACAGAAGGCTTGAAGGCGGCGTTGAAGGCAGTCTGCGCATGAAATCTGTGAGTGCCATCTTCTTGGTCTCCGCAACGGCAGGCGGCTTTTGGTGGAACGCGGGAGCATCCGTCGGCGTTTTTAGTGGAATGTTAGTATGCGAATAATTCAGATCGTTCCCGCCATCACTGAAGAAGCAAGCGGTCTGTCTTATTCAGTCGTGCGCCTATGCGAATCACTTAAGTCGCAAAATCTGGATGTGACACTGGCCGTGTTGGATTGGGCGCCGATGCCATCGCCACCTTCTTTCCTGAAAACCTTTCCGTTAGGCTACGGGCCTAAACGGCTTGGACGGTCGCCAGCGATGAGGCTGTGGCTGGATGGGCAGGCGCAGTCTAAAAGTGCCGACATTTTGCATAACCACGGCATGTGGCAGATGAATGCCGTCTATCCAGGGTGGGCCGCAAGAAAAAGCGGCACACCCCTTGTGGTTTCACCCCGAGGGACACTTTCCGAATGGGCCATGCGACACGGCTCGCCCGTGAAAAAGCTGTTCTGGCCCATGCTTCAGCGGCCTGCCTTAGAGTGCGCCGCCTGTTTCCATGCCACGGCAGAGTCGGAATATGAAGATATCCGCCGCTTGGGCTTCAGGCAGCCGGTGACCATTATCCCCAATGGCGTTGACATCCCGTGCCTGGCCCCAAAAAAACCGGGCAGATCCCGCACACTGCTATTCCTCGGGCGTCTTCATTCCAAAAAAGGGCTGGATATGTTGTTGCCTGCTTGGCAGGCGGTGCAGAACCGCTTTCGCGAGTGGCGGATAGTCATTGCAGGAAGCGATGTGGACTATTATGGGAAAAGCGGGTATCTGGAAGAGATGCGTCTGCTGGCGCAAAAGCTCGGCTTAGAGCGCGTTGAGTTTGTTGGCAATCTGTACGGCACCGAAAAAACACAGGCTTATCGTGACGCGGATATTTTTGTCTTGCCCACTTATTCTGAGAATTTTGGCATGACAGTGGCGGAAGCCCTCGCGGCGGGAACTCCCGCCATCGTCAGCAAGGGAGCGCCGTGGGAGGGGCTGGCGACGCGGCAGGCGGGTTGGTGGATCGACATTGGCATTGGCCCGCTGGTGGCTTGCCTGGAAGATGCGCTGGGTCGATCCCCGGATAACTTGGAACAAATGGGCTTACGCGGGCGTGGCTGGATGGAAGCCGAGTTTTCGTGGGCGCATTTCGGTGCGCAGATGGCGGAGACCTACCGTTGGTTGTTGGACAAATCCTTGCCTGTTCCAGATTGGGTACGGGTGGATTGACCTCTGATGCAATATTCAACCATCGAAAATACCGACATCCGTGTGCCGCGGATTTCATTTGGCACCGCGTCCTTGCATCATCTGTTCGGCGCGGGGCAGCGCCAGCGCCTCCTTGAGGCGGCGGCGGCGGCGGGCATCAGCCACTTCGACACTTCGCCCTATTATGGCTATGGCTTGGCCGAGTCCGATCTTGGCAATTTCATGCGCGGGCGGCGCGGTCTTTTCACGGTAACGACTAAGGTTGGGCTTTACCCGCCTGGCGGGGCGGCACATGGGGCGCTCGGCGTGTGGGTGCGCAAGGCGGCGGGGAAAATCCATCCCCGGTTGTCCGCGCCGGAAGTGGATTGGCGTGTCGGACGCGCCGCCGCCAGCCTCAATGCCAGCCTCAAGCGGCTTAAGACCGATTATGTGGATTTCCTATTTTTGCATGAGCCGGATATCGGCCTGCTGAATGCGGACGAGTTTCTGGGCTGGCTGGAGGCCGAGCGGTCAAGCGGAAAGATCCGCCATTGGGGCTTGGCCGGGTTGCCGGCATTGCTGGAACCTTGGTTGCGGAACCGCCACCCGTTGGCCTTGGTTTTGCAGACCAAAGATGACTTGGTCGGCAAGACGGCGGATTTCGTGCTGGACGGCGGGCGCAAACTCCAATTCACCTATGGATATTTATCCTCTCGACCGGCCGGCAGTCCAGGCGAAGCCGCAGCCGACGTGATCTGCGACGCCTTGCTGCGCAACACACAGGGGTCGGTTTTGGTCTCGACACGCAGCCCGGAGCGGATAGGGCAACTGGCAAGGCTTGCGCAATGAAGGGCGTCGAGCGTGTGGACTTGGCCGCTTGCGGCGAGGCCGTCCTGGTCAAGCAATGCGATGTCTGCATTGTGGGCGCGGGCGCGGCGGGCATTTATTTGGCGGTAGCCTTGGCCTCGCGGGGCGTGGATGTCGTCTTGCTGGAGGCCGGGGGCCCCCGAAGCGAAGACGCGGCAGCCATCGGCTTCGCCGCGCAATTTGATGCCGAAGTGTATCCGGGGGCGACGGCGGGCCGTTTTTTTGGTTTAGGCGGATCGACCTCACGTTGGGGTGGGCTGCTGATACCGCATACCCGGCTTGATGCGCGGGAAACGACGGAGGCCGGTGCCGATGCTTGGCCGCACATTGTGCGGACAGTCGCCGACAAGACCACGCCAGTGCTGAATACGCTAGGCTGGCGGGGCGAGGCTGGCTTCACTGCGTTCGCGCAGAGCCATCTCGGCCAAAGTGGCGAAGCTTTAGGCCAAGCCGGGCTGGATGTCGCCGCCGGGCTTTTTCTGCCGTTCCGGAAAAAAAACTTCGTCAGCCTGCTCGGCAAAAAGTCTGGCAATGGCTCTCGCCTCAGGATTGTCTATAACGCGATGGCCAATGGCTGGCAGACAGAACCGGATGCGGAAACCGCAGGCATTCGGCAGGCGCAGGCAGTTTCGCACAACGGCAAGCGGCTGGACGCGGCGGCGCGGCACTTTGTCATTGCCGCTGGCGCGATTGAATCCGCCCGGATTTTGCTGGAATTGGACCAATCATCGCCCCGGCCCGTGATTCGCGAGGGTGCGGCCATCGGCTGCTACCTGGCAGATCACCTTTCCTTGGCTATCGCCGATGTGGCAACGGACAGTGTCGCAACCGCCATCCGCTGCTTCGCCCCGCGCTTCGCCAACGGCTGGATGCGTAGTTTCCGCTTTCTGGAAGCGAACCCCCCGGCGGACGCCCCCCGCGCCTTCGCGCATTTCATTTTCGACAACAAAAACCCAGGGTTCGCCTTGGCAAAAGAAGCGCTGGGCGCTTTGCAAGGGCGGCGCTGGCCGGAACTGTCGGCGGCGGATGTGGCCTCTGGCCTAGGCGGTTTGGCTCGGCTCGGCTACCAGCGCTATGCCCACACCCAGTTATACATACCGCCCGACACCGCAACGCATCTGCAACTGGATATTGAGCAGGTTCCTGTGCGGGAAAACCGGATCCAATTGGGCGATGGCTTGGATCGATATGGACGGCGCATCGTCCGCATTCATTGGCGCATTAGCGAGCGCGACACTGAAAATATCCGGCTGACCGCACAACGGTTTTTGGAAAAATGGTCCGGTGGAAACGCATTTTTGCCTGCGTTGTCGCCACAGTTTGACGGCTGCAATGCCAAGAAACCGCATGATGCCTACCATCCGGTGGGGACCTGCCGCATGGGAAAAGACAGCGAGGCGGTGGTCGATAAGGATTTGAAGGTGCATGGCCTGCGCAATCTTTGGGTAGTCAGCACGGGTGTTTTGCCCAGCGCCGGGACTGCCAATCCGACATTTACGATGCTGTGTCTAGCCGAAAGGCTGGCGGAACAGCTTGTCCAATAAACCTGCTAGTTTTGGCAAGCCCCTTCCACAAGATACAGCCGCTTCGGATAGTTGAGAGTGCGGAATGAGAAAATGCCGCAGGCGATAGCGAATTTGAAGAATATATTATTGGCAAAAAAAGGGGTTATTGATGGGCTTTATTGACAATATCACGGTGCTGATACTTACCTATAACGAAGCGCCTAATATTGGCCGTACTTTGGATGCGCTCACTGGCTTCTCTGATATCGTTGTCCTCGATAGCGGCAGCAATGACGGTACGCCGGAAATTGTGGCCCGCTATCCCAATGCGCGTGTCGTGTCGCGGCCTTTTGACAGCCATGCCGTGCAGTGGAACTATGGCCTTACCCAGTGTGGAATTATGCGTGACTGGGTGTTGGCTTTGGATGCAGACTATGTATTGTCACAGGCTTTGGTCAAGGAAATTTCTTCGTTAGCCCCTGACAAAAATGTAGGCGGGTATCGGATTTCGTTTCATTATTGTGTGTATGGACACCGTCTGTCCGGCACTCTATACACACCGGTTTTGGCATTGTATCGCCGCCAGAACGCCCATTACATCCAGGATGGCCATACCCAGCGCGCCATTGTGGCCGGTGACATCCACCCGCTAAACGAGCGAATCGAACACGACGACCGCAAGGCTTTGGATCGATGGTTGGCGTCACAGGCGAAATATGCAGCGCTGGAGGCAAACTCGCTGCTTTCCACTCCTTGGGAAACCCTTAATGTAAAGAAAAAACTGCGCCTGCTCATTGTGATAGCCCCTTGGCTTGTGCCTTTGTATTACTTGACAGTGTGCAGGGGCTTTTTGGATGGCTGGCCCGGCCTTCTCTATGCCTTCCAGCGTGGGGTGGCCGAGGCCATTTTGTCTATCCAACTGCTTGATCTAAAGGTCAAATCCAGACTATCCGGAACTTAAAAATGTGCGGCATCGCAGGGTATGTCGGCGGCTTCCTGCCGGACTTAGTGCAAAACATGAACTCGGCCCAAGCCCATCGCGGCCCGGACGGGCAGGGCGTTTTCGAGGCTCCGGCGGCAGGCATCGCGCTCGGCCATGTCCGCCTGTCCATCCTCGACCTTAGCTTGGCGGCGGCCCAGCCGATGCATGCCCCGGACGGGCGCGGCGTATTGGTCTACAACGGCGAGATCTACAACTTCCAGGAACTGCGCCAGGATCTGGTCGCCCGTGGCCACACGTTCCATTCCAGCGGCGACACCGAAGTTTTGCTGCGCGGCCTGCTTGAATACGGTGCCGGGTTCATTGCCCGGCTCAATGGCATTTTCGCCTTCGCCTGGTGGGATGCCCGCAGCCGCGAACTGTTGCTGGTCCGCGACCCCTTGGGCGTCAAGCCGCTTTACTATGCCGAACCCGTCCCCGGCCGGTTGCTGTTCGCCAGCGAAATCAAAGCCCTGCTGCGACACCCCCAACTTTCCCGCGAACCCGATTTCATCGCGCTGCAGCAACATCTCGCCTATTGCCACGCAGCCGGCCAGCGCACCGCCTTCCAGGCCGTCAAGCGCCTGCCGCCTGGCTGCTGGCTGCGTTGGCGGGCGGGCCAGCCGTTCGCTATCCAACGCTATTGGCAGATGCCGTTCGGCCAGGAGACGCTCCAGGATCGCCAAAGTGCGCTCGCCGATCTGCGCCAGCAACTGCAAGACGCCACCCGGAGGCAAATGGTGGCCGATGTGCCGGTCGGCATGTTCCTGAGCGGCGGGCTGGATAGCAGCCTGATCACCACCCTGGCTACGCGGGATGCCGGCGCAGGCTTTGATTGCTTCACCGTCGCCTACCCCCGCGCCGACAACCAGCTTGACTCCGCAGCCGAAGACTTGCCACATGCCCGCGCCTTGGCCCAGCGTCTTGGATTGCCGTTGCACGAGATTGACTTGCAACCCCAAGTCGCCGATCTCTGGCCTAAGCTGATCGGCCATCTCGACGAACCGCTGGCCGATCCCGCCGCCATCGCCTGCTATTTGATCTGCCAACTGGCCCGCGAACACGGCATCAAGGTCTTGCTGTCCGGGCAGGGCGCGGACGAGTTGTTCTGCGGCTATCCGCGCTATCGGGTGCTACATGCCACAGCGGGTTTGGATCGCTGGCCACTCGCGTCGCGCCGTATGATCGCTAGTCTGGCGAGCCGCCTTCCCGGTGCCAAAGAAGGCCGGTTAGGCGCACAGATCCGGCGGGTGCGGCGGGTTCTGGTAGAACTCGCGGAACCCGCCGCCATCCGCTTTCTCAACCTCTGCGCCAGCACTCCACAGGCTGAAATCAGCCGGATCTGGTCGCCGATGGTGCGCGATGCGCTGCACGCCGAGAGCTTCCGCGACGACGACTTGCGCCACATCGCCACGACCGGGCTGGGTGGCCTATCCGCCTTGCAGGAGCGTGACCTCGCCATCTACCTGCCCAACCACAATCTCAATTACACCGACAAGATGAGCATGGCGGCCGGTGTCGAGGCGCGTGTGCCGTTGCTGGATATGCAATTGGTCAACACGGTGGCCCGCTATCCCTACGCATGGCTGTTGGGGCGGGAGACCAAGGTGCTGTTGCGCGAAGCGGCGCGGGGCATTGTCCCGGATACGATTATCGACCGGCCCAAGGCCGGTTTCGGCGCGCCTTACCGCAAATGGCTGCGCTACGATCTCGCCGACCTGTGGCATGAGTTGACCTCGGAATCTGCCGTCAAGGCGCGGGGCTGGTTCGACCATCAAGCCCTGCAAGAGGCCCGCGCCCGCAGCCAAGCGGGCCAGGATGATTTGTACATGCTGCAATGGGCGGTGCTGACCATGGAGTTGTGGGCCAGGCGATTTATCGATGAACCGGCTGGCGGAGCTAATTCATGCAATAAGGATTAGGGTTCGGTCGCGAAGATTCGGCATTGACTCCCGGCCAGCGAAGCCTGATGTGCGGCGACTCGTCGTCGATGTGTCGGAACCCGGACTGCATGTCCGGGAGCAGGGCTTGCCTGTCAATCGATGCGCGGTTGACCCCTCATGACGGCGCGTCATGTGTAGGCATCGACCGGTGATGCTCACGGGGCGGGTGTCGGGGCTTTGGGTGGCGTGGGTTTGCTTCGTCGGACGAAGCGCCGGCCCGGGTCGTCGAGGCTGTCTTCGAGCGCCAGTGTTGATGTTATCGATCAAGAATGGCAGCGTTTCGGCCAATAGGGCAAAGGCATTCTTGAATCATCGCGCATTCCCCAGCACGTCCGCCGCCCATTGGTTCAGGCTCTTGCCGTGCGCCTCGGCCATCAGCGCGGCATGGGCATGGACTTCGGGCGGAACCCGCAGCATCAGCTTGCCGGAATAGGGTTTTTCGGGCGATTTCCCGGCTTTTTCGCAAGCCTCAAGGTAGTCGTCCACTGCTTCCTCGAAGGTCAGGCGCAAATCGGCCACATTGTCGGCATGGAACCCCACGATGTCTTTGATCCCGAGCAACCGGCCTACCAGGATATTATCGCGGCCATCAAACTCAATACGGGCCGTGTAGCCCTTGTAGGTTAAAGTGTTCATGGTTTCACTCCAATGGCGATGAGAAAGTCCCGCGCCTGCTCGACTTGGTATGGCTTGGCTCCTTTGGCCGGATGCGGACGGTGAAAGACCACGATCCTGCCGTTGAACTCGAAACGCACACGCGAACCGCGCCCTTCAATAAGCCGGCAACCCAGCGCGATCAATAGCGCCTCGATCCGCGCCCATTCGAGCGTGGCCGTAGTCGGCCTGGCGAAGATGTTCTGTAAGGCTTTGGCATGTTTGGCTTTCATTGGCGAACACGCTATCATGAATTGATAGCGCAAGTCGAGTCTGGATGAAGAAAAGTACTCAGGGGCATCCCATTACCCACAGATTGGAAGGGTTCAATAAAATCAATGCTTCTTTGCTTGGCCACCGCCATCAATTCGATAAACCAAACCTGCCGGGAGTGCCAATGTCTCTGTATTATTTATTGAGTTATGTGTGGAATCATCCGTTGAACGCCGGCGGGAAGTTTGCCGCGCTGTGGCGTGTCATTCGCTGGCAACTGGCGTCGCGCTTGCTCGCCGGGCTTATCGCATTCCCATTTGTCGGACAAACACAGTTGTTTGCGACGCGGGGCATGACGGGTGCCACGGGCAACTGGTACTGTGGCCTGCATGAAGTCCGGGAAATGGCTTTTGTGCTGCATGTGCTACGCGAAAGCGATCATTTCCTGGATGTGGGGGCCAACATCGGCAGCTACACGGTTCTGGCTGGAGGGGGGGTGGGTGCCCGCGTGACGGCGGTCGAGCCGATCCCCGAGACGTTTGCGCATCTTGAACGAAATGTCGCCTTGAATGGGCTGGCGACCCGGGTGCGTACCTGCAGAATGGGACTGTCTGATCAAACTTCGGCGCTTCGGTTTACCTCGGGGCTGGATTGTGTGAATCATGTTCTGGCTGAGGGTGAGGACGCACTCGGAATTGATGTGCCGGTGACACGGCTCGATGAACTGGTAGGGCAGGATGTGCCGCTGTTGATCAAGATTGATGTTGAGGGTCACGAACGCGCTGTCTTGCTCGGTGGAGAACGGACGCTGTCAGACCATCGCTTGCTGGCGGTGATCATGGAAACGAACGGTAGTGGCGTGCGCTATGGCGTCAATGACGAGGAGCTGATCGAAATCATGCGTGGACACGGCTTTGCTCCTTTTGGTTATGACCCGTTCGCCAGAAGACTGACCGACGTGAGGCCGACGGACGGCAATACAATTTTTGTGCGGGATCGGGTGGCCATAGAGGATCGGCTTGCACACGCCCGACGCTACCATCTCATCAACGGGCAAATATGATAAGCAACGGAAACAGCGCGTGAGACAAATCCTTCAAAACCTCAAAACCGGCCAAACTGAATTGGCCGAAATTCCTTGCCCTGCCGCCAAGCACGGCCAGCTTCTGATCCGCTCCCGGCAAACCTTGGTCTCCGCAGGCACCGAGCGCATGTTGGTGGAATTCGGCAAAGGCAATCTGCTTGAAAAGGCCCGCCAGCAGCCGGACAAAGTGCGCATGGTGATGGAAAAGGCCAAGACCGACGGCTTGCTGCCCACATTGGAAGCCGTGCGCAACAAGCTAGACCAGGCGCTGCCGATGGGCTATTGCAATGTCGGCGAAGTGCTGGCAAGCGGCCCAGGGGTGGCAGGCTTCGCGCTGGGCGACCGCGTGGCCTCCAACGGCAAACACGCCGAAGCGGTGAACGTGCCGGTGAACCTGTGCGCCAAAGTGCCCGGCGGCGTGTCCGACGAGGCTGCGGCGTTCACCGTGCTGGGGGCGATTGCCTTGCAGGGCATCCGCCTGGCGCAGCCGACCCTGGGCGAGGCGGTGGTGGTGACGGGCCTGGGATTGATCGGCCTGGTCGCCGTGCAATTGCTGCGCGCCCATGGCTGCCGGGTGCTGGGGCTGGATTTTGATCCGGCCAAGCTGGCGTTGGCGCGGCAATTCGGGGCGGAAACGGTCGACCTGGGCGCAGGCCAAGATCCGCTGGCGGCGGCGCAGGCGTTTTCGCGCGGGCGCGGGGTGGACGCGGTGCTGGTCACCGCCGCCACGAAGAGCAACGAACCCATGCGCCAGGCCGCGCAGATGTGCCGCAAGCGCGGGCGCATCGTGCTGGTCGGCGTGGCCGGGTTGGAATTATCGCGGGCGGATTTTTACGAGAAGGAACTGAGCTTCCAGGTGTCCTGCTCCTATGGGCCAGGCCGCTATGATCCCGATTACGAAGAAAAGGGCCAGGATTACCCGGTGGGCTTCGTGCGCTGGACCGAGCAACGCAACTTCGAGGCGGTGCTGGACATGCTGGCCGATGGCCGGTTGGATGTAGTCCCGCTGATTTCCCATCGCTTCAAGATCGAAGACGCGGAGCAGGCGTACGGACTGGTGGGCGGTTCCGCGCCCTCGCTAGGCATCCTGCTTCAGTACCCCTCGGCGGCAGACCGGCCGGAGGCGGCGTTACGCGCCGACACCGTGCGGCTGCGCCTTGCCTCGCCCGCCGTCGGCAAGGCCACGGTGGCGTTTGTTGGGGCAGGCAACTATGCCACGGCGGTGCTGATCCCCGCTTTCAAGGCCGCAGGCGCACGGCTGAAGACAGTGGTCTCCGCCGCCGGGGTCAGCGGTGCGCATGCGGGCCGCAAGTTCGGTTTTGAGGAAACCACGACGGCGACGGACAAAGTGTTCGCCGACCCGGACATCACCGCGGTGGTGATCTCGACCCGCCACGACAGCCACGCCGGGCTGGTGTGCCAGGCACTGGAGGCGGGCAAGCCTGTGTTTGTCGAAAAGCCCTTGGGGCTGACATTTGAAGAATTAGCCAGGATCGAAGCCATTTATGCCAAGGTCAGCGCCCAAGGCCAAACGCTGCTGCTGATGGTCGGTTTCAACCGCCGCTTTGCGCCGCAAGTGGTCAAGATGAAAGCGCTGCTGGCCGGGCTACGCCAGGCCTAAGGCCATGGTGATGACGGTCAACGCCGGGGCCATCTCGCCCGAGCATTGGACGCAAAACCGCGACATCGGGGGCGGGCGCATCATCGGCGAAGCCTGCCATTTCGTCGATTTGCTGCGTTACCTGGCCGGATCGCCGATTGTGGGTGTGCAGGCGGTGGCCTTGGGCGGGGCGGACGATGTGGCGACATTCACGCTGAACTTCGCGGACGGCTCCGTCGGCACGGTGCATTATCTCGCCAACGGCCATAAGTCCTTTCCCAAGGAGCGGCTGGAAGTGTTTTGCGGCGGGCGCATCCTGCAACTGGACAATTTCAGAAAACTGGCTGGGTTTGGCTGGCCGGGGTTCGCCAAGCTGAACCTGTGGCGGCAGGACAAGGGGCAAAGCGCCTGCGCCGCCGCGTTCGTGCGGGCGGTGGAAAGTGGCAGTGCGGTTCCAGTTGCTTTTGAGGAATTGCTGGAAATTAGCCGCGTAACAATTGAGATAGCTGAGACATTGGACAGATAGCTCTTTCGTGTGTACAGCTTGAGAAGCTTGTGCGCATCGTCGCAATTCAGAAACAAAAGGGTATTTAATCATGACTGACATCGGTATTCGTTGGCAAGAGCGCTTCTTGGAAAAATTTTATCGGTCGAAATCCGCATGGATAGATGGGACAACTGAATTTCATATACTCTGTTCCGAACGGATTGCAAAAGGTGGTAAAATACTTGAGATAGGTGCTGGCCCCAGTAATAAGACATCTAGGTTCCTTGCGACGCTGGGTGATGTGGTTGGCTTGGATATAGATGGGGAAGTGACGGGTAACGATGCATTGAAGCAGGCAGTTGTCTGCACAGGCACCGAGTATCCTTTCCCGGATGCTTCGTTTGATGCCGTAGTTTCAAATTATGTTTTGGAGCACGTTGCCGCGCCTCAGGCCCATCTGCGAGAAGTATACCGAGTCCTCAAGCCAGGCGGGTGCTATATTTTCCGAACCCCTAATTTATATCACTACGTTTCACTGATTGCCCGCGCAACGCCTCACTGGGTACACATGGGGCTTGTGCACCGCCTGGATGGTAGGGTATCGGGCGAACGCCACGACCCATATCCGACCTTTCACCGTATGAATTCCCGTCAGAAGATACGGCAATTTGCTGCCAGCATAGGGTTCACTGTCGAAGAGTTGAGGATGGTTGAAAAAGAGCCGTCATATGGCATGGTAGCCCGCCCCGTTTTCCTGCTTTTTATGTCCTATGAGCGTATTGTGAATAGCACAGATGCTTTGGCAGGATTGAGGGCAAATATTTTTGGGGTTTTGTCTAAACCTTGTGGGTGAAACAGATTTGCAACGAACTACAAGGTATCTGACCAGTGTTCGCTCCGTTTGAACGCCTGCTTTTGTATTACTTTACCATAAAGCATTTAAAGCCGATTCAGATCTATGGGCGATTTCTGCATCGGCTACCCCATTCCCCCCCTTTTTTTAATTCCGCATTGCCCATGCGGAAAATGCTTGGTGGTTCTTGGGTGGAACCTGCACGGCGCGGTGTGAGCTTATTAAACCCTGCTTGTTGCCGTTTCCTGAATTCAGAACATGCTATCGACGGTTCGTCGGCCTGGAACGATCCGGGGCGGGAAAAGCTGTGGCTGTACAACCTGCATTATTTCGACGACCTCAATGCCATGGATGCCGCCCAGCGTGGCGGCTGGCATCGCGCATTGGTCGAGCGCTGGGTCAAAGAAAACCCGCCGGGCCAAGGCAATGGTTGGGAGCCTTACCCCGTTTCCTTGCGCGTTGTGAATTGGATCAAATGGACGTTGGCGGGCAACGTGTTGGAGCCGGAATGGCTGCACAGCTTGGCGGCACAAGTGCGTTGGCTGGTCGGACGGCTGGAATGGCGCCTGCTTGGCAACCATTTGTTCGCCAACGCCAAAGCGCTGGTGTTTGCTGGGCTGTTTTTCGACGGGCCGGAGGCTGCGGCCTGGTTGGATAAGGGAATGGCGATCCTGGCGCGGGAGATGCCCGAGCAGATCCTGCCCGACGGCGGACAGTTCGAGCGCAGCCCAATGTACCATGCCCTCGCGCTGGAGGACCTGCTGGACTTGGTCAACTTGGCGGCCGCTTACCCCGATGCGATTCCCGTCTGCTGGCGCGGCTGGGTGGCGACATGGCCGCAGACGATAGCCCAGATGCGCGGCTGGCTGGCCGCATTGTGCCACCCGGACGGCGACATCGCCTTTTTCAACGATGCCGCCATCGGCATCGCGCCTTCCCCGGCGGAACTTGAGGCTTACGCGGAACGGCTGGGCTTTGCGCCGCCACTGGAGCTTAAGGACGGCATCACCCATTTGGCCGACAGCGGCTATGCCCGCATCCAACAAGGGGCGATGGTGGCTTTTCTGGATGTCGCGCCGGTGGGGCCGGATTACTTGCCGGGCCATGCCCATGCCGACACCTTGTCTTTTGAGCTTTCGCTGCACGGCCAGCGGGTACTGGTCAACTCCGGCACATCGCGGTATGGCACCGGGCCGCAGCGGCTATGGCAACGTGGCACCGCCGCGCACAACACGGTGACGCTCAACGGCGAGGATTCGTCGGAAGTGTGGGGCGGCTTCCGCGTGGCGCGTCGGGCCAAGCCTTTCGGCCTGCGCATCGAGGGGGACGGCAACAGTCTGCGGGTGGCCTGCGCCCACGACGGCTACCGGCGTCTTCCTGGGAAACCTGTGCATGGGCGGAAGTGGCATTTTTTGGAAGGCGGCCTGGAAATCGTTGATACGATTGAAGGCGCATTCGACGAGGCGGTCGGGCGGCTGTATTTCCATCCTGGCCTCGTGGTCGAAGCCTCGGGCGAGGCGGGCCGGGTAGGCCTGGCTTGCGGATGGGTTTTGCGCTGGCACGTCGAAGGCGCGTCATGCCGCCTGGCCGAGGCGGAATATCATCCTGAGTTTGGCCTTACCCTATCCAACCATTGCCTGGAAATGCGCTTTTCCGGGCCACGCTGCACCCTCCGCCTCACCTGGGACTGACATGCATATTCTTTTCCTCTCCGACAATTTCCCCCCCGAAGTCAACGCCCCGGCGAGCCGTACCTTCGAGCATTGCCGTGAATGGGTGAAAGCCGGGCATCGGGTGACGGTCATCACTTGTGCGCCGAACTTCCCCAAGGGCGAGGTTTATCCCGGATATCGCAACCGCATTTGGCAAAACGAGGAGATGGCGGGGATTCGAATAATCCGGGTATGGTCTTACATCACAGCCAACGAAGGGTTTGTGAAGCGCATTTTGGATTACCAGAGTTTTATGGTGACATCGACTTTGGCGGCGTTGTTTGTGCGCGAGGTAGATGTGATAATCGGCACATCCCCCCAGTTCTTTACCGTCTGTGCGGCATGGGTGGTCAGTGTTTTAAAGCAGATACCCTTTGTGTTTGAACTGCGCGATTTGTGGCCCGAGGGAATCAAGGCCGTGGGGGCGATGCGTCATTCTGCGGCCATCCGCTGGCTGGAAAAGCTAGAGATGTTCCTGTATCGGAAAGCCAGCCTGATTGTTTCGGTGACCCATGCCTTCCGTAACAACTTGATCGAACGTGGTATTGACGGCGGCAAGGTCTGCGTGGTGACCAACGGGGTAGACATGTCCCGCTTCAAACCCATGCCAAAGGATCAGACTCTGGTGAAACGGCTGGGTCTTGAGGGCAAGTTTGTCGGCGGCTACGTGGGAACCCATGGCATGACCCAACATCTGGAGACAATCCTGGATGCCGCGGAGAAACTCAGTTTGGAAGGACTTTGCCAGGATTTCCACTTCATTTTGCTTGGGGACGGCGCGCGCAAGGCGGCACTCAAGGGGGAAGCCCGGCAGCGCGGCCTCAAGAATGTGACCTTTGTCGATTCCGTGTCCAAGGATGAAGTGCCCGGCTATTGGTCTCTGCTGGATGTTTCGATCATTCACCTTAGCAAAACGGAGTTGTTCACGATGGTGATCCCTTCCAAGTTGTTCGAATGCATGGGGATGGGATTGCCGGTGCTGCATGGGGTTGCGGGTGAATCGGCGGATATTGTGCGCACGGAAAATATGGGGATTGTGTTCGAGCCTGAGAATGCCGTTCATCTCGTTGCGCACATGAAAGCGCTGCGCCAAAATCGTGAGTCCTGCGAAAACTACCGATCAAACAGCCTTGCCGCAGCCAAGAAATATGATCGAACAGCCCTAGCGATGAAAATGCTTAAGTTAGTTAATGGATTGGTGGTTGTTTGATTAGGGGGTGGCTTGTTGGCTGGCTGTGTCCACCCCTAAAATGAGCCGTGTGAAAATATTCGCTTTAACATATGATGAACCATGGGAAACACTATGACTGACTCTAGAACTTCGAGTTTTTTTGACAGCTATGCGCAGGATTTCGATGCTATTTATGGCACTAAGCATTCGCTTTTTAACGCAGCGGCCAACAACCTTTTCCGGTCAAGCATGCGCCTGCGCTACCTCAAGACACTTGAGGGATGCAGTCCGGTGGCCGGACGTACGATTCTGGATGTCGGTTGCGGACCAGGGCATTTTTCGGTGGCGCTCGCCAAGGGGGGAGCTGATTCAGTGCTTGGTATTGACTTTGCCGAAGGGATGCTCAACCTGTCGCGTAAGAGCGCCGATCAGGCCGGTGTCGCTCACAAATGTCGCTTTGAACAAGCAAATTTTCTAGAGCGAAAGTTTGACATGAAATTTGATTACACCATTTTAATGGGGCTAATGGACTACATGGAAGATCCCCTATTAGTCATACGCAAGGCACTTGCCGTCACCAACAAACGTGCGTTCTTTAGTTTTCCTCTCGATGGCGGATTTCTTGCTTGGCAACGTAAGCTTCGGTATAAATCCCGATGCGACCTGTTCATGTATACCCAGATAAAAGTACTCGAACTCTTTGCGCAAATGGATCATGAACGCCTTGAGATAACGCATATTGACCGGGATTTGTTCGTTACCGCCCACATGACGTAAGCGTTTACGGTTGGCCATTAAAGAATTCCCGAGTCACGGAGATATCTTTCTGATAATGAACATATTGACCTTTGACATCGAAGATTGGTTTCACATTCTCGACAATGCTTCCACCCGCGACGTCGGCGATTGGGCGAACTATTCCTCCCGGTTCGAGCCTGTCGTTGACCGCCTGCTGGCTATCCTAGAAGAACGCAAGCTCAAGGCGACTTTTTTTTGCCTGGGCTGGATGGCGGAACGCCATCCGCATGTTATTCGCCAGATCCATGGCTTGGGCCATGAAATTGGCACGCACTCCTACGCGCATCAGCTTGTCTACGAGCAAACGCACGGGCAATTCACCGATGATTTCAAGCGCTCCCTTGCCGCGCTTGAAGAGGCCACAGGCGAGAAGGTGCGGGCCTATCGCGCCCCCGGCTTCTCACTGACCCGCGAAAACCGTTGGGTGTTCGACAAACTGGTGGAGCATGGCATCGAGGTCGATTGCTCGGTCTTTCCCGCAGGCCGCGCCCATGGCGGTTTTGCCGATTTTGGCGCGGACGGGCCTGCGCTAGTCGAAACCAGCAACGGGCAGATCAAGGAGTTCCCCATTAACGTGTGGGAGGCATTCGGCTTAAAGCTGGTTTTCTCGGGGGGCGGTTATTTCCGCCTTTTGCCCTATTCCACGATCCGGGCGCTGACGCGCCGCTCGCCCTACCTCATGACCTATTTCCATCCCCGTGACTTTGATCCTGGCCAGCCTCTTATTCCGGGGCTTAACGCGATACGGCGCTTCAAGTCCTATTACGGCTTAGGTTCCGCCGAGGGCAAGTTAAAGCGCTTGCTTGATGACTTTGAGTTCATCGATCTACGGACGGCGGTGTCGCAGGTCGATTGGAGCAAGGCAAGGCGATTGGTGATGCCATGACAAACCCTGTGATCCATGCCTTCACGGTAGACGTTGAGGATTGGTTCCATATCCTCGATTGCCCACAGATGCCTTTGCCGCAGCAGTACGGGCATTTCGAGTCCAGGGTCGAACGGAACACGGAATTGATGCTGGAAGCGTTGGCGGGCCATGGCGTCCAGGCCACGTTTTTTGTTTTGGGCTGGGTGGCGGAGACATATCCGCAGTTGGTGCGCAAGATCGTCGCGGGCGGGCATGAGATTGCGGTGCATGGCTACGCGCATGTGCTTGCATCCAGTTTGACTGACGCCGAACTTGAGGAAGATACGCGCCGGGCCTTTGATGTGGTGGGCGGCGCGGCGGGCGTGTCGCCGGTTGGCTACCGGAGTCCGGGCGGCTCCCTGTTGGCCCGGCACCGCTGGCTATTCGATCTGCTCTTGGAATTGGGCATCCGTTTCGATTCTTCCATTTATCCCCGTCCGGGTGGCCTTGCCGAGGCGGAAGGATACCCCACCCGGCCCTATGTGATACACCGGTCGGGAGAGCACGAGCTTTGGGAATATCCCTCCACCATCCGCCGTTGGCTGGGTATGCAATGGGCCTTCGCCGAAGGGGGCTACCTTCGCTTGTTGCCGCTGCCGCTGGTGCAGCGTTGGTTCCGGGAACATGAGCGGGCCGGGCAGGGGGTGAATCTTTGCATTCATCCGCGTGAATTCGATCCTGCCCAGCCGCGCCTACCGCTCGCGCCATTCAAGCAGTGGAAGGCCCAGGTCGGCCTTGCCGGATTTGACGCCAAGGTTGGGGCTCTGCTTGGCGAATATCGGTTCAATCGGATGGGGGCCGTCCTAGGGGTGGCATGAGTCCACGCTCCAAGGAAACGGTAGCCATGGACGCTGAGTGGCTTTCGATTTCTGGAAAAAACCGCCGCATGTTGAGCACTATACCGATACATTGATGAATCAAAATGGACACCCTGATTTACCCCCGACGGCCTATAGCCGCGGAGCGGCTAGGCTGCGTTGGCTCGTGCTGGCCCTTGTGGTCGCCGCCACGGCGGCGTATTTTTTCGGGCAGCCCGGCATCCATCAGGAACCCGGGGCGAACCCAAGATCAAGATCGGGAAGGCCGGAGGGTTCTCCCATACCGGTCGCCATTGAAAAAGCGACCCAAGGGGACTTTCCGGTTTATCTGAATGGATTGGGGACTGTCACCGCGCTGCACACGGTCACGGTGCGGACGCGGGTCGATGGCGAATTGATTCGGGTGGCTTTCACGGAAGGCCAGATGGTCAATCAGGGGGATTTGCTGGCGGAAATTGATCCCCGGGCGTTTCTGGTCCAATTGCATCAGGCCGAAGGGCAGTTGTTGCGGGACGAGGCCTTGTTGAAGAACGCCGAGATCGACTTGGTCCGTTACAAGACGCTGATGCTTAAAGATTCCATCGCCGCGCAGCAAGCCGTGACCCAAGAGTATCTGGTCAAGCAGTATCAGGGCAATTTGGAGATGGACCGCGCCCAGGTCGATACCGCCAAGCTGCAACTCATTTATGCGCGGGTGACCGCGCCGGTTTCGGGGCGGGTGGGGCTGCGGCTGGTCGATCAGGGCAATATCGTCCATGCCAGCGATGCCAACGGGCTGGCCTTGATCACGCAAATCCAGCCTATCGCCGTGGTCTTCACCTTGCCCGAAGATGAATTGCCTGCCGTCATGAAGCGCTGGCGTTCGGGAGAGGCACTCTCCGTCGAAGCCTATGACCGGGCCGGCAAGAACAAACTCGCGAGTGGGCAGCTATCGGCGGTGGACAACCAGATTGACACGACCACAGGCACCGTCAAGCTCAAGGCCCAGTTCGCCAACAAGGACAATATGCTGTTCTCGAACCAATTCGTGAACATCAAAATGAAGCTGGATACCCTCAGTTCGGCGACCATCATACCGACATCGGCGATTCAGCACGGCTCGATTGGTGCTTTCGTATACGTGGTGAAGGATGACAAGACCGTGACGGTGCGTCCGGTGAAGCAGGGGCCGGTCGAAGGGGAAAAGACCGCGATCCTCCAAGGGTTGGCACCCGACGAAACGCTGGTGGTGGATGGCGCCGACAAACTTCGCGAGGGGACAACCGTGGAAATCATCCAACCCGGTTCCCGGAAGCCCCAGGAAAAGGCGGTTGAGACACCGGCATCCAGTTCTGCCAAGCACCAACATCAGCACAAAGGCACTGGATCGTGAGCGTTCCGCCCGCCCGCGATCCACTGCCGGCCTTCAATCCATCCAAGACGTTTATTTTACGGCCGGTCGCCACCTCCCTGCTGATGGTGGCGCTGTTGTTGGTCGGCATCCTGGCTTATCGCTTGCTGCCGATTTCGGCCTTGCCACAAGTGGATTACCCGACCATCCAGGTGGTGACGCTCTACCCGGGGGCCAGCCCCGAGGTCATGACCTCGTCGATCACCGCGCCCCTGGAGCGCCAATTCGGCCAGATGCCGGGGCTCAACCAGATGTCATCGGCCAGTTCGGGCGGCGCTTCGGTCATCACGCTACAGTTCAATCTCAACCTGAATCTGGACATCGCCGAACAAACGGTGCAGGCGGCCATCAATGCCGCCAACACGTTCCTGCCCACCGACCTGCCGATGCCGCCTATTTACAACAAGGTCAATCCGGCGGATGCGCCGATCCTGACTTTGGCCGTCAGTTCGAAAATTTTGCCGCTGTCCCAGGTGGAAGATTTGGTCGATACACGGCTGGCACAGAAAATCTCCCAGTTACCTGGCGTCGGTCTGGTCAGCATCACCGGCGGGCAGCGGCCGGCGGTGCGCATCCGGGCCAATCCCAAGGCCCTGGCTGCCTACGACATGAGCCTTGAGGATCTGCGCACTGCCATTGCCGCCGCCAACGTGAACCAGGCCAAAGGTATGTTTGACGGCCCGGCCCGTGCGGCCATCATCGACGCCAACGACCAACTCCGCTCGGCGGCGGAATACCAGAAGCTGGTTGTCGCTTACCGCAATGGCGCCCCGGTGAAGCTGTCCGAGGTCGCCGATGCGGTGGATAGCGCCGAGAATGTCCGGCTCGCCGCCTGGGCCAACGGCGCGTCGGCGGTCGTCGTCAACATCCAGCGCCAACCAGGGGCCAATGTGATCGAAGTCGTGGATCGCATCCATGGCTTGCTGCCTAAATTGCAGGCGACCTTGCCCCGTGCCGTGGACATCGCCCCGCTGACGGATCGGACGATCACCATCCGCGCTTCGGTGCGGGATGTCCGCATCGAGCTTTTCCTGTCCGTGGCCCTGGTCGTGCTGGTGATTTTTGTCTTTCTCCGCAACGTCCCGGCCACCACGATTCCCGGCATCGCGGTTCCCCTGTCCCTGGTCGGCACCTTCGGCGTGATGTGTCTGGCCGGCTTCAGCATCAACAACCTGACCCTGATGGCGCTCACCATCGCCACTGGCTTCGTGGTCGATGACGCCATCGTGGTGATCGAGAACATTTCCCGTTACATCGAACAAGGCGATCCGTCGCTGAAGGCGGCGCTCAAGGGTTCTGAACAGATCGGCTTCACCATCATTTCGTTGACTTTTTCCCTGGTCGCGGTGTTGATTCCGCTGCTGTTCATGGGGGATGTGGTGGGCCGTCTGTTCCGCGAATTCGCCATCACACTGGCGGTGGCCATCCTGATCTCCGCCGTCGTGTCGCTGACCCTGACGCCGATGATGTGCGCCAAGCTGCTCCGTCCGGTGGACGAGGCAAAAGCCGGCCGGTTTTACCGTGGCAGTGGCCGGTTTTTTGACCGGGTGACATCGGGGTATGGCCGGATGCTCGAATGGGTGCTGCAACGGCAAACCTTGACGTTGCTGGTGGCGCTCGCCACCTTGGGGCTTACCGTGTGGCTTTACGTCATCATCCCTAAGGGCTTCTTTCCGGTTCAGGACACCGGACTCATCCAGGGTATCTCGGAAGCGCCGCAGGATATTTCCTTTCCCGCCATGGCGCAACGGCAACAGGCCTTGGCGAGTGTGATCCTGGACGATCCGGCGGTGGAAAGCCTTTCCTCCTTCATCGGTGTGGACGGCACCAATCCCACGCTGAACAGTGGCCGCTTCCTGATCAATCTGAAACCGCTGGATGTGCGGGTGGTGAATGCCACGGACGTGATCCGACGGCTTCAGCCCAAGTTGGCGGAAATCCAGGACATCTCCCTGTTCCTGCAGCCGGTGCAGGATCTCACCCTGGAAAATCAAGTAAGCCGCACCTTATTCCAATTCACCTTGGAAACAGCCATCCCTGAAGAATTGAACCAGTGGACACATCGCCTCGTCGAGCGGCTTTCCCATTTGGCCGAAATCACCGATGTCACCAGCAATCTTCAGGATCGGGGCTTGCAGGCGTTCGTGTCCATCGACCGCAGCACCGCGAGCCGCCTGGGCGTCACCACGGCGGCGATTGATAACGCCCTGTACGACGCCTACGGGCAGCGGCTGGTGTCCACCATCTTCACCCAGTCCAACCAGTACCGGGTGGTGCTTGAAGTGAAACCCGATTACCGTAGCGGCCCGGAGTCCCTGAACGATCTCCGCATCCCTTCGACGAACGGGACGCAAGTCCCGCTGTCCGCCATCGCACAGGTGTCGGAGCGCCCAACCCCGCTGGCGATCAATCACCTCGGCCAGTTTCCGTCGGCGACGATCTCCTTCAATTTGGCAGCGGGTGCTTCCTTGGGCGATGCGGTCAAGGCCATCGAGGCGGCTAAACAAGAGATCGGCATGCCCCTGAGCGTCGCCACCAGTTACCAAGGCGCGGCCTTGGCTTTCACCGCCTCGCTGTCCAATACCTTGTGGCTGATTCTGGCCGCCATCGTGACGGTATACATCGTGCTGGGGGTTCTTTATGAAAGCTATATCCACCCCATCACGATCCTGTCGACCCTGCCTTCCGCCGGCGTCGGTGCCTTGCTCGCGCTGATGGTCGCCGGAATGGATCTCGGCATCATTGGCATCATCGGCATCATCCTGCTCATCGGCATCGTGAAAAAGAACGCCATCATGATGATCGATTTTGCCCTGGAGGCGGAACGCAAGCAGGGTCTGCCGCCCAGGGAGGCTATCTATCAGGCTTGCCTGTTACGCTTCCGGCCCATCATGATGACGACCCTGGCGGCACTGCTCGGCGCGTTGCCGCTGATGTTGGGAACCGGCGTGGGCTCGGAGCTGCGCCATCCCTTAGGACTGACGATGGTCGGCGGCTTGATCCTGAGCCAATTGCTGACCCTGTTCACGACACCGGTCATTTATTTGAAATTGGATAGCCTGGCCCGTCGCGTGACCGGCCGGGGAGAAATCCCCCCTAACCCCCCTTTTGCAAAGGGGGGATGGATCAACCGCGGTAAGGCAATATGAACCTCTCCGCGATTTTCATCTATCGGCCTGTCGCCACCACGTTGCTGACCCTGGGCGTGGCGCTGGCGGGAATCCTCGCCTTTCTGCAATTGCCCGTGGCCCCTTTGCCGCAGGTGGATTTCCCGACCATCTCCGTGCAGGCATCTTTGCCCGGTGCCAGCCCGGAAACCATGGCCGCGACGGTCGCCACCCCGTTGGAACGATCCTTGGGCCGCATCGCCGGCATCACCGAGATGACTTCTTCGAGTTCCTTGGGATCGACCGGCATCACCCTGCAATTCGACTTGGATCGTGACATCGATGGCGCGGCCCGTGACGTGCAGGCGGCCATCAATGCCGCCAGCGGCCTACTCCCCACCAATCTGCCCAGCCGCCCCAGCTATCGCAAGGTCAATCCGGCCGATTCCCCCATCCTGATCTTGGCGCTGACTTCGGATACCCTAAGCCGCGGCCAGATGTACGACGCGGCTTCGACGATCCTGGCGCAAAAAATCGCGCAAATCCAGGGCATTGGCCAGGTGAGCGTGGGCGGCAGTTCATTGCCCGCGGTGCGGGTCGAGTTGAATCCGGCGGCGTTGGCGAAATACGGGGTGGGTCTCGAAGACGTCCGCACGGCGATTGTGTCGGCCAACGCCAATCGTCCCAAGGGTTCGGTCAATGATGAGACGCGGCACTGGCAGATCCAGGCCAACGACCAGGCCAAGAGCGCGCAGGAATATCTGCCGCTGATCGTGGCCTATCGCAACGGCGCCGCCGTGCGGATCGCCGATCTCGGCGAGGCGGTGGATTCGGTGGAGGACGTACGCAATGCCGGGTTGAAAAACGGCAAGCCCTCGGTGCTGCTGATCTTGAGCAAAGAGCCCGGCGCCAACATCATCGAAACGGTGGAAAAGGTGAAGGCGCTGCTGCCGCAACTGCGGGCATCCATCCCGAACGCCATTGACCTGTCGGTGGTCATCGACCGCTCGGTGACCATCAGGGCATCCGTCAACGAAGTCGAGCGTAGCCTGCTGATCGCAATAGGGTTGGTGATCTTTGTGGTGTTCGCTTTTTTGCGCAATCCGGCATCGGCGTTGATCCCGATCATCGCCGTGCCGGTTTCCCTGATCGGTGCCTGCGGGGTGATGTATCTATGCCATTACAGCATCGACAACCTGTCCCTGATGGCCTTGACCGTCGCCACCGGCTTCGTGGTCGATGATGCCATCGTGGTGCTGGAGAACACGGCCCGCCACATCGAAAAAGGGGTTCCGCCCTATCAGGCCGCATTGCGGGGTGCCGGGGAAGTGGGCTTCACCGTGCTGTCCATGAGCTTGTCGCTGATCGCCGTGTTCCTTCCGATATTGTTGATGGGAGGCATCGTCGGGCGCTTGTTCAGGGAGTTCGCGGTTACCCTTTCCGCCGCCGTGATGGTGTCGCTGGTGGTGTCATTGACCACCACCCCGATGCTGTGCGCCCGTTGGCTAGCCCAGGAAAAACCGCAGCATGGTCGTTTATACCGGGGGGTGGAGCACTTTTTCGATCTGCTGCTGCGCGGCTATGAACGCAGCTTGCGCGGGGCCTTGGGCCATCCACGCCTGATGATGTTTCTGCTGTTTTGCACCATAGGCCTGAACATCTATCTCTATGTGATCATTCCCAAGGGGTTTTTCCCGACGCAGGATAACGGGAGGCTGAATGGCACCATCCAGGCGGATCAGAGCATCTCGTTCCAGGCTATGGCGAAAAAGCTGGCCGATTTTGCCGACATCCTGCGGCAGGATCAGGCTATCGACAATGTCATTGGCGTCGCCGGCGGCCAGCAGGGCGGCAACACCGCCCGGATGTTCGCGGTGCTCAAGCCACCGGAAGAGCGGGATGCCCCCATCGACCGCATCTTGGGGCGTCTGCGTAAAAATCTGTCGAACGAGCCGGGGGCCAGCCTGTTCCTGCAACCGACGCAAGATCTCCGCGTTGGTGGCCGGATTTCGCCCTCCATGTTCGAATATACCTTGCAAGCGGAACATCTGGCCGATCTGCGTGAGTGGACGCCGAAAATCCTCAAGGCAATGTCCGCGCTTCCCGAACTGACCGATGTCAACACCGACCAGCAGGACAAGGGGCAACAGGTGTCGCTGGTGGTCGACCGCGACGCGGCGTCACGGCTCGGGGTCAGCCTGGCATTGATCGACGCGAGTTTGAACGACGCATTCGGACAGCGGCAGGTCTCCGTCATCTACAATCCGCTCAATCAATACCATGTGGTGATGGAATTGGCCCCCCAATATTGGCAAAGTTCACAGACGCTGTGGCAAATTTACCTGAGTGTCGCCCCCGTGGCACCGCAAACGGCCAACACCCAGCCACCGCTGTCGACTTTGGCGAGTTTCGCGGCGACCAACACGCCGTTGACGGTCAACCATCATGGACAATTCGCCGCCGCGACCCTCTCCTTCAACCTCAAGCCCGGATCCTCGCTCTACGACGCGACGGAGGCGATCAAAAGATCCTTGCAAGAAATCGGTGTGCCGGCGTCGGTCCACAGTGGCTTCCAGGGTACGGCGAAGGTCTTCCAGGAGTCGTTGCGGAACCAGCCTTGGCTCATCTTGGCTGCCCTGGTCGCCATCTATATCGTGCTGGGCATACTCTACGAGAGCTATGTGCATCCGGTCACCATTCTCTCCACCTTGCCCTCCGCCGGCGTCGGGGCGATTCTCGCCCTGCTGGCCACTGGGACGGAGTTCAGCATCATCGCCTTGATCGGCGTGATCCTGCTCATCGGCATCGTGAAAAAGAACGCCATCATGATGATCGACTTTGCCCTGCATGCCGAGCGCGAGCAAGGGATGGCCGCGCACGAAGCCATTTTCAGCGCTTGTCTCATCCGTTTCCGTCCGATCATGATGACGACCTTCGCCGCCTTGCTCGGTGCCTTGCCACTGGCCTTGGGTTCAGGCTACGGCGCGGAACTGCGCCGGCCCTTAGGGATATCCATCGTCGGCGGCTTGATCGTCAGCCAGATGCTCACGCTTTACACCACGCCCGTGGTTTACCTTTACTTGGATCGGTTTCGGGTTTGGTGTGGCCGTGTCTTCAGACGGCCTGGTTCCGAATAAGCACGGCGGGATAATTCCATCCGTTCGCGGGATTGGTCATTCCGACGCCCGTGGGTTTAAAATCGTCCATGTTACGTGTCACCACCCCATAAGGAGCCTGCCATGCGTGGCATCATCATCCTGTCCCTTTGGCTTTTCGCCTTGGGGTTTCCCGCCCCGTCTTTTGCCGAAACGCCAGCCAAGACAGATCAATCCGATCAGGACAGGAAACGGCTGGTGGCGGACAACCTGCCGCTTACCGAGGCTGAAGCCCGCCGGTTCTGGCCCTTGTACGAACGCTTCGAACTGGAGATTGCTAAGTTGGCGGAGCGGCGGAAAACCATCATCAACACGCTCGGCGAACATTATGACGACATGTCCGACGCCATGGCGAAGCAGCTTATCCTGGAGCAACTCAATTACCAGGAAGACCGTTTAAAGTTGATGAAGTCGTATTTGCCACGGTTTGAGAAAACCTTGCCCGCCAAGAAATTGGCCCGCTTTTACCAGATCGAAGGCAGGATACGCGCCGCCATTGAGGCCGAAATAGCCGAACGGATTCCGCTCATCCAATAAGCCCATGGCCAACCACCCACACCCGTCCGGCCAGGCCTATCCGCCCGCATGGCGACTGTGGACGCTGGGCGTGTTGGCGTGTGCTTGTTTGGGAGGCTGTGCGACGGGAAAAAAACTGGATTCGGCGGCGAAGGCCGCCCCGCCCGCCCCAAGCCCCGCGACGCAGCCGGCCACACCGCCAACAGATACGAGATACGATGCTTTCAAGGCCTTTGCCCGCCAGCGTGTCACGGAGGAATGGGAAGAGCAAAACCGGCCCAGCCCCGAAGACGCCGCCGCCACCGCCGAGACCCACGGGCAATTCCAAACCTACGGGGCCGAACGCGGCGAAGACATCGCCGAGGAATTCTTCAAAGGCCGGTACAACCGTTCCCGCGCCCGCCTGCCGGAGAATCTCGACAAATGGCGCTTCGAGCCGGATATCGACAACCCTGGCCCGGATTTGGCGAATTTCCCCAACAGCGCTTTCACCCTTCCGCAAGGGCGGGCCTACGTCGAGATCTCGCCGTTCGCCTATTACGGCACCGCACTCGCCAGTCCGGCCCAGTACAACGCCGAGTTTCTGCTGCGCTATGGCGTGACCGACGACATCGAATTGCGCCTGTTCGGCAATGGCCTGAGTTGGATGGGGGGAGCCGATTCCAAGTGGGGCTTCTCTCCCCTCGCCTTCGACACCAAGATTCAGTTATGGACGGAAAAGCCGGATTATTTCCTGCCGGCGGCAGGTTTTGAAGCGTATTTGCAAACGGAATGGCTGGGCAGCAAGGCTTTCAACGGTGGCTTGCAGCCTTCCTTCACATTCAATTTCGACCAGTCCCTGCCTTGGAATATCGACTTTGAATATAACCTGGGGGCGACGCGGTTCCAGGACAGCGCCGGCCAGAACATCTGGGAGTTCAGCTTTCAATGGGCCTTCCAGCGCGATTTGTTCAACAAGGACTTCGCCGTGTTCATCCACGGTTTTTACAATGCCGCCTCGCTGCCCCGAATACCCAATGTCCAATTGCCTTACTCTGCTTACAACGCGCCGTCGCAGGTTGCCGTGGGCGGGGGTTTCATCTGGACTGTCAACAAGCGCTTCGCCGTCTATGGCCAGACGAGCGGCGGGGCAACCCGATTCACGCCCAGCATCATGAGCATGCTCGGTTTCGCGGTATCGTTTTGAGTTCCTTAGGCGCGGAAATCTGGTATCTTTTCCCCTTGGCCGAGTGCGGATTAGAGGCCACCGCGATTTTGCACGAATTTGCCAGCCTTGGCCTGTCAATTCGCCCTATAGACATCAAGCAAAGACAGGATGATTTGTGATTGATCGGCAAACCATAGAATTCCGCAGTTCTTTCACCCGCGAAAAGACGGCGCGGCAACTGGCGGTGGGGGAGGCATGTTCCGTCGGGACGGCCGGCGACATCGTCCTCGACGGGCCGGACGTGCGCCGCGAACATCTCCGGCTGGATTTGAATGCCCAAGGCTGGACGGCCACGCCGACCGGATCCGGGCAGGTTTCGGTCAACGGCCAGTTGATCCGCGAGTCCAGCTTGCTGGCAGACGGTGACTGGCTTTCCCTGGGCACGACTTTGTTCCAGGTCGGCTTGCCCGACCAGGCTAGGCCTGAACCGACCACCCGCAGGACGGCCTCCACCCGCAGGGCGAGGCCAGGATCGGGGGTTTTGAGCATAGGCCGCTTGCCCGGATGCGATCTGGCCCTGCCCTCGCCCTTGGTCTCCCGCGAACATGCCCGCTTGCATTGCGGGCCGGACGGCGTGTCCATCGAAGATCTGGGCAGCACCAACGGCACTTTCGTCAACGGGCATCGCCTGGCGGGCTTGACCGTCCTTAGGCAAGGCGACCGGGTCGCCATCGCCTCGTTTGCCTTCCTGTTCACCGGCGAGGAACTGAAGCCTATCGACCTGTCCGGGCAAGTCCGGGTGGAAGTCCGGGGCTTGTACAAGGAGGTCATCGACCACGCCAGCAAAACCACCAGACGCCTGCTGGATGATGTGAACCTGGCCATCGAACCCGGCGAGTTCGTGGTCATTTTCGGTACCAGCGGCTCGGGCAAGTCCACCCTGCTCGACGCCTTGAATGGCCGCCGCCCCGCCAGCGGCGGCCAGGTGCTGTATAACGGCGCGGATCTGTACGCTTCCTTTGATGCCTTTCGTGCTGCCATCGGCTATGTGCCGCAGCAGGACATCGTCCACCGCAAAATCAAGACCGGCCGGGCGCTAGGCTACACCGCAAGGTTGCGTCTGCCCAGAGACACCGATGCCGAGGAAATCAAAAGCCACATCCATAGGGTCTTGGGCAAGGTCAAATTGGCCGACAAGGAGGATTCCCCCATCGACACGCCGACCCCCTTGAGTGGCGGGCAGCTCAAGCGCGTCAGCCTGGCGGTGGAGTTGGTCGCCAATCCGAACATTCTGTTCCTCGACGAGGTGACCAGCGGCCTGGACGCGGGAACCGACAAGCACATGATGAAATTGTTCGCCGATCTGGCCAAGGATGCGAAGACCGTGGTCTGCGTCACCCACACCCTGGAAAACATCGACGTTTGCGATTTGGTCGTGCTGCTGCACAAAGGACGGCTGGTGTATTACGGCCCGCCCCAGTCGGCTTGCGCGTATTTTGGCATCGGGCGACTGAGCGAGGTGTACGAGTTGCTGGAGGAGGGGAGTGCCAGTGCGCAAGAATGGGCCGAGCGCTACCGTGCCTCCAGCTTGTTTGCGGAGTATGTGGCCGGGCGCATGGCCAAGACCGGGCAGCAACAAGACTTCGCGCCGACGCCACCGCCCAAGGGCGCGCCGCGCGCCCTTTTCGATTGGCGGCAGGCTTGTACGTTGACACAACGCTATTTCGACTTGGTGCTGTCCGACCGCAAGAACCTGCTTATCCTGCTGCTGCAAGCGCCGCTGATTGCCGTGTTGATCGGCCTGGTGTTCAAGCTTGACGGCAACGCCATCGAGCGGGTCCATATGGAAAGCACGATTGCCTTCATCTTGGTGTTGTCGGCGATTTGGTTCGGCACCCTCAATTCGGCGCGGGAAGTGGTTAAGGAATTGCCGATTTACCTGCGTGAACGCTCGGTGAATCTGGGGCTGGCCCCCTATCTCGCCAGCAAGCTGCTACCTTTGGCTTTGCTGTGCCTGCTGCAATGCCTGATGTTGCTGGGCATCGTCCACGCCATGCTGCCGCTCACGTTCGGCATCGCCGGGAGCCTGGCCGCCTTGTTCCTCGCCGCGTTTTCCGCCACCTGCATGGGCCTGGCGGTCAGCGCTTTTGTCGACACCAACGACAAGGCCGTGGCCATGGCCCCGATCCTGCTCGTGCCACAGGTCGTGCTGTCCAACGCCGTCGTGCCGTTAGGCACGGCCAGCCAGTGGGTGGCGAAATCCAGCATGATTGCGTTCTGGGCCTTGGACGCGATGAAAAGCACCTTGCCGGCAAAAACCTTAGGCTCGCGCGACTTCACGGGGAACCTGGCGGTGCCGCTGTCCGGCAGTTTAGGCAAGGATCTAGGCATGGTCGCCTTGCTCGGGCTGGCTTTCGTGGTCATCGCCGCCGTCGGCCTGAAACTAAAGGATCGCCCGCAATGAGCCGGGCCTCCCGAAGACGATTCCGACCGCACCGTCATTGCCACGGTTGAGGCGCAGGAAAAGCATGTCTGCCCCGCCTGCGGCACCACCAATATGAACGTGTTCGCCGACCAGCCCAAGGCTTACCGCTGTCGCCAATGCCGATTGGAGATGGCGCACCTGGATTATGCCCAGAACGGCTCGGTAAGGGGGGTTTTTGGCTGGCTGCTGGCACCGGGGAAGGTGATATTGGAGCGCTACCAAGTCAAGTCGGTGCTGGGCAAGGGCGGCTTCGGTGCCGCCTATCTGGTGGACGATGTGCAGTTGAACGGCAGGCGCAGGGCTTTAAAGGAAGTGCCGGTGCCGTTGTTCGACGAGTACGAGACCGCCCTGCTTAGTCGGCTCGAACATCCGGCCATTCCCGACATCCTCGACCGGCAGACCGTCGACGGCATGGTTTACCAGGTATTGAAATTCGGCGGCAACCGTACCTTGGAAGAGGAACGCAGACGCTACCCCGATGGCCGCATCCCCCAGGATAAGTTGCTGCCTCTAATGCGCCAGCTTTGCGATGTACTGGTGTATCTGCATGCCCAAAATCCGCCGGTCATCCATCGTGACCTCAAGCCTAGCAATGTGCTGCTGGACGAGAACGAACGCATCATGCTGGTCGATTTTGGCATCGCCAAGGAAGCCCTCGGGGAAAACCGCACCCGCTCCTTGGCCCAGGCGACATCCTCGGGTTACAGCCCTCCCGAACAATTCAGCAACACCGGAACCGACCAGCGTTCCGACGTATATGCCTTCGGTGCGACCTTTTACGCCTTGCTCACCGGCCAGGTGCCGCCCAACGCCTATGACCTTGTTTCCGGGAAAGCCGCGTTGGAGTTGCCTTCCGAAAGCGTCCCGGAAGTTTTGCCCGAAGTGGAGGATGCGATCATGCAGGCTCTCAGCCTCAACATGAACCATCGCCAGCAGACTATGGAAGCATTCGGCGCAGCTTTGGATGGGCTGGATCCGGCTGTGGTCTCCAGGCCGCTGCGCAGCGAAACGCAAGCACTGCCCACCCAACTGGCGAGCCGGCCTACCTATAATTCCCGCGCCGCGTCCACCGGGCTCAAAATCCCCACTGGCCGCAACACCGCCTTCTCGACCGTTTCGACCCCGTTGACCGCAGCCGTGCCGACTCAACCGCGCCACGGGATGATGCCGTGGGTGGGCGGTGTTGCTGTGGTTATTGGCATCCTGGTCGTGGGTGCTTATTTTTTGCCGGGCAGAACGCCCGTCGAGCCTCCCACTGATACGGCACAACCGGTTGTCCAACCGACTCCCGCTCAGCCAACCCATGTGCCGGTTGTGAGCCAGCCAGCGCCGCCGCCTCCGGCAACAGCCCCGCAGCCACCACTTTTACCTGGCCCAGCCGCAAGTCCGATACAAACACCGCCCGCCCATCCTTCAATCGCGGAAGAAATGATCAAAGAAAAAGTGAAAGAGGAGCAACGCCCTTCGAAACCGTCTACAAAGCCAATAGCCCAAGCCCCCAAAGCCAAACATAAAACACGACACTCGGAATCTGCACCCCGTTCCGAGTCCAGAGCCAGGCGAGAACGCTCCCCGGCAGGCACCGGCGGTTCTTCGGGCTGTTCGCTCCATGATATGTCGATGGGCAGATGCTATTGACCGAGCGCCCGCGGTTTCGCCAATGCAAGGTTTCCGGCAAGATGTGCCTGTCGTGTTGGCTATTCCAAACCTAATTAGTGAAACTACCATAATTACCTTTGCAGGGAAATTATTCATGACTAGAGCAAAAGAGGCACATGTTTTTAGAGTGTATAAATGTGGCATTATCATCGGCATTTTGTCTGCCACTGCGCTGCTGGCAGGCTGTGTGCCGCCTCCTTATCGGGCCGAGCCTTGGCCCTTGGAAAAAGCAGTGCGTCTGATGACGGATGATTTGCTCCACCAAATCACGGCCAAGCGCGGGGTGTTGGGTGGCGTGGCGGAGGGTGAAATCATCATGGATGCGATAATCGACTCTGAGACCGGTGAGGTTACCAAGACCAGCCATCGGATACAAGAAGTGATTGCCTCGCAAGCACGGGCTTTTGCCAAGTTTAAGGTTTCTGATATGACTCGGCAAAACGTCAAAACCGCCCAGTATGTCCTGAGCGGGATACTCCATCTGGAGGAAACGGGTGGCACAGTTAATAAAATAATCCGCTTGTCGGCATCTGTGGTGGATATGGCGGCGGGCCAAATAGCAGCGCATTCGGAAGCCTTTATTGCCGATGCCAACCTTGCGTTTGAGCCTACCCAAATGTACCGGGACAGTCCCATGTATCTCAAGGACAGGCGCGTCCAATCTCTCATTGATACGGCGCAGGCCAGTGTCGGCAGCATGGCAGATAAGGAATATATAGGCACATTGTTTACCAGCGCACTGCTTGGCGAGGCCGAAAATGCCTACAATGGTGGCGATTATGCGCAGGCTGCGGAATTGTTCTCAAAAGTCGCCGAACGGGATGACGGGAAGGTCATGAAAACCTATTCAGGATTATACGAATGCTATCGCAAGCTAGGCCACAAAGCTGTTGCCGAAGAGGCTTTTTCAAGCCTTGTGGGGCTGGGCATACAAAACAAGAATCTGAGCATGAAATTCCTGTTCGAGACGGATCGGACGGACTTTGTGAGGGATGCCGAGATGCGCTCTGAATATGCGATTTGGATGCGCCAATTGGCCAAGCAAATACTGGCCTCCGACAAGTGTATGCAAATCATCGGACACGCCAGCAAATCGGGCAGCAGGGAACGCAATGACAAGCTTTCCTTGGAACGCGCCAAAGAAATCCAAAGGCAACTTGGCCAGCCGAAAGACAAGCGCTCGCGAGCCAACAAGACACCGGATGCGCCGAAGAAAATCGATGCCATTGGCCGGGGTTTTGCGGAGTGCAAAAAATGCACAGGCAACGACGCGGTGGACACTTATGACAGGCGGGTTGAATTTAAGGTGTTGGATTGTGGTGGATTGTAGGTAATTTCTTGATTGTAGGGCGGAAAATGTTTGCCCGTCCGCAGCGGCAGAAGTAAACTAGGCCGCATTAGTCCACTTGCGGGCGATGCCATGCAGACCGTCAACATCCACGAAGCCAAAACCCATCTGTCCCGCTTGGTCGAAGAGGCCGCGAAAGGCGAAACGTTCATCATCGCCAAAGCCGGCAAGCCCATGGTCAAGGTCGTGCCGCTAGGCGAGGAGGAAACCGGCACAGGGCGGCGGCTGGGGTTCACGCTCGGAGAAATCCAAGTTCCAGAGGATTTTGACCGCATGGGGGCGGATGAAGTCGAGGCGCTGTTCCAAGGGCGATAAGGGATGAATTTATTTTTGCATGGTTGAATGATTTCCCGATGAGCCAGCCTACCGATTCCGATGCGTTAGACCAAACCGTCCTCGCTTCGGCCAAGCTGAAGGAAGAAGAGCGCCTCTGCCCGTTCTGCGGCCAGGCCAACACCGTCCAGGCACTCAGCCAAAATGCTTATTGCTGCCGCCACTGCCGCAAGGAGCTGGCGCATTTGGACTATGCCCCGAACGGCTCGCTGCGGGGCATTTTCGGTTGGCTGCTGATGCCGGGGGATGTGGTGTTGGAGCGCTACCAAATCAAGTCGGTGCTGGGCAAGGGCGGCTTCGGCGCAGCTTATCTGGCGGACGATTTGCAATTGAGCGGCAAGCGCCGGGCTTTGAAGGAAGTCCCCGCGCCGATGTTCGACGAGTACGAGACCTCCTTGCTGAGCCGGCTCGACCACCCGGCCATCCCCGACATCATCGAGCGCAGGGCCGTCGGCGGGATGTTTTACCTGGTGTTGAAATTCGGCGGCAGCCGGACATTGGGCAGCGAGCGCAGGCAACATCCCGGCCAGCGCATCCCGCTGGACAAGTTGCTGCCTTGGATGCGCCAGCTTTGCGAGGTGCTGGACTATCTGCATTCGCAACACCCGCCGATCATCCACCGCGACCTGAAGCCGGACAACATCCTGCTCGACGAGAACGAGCGCATCATGCTGATCGACTTCGGCATCGCCAAGGAAGCCGTGCCACAGGCGATGACGCGAACCTTGGGCCGGGCCGCGACCCTGCATTATAGCCCGCCCGAGCAGGTGATGGGCACAGGCACCGACGAGCGCGCTGACATTTATGCGCTGGGGGCGACGTTCTACGCCTTGCTGACCGGCCAGAACCCGCTCGCCGCCCATGAGCGCGTGGCCGGCAAGGAAATGCAAGCGCCTTCGGAAATCGTCGAGGACGTGCCGCCGGAGGTTGACGAGGCGATCATGCAGGCGCTGGAACTGAACATGAACCATCGCCAGCAGACCGTGAAGGAATTCGTCGCGGCCTTGGAGGGCGTGGTTGCCAGCGGCGTTTCCCGTCCGATTCCGACCGAGGCGCAAGCCCAGCGCACGGTGGCGGTGGGCCAATCTATTCCTATAACGCAAAGCAAATCGGCTGGCATCAAGCTTCCCACCGGGCGCATCGCCACCGCTCCCAGCCGGACTGCCCTATCCCCGCCTATTGCAGCCGCCACGCCGCCGCAGCAAAGCAAGGCTGTCCTGATCTTGGGCGGCGCGATTTTGGTTCTGCTCGCGCTTGCCGCCGGGGTTTATCTGTACCAATCCAAGACCGAGCTAAAACCATCCGTCGTGCAGGGCTCAACCCCGGCACCCTCGGCCATTGGCCAGCCTGCGCAGCCGGTGGCCCCTGAAGCCATAACGCAGCCGCCGGTTGCGGCACAACTGCCCGCCCCGGCAGCCATGGCGCAGCCGCCAACGCCTGCGCCGCTGGTGACACCGCAGCCAGGAACGCCCGCCGTGACGGCTGAACCCGCGTCAGCGCAGCCGTCTGTCGGTGGTTCAGCCGAAGAGGCACTAAGAGCCAGAAAGCAAGAGGCGGTGGAACCGCCCGCGCCCACGCCTCCGGCGTCAGCGGAGCCTGAATCGAAACCGAAACCCAAGCCAAAACCCAAGCCGGCACCGAGTCCGATTGCGCCGAAACCCGTCCATCAGAAGCCGTCCGGCGGTTCGGGTTCGCCCGCCTCGGATCCATGGGTTATCATTCCCGGTGGCGCGCACAAAACCGATTAGTGGAAAATTTTTGAATTCTCGCTTAACCTACTGAAAGGAGTTGCCATGTCAAGTTTCGTCCGATCAAATATTTGGTTTCCGGCATTGCAAAAATGCCAGTCATTCATACGCGGCTGTTTCTGGCGTCTTGCTATTTTCCGGCCTGCTCGTCGGTTCGGCGAATGTGCGGGCCGATTTAGGCGGAATTGGCATGCCGGGTGGATACGGGTTGAAGATCTATAAGGTCAACAACGCTTTATATCCTTATGTCCAGGTTTACTTCCGCACTTTCGACCAAAACCAGCAGCCTTTGGTCAACCTTAATGACAATAATATTGGGCTGATGGTGAAAGGCCAGGCCTATGACCCGGCCAAGCGCCAATATTTCGTCAAGCCGCTGCGCCAAAGGCCGGAGGCTACGCGCACGGTTCTCGTGTTGGACGCCAGCCGTTCCATGGCCGGGGCGCCGTTCGAGTCTTCCCTGGCAGCTGCGGCCCGCTATATCGACAGCAAGCGCCCGCAGGACGAGGTGGCGGTGCTGGCCATCCGCGACACCAAGGAAGGTTATGATCTGGTTTCCCAGTTCGAGCGCGACCCCAGGGCGCTGGGCAATCGCTTGAAGGATGTGCGCGCCGACGGCATGAAGTCGCGGGTGTACGACAGCATTGGCGCGGCTATGCAGATGTGTGGCATGGTCTCCCAGGGCGCGGTGTCGCCGACAACGGAAAACTATGTGGTGTCCTGTGCCGTCGTGGTATTCTCCGATGGGCAGGACGAGGGCAGCGCCTTGTCCCGCGAGGAATTGAACGGGCGCATCACCAATTTAAGCCTGCCGATACCGGTTTATTCCCTCGCCTATTCGAAGGTCAACCAGAAATATTTCAAGAATCTTGAGTCCATTTCAAAAAATTCCTTCGGGGTCTATTATCTGATTGGGGAGACTATGAACCGGATGCAGCAGGTGGTGGAGCAGATCCAAAACATCGTGCAAAGCGATTATGTGGTCACGTTCCGCGCCTATGTCCCGGTGGATGGCGAGGAACACAGTTTTAAACTGGGTGTCGAGTATCCCTCCGGCAGCGGCAAATTCACCTACGAAAACGCCAAGTTCGAAGCCATCGAGCCGCCGCCCGCGCCGCAACTGCGGCAAGTTCTTCAGCAATTGGGTCAGACGATTCCGCCTCTGCCTGCCGGGTCGGCCTCGCCTTATTTCGACAAACCTGCCAATACCCCGATTCCGGACGCGCCCGCTTCGCCGTCGCCGTTCCCGGCGACTGGCGGTGGGATGCCAAGATAAAGACACTTTTTCTCAAGAGGAGTCATTAAAAATGAACAGAATGCGTGGACATAAAACTCTGCTTGCTTTGGCGCTATGCCCGCTGTTGCTGGCTGGCTGCGCGACCCAGCAGGGCAACGACCAGTTGATGGGGGCCGGGGCGGGAGCCGTGGGCGGCGCGGCTTTGGGTTGCCTGATCGGCTACGCGGCGGGCGGCGGCAGCGGTTGCGCCACGGGCGCAGCCATCGGCGGAGCCGCAGGCGCGGTGGCCGGCTGGGGTGCGGTCAAATACAGCCAATACCAGGCTTCGCAGGTGCGCACGGCCCAGGAAGACCAGCGTTTGTATGGTTTGGCGAAATCGGTGGACACGGCCCAGGTCAAGATCAACAAGGGTACCTCGAAACCGAGTCCGGTGAAGCCGGGCGACTCGGTCAAGCTGTTCACGGATTATTCCGTCCAGTTGCCCGCCAACACGAAGACCACCCCGGTGTCCGAAAGCTGGACTTTGAAGAAAGATGGCAAGGTGTTGGCCGATTTGCCCCCGCAAAACAGCCAAAGGAGTTCCGGCGGCTGGAACGCCGACGCGACGGTGCCTATTCCCAAGAATGCCAGTGCCGGCACCTATGTGATCGAACACAAGGTGCAGGCAGGCAACAGCTATGACACCGATGAATCCACATTCATCGTTGCCAAGTAATCCGGGCTTGCCGTTTTCCCGCCAAGAAGCGAGAAAACGCCTATTCGCTTGCTGCCTGCTGGCCGTGCTATCCGGTATGGCGCTGGCCGATGGCTTGTGTCCGGGCGAGCAGGGGCGGGCCGCAGGAATGCGGCAGCGCATCGTCCATGAATGGCCGTTGCGCCCGGCGGGCGACGAGGCGACCGAGTTCGTGCAGGCCCTCGCCGTCCGCCTGGCCGGGCAATACTCCCCTGGCGCCGCAAAGATCCCTTGGCGCTTCGGCTTGGCGCGCAATTTGGCACCCAACGCTTTTTCCATCGGCGCGGGCAATGTCTTTGTCACCGAGGGCGCAGTCACCTTCGCGCAAAACGAGGAGGAACTGGCCACGATCCTCGCACACGAAATGGGCCACGAATTGGCCGGGCATTTCTGCGACCAGCCCTATGCCGGCGGTTCCGGCGATGGGTTTAGTGGTTTGTTCACCAGTCCGCCGGTTCTGGAACGCCAGGAGGTCGCCGGACTGGGTTCTTTGCGGCAAACGGTGGAGCCTCTCAAAGAGCAGCAGGCCGACCAGATCGCCGTTTCGATACTCCGCGCCGCCGGTTACGATCCCCATGCCCTCTTGCAAGTGACGAGGCGTTTGCGCTCGGGGGGAGAAGGGCATTGGTTCGACCAAAGGCGCATCCAATCACTGGAGCGGCTTCTCGCCGGCATACCCTCGGGGCTTGCCGGGCCTCGGGACTCCGAGCGGTTCCATGAGATCAAGCGCATTTTGCTTGATGAGGCACCGCATCAATGATCCTAGTTTTTTGTTTTGCAATTGTGTCCAACCGCGCCCACCATGGCACAAAACTGTTCGGATAACTCAAGCCTCAGGAGCCCAAGGCCGTGACCGCCACGCAAAAAAACCGTCCGATCCAAATCGCCACGCCTTTGGGCGAAGACGTGCTGTTGTTTTACCGCATGAACGGCCATGAACGCTTGGGCGAGTTGTTTGAATACGAGATTGAGCTGTTGAGCGAAAACCCCGCCATCGACCCAGACAAGCTGCTCGGCGAAAACGTCACCGTCGGCATGAAGCTCCAGGACGACAGCGAACGCTTTTTCAATGGCTATATCACTCGCTTCGGCCAATACGGCAGCCTGGACGTCTACTCGTATTACCGTGCCACCGTGCGGCCTTGGCTGTGGTTTCTGACGCGCTCGTCCAACTGCCGGATATTCCAGCAGAAGGCCACGCCAGACATTATCAAGCAGGTTTTCAAAGACCAAGGTTTCAGCGATATCAAAGACAAATTAAGCGGTTCTTACGCGCCTCGGGAATATTGTGTGCAATACCGTGAGACGGATTTCAACTTTGTCAGTCGGCTCATGGAGGAGGAGGGTATCTATTACTATTTCACCCACGAAAATGGCAAGCACCATCTCGTGCTGGCCGATTCCGCCAGTTCCCACGACAGTTATCCCGGCTACGCGAAAATCCCCTACCACCCGGAGGAAGGGGCCACCGACCGCAGCCGCGTCGACCATGTCTATGGTTGGGGATTCGCCCATGAAGTCCAGACCGGTGCCTATGCGCTGACCGATTACGATTTTACAAAGCCCAAGGCCGATTTGCTGGTCAAATCCGCCATGCCCAAACAACATAGCCATTCGGCTTATGAATTCTTCGATTATCCGGGTCTGTACACGGAGACCGGCAAGGGTGACGGTTTTGTCCGCCACCGCGTCGAGGAACAGCAAGCCCGTTTCGAATGCTGTGACGGCACGGGCAATGCCCGTGGCCTGGCGGCGGGTTATCTGTTCAGCTTGACCGACTATCCGCGCAAGGATCAAAACCGCGAATACCTGCTGGTTTTCGCCAGTTATCGGCTGAAAATTGACAGTTATTTCCCGTCCATGTCGGCCGATACGGAAAAGTTCTTCGAATGTGGCTTTACTGCCATGGATCGGACGCAAGCCTACCGCCCGCCCCGCGCCACGCCAAAACCCTTGGTCCACGGCGCGCAAACGGCCATGGTGGTCGGCCCTTCGGGCGAGGAGATCTACACCGACAAGTACGGACGGGTGAAAGTGCAGTTCCACTGGGATCGCTATGGCAAAGGCGACGAGAACAGTTCCTGCTGGGTACGGGTTTCCCATCCCTGGGCGGGCAAGAACTGGGGGATGATCGCGCTGCCGCGCATCGGCCAGGAAGTCATCGTGGATTTTCTCGAAGGCGACCCCGACCAGCCGATCATCACCGGGCGGGTTTACAACGCTGTCTCAATGCCGCCTTATAAGCTGCCCGACAACGCCAACCTGACCACGATCAAGACCAACTCCACCAAGGGGGGCGGCGGATTCAACGAAATCCGTTTCGACGACAAGAAGGGCGAGGAGCAGGTATTCATTCACGCCGAAAAGAACATGGATGTCCGCGTCAAAAAAGACGCTTTCGAGTGGATCGGCAATGAACGGCATCTGATCGTCAAAAAAGACCTGTTCGAGGAGGTCGATGGCGACCGCCATGCGACGGTCAAAGGCGACCATAACGAAAAAGTGACCGGGACGATTTCCATCAAAGCCGACCAGAACATGCAGGAAAAAGTCGGCATGAAACACGCCCTGGACGCCGGCATGGAAATTCACTTGAAGGCCGGCATGAATGTGGTCATCGAAGCCGGCATGAGCATCACCTTGAAAGCCGGCGGCGGCTTCATCGTCGTCGGCCCAGCCGGGGTGACGATTTCCGGGACGCCGGTGCTGATCAATAGCGGCGGGGCCGCAGGCTCCGGTTCGGGATCGTCGCCCGAAGCACCCAAGCCGCCCAAGGAGGCGGCGGACGACAAACCCGGCACCAAGGACGATTCCCCGCCGCCGGCGAAGCCGCCCAAGCCGAAGACTTACGGCCCTTCCGCCACGGTGTTGAAATTGGCTGCGCAGAGTGGAACGCCATTTTGCGAGAAATGCGCGGCAGCGGCAGCAGGAACGTAAGCTATGCTTCAAAGCCATTAACTTAAGCCGTTCGTGGTGAGCTTGTCGAACCATGAACGGTTTAAATTCCAAGTAGTGGGATTTTTCCGTCCACCCTTCGACAAGCTCAGGGCGAACGGAAAAATCCTTAGGTTAATGGCTTTGGAGCCATGCTTGCGACCACCATTTGTCCCCCTCTCCCAGCGAGAGAGGGGTTGGGGGTGAGGGGTTTTTGGGGACTTGTCAATTTGTCCCCCCAATCATTTAGCAGAGGCTTTTTAGAGTATGGCGGACAGTGACAAATCTACGGCAGACGCCTTAAAACAAAACCTCATCCGCCAACTATTCGGGAACGGGGCGTCCAATGCCTATGCCGTATTGGACGGCGCGGCCAATCCGGCGCTGCTTGACCATCTCTACGGCGACCGGCCCGAATTCGTCTGCCTGTATCGGGGCGAGTTGGAGCCTGACATTGCCGAATGTGCGCCCTATCTGACCAAGCTGGAAGCCAACACGCCCTTCGCCGACTGGGTGATAGGCACGGGCTGGGGACACCACTGGGGCATTTTCGCCGTGGCGGACTGCGACCTGCGCGCCATGCGCCAGCACTTGCGCAAACTCAACATGGTCTATGACCCCGAGACCCATAATCCTTTGCTGTTTCGCTATTATGATCCCAGGGTGTTGACAATATTTTTGCCGACCTGCGACGCCCAGCAAGCGGAGGAATTTTTCGGCCCGGTTGCGGTGTTCCTCGCCGAAACCCAAGCCGGCAGGGGACTGGCCCGCTTTTACCAGCAAGCGGGGCAGGTCAAAGCGGACATCACCGATAATCATCCAACCCAAGGAGCATAGCCATGCCCCCAGCCGCCAGAATCTCCGACATGCACACCTGCCCGATGGTCACCGGTGTCGTCCCCCATGTCGGTGGCCCTATCGCCGTGGGTTGCCCGACCGTCATGATCGGCTTCATGCCCGCCGCACGGGTGGGCGACATGTGCGTGTGTGTGGGGCCACCCGATGCCATCGCCAAAGGTTCCGCCACGGTCATGATCGGCGGCATGCCTGCCGCAAGGATAGGGGATATGACGGTGCATGGCGGGGTGATTGTGCTGGGGTGTCCGACGGTGATGATTGGGGGATAAATGTTAGCAGGTCAGTAATCATGTTGGTCATACGCGCAGAGCAGATGGAAGTATTCCGGCAAGCCGCCCTCGCCTCGTTTGAAAATGAGATGGTCGCCCACAGCCAGGAGTTTGCGCCGAAACTTAGCCAGGTAATCGGTGAAGAACAGCTTCGCCTGGCGGTTCGCGGCGCGATAGCCCGTGCCGGCAACTATGGTTTTACAAATCGCGGCCCCATTCGCTTATTTATCGAACTCATATTTCTGTTCGGCAGCGCGTTTGACAATGATCCCCAATATCCTTGGGCCGCAAGCATTCTGCGTGATTCCGCTCCGCAAATGGATCGGGCGGAAGAGTTGTACGAGAGAGTCCTCGATTACCAAGAAAAGGTTTCCGGGCCGGAGGCCGTGAATACGCGCGAGGCATTGAAGAACTTGGCGTTTATGGCCCAACAGCCATTAAGTTTCACCGCGCACAATTTTGTTCCCGGCATGCTTAGGGAGATGGCGCATGTCTTCCCACAAAAAACCGCTTATGTCGGTCACGAAGCACTTGAAGCGCTTATCCGTAAAAGCGGCGCAGCGGCGCAACGGGTGAGATTCCCTACCTCCCGGAGCTATGCCCTGATAGCCATGTTGATGTTCGCTTTCGGCCATGGTTGCGTGGATGATCCACTTTATCCATGGATTGCCCACACGCTGAAGGATGAAAAGATCGCCGATCCCGCCGCCCGAGCCGAGCGATTGGAGAAAAAGGCTTTGACGTGGCTCGAACATGTCCTTGCGGCTACACCCGAAGGAGCGCCCACATGAGTGGTGATAAAAAGCCGACTTCACCAAGTTCGGGATATGGTGGGACTCCTGCGGACTGCACGACAACACCATGCCAAGAAAAAAATAGCCCAACTAAAGCTGGCTCAAAAATCTTACTTAATGGTACGCCTGAAGAAAAAAGGAAGCTTCAGGCAATATTGGACAAAATCAGAGAAACTAAGTCAGGGCAAAAATTATTAGCGGATATTGACAAAGCCAAAAATACTGTCGAATTTCAACTAGGAGAAGCAAAGAAAAGTGGTGGTGGTGTGACGAAGTTCACGGGTGGCTTAAACGGGCCTGTGTCTAATTGGGCCGGAACCAAAAGTACTGTTATTTTAGATCAGGATCTTAAAGATGATAGTTTGTATGTCTTTGACAAAGATGGTAACAAAATTGCAGACCCAATTGATGTTGTTGCCGCGCATGAGTTGACTCATGCATTACATTGTTCCAATGGCACAATAGATACTTCTGATCCCGAGCGGCAGGCCATCAGCGGAGAAAATGGCATTCGCAATGAGCGTACACCATCATTACCGGATCGTGACCCTGGAAATCATAACGGCGGTTATAACTAACCTCTTATGATTAATAAGGTTTTTTATCGGACTCAAATCTAGGAAAAATCATGTCTTCATCCCTGTTAAATGTTCTAGCCACCGAAGTAAAATCAGATGAAAGAGGATGGTTCATTAATTACTCATTGACCTCTATGTCTTCTAGCCCACTCTTTCTTGTGCAACATCAGAACCTACCCTTCTTGCGGATGACACCGGATGAAACGATGATTGAGGTTTGGTTTGGTATACCGCCGCGAACCGAAACTGAAGAGAATCAGCTAATTAACTCATTGATTCTTCCTAGCACTTTTGATCTACCTCCGGGTTCTAGCGTTAACAGTACTGCTCATGTCAAATATCCACCAAAAGAATCTGGCTATTGGTTGGAAAAATCCGAGGAAACAATAATTCCTCTTAGAAATAAAGTCGAGATCAAGGCAAAGATTATTCAGGGATTTGGAGTCAGTAAGCCGGAACATCAGAGAGTTAGAAATATAAATGAGCTATTTGCTTGGCAATTGACGGCACGGAGCCAAATGATCGTATTAAAAATTCCGCCAGCGGCATAGTATTGGGTTACGGTTCCATCAAAATCCAAGGAAGCGTTAGCGGCGTAGGTTGGGTTGCAGCTTCATCGCAACCCAACAAAAACTGGGAAATGTTGGGTTGCCAAAAAGACGGCACCCCAACCAAGGGGCACCGATTAATCCCCCGTGCGTCGTTCGAGACGAGGATTCCCATAGGCGCAAATGATCGAGGTTTATATGCCTGGAACTGGAAACGGTTCGGTCGGTTCCGAAAGCAACTCCCCCAAGATTGATCCGGACACAACGATGTTGACTCAATCGACAACTTTTACTCCCGTTAATTATCAAGGCGGAACACAAAAGCAACACGATGTTTGCGACACAAAAAATGAGCGAAACAGACGTTATCGCCACTAAATTGATAGCTACCGTGACAGTGCGCAAAAGGTCGCGGACGAGTTGCACACCAAGACCGAAAATCTTCTTGGCCTGTCAGCATTGGAATCCGGCTGGGGATCCGGGCCTTTTGTCGTTGATGGAAGGAATAATTACTTCAGCCTGCATTCCCCTGCTCCTTTCGAGAGTGAGCACGTCACGGCATCCAAGGCGCAGAACGTCAAGGTGGCGACTTTCAAGAGTTACGAGGATTGCCTCCGGTCGTTTGCCAAGTCTTATGGGCCAACCGTACAAGGAATCACCGACGGTAAGAAATTCGCCGAAGCCCTTCAGAAAGCCAAGAAATTCGGCATCAATCCCGATAGTTCCGCAGTCTCGACATTCGTACCCAACGTGACGAGTACGATTCATGACTTTGCCATTCGGCTTGATTGTAAATGACGCCATGTTGTCGTTGATGAGAAAAAAACGGTGGATTTATCTTGCCTTGCTCGCCTTGACGTTTTACGCGGGACTAACATGCGCGAATCCTAAGGAGCACAAGATCGGGATGAAAATGGCTCGGGCGTTGGTTCATGAAGTGCTGAAAAACATGCGCCTGATGCCGATTTAATTTCTTCGCCCAGAGAAGACGATCCTGATTTCTACTTCTTTGCCGCAACCTGGCCCAATCCCGTGGGGAGTCCAGTGATCGGCTATTACGCAGTGAATCCATCGGCTGGCGATGTATGGGATGGGGGCTGTAAGCGACTGACAACGCCTTTGCTCAGAAAACGCCAGAACGAGATACGCAGGCGGTTTGGATTCTCGGAAGAAAAATATCGGACGCTCAGAGATAAGAAGCCACTATGTTGAATTTGAAAATCGCCATCCTGTTTCTGGTGCTTGCTCTTGAAGCCCTTAGCCAGGAGGATGGGTAGATCGCAGCGAAACCCACCAACTCGAGGAAGAATAGATTTTGGCATCTGTGCATCCGCCAATTTTCTACGGCTCTGGCGTGATGTGCAAGGACAAGTTTTGGATGTCCCAAAGCGGTTCTGCCAGGCGGCAGAGGGATTCTGCCAAAACTGTGCAAGCCAAGGCCCGCAAGGCTTTGTGAGCCTTGACTTGGCGGGGACGCTTCCGCCGCTCGGCAGAACGGCCCAACCGGGCGGGGCAGGCTTTATCCACCAGCAATTCTCATTTTGGCCCAAAGACCCGTCATTCCGGCAGGGATGCCGGGATCTTTGGCCTGGACGGTAACTGGCCGGTTACGTAAGTGTTTGATTCAATTTAAGTGGCGATCCGCAGTTTGCCATCCCTGGACGCTGGATTCCGGCATCCCTGCCGGAATGACGGAGGATGGCACATGGCTTTGGCTCAAAATGAGAATTGCTGTTTATCCACAGGGCAAATTGACTCTCTGCCATCCCAAAATTTCCCAAGGAAGCCCGCCATGTATAACCCATGCGCACATGGCCAAGCCCGCAACCGCGTTAGCTGATCCCCACCTTTGCGGTGCTGGCTATGGCCTGCTTTCTTCAGCGCGGAAATCTGGTATCGTTCTTCCAAGGTCAATTGCGCGTATGTCATTTCGACTCTCTTCAGCTTGGCGGTTAAACAGCGTCAAAGCATGCCGCAATTGACCCCCTCTAACCGAACTGTCCTTGTCGCACTTGCCAGTTGAATCCGCCTTGGGATTTTGACCTTGTCCTCAATTAGCCGTCTTCTGCTACGGGGTGTTTTGCTGGTCACCGGCGGAGCCTCTGTGTTGATGGGTTTGCTGTTCCTCGGCCTGTACAGGAACCAGTTGCTGCAGGAGCGTTCCGAAATATCGCTGCAACTGAACCGCATGCTCCAAGTCACTTGGGAAAACGCCATGCTCAAGCGCGATATCGACGGACTCCGCGACATTGTTGCCAAAATCGGCGAATTCAAAGGTGTGCGCGATGTGCTGCTGTTGTCATCCAGCGGCGAGGTGCGCTTTGCCTCCGACCTAGGCAAGCTTGGCCGGTGGATGCCAGAAGCCGTTCATGCCACGCGGGACGGCTTGCCTGCCAACCGTTTCGAGCGGATGGAATCCGGAAGCGAGGTGCTGCGCTCGATCAATCCGATCCCCAACCGGGTGGCCTGCGAACCCTGCCATGGCGATGCGACCACCCATCCAGTCAACGGCATCATGATTATTGATTACGATGCCGCGTCGATCCGCGACAGCGCCTTCCGTGGTGCCGCTTTGTTCACGCTGGCCGGGGCGGTCGTGCTTGCCCTGACCCTATCAACCCTATGGCTGCTGCTGCGCCGCCATGTCATTGTCCCCCTGTCCAAGCTTGATGCCGCCACGTGCGCCCTGACGGCTGGCGATCTGAATGTGCGGGCGGCTGTGGCAGACGGCACCGAAATCGGACGCGCGGCGGCCAATTTCAATGCCATGGCCGAACGTCTCGGCCAGCAAATCGCCTTGGCCGAATCCCAGCAGCTCTATTTGCAAAGCTTGCTCGACAGCCTGCCCGACGGTGTCCGCGTCATCCGCACCGCCGACATGCAAGTTGTGCTTGCCAATAGCGCTTTTTGCCGACAGCTTGGCAAGCCGCTTGAGAGCATCTTGGGTCAACCCTGCTATCGGCACAGCCACGGTCGAGAGCAGCCCTGTGTCGCTATGATGATTTCCTGCCCGCTGGCCGAACTGCGGGATGTCGGCGACACCCTCAGGGCAAACCACCACCACCAGCGCGAAGACGGTAGCCTGTTTCATGCCGAAATCCATGCCGCCTTGGTCGAAATAGAGGCGGATGCAGGCATTGAACGCTATGTGGTAGAGTCCGTGCGCGACATTGGCCAGACCGCCCGCGTTTCCCATGAGCAGCGCCTGTCCGAACTGGGCATGCTCGCGGCTGGCATCGCCCATGAAATCCATAACCCATTGGCCTCGGTGCGTCTTGGCGTCCAAGGATTGAAGCGCGAACTACGCGACGGGCGCATCACGCCCGAACAGATCGCAGATTACATGACGCTCATCGACCAGGAAATCGACAACTGCATCGCTGTCACCCGCCGCTTGCTTCTGCTGGCGCGTCCCCCCGCCAACTGCCTGCAACTGGTCGAACTGGGCAATGCCTTGGTCGATACGCTGCGCTTGCTGAAGTACGATGCCCAGACCCGCGGGATTCGGCAAACATACCAATTGCCGGACACCCAATTACGAGTGCTCGCCGACGATGCCGAGGTGCGGATGATATTTCTCAACTTGTTCCAGAACGCCCACCATGCCATGCCGGATGGCGGCATTCTGTCGGTTCGCATCACCGAGGCCGACGGTTGGGCACTCCTTGACGTTGCCGACACCGGCATCGGCATGGCACCGGAACAGGTCGAGTTTATCTTCGACCCCTTCTACAGCCGCCGTGCCGACGGTGTCGGTGGCACCGGCTTGGGGCTTACCATCGTCAAGGATTTCGTGGAACGCATGGGTGGCGGAATTTCGGTCGAAAGCACCCTGGGGAAAGGCTCGTGCTTCCACATTCGCCTTGCCTTGGCCGAAGCCGTATTGGAAGGTAGCGCATGAAAGAGAAGACTTTGTTGGTGGTCGATGACGATGCGACTTTCAACAACCTGCTGCGCCGACAAATCAGCGCCATGGGCCTCAATGTCATTGGCGCAACCTCTTGGGCCGAAGCGCAGATGAAACTGGCCGAGATTGAGCCCGATGCCATCATTCTCGACTACAAGCTACCGGACAGCGACGCGGCCAGCATCCTGCCCGAAATCCGCAACCTCTACCCGGTCATCGTCCTCACCGGCTACGGCTCGATTCCCAACGCCGTCAGCGCCATCCGCGAGGGTGCGGCTGATTTCCTGACTAAGCCGGTCAACCTCGACGAATTCGAATTGACCGTCCGGCGCGTGCTGGAAACCGCCGAATTGCGCGAATCCAACCGCTTCTACCGCACCCAACTGGCCTCCTTCCGCCCCGGTCCGATGTTGTTCGCCAGCGCTGCCATGCGGGAGGTTCAAGCCTTGATCGATGCCGTCGGCCCGAACGACACCACGGTGTTGATCCAAGGCGAATCAGGCACCGGCAAAGAAATGGTGGCCCAAGCCGTCCATGAGCGTAGCCAGCGTTCAGCCAGCGAACTGGTCGCCATCGATTGCAGTGGCTTGCAGGAAAATCTGTTCGAATCGGAATTGTTCGGCCATGAGCGCGGCGCGTTTACCGGTGCCGACCGGCAGAAAAAAGGACTGATTGAAGAAGCCAAGGGGAGTTCGTTGTTTCTGGACGAAATTGGCGATATTGGCTCTTCCATACAAGCCAAATTGCTGCGGGTCATGGAGACCAGCACCTTTAGGCGACTCGGCGGCAACAAAACCCTCAGCGCCGACGTTCGCTTCATTGCCGCCACCAACCGCGATCTCCTCAAGATGAGCAAAGACGGAGATTACCGCAGCGACCTTTATTTCCGTTTGTCTCCTTTTGTCATCACAGTGCCTCCCCTGCGTGAGCGCCGCGAAGACATTGCGCTGCTGGCGCAGCATTTCCTCTCCCGCTTCACACGCACCATGCCCGCGCGTTTGACGGAAGAGGCCCTCGGCTTGCTGGTCGCCTACGACTGGCCGGGCAATGTGCGCGAACTTCGTAACGCCATCGAGCGATCCGTCATCCTCTCCCGCCCAGGCAAGCTAGTCCACGCCCAACATTTATCCTTCATACCTCGCACACAGACGGAAGAAACCGTGCTCCGCTTCAACCAAGACCCCACGTTGGAGCAGATCGAACGCGAATATCTGCATCAAATTATGGCTAAGTACGGCGGCAACCGCCAGAAAACAGCGGCGGTTCTGGGCATCAGCGAACGGCACATTTATCGGCTGATCGAAAAATACCGTTCATAAGAGCGGCTTCCCTGTTTGGCTCTGTTTGATCATGCTGTCGATTTGCAAACCCACCATCCTGTCCATGAGTTTCGGATTAAATCCGGTCGCATCGGTAATAGCTTGAAGACTATTGAGCATAACGCTCTCTGCGATTAAAGCTTGGATGCTGGTCGCCAATCTGCCGAAGGCGTTTAAGACAAGGACATATTCGGCGGGTGGTAGCTTGTCTTGCAGCTCCGAGCGTAAGGCAATAAGTAACCATCCCCACATGGATATCATCATTGGATTGGTCACTTTCTGTTTTATATGCACCAAACCGACATAAACCTGCCATTCCCAATAATCGCCGTCAAACTCGCTTTTAAGTGTTTTTCGCCACCAGTTGCGCAATGTCATTTCACGTTTTTCGCGTCCGTCCTTATTTAAAATTTCCGCTGTTTGTGAATGTGCAAACAGGACATCATAAAATCCCTGGATGATTCTATCCTCTAGCCCTAACAGTAAGTCCCGGTGCTTGGCTAGACAGGCTGCGTCTTGATCACCAAAACGGGTTTCGGCGGGCATATCGGCAAAAATTTTTGCAGTAACCTGATGGATGCTTGTCATGTGGCGAATCCCAAATAATCTGAAAATGGATTGGTTGTGAGGAGAATAACACTTTGGTTACAGCACTTGCTCAATACTCACGGCTGCACGTTTGACATCCAAAAAAATCAATCCTAATTTGGCGTTAGGACGCGCCAATACTGTCAGCACCCCTTCGTTTCCGGCATGAACCATCAGGATGTAACCTTTTGAACCTTTGACTAAAACCTGCTCTAATTCGCCTCTCGCCAACTCTCGGGCGGTTCTGAAGCCCAAGGACAGCATTGCCGCGCTCATCGCGCCAAGCCGATCTTCATCGAGACCAGACGGCAAGACCGCCGCTATCATCAAACCGTCGCTGGAGACCACCCCCGATGCCTCGATATCGGAAGAAGTACCATTTAGTTCTGTCAAAATAGAATTTAACATATCAGTGCGCATTTTAAGTTTCTCCAAATAATGCTTTTAATTTCCCAACTCAGCCACCGACATAAGACCGGAGATAAGTTGAGGCTTCAGTCACGGGGATAGTCCTCTATGCCTTGACCAATTACGAAATTACCCGGGGGATATGCAAGGCATCTTTGATGCCAAAGCCTTAAACCAAACGTAAATCATTGTATATAATGCTTAATCTAAAGCTGGCGCATAATTGCGAGCTATACGGCAAGATGCCAAAATGACAGGACGCAATTTGGTATCGCATTGCTAAGTGCCTGTGCAAAAAGGATATTTTCGAAGTTTTCCTGGTTGACGAAATGTCATGGCGAGTTGTCGGCATCGGTTTCCTCTGTCGCAGCGTCACCGCATTTGGGCAGCCCATTCCCCACAACTATCAGCGGCGGGATTGCAGATCCAATGGACACAAATTGGACAATCGCCCCTAGCCAAGGGACGGCGCGGCTTGGGCGCGATTGTCCAGGGAGTTTTCCACAGAAATTGTGGATAAGTCATCGCACCTGCCTGGTCTGGACAGAGATTTCCAGGACAGGGCGGAGTCGGCGGCAACCTCCAAATGATAGGCAGGTGGCCGCGCAGCACCGCCCTCGCATCCCCCGTAACGGCATCCTGCGTCGCAGGCTGTCCTGAAAGCCGCCCATTAGGCAGCCCTTGAGCGAACCGATGGGCAACCCAAAAGCCCCGCACAGCGATGGTCGGCGCACCCGGCTCATCAGGCGCATCAGGCGCAGGGAACTGCCATTGCTCGGGGGCGGGCGGCAAGCCGATCAGGGCGGTTTACGCTAGACTCTATGGACAGTTTCCTGACAATATCCTGCCAAACCCATGAATGCCATCCTAAATCCCACCTCCGTCCAAACGCCTCCCGGTGGTTTCCGGGAAATCCCTTTCAACTACACCTCCGCCGACGACCATCAAGCCCTTTCGCTGCTGCTGGGCCCAGACATCGTCAATACCTTGGAGGATTTGCGGGCCAAGCGGGTGACGGGACGCTCGGCCCGGCTGTTGATGCGTTTTTTCGGTGAAATCCTGATCCACCGGCGCAATCCCTATCTGTTCCAGGAATTGGTGGATTCCCCCAATCGGCGCAAACGGCTATTCGAGAAGGGAGAGAAGGATTTAGGGCTAATCGAGCGCAATGTGGGCGTGGAACACCAAGTGAAGAAGGTCGTCGCCGCCTCGCGCCAATTGCTGGCCGAGTTCCGCCGGGAAGTGGAAGGCGTCCCCGAACAGCGCAAGCGCATCAAGCGGGAACTGGGCAAGGTGGTTGGCGGGCAGAATGTGCTGTTCGACCCGTTCAGCCTGGTTTCCCATGCCACCGACGCCACCGACTGGCGCTTGCATCTGCCCTTGGCCGTGGTCATGCCCGACAAAGAGGAGCAAGTCGCCCCGTTGCTGGCCGCCGTGGGTAAGTTGGGGCTGAAAGCCATCCCCCGTGGCGGCGGCACCGGGCTGACCGGCGGGGCGATTCCGTTGCGGCCTAATTGTGTCGTCATCAATTCGGAAAAGCTGGATCGGATCAGAGGCACCGAAGAGCGTCAGTTCCCGCTGCAAGACGGCAGCACGGCGACCGCGCAAGTGTTGCATGTGGAAGCCGGCGTCGTGACGGAGAAGGCCATGGAATACGCCAGCCATCGCGGCTTGGTGTTCGCCACCGACCCGACCAGCTCCTGGGCCTCCACCATTGGCGGCAATGTCGCCGAGAATGCCGGCGGCAAGATGGCGGTGCGCTGGGGAACCTGCATCGACAATCTGCTGGGCTGGAACATGGCGATGCCGGGTGGCCAGCGCTGGACGATCCGCCGCACCGACCATCAATTGCGCAAGATTCTGCCCAATGATGACATATGTTTTGAGGTCAGCGACGGGCAAGGCCAACCGATCAAGCGCGTCGAACTGAAAGGCAGCGAAATCCGCAAGAAAGGTTTGTGGAAGGACATCACCAATAAAGCTTTGAAGGGTGTGCCGGGCTTGCAGAAGGAAGGCACGGACGGCCTGATTACCTCGGCGGAGTTCATCCTGTATCCGCAATACGAAGCCACCCGGACATTGTGCCTGGAATTCTTCGGCCAGGACATGGACGAGGCCAGCCGCGTGATTCTCGATCTATCCTATGCCTTTCCCTTTCCCGACCAAGGCGAGGAAACCTTGCTGGCCTTGGAGCATTTCGACGATGAATATGTCCGCGCCATCCATTACCAAGTCAAATCGACTCGTGCCGAAACGCCCAAGGCCGTGTTGATTATCGACGTGGCCGGCCATACCGACGAGCAAGCGCGGCGCGGCGTTGAGAAGATTCGGGCCGTGTTGGAGCGTTATCCCAATTCCCAATTTTTCGAGGCGCGGGACAAAGCCGAGGCGACGCGCTTCTGGGCCGACCGCAAGAAATTCGGGGCCATCGCCCGCCGCACCAACGCCTTCAAGCTCAACGAAGACATCGTGATCCCGCTGGAAGCGCTGGCCGAGTTTGCCCGCTTCATTGACGCCGTGAATGTGGACGAAGAGCGTTACGCCCAAGGGCGATTCCTGGATCGCGCCGCCAAGCTGCTGGGTGAACCGGAAGCGGAAGAAGACGCCGAATCCTTCGCGGCCAAAGCGCCGTCGGCTTTGGCTTTGTTGGCGCAAGCCCGCGAGGCGTTGGGCAAAGCCAACGAGAAGACTCTTCGCAGCTTGGCCGTCATCACCCACTTCCGCCAAGAACTGGCTGAATTGCTGCGTGGCTTTGAGCGTTTCAATGAAAGCCTGGACAAGGCGCACCAGGATGTGCGCGACCGCCGCATCGTGTTGGCGACCCATATGCATGCCGGCGATGGCAATGTGCATGTGAACCTGCCTGTACTCTCCAACGACCGGCCCATGTTGGATCGGTCGGCGGAGGTTATCGACATCGTTATGGCGAAAGTCGTGGACTTGGGCGGCGTGGTGTCGGGCGAACATGGCATCGGTGTGACCAAACTCAAATATCTGGATCAAGACATCCTCGACCAACTGGCCGCCCACCGCCGCGAGGTCGATCCGCAAGGCATCATGAACCCCGGCAAATTGGAAGATTTGCCCGTCCTAGACCTGCTGTTCACGCCGTCCTTCAACCTGCTGGAATTGGAAGCCCGCATTCTGCGCCATGGGCAATTGGAAGAATTGGCGAAGAAAATTGCCCATTGCGTCCGTTGCGGCAAGTGCAAGCCCGATTGCTGCATGTTCCATCCCGCAGGCAGCCTGTTCTACCATCCGCGCAACAAGAACCTCGCCATCGGTTCCGTCATCGAGGCCCTGCTGTATGACGCGCAACGCGAGCATTCCACCCAATTTGAGTTGCTGCGCTGGCTGGAGGAGGTCTCCGACCATTGCACGACCTGCCACAAATGCCTGAAACCTTGCCCGGTGGACATCGACACGGGCGAGGTTTCGGTGCTGGAACGCAAAATCCTGTCGGACTGGGGCTATAAGCATACGCCGGTGGCGACGCAGATGACGTTGTATTATCTGAACAACCGCTCCCCCGCCTTCAACAGTGTCTTCCGCGCCACGGTGTTGCGGGTCGGCATCAAAGGCCAGCAAATCGCCTCGGCGCTGGTCAAGCCCTTACAACCCAAGCAAGGCCCATCGCCTTACTATCCGTTGCGGCTGCTCAAATCTTCCCTGCCCACGGTGCCGGCCAAGACCCTGTGCGATGTGGTGCCGAAATGCGAGGCGGATCAGGTGCTGGTGTTCGAGCCGGAGGGGAAAGCTGAAACCACGGTGTTTTATTTCCCCGGCTGTGGCTCCGAGCGCATGGTCTCGACGATCTCCATGGCCGTCATCCATGTGTTGTTGGCGGCGAAGACGCGGGTCGTCCTGCCTCCGCCGTTCCTGTGCTGCGGTTTCCCGTTGAAAGCCAACGCCAAGACCGCAATGCATGCCCATAACGAACTGCGCGTGACCATCCTGCTCAACCAAATCCGCGACATGTTCAGCCATCTGGATTTCGATGGCTGTGTGGTCAGTTGCGGCACTTGCCGGGAAGGGTTGGCGGAAATGGAGGCGGCCAAGCTGTTTGGCGGTAGGCTGGTGGACATCGCCCGCTATGCCTTGGAGCGCGGGCTGAAATTCGAGGGCGAGGGCGGTTATCTGTACCACGCCCCCTGCCACGACTCCTTGGGCGGCAAGGCCCGCGAGGTGCTGGGCAAGCTGGGCGGCTTCGGCGAGGTGACGCCGGTTCCCAATTGCTGTTCAGAAGCCGGCACCCTGTCCCTGTCCCGCCCCGACATCACTGGCGCGATGCTGGTGCGCAAGCGGGAATCCCTGCAAGAAACCCTGCGGGAACAGGCCCAGGCCACCCTCCTCACCAACTGCCCATCCTGTGTGCAGGGGTTGGGCCGCAATCGATCCCTTGGGATCGCTCCCCAACATATCGCCGTGGCCTTGGCCGAAAAACTGAGCGGGAAGGAATGGCAGGAGAACTTCCAGAGCCAAGCTGTGCGGGCCATGACATTCAACTTTTAGAGTATTTCCATCTCCGCCTTGCCCAATTTGCCCACTTCGTTGCGTGGCAGGCACTCGACGAAGTGGATTTTCCGGGGTCGGACTAATGTCCCGCAAGAAGATTGGAGTGAAAATCAAACCGCCCCGCGCAATTCCTTCTTAACTTCAATCACTTGACCGACTGCTTCTTCCCAGGAGACCTCCGGGTATTTCGGCTTATAATCCGTTTTCACCGTTTTATAAACGGTAATCACTTTGTCGGCGGCGCTTTGGCCTTTGAAATCGGTTTTCTCCAGCGCCAATTCCTCGTTCAGCGCATTCCAAACCGTACCCTCGCCTTCGATCATCGGCAGCAACACATGGTGGATGCCATGGTATTTGACTTGGATAGGTTTGGGAATGTTTTCCACATAAAACACCACAGCCAACTCCTCCGCCACATCAGAGCCGTATTTTTCATAAAACAAAGGCAGGTATTCCAGCTTTTCGAGAAACCCGGATATGAAGGTTATTTTATCCACCCCCGCCAACATTGCCACCTGCTTGATGAAAGAAAGGGGGGGCAGGCGTCTGCCAAGGGAATCCGCTATCTCGCCCTCTTCCAACACCAGATCGCCGCGAAAAGCATCCAAGTTTGGGGTGGTGGTTTTGTCCTTGATGTTGGCGTTGGTCAGCAGCGCATTCTCATCGTAACGGTTAAGCAGCATGATTATTCCTCATTAGTGTGGGTTGATGGCTTATCCAATACAGGATATATGCCATTTTTGAGCGCCAATAAAATCAGACATTTAAGATTTATGTCTGACCAGGGGGGCTTCGGAATGGAACAGTTGTCGGGTTTGCGACAGGGATACCATCGCTTGAAGCGATGTTATCCCTCTGCCGGACGGGGCATCCGCCCCGTCCGTAAAATTTTGGCTCTGAGGCTGCCCCATCAAATGTTGCGCCAATGATTAAAATCCCCAGGGCGGGTTAAATAACCCGCCCCGCATCATTCAAATACCTGACGCCTGCATCGGCACAGCCTGTTCTTCAGGCTCGGCGGCGGTGGATTCGGCCAGGGTTTGCAAGTCAACCGGCGTGGTCTTGACCTCAGCCTTGCCTTCGATGACATCTTCATCCACGATGCAGAGTTCGATGCCGGACAGGGAGGGGATTTCAAACATCGGTTTGCGCAAGACCTGCTCCAAGATGCTGCGCAGGCCACGGGCACCGGTGTCGCGTTCGATGGCTTTTTGGGCCACCCGCTTCAGGGCTTCCTCGGTGAATTCCAGGCTAACGTTTTCGTAGGCGAACAGCTTTTGGTATTGGCGCACCAAGGCGTTCTTCGGTTCGGTGAGGATGCGGATCAAAGCCTCCTCGTCCAGCGGCTCCAACGGGGCGAGCACAGGGAAGCGGCCGATGAATTCGGGGATCAAGCCGAACAGGCGCAGGTCGCCGGGCTGGGTTTCGTTGAGCAATTCCTCCAGTTCCGGTTGCGCATCGGTATCCACCGGGCTGGCGTGGAAGCCGATGCCGGACTTGGCCGGGCTTAGGCGTTTCGCCACATGTTTTTCCAAGCCAGGGAACGCGCCGCCTGCTAGAAATAAGATATTGCGGGTGTCGATGATGACCTCGTCGCCACCCTCGCGTTTCTTGCCTTTCATCGACACCTTCACCTGCGCCCCTTCCACCAGCCGCAGCAGCGCCTGCTGCACACCTTCGCCGGAAATGTCACGGGTGTGGGTCGCCATCTCCGGGCTGCGGGCCAGCTTGTCCACCTCGTCCAGGTAGACAATGCCCCATTCCGCCCGGCCCACATTGCCTTCCGCCACTTCCAACAGGCGCACCAGGATATGCTCCACGTCATCGCCCACATAACCGGCCTGGGTCAGTGTCGTGGCGTCGGCGACGACGAAGGGCACACCGACAATCTTCGCCAATGTCGAGGCCAGCAAAGTCTTGCCCGTTCCCGTCGGGCCGACCAGCAGGACATTGGACTTGCCTAGCTCCACTTCGGTGTGCATATGGCTGAAACCGGTATCGCCGCTTTCGTGCTTGAGCCGCTTGTAGTGGTTGTACACGGCCACGGCGAGGATTTCCTTGGCCAGGGTCTGCCCGACCACATAGCCATCCAGGATCTCCTTGATCTTGGCGGGTTTCGGAATCGGCCCGTGCAATTCGGTCAAGATCTTCTTGCGTCCCCAGTTGGTGACGACCTGGTCGGCCAGTTTGACGCAGGCCTCGCAGATTGAACCCTCCAAACCGGCGATGAGCGGGGTGGCGGGAGATTGTTCGGTGCCGCAGAAGGAGCAATGGGCATGGCTGGTGGTTTGAGTCATGTGGGCGTTCCCCCGTTAAATGTTGGAATCAGTCCCGCGATCCATTGCCGCCTGCGGCTTTCGCGGACGCGTTCGGCCAGAATTTTGCGGATATGCGGCGTGGCTTTTTTCAAAGAGAGGGTTTGCGCCAGGCTCGATAGCCTTGCACAGCAGGAGATGGAAGCCCATTTCCGATTCCACCACCTCGCTCAACTGGCCGGGGCGCAGGCGGAATAGGGTTTGGTCCAAGGACGGGAACAATTGTCCCCGGCGCACTTGGCCGATGCGCCCACCGCGCATGGCGGTGGGGCATTCCGAATGCCTGCCGGCCAATTCCTCGAACAGATGGGGCTTGCGAGCCAGTTTGTCGGCTAGGCCTAAGATGCGCTCCAAGGCCCTGGGGCGGGAGTTTTCCGGGAAATCCTCGTTGATGCTGATGAGGATGTGGTAGGTGTCGCGCCGCTCCGGTTGTTGGAATTTTTGGAAATGAGCATGGTAGTAAATGCCGACCTCCACCTCGTCGATCTCGACGGGCGTCGCAGAATCAATCTTGTCGAGGATCGTGTTGACCTTGCACTGCCGTGCAAGTGCCAGGCGCAACCGATTTTCATCCAAGTCGCTGGATTCCAAGCTGGCGCGAAACGCCTCTTCATCCGGGTATTTCCCCCGGATTTCCGCCAATGCCCGTTCCAGCTCGCCCTCGCCCACCATGACGCCGACGGCTTCGGGGGCTTCCAGGATGCATTGTTCGATCTGGTATTCCTTCTCCGCCTGAGACTTAACACGCTGCGATTCCTCTGGCTCAAGCTCCGCCAAGGACTTGCCGTAGAGCATCAAAGCAGTCCTCAAGCGGTTGTAAGGCATTTCAACCGGCAGGGACTCAGTCGGGCTGGTCGTCACTTCCACGGGTTTCCTCCTTTGTTTCTAAAGGCGCTAAAACATCTTCCGGCACTTGCAGGGTACGGCCCGGAAAGCGCACATGGTATTGGACTTGGGCGGGATCCTCGTGGCGCAAGACCTTGAGGATCTCCCCCTGGTCGCCGACGGCGGCGACGATCTCGCCATTCACCGACAGGTTGATGCGGCTTAAAACCTTGTCGCGGAACTCATAGCGGCTCGGTGTCCAGGGGGCGTCGGCGGGTATCAACTCCTCTTCGCGGCAACCGACCAAGCGTTGCTCGTTGAGGAAATGCACCGAGTAAATCACCTGGTCTTGCAAAAAAGTGCCGACGTTCACCACAAAGCCCACCGAACCCCGGCGCACCAAGGGCGCACCCACGTCCATGCCCGGATAAGTGCCGTCGTTGCGGACATTGCGGGTCACCCGCACCTCATCGCCGTAGTCGTAACGTTCGTAGCCTTCTTCGCACATGGCTGGCTCATGCTGAATATCAACAATTCCCCTCTCCCTTTGGGAGAGGGGCCGGGGAAGAGGATTTTATTTAAACAAGCCATCGACCGGCACAAAGGTCTCTTGCGGTTCGTGCATGTGGAAGACCTTGAACACCTTTTCGGTGAGGGCGTCCGACACCACGAAATCCTGGTAGGCCCGCGACAACAGCTGTTTGTACACCTCGCGCTTGGCCTTCTCGTCCTCGGGCAGCGCTTCTTCGCCTTGCGCCAGATAATTGTGGTAGCGCTGCAAGATATGCAGGCGGTTCACCTGCACCACGGAGGGGTCGTATTCCAGCTCAAAGTAATTGAGGAAATCCTCGGCGGATTCCAGGCTTTCCAGATCGTCTTCTAGGCTCATGGTGATTTCCTCATTCTTCTCGTTCCCACGCTCCAGCGTGGGAACGACTGTAGGTTTATGATGCTCTCGCGCCGCATAGATAGCTGGAGCGATCCGATGGGTTCCCACACTGGAGCGTGGGAACCAGAAAAAATGTATCCCCCCCTTGAGGCATTAGGGGGGATTTTCTTCAGCCACTTCCAACAACTGCTTGGCTCCCAGCCGGTTTTTTTCGTCCAATTCCACCAGCTTAGTCAAAATCGCCCGGCTCTCTTCCCTGCGCCCCAGGCGCAACAGCACAAAGGCTTCCGCCTTCAAAGACAGCAGGTGGAAGCGCAGCAAGGCCACGGAAGCCGGCACAACATTGATATGCCCCTGGCCCAATAGCGTCCAATCCAAAGGAATGTTAAGTCGGCCTGCGGTGATGGCCAAAGCCCGACCGGCAATGTCCAAGGCATCCTCCAAACGGTGCTGGTAGTAATAAAACCGATACACCGCCACCAGCACGTTCAAGGATTCAGGGGCCAGCTTCAAAGCTTCCAGCAAGGGCTGTTCCGCCTCGCCCTCGCCGTACAAGCCACCTGCCTGCTGGATCAACGCTTCGACTTCCGGCGTGAGGTTTTCCTCGAAATAAAGGTTTTCTCCCTCGAAATCCATCAAGTCCATCAGGCTTCCTCAAAAAACAGTGCTGGCTTGGAATGTTCATGGCAGGTGCCGTCCGCTTCGCAATGGACGCAATCTTGCTTGGCCGGGCGGCTGGCTTTGGTGATGCGCTTTTCCATCTTGTCCATGCGCTCGACCAGGCAATGCAAGGCCTTGCCCACCGGATCGGGAATCAGATGGTGGTCGAGTTCGATGCCGTAGGCATTCTGGATCTGCACACCCTTGCGATGGACGATGCGGCCCGGAATGCCCACCACGGTGCAGCAGGCCGGGACATTCTTGTTCACCACCGAATTGGCCCCCACGCGTACATTGTCGCCAAGGCGGACGGGGCCAAGAATCTTCGCCCCCGCGCCGACCAGCACGTTATTGCCTAGGGTGGGATGGCGCTTTTCCTTGTTCCAGGAGGTGCCGCCCAAGGTCACGCCGTGGTAGAGCGTGACATCGTCGCCCACCTCGGCGGTCTCGCCGATCACCACCCCGGCCCCGTGGTCGATGAACAGGCGCTGGCCGATTTTCGCCCCGGGGTGGATGTCCACATTGGTCAGCCAGCGGCCCATGAAAGCCAGCCAGCGCGCGGCGAATTTAAAGCCGTTTTGCCAAAGCCTATGGCTCACGCGGTAAATCAGCACGGCATGGACGCCCGGGTAAATCAGGATGACCTCCAGCAGGTTCCGCGCCGCCGGGTCACGGGCGAACACGCAGCTTACGTCTTCCCTCATCTGCGCCCACAGGGATTGCTCCACGGGGCATGAGGGGATGAACACGCTCACCACGGCACGATGCTCCAGCCGGTCTGCCCCGGAATGGGAGGCTGCGGCACGATATGGAAGGGATAAACTTCCTGGCTAGGCGCGGAGGCTTCCAGCGGCGCCGCTTTCCTTTCCGGCAAGTCCGTAGGCTTTTCAGGTTTGGATTCGATCTTCATGGCCATGGCCTCAGTTTTAAAGTTTGTCTATCACTACCCTCTCCCTGTGGGAGAGGGGTTAGGGGTGAGGGCGGATTTCCCCATCGAATGCCCGTGCAGCGCAAGCAAATCGCCGGTCTCCGGCGGGCGCTTGTGGCTATCGACGAACTGCCGGATCTTCACCAGCAACATCGTCGCCTCGCGCTTCTCCATTAGGATACCCATATCGGCAAACACGCTCATCACGGCGCGAGCGCCGGAATGCTTGCCCAAAATAAATTGATGCCTACGCCCGACCACGGCGGGATCCACGCCCTGATAATTGGCCAGGTCTTTCAGCAAGCCATCCACATGGATGCCCGCCTCATGGCTGAACACCCGCTTGCCCACCAGACTCTTGCGCCAGCCTACCGGCTCACCCGAGGCGGTCTCGACGTGGGCCGACAGTTCCTGGAAGTCGCGTAGATCGATGCCGGTTTCGATACCGTACAACTGGTGTAGACCCACGACGACTTCCTCCAGAGCGGCATTGCCGGCCCGTTCGCCCAATCCATTGACCGTGGTGTTCAAATGCGTCGCCCCGGCCAGCGCCGCCGCCAAAGTATTGGCGGTCGCCAGCCCCAAGTCGTCATGGGCATGCATCTCGACAGCCAAATCGGTCGCGGCCCGCAAGGCCTTGATCGTATCCAACACGCCGAAAGGCTCCATCACGCCCACCGTGTCGGCGAAGCGGATGCGCTCGGCCCCGGTGGCCTGGGCGGCCTCCGCGACTTTCAACAGAAAGCCCCGGTCGGCGCGGGAGGCGTCCTCTAACCCTACGCACACCGCCAAACCGCTATCGGTGGCTTGCTTGACCAGGTTCTTGATATTCGCCAGCGCCCAGTCTTCATCGCGCTTGAGCTTCAGCCGAATCTGCTGGCTGGAAACCGGAATCGACAGATCCGCCATGCCCAGACCTAAATTCAGGCAATCTTGGATGTCGTCCTGGCGCATCCTGGCCCACACCAGTAACCGGGCTTTCAAACCCAGCCCAGCCAAGGCGCGGATTTCCTCCCTCTCCCTAGCGCCCATGGCCGGGATGCCGATTTCCAACTCCGGCACGCCCAGCCGGTCGAGCCGGCTGGCGATGTCGATCTTCTCCTCCAGGGAGAAAGCCACGCCTGCCGACTGCTCGCCGTCGCGCAGGGTTGTGTCGTCGATGGTCACGGTGCGGGGGTTCATGTTGGACTCGCGTGGATTAGTCACCAAGACTTAGAGCAACCGCCATGCCATCAAGAAAAAACTACCTAACTATATGAATAAGTAGGAAATGCCGATCACGCACAAAAACCCGATGCTGACAAACGATCCAGGCTTGTCAGGTTCGCGACAATGGCTGAGAGGTGTCATGTTTTATCCGTTGTCTGCCACCCGCCCGCCCGCTAAACTTGCCAATCTTCAAGCAACCCGGCCCGCCACCATGCGCTTCATTAATCCCAAGACTGACCTCGCCTTCAAGAAGATCTTCGGCTCCGACACCAGCCGGGAAATCTTGGCCGACTTCCTCGACAGCTTGCTGTACGATCATCGGGGCATCATCGCCGACCTGGAGATCATCAACCCCTGGCTTGCGCCGAAAATACGCGGCATCAAGGACACTTATCTGGACGTGCGCGCCCGGCTGAAGGACGGACGGCAAGTCATCATCGAAATGCAGGTGCTGAATGTCGAAGGTTTCGAAAAGCGCATCCTCTACAACGCCGCCAAGGCATACTCCGTGCAATTGCCGACCGGCGGGGACTACACCGAACTGGCCCCGGTCATCGCGCTGACCCTGACCGACTTCGTGATGTTCCCCGGCCACGGGCCTTATTTGAGCCGCTTCACGCTCAAAGAAAAGGATTTTCTGTTGGACTACCCGCAAGATGATTTGGAACTGGTGTTCATCGAACTGCCCAAATTCGATAAGCCTCTCGGCCAACTTGCCAGCCAGGCCGAGCGCTGGCTGTACTTCATCCGCCATGCCAAAGATCTGACCGCGATTCCGGCGGAGTTTCAAGGCGATGCGCCATTGCATCATGCCTTCGATCTTGCCAATATCGCCCAACTCAGCCCGGAGGAGAAGGAGGATTTGGAGAAGCGGGAAATTTTCATCCACGACCAGCGCAACGCCATCATCAAGGCGACCAAGCAGGGTCTCAAGCAAGGCATTGAGCAAGGCGCTCTTGCGGAGAGAACAGCCATTGCCGGCAAGTTGCTGGATATTTTGGATGACATCACCATCGCGGCGAAGACCGGCCTCACGGCGGAAGATGTGGCCCGGCTGCGGGAAAACAGGAAAAGCTATGAGTGGCAAACCCCGCATAGAAATTGAATTTTGCACCCAATGCCGCTGGTTGTTGCGGGCGGCTTGGCTGGCGCAGGAGTTGTTGACGACCTTCGAGTACGAGGTCGGAGAAGTCGCGCTGATACCTGGAACGGGCGGGATATTCGAGGTGCGTTGCGGAGGCAGGATGCTTTGGTCGCGCAAGCAAGAGGGGCGTTTCCCCGAAGCCAAAGAGTTGAAGCAGCGGGTGCGCGATGAAATCGCGCCGGACAAGGCTTTGGGCCACTCGGATAACCGCTAAAGAAAACCGAACATGCCGACCCTTAGATATTTGGCCCATTATCCTGAAGAAGTGAAAATCCAGGTCAGGCAACTCATCGCCCAAGACCGCTTAGGTGAAATGCTGGGCAAGAAATACACTGCCAACCATGACATCCGCACCGACAAGGCGCTATACGAATATGTCTTGGAATTAAAAAACCGCTACATGCGCAGTACCGAGCCTATAAGCAAAGTGGTTTACGAGAATAATCTACAGATCATCAAAAATGCCCTAGGCACACATAGCACCTTATCCCGAGTGCAAGGCGGCAAACTGAAGGCCAAACGGGAAATTCGCGTGGCGAGTCTGTTCAAGACGGCCCCGCCGGAGTTTTTGAAAATGATCGTCGTCCATGAACTGGCCCATTTAAAGGAGCGTGAACATGACAAAGCGTTTTACCAATTATGTGTCCATATGGAACCGAACTATCATCAATTGGAATTCGATTTACGGATTTATCTGACGCAGATGGATATTCTTGGATTACGTTAGTTTGACCACAGCCACCTTTGAGAAAGAGTAGAAAAAATATGGAACAAACACAAGAGGCGGGCGAGGCCGCCATTGAACCAGCAAGGATTGTTGGCCGCATTCGCAACCTTGGCGACCCGATACGCTTTGCTAACGTCGAAAACCTATGCGGGTTCGCGGCAGAAGCGGCTCGCGGAGGAGAAACCGTAAAGCTATGGACTCGGCTCGCCCTTACCTCTGAAGAACCAATGTTTCACCGACTGGCTGAAGGCTTTGAGTCGGTTGTCAATGCCATGGCACAACGAGCGGGTAAGATAATTAGCCTGAGCCGCGCCAACACCGTTCTCCTAGTCATAAAAGCCGATAACACGGCAGAGCTTTGGGTTGACACAGCGGCGGAAACTATCCTTTTTGTACCCAAACGGAACATAGCCTACGGAACGGTCGTTTTTGAGAACGACATAGCCGATGTCACGGGAAAGAGTTTCCCGTGCGTCAACATTGAGGCTAGCGACCGTGTGTTGTGCCTCTTTAGGGAGGCTTGGAGCTTCGCCTTCGCATTTGATTTCAATCCCGATGGTATAATTTAGACATCGAAGGCTTTACCAGAACTCTCGATACACTGCACCGAGAATTGCGGTATCGCCATCTATATGAAGCGATTTCCGATCAAGCTCTGCTTGATCGGTTAATATCCTCAGGCTGGTTCCCCTTTGTGGAGATTATCACAGGAGAATTTAAAGACCTCATGCGCCACTGCGAATCTGGCTTCGACTTGACGGAAATCGAAGAAATCATAGTGGCTAAGTTTGATGAAGTGCGCTTGCAAAGGATTCTTGAGCGCTGGATAGTGAAACCTCACTATGCCGCGAAGGAAGCGCTCTTAATGGTAGCCATCAATGCTTACAACAGGCACGAGCCAGTCGCAGTTATCAAGATTATTCTCACAGAGATAGAAAAGGTGTGCTAAACGATGCCTACCGGGCGACCCACAGAGGACAAGGAGCGAAACTCAAAGAGTTGCTAAAATTCGCCGTGGAGTCCGCCGAACGAAAAGCTGGTCAATCCGACACATTGCTGTTCTCCAATGCCTTTGCGCAATATCTTGCTGCACAGACGTTTGCTAACTTCGATCCCGTTTCACAGACGGGTACAGCGGGTTCTAGGCACACAGTCGGCCATGGGGCCGCTGCACAGGAAAGCTACACAATGACGAGGGCACTTCAGGCTATCCTAACGCTCGATCAACTCGCTTTCTACACATAGCAAAGTCCTATTGCTTTTTGTTGATTAGAAAAGGGATAACATCCCTCCAAGCAATGTTATCCCTATAGGCTCTCAAGCATACGCCGGTGCGAACATTTTCTCCGGCTCAGTAATAGGCCCATTCTCTCCCCAGTAAGGCGAAAGTTTCCGCAGCTCAGCGACTATCGGTGGGACGGCGGCAATTACCCTGTCGATCTCTGTCACGGTGTTATAACGCGACAGCGAGAAGCGGATCGTGCCATGCGCGGCGGTGTAGGGGATGTCCATCGCCCGCATCACATGGGAGGGTTCCAGCGATCCCGACGTGCAGGCCGAACCGGAAGACGCCGCGATGCCTTGCTTGTTCAGCAGCATCAAAATTGCCTCGCCTTCGATATACTCAAACGCGATGTTGGCGGTGTTGGGCAGGCGGTTGTCCGGGTCGCCGGTCACGAAGCAATGCGGCACTTGTGACAGGATGCCTTGCTCCAAACGGTCGCGCAGCACCTTGACCTGGGTGTTCTCGAACTCGATATGCTCCAAGGCCAGCTCGCAAGCCTTGCCCAGACCGACCACCGAGGCGGCGTTTTCCGTGCCGGCCCGGCGTCCGCGCTCTTGGTGTCCGCCGCGCAGCAAAGGCCGGAACCGCGCCCCGCGCTTCAGGTACAACACGCCGATGCCCTTGGGCGCGTGGAGCTTGTGGCCGGAAACCGAGAGCATGTCGATCTTGGTTTTCTTCAGATCGATAGGCACCTTGCCTACCGCTTGCACGGCGTCGGTGTGGAACTGCACACCTTGGGCATGGGCCATTTCGGCCATTTCGACGACTGGGAAGAAGGTGCCGGTCTCATTGTTGGCCCACATCACCGAGACGATGGCGACATTGGGCGTCAACACACGGCGGTATTCGTCCAAGTCCAAACGGCCTTTCTTGTCCACGGCCAAGCGGTGGATGATGTAGCCATCCTTTTCCAGCTGAGCGCACAGGGCCAACACGGCGGGATGCTCCACCACGGTCGTGATGATTTCCTTGCGGCTGGGATAGCACTTTAAAGCCGACATGATCGCCGTGTTGTCAGACTCGGTGCCACAGGAGGTCAGAATGATCTCCGAATCGTATTTCGCGCCGAGCAAGGCTTGGATCTGCTTGCGCGCCTTCGCCAAGGCGCGGCCCACGCCGGCACCGAAGCTGTGGATGGAGGACGGGTTGCCGAATTGCTCTAAAAAGTACGGCAGCATGGCCTCCACCACTTTCGGGTCGCAAGCGGTCGTGGCGTTGTTGTCCAGATAGATGTCAGCCATGGGCCACCTGCCTTTGAGCTTGAGGATGGGCCAGTTTTTCCGCCGGCACGACTTTGATGAACTCGCCCAATTCTTCCATCAGCCGCTGCTGGATGCCGCCGATGGTCATCGCCGCCATGCCGCAGCCGGCGCAAGCGCCGGTCATCTTGATGTAGATGGTGTTGCCATCCACCTCGATCAACTCGGCATCGCCGCCGTCCATGCGCAGGTTCGGGCGGATGGACTCGATCACCGCCTCGATGCGGCGGATGCGCTGCACCGAGGTCATGCCGCCCTTGGCGGCGATGCGCAAGGGTTCCGGCTCCGGCTCGGCGGTGATGGAGGCGGCATCGGGGTCGAACACCTCGCCACGCTCGGCCAGCACCTTGGTCAAAATCTCTTCGATGCCCTCATGGCAGGCGGAACAACCACCGCCGGCCTTGGTGTAATGGGTGACATCTTCCACCGTGCGCAGATTGTTGATGCGGATGGTGTCCTCGATTAACACGGCATCGACGGCGAAGCATTTGCACACCAACGCGCCTTCCTCGTGGTCGTCTTTCCACTCCACGCCCCGGTAATTGGCGACGGCGGCCTGCAAGGCTTCGCGGCCCATCACCGAGCAATGCATCTTTTCCGGCGGCAGGCCGTCCAGATATTCGGCGATGTCCTGGTTGGTGACTTTCAAGGCTTCGTCCAGGGTCATGCCTTTGACGATCTCGGTCAGCGCCGAAGAGGAAGCGATGGCCGAGCCGCAGCCGAAGGTCTGGAATTTGGCGTCTTCGATGACCTCGGTCTCGGGGTTGACCTTGATGCTCAGGCGCAATGCGTCGCCGCAAGACAGCGAACCCACATCGCCCACGCCATTGGCGTCTTCCATCGCGCCGACATTGCGGGGGCTGTAAAAATGTTCTTTGACGGTATCGGAATAGTCCCACATGGCTATATCTCCAGGCGTTAGGAGGAAAAGGATTTGCCGCAAGAACAGGGGTTCTTGGCGTTCGGATTGGTGAATTTGAAGCCGGAGCCTTCCATGCTCTCGACGAAATCGACGGTCACCCCTTCAATCGACGGTTGGCTGGCCAAGTCGATGAAAACCTTCACCCCCCCGGATTCGACGACCAGATCGTCAATATTGGCCGCTTGTTCGAGCTTGAGGCCGTATTGCAAACCGGAGCAGCCGCCGCCTGAGACCTGGATGCGCAGGCCCTCGGCACCGTTCTCGGAACCGGCGATGAATCGGTTGATGGCCTTGATGGCGTTGTCGGTCAGTGTCAGCATGGGTTTCTCCGGGGCTTAGGTGGTTGTCACAGATGGTGTCCCTCGCGGGGATGCCATCCGTCATTGGCCAAGTGGCATTGTCTTTGTAAGTGGTATGGCAACCGCCGTGCCACAATTATTTTTAATTGCAAATTCATGTTTTAAATGGATTTTTGGTTTTGTTCGGGAAAGATGGTGCTGAAGGATGCCGACAAAGGCAACCTGGGTGATGTAATGTTTACGACAATCAACCGGAGACGAATCATGGTCAACGTGGAAACCCTGGAAGAAGGCGATGTGGTTTACGCCGCTGAAGACATCTACAACGATGGCGGGCTGGAAGATGTGGCGGAAGATGCCTTGCTGGCTCCCGCAGGCTCGCGTGGCGTGATTGTGCGCAAGGGGCATTTGGAAGAAAACGAGGGCCGCAGTGTGTTCCTGGTGCGCTTCGAGGATGTGCACAAAAACTTAGGGCTGCCCTTCGGCTGCTTCGCCGAGGAATTGCGGGCGGAAGAGGCATGAACTCCCCAACCCACTTGCCGGAGGGCAGCGCCAAAGAACAGGTACGGGCCTACCATCAACGCACGAAACATGCGTTTGGACGGTATGCGGCCAGTCCCGGTTATCTGGATTGGGACACCCAGCCCAACCCGTTTCGCCGTTTTGAGAGTGCGCCGGTGATTTCCTTGCCCTTGGTGGCAGACCGGCAAACAGTTTTATATGCCGATTTGTTTGATCCGGGAAAAACCGTCCCGGCGGTTTTGGATGCGGAAAGTATCGGCGTGTTGCTGGAACTGTCCTTCGGCCTTTCAGCCTGGAAGCAATACGGTGGCGACCGTTGGGCTTTGCGCTGCAATCCGTCCAGCGGCAACCTGCATCCCACCGAAGCCTACATCATCTCCGCCGACGTGGCAGGGTTGGAGAATGGCGTCCACCACTATGCCAGCCATGACCATGCCTTGGAGCGGCGCTGCCGGTTTGATCCGCCGTTCCGGGGCGTGTTGGTGGCTTTTAGCTCCATCCACTGGCGGGAAGCCTGGAAATACGGCGAACGTGCCTTTCGCTATTGCCAGCACGACATCGGCCATGCCTTGGCTGCCTTGCGCTATGCCGCCGCCGTGCTGGGCTGGCGGGTGCGGCTGTTGGACGATTGGGGCGACGATGACCTCGCCGCTTTGTTGGGCTTGGATCGGGAACAGGACTTCGCCGGGGCCGAGCGGGAGGTGCCGGATTTGCTCTGCTTGGTCGGCACCGGGCCAGACAGTGTGGAGGAACCGGCGATTGATGCGCTAGTGGCGGCGGCACGGCAAGGCTTATGGCTGGGCCAAGCCAACGCCTTAAGCCGCCGCCATGAATTCGACTGGCCGGTGATCGAGGAAGTCCATGCGGCGACGCGCAAACCGCGCACAGATAGGGGCGAATGCATTCGCCCTGGCAAACCCGCCATCATACCGACCCTTTGCGAACTCCCTGCGGCCACGCTGATCAAGCAACGCCGTAGCGCCCAGGCTTTCGACGGCGTGACCGCCATCCCGGCCAAGATCCTGTTCCGCCTCCTCGACGCCACTCTGCCCCGGCCCGACATGCCGCCTTTCGACGCCTGGAATTGGCCGCCGCGTGTCCATCTCGTGTTGTTCGTCCATCGCGTCCAAGGCTTGCCGCCGGGAGTCTATGTCTTCTGCCGTGGCGAAGCGGTGGAATCCGCGCTGCGGGCGGCGATGAAAGCGGAATTTGGTTGGGAATCCGCCGTCGGCTGCCCCGGACATTTGCGCCTGTTCCATCTGGTACGGGCCGATGCGCGGCAAGCGGCGAAAACGCTCTCCTGCCAGCAAGACATTGCCGGGGACAGTGCGTTTAGCCTAGGGATGCTGGCTGAATTCGACGCGGGGCTTGCGGAAGGCACATGGGTTTACCGGCGGCTGTTCTGGGAATGCGGCCTGATCGGCCAGGCGCTCTATCTGGAAGCCGAAGCCGCCGGGGTGCGCGGCACTGGTATCGGCTGCTTCTTCGACGACCCGGTGCATGATCTGCTTGGCCTGCAAGATTCGGCTTTGCAAAGCCTCTATCATTTCACCATCGGCGGGCCATTGGTGGATGACCGCTTGCAGAGTTTTCCGGGGTATGGGCATTTGTGAAACGGGTTGGGACGGCTTGAGAGGGGGTTAAATGTGCTTCATCTTGATGTTCAAGATCCGAACCCGGTAGGCAATCTGCCGGGGCGTCATATTGAGCAGGCGGGCGGCTTTGGCTTGCACCCAGCCGGCCTGCTCCAAGGCGGCGATGACTTGTTCGCGCTCGTCTAGCCCCTCGGTGTTGAATTCGGGCTTGGCGGCGGGGGCGCTTAGGGACAATTCATCTTCCAGGCCGGTGAGGGCGATGACCTCGCGGTCGATGATGCCTTCTTGGCTCATGATGGCGGCCCGCTCCAGCGTGTTTTCCAACTCGCGCACGTTGCCGGGCCAATCATGGCGCATCAGCAGGCGGATTGCGCTCTCCTTGATTTCCAGCGGGCGTCCGCCTTGCTTCTTGGAGATGCGGCCCAGCAGGAATTGGGCGAGTTCCGGGATGTCTTCCAGGCGGTCGCGCAATGGCGGCATATTGATGGGCATCACATTGAGGCGGTAGTACAGGTCCTCGCGGAAGCGGCCTTCCTCCACTTCCTCCTCCAGGTTGCGGTTGGTGGCGGCGATGATGCGCACGTTCACCTTCAGCGTCTGGATGCCGCCGACCCGCTCGAACTCGCCTTCTTGCAGGACGCGCAGCAGCTTGGCCTGGAACGAGAGGGAGATTTCGCCGATTTCGTCGAGGAAGATCGTGCCTTGGTTGGCCAGTTCAAAGCGCCCTTTGCGCTGGTTCAACGCGCCAGAGAACGCGCCCTTTTCGTGGCCGAACAATTCCGATTCCAGCAGATTGTCGGGTAACGCGGCGCAGTTGAGCTTGATGAAGGGTCCGCCGGCGCAGGCGGAGTGGTAATGGATGGCGTTGGCGATGACTTCCTTGCCGGTGCCGGACTCGCCCCGGATCAGCACCGTGGTGTTCCACTTCGCCACTTGGTAAACCAGCTCAAACACCCGCAGCATGACCTTGGTGTGGCCGATGATATTCTCGAAACCGTAGTTCTTGCGCAGGCTTTGTTTGAGCCGGTCGCGCTCCTCGGTCAGATCGCGCTGTTTTTGTTCCATGTCGCGCAACATCTCGACGCTTTGGGCAATCAGATTGGCCACCATCTCCATAAAACGGGCGCGTTCGCCAAGCAGGCTGCCGTCCAGCGGTTGCGCCGCCAACACGCCCACCAGATCGTCGCTGCCGACGCGGATCGGCGCGCCGATGAAGGGCAGGGCGGGATCATACAGGCCCAGTTTGCCAAGGAAACGCGGTTCGTCGGCGATGCGTTCGACGACGATGGTGTAGCCTTCGTCCAGGATCGCGCCCATCAGACCTTCGCCCGGTTCGTAGCGGACCGGGTGGCGGTCGAGATTGCCGCCGCCATGCTGGACCGAGCAGACCACCAGGGCGTCACTCTGCTGTTCGCGCAAGGCCAACATGCCAGAACGCATGCCTGCCTGTTCATGCAGCACTTCCAGCACCCCCTGGAGCTTGTCCCTCAGCGGCAAGGGGCTGTTGAGCATCCTGCTGACGTGGTACAGGGCTTCCAGTTCTTGCTCGATGAGTTGGTTGCGTTCAGCCATGGGCATGGTTGTTTTGTTTAAGGTCTTGGCGCGCTTGGGTTTGCAATTGGATATGCACCCGGCAGCCTTCCCCATAGGCCTGGTCGAAGCGGATCAAGCCTTGGTGCTGGTTGATGACATCTTGGGCCATGGTCAGGCCCATGCCGGAATGCCGTTGCCCACCGATGTTCTTGGTGGAAAAGAAAGGCTCGAATACTTTGACACACAGGTTTTCCGCAATGCCGGGGCCGCTGTCCTCAATGCAGACATGGACAACTTCCTCGTCCGGCCAGGTGGAGATGCGCAACTCACGCCGCTTCACGCCGCTCTGGTTCATGGCGTCGATGGCGTTCTCCAGGATTTGCTTGAACATGGCCCGCAGCCGGTTTTCCAGCCCCATGACCGTGGGCAGCACCGGCGTGGGTTTCCAGTCGATCACCACGCCTGCCGCCAACAGGCGCTGGGTGAGCAAGACCAGGCTTTCGTGCAGGAGTTGGTTGATGTTGACCGGGACCATGGCACCCTCTTGCGCTTCCGGGACGCAACGTTTCAGGCGGGCCAGCGATTCCTCCCCGGCGGTCAGTATCTGTTCCAGAATGTCCAACAAGGCGGCGTTTTGCTGTTCCTGTCCGCGCCGCTGCAAGAGTGTCTTGGCGGCGTTCAGCAGATTGATCGGCCCTTGGATGTGGTGCATCGCACCCAACAAGGTTTCCCGCAGGCTTTGGATCTTCTCCTCTTCCGCCATCAGCGCCTTGAGGGCGTTCAGGCGGATTTCCGCCTCGTTCTTCTTCTGCTGGGTGATGTCGTCCAGGGTCAGCAACAAATAGCTATGGGCTTTGCCATGGAAAAAGGCGTCCACGCTGCCATCCTCCCGGTTGAACCAAGTTCCTGAACAGGCAAACCAACGCGGCCCATGGCGACCGCCCCGGTCATAGCGGATCTCCCGGTTGCGAAACCCCAGGCCCTTGGCCCTGAGACGCTCCCACTCCTCGCCCATTTCTTCCCGCAATGTATCCAGGAACATGCGGGAAGGTTCGCGCAGCCCTAAATCGCTGTCCAGTTTTTTATAGGCCTGGTTATCCAGCACAAGCCTGTCGGTTTCGTCCAGCAGGAGGGTCGGCCATGGGCATGGAGTCCACCACCGTTTCAATCAGCAATTTCTGGTCGATCACCTGCTGTTCCAACTGATAAATGTCGGTGATGTCACGATGCATGCCGATGTAATGGGTGGTTTCCCCTTTTAAATCCAAGATCGGGGCAACAATCAGTTCCGCTAAGTAGGGATGGCCGTCCTTGTGGCGGTTGAGCAGGCGTCCACGCCAAGGAATCTGTTCTTGCAGCCTGCCCCACAGCTCATCGTAGACTTTCCTCGGTGTCTTTCTATCGGAAAGCATCGACTCGTTGTGGCCTAGGCTTTCTTTGGCCGCATAGCCGGTGATCTCGGTGAAAGCCTTGTTGACATAGACGATATTGGCCTTTTCGTCGGTGATGGAAATGGCGATGGGCGCCTGGCGCACCGTTTCGCTAAACAATTCGGGTGGCAAGCCTTGGCGAGGTGGCTTGCTGTCATCGCCTGGGGATATTGGTTGTCCATCGGAACGGGCGCTGGAGTTTGTCGTCATTCTTCTCGCCTCTTATTGGTTTGACCTTGGGTGAACAGTATGAAGCAAAGATGATGCCTTGTATCTATGGATGTCGGGAGGACGCGCTTGGCTTGGGCGATGGGCGGCAAAACCGATCTGGGCCTAGGCAATAGTTTGTCGCAAATGCGACATTGGTGGGAAGTGCCGATTGCCAACGAGCCGTTTTGGTGCGCATATCCTGGCTTATTCGACGGGAATGGCGGTCAGTGCCGTGGCGGCGGATTGGCCTTGGTCATCGACGACGCGGACGGCAAACTGGCCCGGTTTTCCCGGCCAGAAAACGGTGTTGCCTTCGCCCACATAGGTGTCATCGACAAACCAGAACAGGCGATGGCGGCCCCCGTCGCTGATGCCGGAAAATTCGATGCGGCTATTGCCGCCGGCGCGGATCGGATAGCCCATGCCGGCCAGCGGCGAGACAATGGTGGGCGGATGCGCACCCGCATCGCCGCCTGCCAAATCCTCGCAAGGCTTTGCAAACGGCGGCGGCGTGGCGCGGCGCACACCGGCCAGCCGGAACAGTTCCAACACATCGCTATCCCAGAACTCCGCGATCTGCGGCTGGCCGCTTCCCTCCTCACCCCGGCACAATCTCAGGCCGTTGGCCGGGTTGATGAAAACCTGCCGATGCACCGCGCAGGTCTTGATCGGCGAGACGCCGGGGATGATCCATCCGGTCTTGCCATGGGGACACCAAGGCGAGCGCAGCGCCCCGGACAGCGGGCAGATTTCCACCGATTGCAAACCCGGCGGCGGCGCGGGTCTCGCCCGATCCACGGGCCGCTCCTGGCTGATCGCTTCGAGGATGCCGAACAGCAGCGGCCCGGCCAGATCCCGCCCGACCAATTGCCGGTTCGGCGCTCCGTCGAAATTGCCGACCCACACCCCGGCCAGTAAGTCCCCCATCAACCCCACGGCCCAGGCATCCTTCAGGCCCGACGAGGTGCCGGTTTTCCATGCGACAGGCAATTTCTGGCTAAACGGGCGCAGCCCGAAACTGCGTTGCGGCGGCGGATTCGCCTCCAACATCCGGCGAACCAGAAAAACCGCCTGCGGCGACAGCAGCGGTTTTGATGCATGGGTTTCCCCCCTTTGCAAAAGGGGGGCTAGGGAGGATTTCTCCCGCAACCCCCGATATTCCCCACCATTCGCCAGCAAACCATACAAGGTGATCAATTCCTCCATCGACACCTCAGCCCCGCCCATCGCCAAAGTCAAACCATAGAAAGTCTCCTCCTTGGGCAGCTTAAGCCCGGCGATTTGCAAAAATTGGTAAAGGGTAGGCTGGCGCAATTGCGCCGACAAGGCGACGGCAGGAATATTGCGGCTGCGCACCAAGGCCTCGGTGGCGGACAACGGGCCGAAATAATCCCCCTCGAAATTCTCCGGCTGGTATTCGCCGACCCGCAGCGGCATGTCTTTCAGCAAAGTATCCGGCGTGATCAAACCCTGGTCTATCGCCAGCGCATAAATAAACGGCTTCAAGGTTGAACCGGGCGAACGCCGGGCTTTCAGGCCATTGACAAAACCCTGGATGCGGGCATCCAGATAATCGGCCGAACCCACATAGCCCAAGACTTCCATAGTGGGGGCATGGACGACCATCACCGCCGCATTGGCAATGCCAAGCGGCTGATGTAGACGGACGAAACTGTCCAACAATTCCTCAGTGAGTGCTTGCACAGTAGGGTCTAAAGTCGAAGCTAGGCTTTCCCCGCCGCGCTGGCACACACGCTCGGCAAAATGCGGCGCCCGCAAAGGCAAATCCTCCCGTGGCCTAAACCCTAGCCGATCAAATCCAGGATCGTCGCCATAAACGACATGCCAAGCGTGTTGTAAAGCCTGTTTGCCGGTCGGATTGAGTGGCGTCCGCTGCCTGGGATTTTGCGGAATCAACACCAAAGCCCGTGCCTCGTCGGCGGAAAGCCCGGCCAGCGGCTTATGGAAATAAATCCAAGCCGCCGCCCCCGCCCCTTCGATATTCGCGCCATAGGGGGCGATATTCAAATAGGCTTCCAACAATTCATTCTTGGAGAAATGCCGCTCCAGCCAAAAGGCATAGCCGATCTGGCGGAGTTTTCCGGGTAGGGTATGGGTTTTCAGCCGAAAGCGCTGGCGGGCCAGTTGCATAGTCAGCGTGGACGCGCCTATCCAGCGATCCCGCGCCACGAAACTGCTCCACGCCGCCCGCGCCAACGCGAGCGGATTGACACCTGGGTGGACATGAAACCAATGATCCTCATAATCCAGCGTCGCTTGCGTCAATGCCACAGGCATGGCATCCAGCGGAACCCACAGCCGGTATTTCCCGTCACTGGTCAAACTCAGGCGCAACAGCTTGCCGTCGCGGTCAGTGACGGCGCAGGAGGCATTTGAACGGTTGATTAATAGCGGAGGGGGGATCAAGCCTAATGCGGCCCAGGCTAGCGTTATAACCAAAACACCTGCTGCGGCATAGCGAACGGGCTTTGTAATTTGGCGATGCTCCATTGCGGCCATTCACTCCATAACCTCTGTTGGAATTTTTGACAACAGCTAGTTTTGTTGTTACGCTCTCGAACATGAAAGCGGAACCGATGCTCAAGGAACGCCTTGTTCTAGACGAAAACAGCTTTGCCGATTGGAGAAAACTTCATGAATGAGATAACCATCGGTGTGGCTAACCGGGATTTGGTTTCGGCCCGATTTATCGAAGCGTTTGAAACCGGCAAGCCGCAAGCCGCGCATATCAATTTTGAGAGCGAGCAGCAGTTATGGAAGACTTTGACCTTGAAACGCTGGGAAATTCTTAAGGCATTGATCGGCACCGGGCCTCTGTCCATTCGCGAAGTGGCAAGGCGCGTGAACCGTGATGTGAAGGCCGTGCATGGCGATGTAAAAGCCTTGTTGAACACCGGTTTTCTGGACAAAACCGAGGACGGCAAAATCGTTTTTCCCTATGACGCTGTGCATGTGGATTTTGTGCTGAAGGCTGCGTAGCCATGTAGGGTGGGCAAGCGTCTTTTTGCTTGCCCACCGATTATGCCGGTTCCGCGTGGGCAAACGATAGAGCTGTTTGCCCACCCTACCAGGCTGGATATGAGCCGGGAAGCTGAGCTTCCAAAGCCGGGTTCCCAAGCTGGAGATTGAGAACCAGAAAATTGGCATCGCAGGAATTTATTATTTTGGTCTCAATATGTTATATTATAAAATGAGTTACACGCATCTCCTTTATATGATGGTAAAATTATAATATTTTGATTATTAACCTCAAAATATATTTCACACGAAGATCCGCCTTGGTTGGTTTGTGAGTATGTGTAAACTGTATTGCCATTGTTAGCCACAAACTTGTTTGTCGGGTATGACCTTATCACAGATATATTTTGACCAGTTACATCCGACAACGATTTTTTAAGGCTTGCCGCACCACTGCAACCAATCATAAAAAATATTGATAATACTAACGCTAAAGTTAATTTTTTCATTTTACTGCTCCTGTCTTATTCTGATTCTGGCTTGTTTTATTGGATGATTCTTAACCCTATGCGACGGTGTAACTTTTGCCAAATATCCATGAGCCAAAGTATCGACACCGTAACATTTATCCAATGCCAATGGCGTAACCATCCATGAACATGTCGGGCAACAAAAAAGGCATTGCCCGACACGGTTGGATAGTTATTAATGCGTTGCATTTATAGCTGGATAGCTACCAGAGCGTAATATCGGGTAAGGCGGTGATGATTGCTGCAAGGTATCAACAGCTTGAATCCTAAACTGATTCGCCGATGTACCCCATGAAATAGGTATCGTTTGAGTTCCAAAATAATATTCAGGGAATCCGACATTAACTCCCCATAGCTGGTCTCCGTTGCCTAATACCAGCCTTTTGTCCATGGCATACGAAAAGAGATTGTTGCCAGACTGTTTAAGGTACACGTAACTGATGGGTAGGGTGCCAGGCCGCACTAGCGCGATGATATCAAAGGAGGTATCCAAAACATCCACAATGGATGGCGTTACACCAGCCATGACGATCTGTGGCAAGTTACGTTGGGTGGAATTATAGAGCTTAAGCTACCAGTCACACTGTTATCAATGTAGGGTGACACTTGCGGGAAATTGCCGCTATTTATCAATGGGAAGTCATAAGCAGAAACAGATTGCTGATTTACATCCGTAACACTCACAAGATATTGCCCATTGCCGTTACCCCATGAAAGTGGAATATCATTGGTGCCAAAAGCACCACGATCAAAATTCATGGTTTTCTTCCATATCTGATCACCATTAGGCAGTGTACCCACATGGATTAAACTAAAACTGAATAGGCTTGCGCCCTGCCCAAGAGTCACATCTTGAAGTGCATATAAGCCCGGACGAACCAGCGCTAAAATATCGAACGAGGTATCGCTAACATCAATAATGGAAGGTGAAATGCCAACCATAATGACTTGAGGATATACCCGCGCTTCATCCATATAAAGCGAAGTTGAAGTTGGCTTGGCGATAGTGAAGCTTTGGGTGGCTTGGGATGCTGGGTTGTAGTTGGCGTTGCCCGCCTGGTTGGCGGCGATGGTGCATGCGCCTACCGCCACGCCTGTCACCGTGCTGCCGCTGACGGTGCAGATACCCGTGGTTGTCGAAGAGAAGACTACCGGATTGCCCGACCCGCCACCGGTGGCGGACACCGTGCCGGTGCCGCCGACAACCACCGTCGGTGCCGCGCCAAAGCTTATCGTCTGCTTGCCCATGCCGATGTTAAAGCTTTGGGTGGCTTGGGGTGCTGGGTTGTAGTTGGCATTGCCCGCCTGGTTGGCGGCGATGGTGCACATGCCTACCGCCACGCCTGTCACCGTGTTGCTGCTGACGGTACAGATGCCCGTGGTTGTCGAAGAGAAGACTACCGGGTTGCCCGACCCGCCGCCCGTGGCGGACACCGTGCCGGTGCCGCCGACAACCACCGTCGGGGCAGCGCCAAGGCTTATCGTCTGGTTGCCCATGCCGGCACCGATGTTGAAGCTTTGGGTGGTTTGGGGTGCGGGGTTGTAGTTGGCGTTGCCCGCCTGGTTGGCGGCGATGATGCACATGCCTACCGCCACGCCTGTCACCTTGCTGCCGCTGACGGTGCAGATGCCTGGGGTTGTCGAAGAGAAGACTACCGGGTTGCCCGACCCGCCGCCCGTGGCGGACACCGTGCCGGAGCCACCGACAACCACCGTCGGGGCCGCGCCAAAGCTTATCGTCTGGTTGCCCATGCCGGCACCGATGTTAAAGCTTTGGGCGGTTTGGGGTGCGGGGTTGTAGTTGGCGTTGCCCGCCTGGTTGGCTGCGATGGTGCATGTGCCTACCGCCACGCCTGTCACCGTGCTGCCGCTGACGGTGCAGATGCCTGGGGTTGTCGAAGAGAAAACCACCGGGTTGCCCGACCCGCCGCCCGTGGCGGACACCGTGCCGGTGCCGCCGACAACCACCGTCGGGGCAGTTCCGAAAGTGATCGTCTGGTTTTGTAGGGATGAGGATGTACAAGTGCCGGCCGCACAGGAGACTTCTAGAGTGTAACTGGCAGTCCCGGCATTACTTGCTGTGAATAGCGCCAAGTACGTCCCATTTGCGGACGGCGTGAATTGCATTTGGGCGGTATAACTTTTATAATAAATGCTGGTGCATACTGGATTCGTCCCAGAGCTAAGCGAAGGGGATGAAGCCAATGATCCGTCGGGTGCATATAGGTTTATACATAGATCGCTGGTGGCATTATTAGGAATAGTACTTGATACTTGGAAAAGGCCGCTGGTAACGCCCACAAAAGCGAAGGGATTTGAATCAGACGGTACGGGAATATTTCCGCTAACCGATATGTTGAGCGCGACATTAGCCGCGTCTGAAGGAGTCGGAGAGAGACGTTCCAACGACACCCCGTAGTTAACTGAACCCGTAGTAGCCTCAATTATCGTAAGGGAATATGAACCGGTTGTAGTCAACTTTTGTTTTATTACTGCAGATTTATTTTTGTAGTATAAACTGGTGCATGCTGAGGCTATTTTCTTCAATGTTGGGTCGTAGAGTGTCAAACAGATATCCTGAGAGCCGCTGTTAATTCCCGTAGAAAGTTGCCAAGTGTCACCGCTACTGGCCTGGAAGGAGAATGAATCGGAATCGTTTGCGGTGTTTAGTGTGCAGTTAGTGCCTGCGTAGGTCTGCCCGGAGGTGCTAGGCACATTTGAAGCTGGCTCGACAGGGCAGTTGACAACAGTCCCCGCCAGCGAGGCCTGGGGGACGAGCAGGCAAACAAAAAACAGATATGCAAGAGCCAATGAGAAATTGATTGAAAATTTCATTATCCAATCCTCACATATAGATGTTAGGGAAGTCTTGTAGTTGGGTTGCATATAGAGCCGCAACCCAACACTACTGCCCAGGCTACCGAATGTTTCAAAAAGCTACTCTGATAGCCAGACATTTGTTAAATGGGGTTGACAGCGGCCCAACGCGATAAGGCGTAATTCGTAGGGCGCATTGCGCAGCAATTGCGCCGCATGGCTGCGGTTCGACATTCGGCGGAATACGCTTCGCTATTCCGCCCTACGCGGGCTTGCCTGAGTGCCATTAGAACAGACGACAAAAAAATTTCAACTGAGCATTTCACTCTGGAATTGTTGGATATGTCTGCGACTGGACAAAGTGAGCCAAAGTGTCCAATGTTTCGAAGCCAACCCCAAGCGCGGTGCGGCTTCCAGCCCACAAATAGCCCCGAACATTGGACAAAAGAACGGCAAGCGGGAAGTCTAACAATCGAATTCGCCAACCATAGCGGAAGATTTTTTAGACAAAAAAGAATGCCCGCTCGATGGAAACGGCTACAACCTCATTCCTAGCTGGATTTTAATCGCCTTTTCCACCGCCGGATCGAAGTCCACCCGCCAGACCTCACCGCGCCGCATTGCCCACGTCCCCCACCAGCGCCTCGCCCCACTCCAGGGTGTCGCGCTCGCGCTCCGCGTCTGCAGCCATGGCGCGGTAGCCGTCCGCGAGTTCGTCGTCCACAACATGCGGCCGTGCCAGATCTTCGAGAAAACGGCTGATCTTGCGACGGCCGACAACGCGCACAAGTCCGTCGTAAACCGCTTCGTCAATTGAGATTGTCATTCGCTTCTGCATGATTTCACTCGTTATACGTTTGCATATGTGCATTTGAACCGATATGGGGAAGCTGTAGGCACACTCTTTTTACGCGAGAGTGTAACTTAAGTTAATGGCTTTGACGCTCCGCGTGGGAACGATAGCCTCTTACTCTTTGACCTTAATCGTATCGGCCAATCCCCGATGCAAAATCCCGGTGTCATACATGCCCTCGGCCATGACCGGCGGCACGGTGTAGGTTCCGGCATTCAGCGGTTTCAAGCGGAATTCAAAATAGCTCTCGCCACCGTCCAAATCGCCGAAGAACACCACGCGGTCTTCCTGCACATCGATATAATCCGGTTCCCACAGGGGTTTGTCTTTGATCTCCAAAGATTTCCGCGAACCCAGCCCTTCCTCGCTCAAATCAATTTCAAACCCGCCAGGAAGGAGCATCACCACGGCGATATTCTTCATCGGTTTGTCCGGGTGCAGCCCTAGGCGGATATGCAGTTTATCCTGCAAATCCAGTTCGGCAGTCTTTTCTCCTTTCCCATTCAATATCCAGCGGTTGATCGTGAGTCCTTGGTTGATGGCGGCATTGGGCGGGGCTTTGTCGTAGCCGCGTTCGGTCAACTGGTAATACAGATTCCAAACGCCTGCCCCGCGCACTTCCAGCGGAGTCATGGCCTGCTCCAGCACGGCACGTTTGACGGTCTGGCCTTGTAGCGCCAAGGGTTGCAAAGGCTGGCCGGCCACAATATCAAAGCTCTTGCCTGCTTCATGCTCGAAACGGCTCCATAGGCTGCCTAAGCCCAACAAGGCCAGCGAGCCTCGGAAGGAGTTGCTGCGCTGCTTGGCCAAGTCTTGGCCGAGTTCGAGCAGATAACGGCCAAATTGCGGGTCTTGCGTGTCCAGCAGTTCCGGGAAATGTTTGTTGAGCAGATAAAGGTATAGGCCCATCACCTCGGGGCTGTCTTGCATAGCCCACGGTATCAGCCCGGTTTTCTTCCACTGCCGCTGGAATTCGCCGAAAAAGCGGTCGGCATCGGCATCCAGATGGTGGATCTTGTAGGCCGCGCCGAGGAAGAAGCGCACCCAGTTGACGGAGGTTCCGCCTTGGCCCCATTGCTGCTCCAATTCGGCCTCGAACGCCTTGAGCCGGTCGGCGACGTTCTGGCCGTTGCGGGCCAGCAGATATAGGGCATAGGCTTGGGCCTCATGTTCGGGCCAAGTGTAATGCGGTTCCTGGGTGTATTGGTCGGCGTAAGCCATGGCCCTCTCGAATATCGCATCCGAGGCTTTTTGGCCGCGCTCGCGGGCTTCCAACAGCAGATGCGTGGCGTACATCGAGTAAAACGGCTGGGCCGGGCTGGCGACTGACCACATCCCAAAACTGCCGTCATGCTTCAAACGGGTTTGCAGGATTTTTAAAGTACGGTTGAACAGCCTATCCACGTCTTGGGCCGACAAGCCGAGTTCGGCGTTGCCGCCCAACACCACCGCCGAGAAGGCCTGGCTGACCAATTGCTCGGTGCAGCCATAAGGGTAGTTTTTCAGGTATTCGACGAGGCCGCGCAGATATGCCGCAGGCGTCACCGACACCGCAAATTCGGCGTAGCGCTGCTCGTCGTAGACCATCCGTCGCAGATCCAGCTTGGCCGTCTTGCCGGCCTGCTGGTCGGTGATGCGCAACACGCCGTTTTGCAGCGTCGTCAACAGCGGCTGCGACGGGCGGATACTCATCTCCTCGCTGTAATTAGTCTCCTGTCCGCCGCTTTGGACTTGGTAACGCACCGCGACCGGCCCGAGCTTTTCTTTAGTCCTAGCTTTGAATCGCACCGTGCCGTCTTGGCCTGGGCCTAGCTTGAGGGTTTGCGGATTGGGCGACAGCCATTCCAAGGACTCGCCCGCCGCAACCGAAACTGCCAGCGTTTTTTCCCCGGCCTCGCCGGTGTTGTTGGCGACCAACACACCCATGTCGAACTCATCGCCCGGCGCGACGGCCAAGGGTTGCTGGGGCTGGATCACATAGGGGTTGCTGGCGACGCTGCGGCTGACCGGCACGGCCAGCTTGCCGGCTGAGACGGCCACGGCCAGCACACGGATGCTGCCGTTGAAATAATCCGGCACCGGCACGGAAACGACATGCTCGCCCGGCGTGGCGTCGAGGATGCCCGACCAGAACGCCATGGGGGCTTTATGTTTGCGGGCGAACGGGTTCTTGTATTTGCCGAAAGTCTCGGCGTCTTCGTCGCCACCGGGGTTGGACAGCTTTTGCACCAGCGCGTAATCGGGCAGGATCATGTCGAGGATCTGGTGGGTCTTGGTCTGCAAGGCGCGTTTGCGGAAAAAGAAATCCAGCGGGGCAGGGTTGCGGTAATGGGCGAATTGCAGGATGCCTTCGTCCACCGCGTACAGCACGACTTTGGTGGCTTCCTTGACGGTGTAACGCACATCCAGGTTGCCACCGGGCCGCACCGTTGCCGGCACGTCCAGGCTCACGTCGTTGACATAAGCCTGGCGGGAAATGGCGAACGGCACCACGGCGGCACTGAGCGGGCTCATGTAAATTTCGCGCGAATCCAAGGAGCGGACGAAGGCCACCGACACATAGGCATTGCCGCGGGTATTTTTCGGCAGGGTGATGCGATGGGTGGAGGAAGTGCCGGCGGCCTTGAACCACTGGCTGGCAATCACGCCGTCCTGCTCGATGGTGATCAGCCCCGCCCCTTGGTAGGGCGCGACGATTTGCAATTCGATGTCTTCGCCGGGCTGGTATTCCGCCTTATTCAGCGTCAGGTTCAACTCGGCGTTGCGCTCGATTTTGCGCGAGACATTGCCGTCGCCGGCCACCGAATATGCCACGCGGTTCAGCTCCTCGCCTTGCGCGTTTTTGAACACGACGTAAAAGCGGCCTGGGTTGTCGGTGGGCAGGTCAAAGCCCGCTTTGCCGCCTGTCAACACGATCTGCGCGGTTTGGCGCGGCTCGTCACGCTGCACCGATTGGTAGGCGTAAAGCCCATCCTCCCGCTTGACCAGCGTGGACAGATAGCGTTGCTCGAAAACCGCCGCCACGACGGTTTCCGTGTCCTTGGGTTTGAAATCCGGCCCGACGGCCAGCAGCTTTAAACGGCGCGAGCTGTTTTTGGCGATGTAATCGAGCGGGCCGTCGGCGGACTGGCCGAGCAGGAAGGTTTGCCTGGACACCAACGCGGAGGCGACATTCACCACCGAACGCCCCGCGCCCTTCTCGAAGCCTTCCCCGGCCAGCGCGATTTCAAATATCGGCTCGGCGATGGTGGCCAGCGGCAGGTCAAAAGTAGCCATGCCTTGCGCGTCAGTGCTGGCCTCGCCCAGTTCCTCGGGCGTCTGCGGAATATTGGTTTCCAGGCTGCCCCGGAAGCGGTAATCGGGAAATCCCGGCACTTGTCCCGACCAAGGCCGCACAGTCATTTCCAGCTTGGCCGGATTGCCCGCCGCCGGGGTGCCGAACAGATTGCGCACGGTGACTTGGGCCTTGGCCCCGTCAGGCTTGATCCAGCCCAAGCCCAGCGCATTCAGAATCTCGGTCTTGACCTGCAAGCGATCCGGCTGGAACTCCTCGACACGCAACGTGGTTTGTCCTAAGGATTTTTTTTCGTCCTTCTTGGCTTTCTTGGCCGTATCGGCAAGGAAAAGCTCGACGCGATATGTTCCGGTCTTGCCAGCCTCGGGGCTGGCCCACGCAATTTCCTCAAAACCCGCCTCGCCGAAAGCGATGGTCTGCCGCCACACCTCCTGGTTTTCCGGGTCGGTGATGACGGCTTGCAGCGGAAGACCGGCGGGCAGGGTGGACCAATCGCGTTTGCGCAGGATCAGGCCAATGTGGGCGGTGTCGCCGGGACGGTAAATGCCACGATCCGAAAACAGGAAGGCATGGAGCGAATCCGCTGCATCGCGCAATCCATCGATGTCAAAGCGCGACACGTCCAACAGCCGGTTGTCCCGCGAATACGGCAGGAAAGATAGGTCGCCGTCTTTTTCGGCCAGATAAACCGATGGCGCTTTTTCGTCCTTAAGCCCTAGCACCGACGGAAAGACCACCCGCCCTTGCGCATCGGTCTTCGCGGCAGACAGCGGGATGCCGTTCATGCCCAGCAGCGACACTTGCGCATTGGCGACGGGCTGGCCGCTGCGGAATGACATGACGAACACGTCCTGGTGGCCGTCGGCGGCGGTTTTCACCAATAGGCCCATATCGGTCAGCAGGATTAGGCGCTGGTCTTTGATGGCGGCATCGTCCTCGCCCTCGCTGGCCTCTTGCCCCGGCGCGGCGGTCTCCTCGCAGCCCGCTTGGGCATCCTGCCCGTCTTGTGCTGCCTCAGAGGTGGCTTCGGTGTTGGTGGATTCATCCTGGGAATTTGTGGATGCGCAAGGCTCGGCGGTGAGGTCCGGTTTGTCCTTTTTCTCGGCCACCGACAGCAGGAACAGCCCTCGCGGCGGATAGCCTTGCTTTTGCGCGAAGCGGGCGAAATCGACGGCGAAATACTGTCGCTGCATTGCCTTGCCCGCAGGCAATGCCTCGTCGTAAGTGAATTTCTCGGCGAAATGTCCAATGGGGATTTTGAAGGAAGGATTCTGGAAGTCGCCACGGGTAAACTGGGCGAAGTGGTGCATATTGTGCGGCAGCATTCGTTGCAACACGACTTGCACCTTGTCCACGCCGCGCACCGCCACGCCCAGTTTCTTCGAGCCGGTCAGACTGAGTAGCGCGCCGTTGTGCAGAATCTTCAACTCGCGCTGGTTTTCCCCCAGGCTAAACAGAAAGCGGGCATCCTTGGCCAGCTTGAAGCCGTCCGCGCTGTCGATGCCTTTATTGACCTTGATGAACACTTGGCGTTTCTCTGGTGCCTGGAAAACCAAGTACTGGAGGGTCTTGTCCTCTTGGTTGGGATCACGCCAAACGAGCGGGAAAGGGGCGGATAGCTTGAGGGTGGCCGCATCCACTTGCTCGGCGCTTTGCCATTCCCCTATGCCTTTCTGCTCGCATAGCGGCGGGCGGTCAGGATTTTCCTCGCGGCAATCGGGCAATAGATAAGCCTCCACCGCTTTGGGCAAAGCCTGCGGCTCCTTCAACGGGGTGGTGGTTTGCAGGATCAGCAGCCGCTCGATGTCGCCGTCATCTTTGATGATGCTCTCGGTGCTGGCCGCGCTGAACTTCAAAAAATCTTGGGCGCTGGGGATGGCCAGGTTGTTGCCGAAATCGCTGCCCGCAGGTTCGCCGCCCAGGTTGGACAGCAAACCGGCCGCTACGCGGATAGACACTTCGCCCGGTTCGTCCGGGATGGCGATGGGGGCGGTCTTCAGGTAGGCGAGCCTGGGGTTTTTCTCGTCATAGGACAGGTCGAACGGTAGCGAGCGCACGTGGGAATCATTGAATGATTTGGCCGGCTCCACGCGTAGGCGGACGGAGGCGTTGGCCGCAAGGCTGTCTTTCTGCGGAGGATAGCTGAACTCCAGCGTGGCGGTGACGCGCTTGGTTTTGGGATCGGCGGGATCGCTGTATAACTGGAGCTGGGTGACAGACCCAGACATCGCCGGGGTTTGCAGGATTGCGGTGACTTTGGGTTGCTCGAACGCCAACGGCGGAAACGCGGCGGCAGCGACGGTGATTTCGTAGCGGGTTCCCGGCTTCAAGGCTTCGGCATGGACAGGGGTGAAAATCAGATCCGCGCCCGCCGCCGAATCGCCGTAAGCCCAGCGGCCTTCGATGGCGGGGTTGATCGCCACGCCGGTTTTGGCTTCCTCCCCTGCCGCCGTTTTTTTCGCCGATTCATTGAAATCCCGGCCTTGCAAGCGGACTTCCAATTTGCCCTCGTTCAATTGCGCAGCGAGGCCGGTCACGGTTGGCGGTCGCGGCGCATCAATCTTGTCCCAAGCGCTGCGCAGGACGGGAAGCTGGCAGTCGGCACCTTTTGCCAAAGTGGCCTCCGCGCCGGGAATGGGCTGGCCGTCTTTGTCCCGATCCAACAATCGCACCGTGCCGGGATTGACCTGCAAGCTGAGGCTTGTGTCCTGCGCCGGGCGCAGCAGGGATTCGGCGCGGACGACGATATGGGAACCGGAATAATCAGGTAAAGGCGGCAAGGGGTTTGCGCCTATCGTGCCTGTGAAGGAGGGCTTGTTGACCGGATAGTTGAAGTCCACAAAGGCTTCCAGTTGCCGCCGCGTCGGCGCTTCCAGAATGTCCCGCCAGTGACAATCCTGCCGGACAACCCTCAACATCGGGGTTTGGTAGTTTAAGACTTGAGGCTTGAGGGAATAGCCCTCGCGCAACAGGAGGCCCCGCAAAGAGACCGTCAATAGCGTCCCCGGCTGGAAGGTTTTTTCTTTGGGGACGAACACCAGGCGCGAGGGATCTTGCCAGTTCCATAGTCCTTCAATCGACGGCGACAACTGGGGAAGATGGGCAGGCGGCTTGCCTAGCCCATCCAGCGGAGCGACTTCATCGGCAAAATTGACCGCCAAGACCGGCGTCCAAGCCCCATGGTTGAGCAGATAAACCGACGGTTCGACGGACGTTTTTCGATCCTGGCAAGCCACAAGCATGGCCAGGAATACCGAAAGCAGGACAAGCCGGAAGTGTCCCATTGCGGATCAGCAGCCAAATGTCACAGTGAAATCACCGGTCGCGCCCGCAGGGTCGCCGATATAGTAGTTGTAATTCCCGTATTGCATTGCCGTTTCCGGCAGAATCGTGCCGTTGTTGAGGGTCGCGACAGGTTGATCCTTCCCTCCGCCGATGACATGCCAAAGGGTCGCTGTAATCCCTGCCGGCATCCAGACAGTGATCGGGCCGGTGGGCGCGGATGCGATCTTAAAGTTGGGGCTGGAGTTATGTTTGTTGCCGCCAATCGGCCCGTTGGCGGAGGTGACTTGCGCCAATTGCGTTTGCATCGACAGCGGCAATGTCACCAAATCCCAGCGCAACCAATCCTGCGGCGTTTGCGCCCCGAGATACGGAGGCATGATCGTGCCGCTTTGCGGCTTCGCCGTCCAACCGTTTGGCGCGAGGAACAAGGCGGTGCCGCGTTTCTCGCTGAACGCGCAAACGCCATAAGTCGAGAAGTTCCATAAGGTCTCATTGTAGGCGGCATAGTCTGCATTGTGCCAGCCAGAAGACGAAGAGCCAAACTGCCGCCAACCTTCCAATTGCATAAAATCACAACGGTCTTGCCCATTCTGGTAAGGGGATGTGCCAAAAATCGGCTGCACCGTTGGGCCAATCAGCATAGAACACAACAGCGGTGATGGATTGGGGACGCTGTCGGAGGTGATGACCGTGCAGGGATAAGACATGCCGCTATTCTGTCCACCTACGCCGCTGTAATGGGAATCCCAAACTTTTTGTTCAAAATTAGCTTGGACGGTGCTGGTGGTATAGGCGTAATCATAGAAGTCATAGGCGACCGTCTCGCTGCCCACCTGCGTCGGATCCATGATCAGCACAATATGCGCACCATAAACCAGATAAGTCAGCAAGACTTGCAGGTTATTCTGAATCCAACGGTTATTCTGGTCTAGCAACGGATAGTGCGTATAGCCATTTACGGTGTATACTGGCAGGGAGTTGTTGGGTTCACCCTCCCAGCCTTTGAAAGTCAGGTTGGGCACCCATAGATTGGGTACATAAGATTGCACATAATGATCCAGCATTTGGAGCATTTGCGCATCCGTATCGAGGCAGGGTTGCGGCGCGTCATAGCCCTGCCAAAGGCTCATCCACAATTCAACGATTCTTTGGATCGAGGTCTGGTTGGCAAAGCCCACACAGAAGGGCGGAGGATTGGATGGGTTTATTGGGTAGCTGGGATTGCTCGGAATGGCATAGTTCAACACGGGATCCACGCCGCGTGCGTTGCTGGCAAACATGCTCCGCACAAAATCATAGGTGTTCGAGTAATCCGGGGCCAAGGTGACGATGGCCTGCGCTGGCGTTTCGATCAAAACCGTGATATTGGTTGAGGTCGTACCCATCGGATCACCGGAGATGACGGCGACATAAGCGTTGTTTGTGGCAGTAAAGCTGAAACTATTGGCCCCCGTGACCGGCATGTTGAAGCTAAATTTGAAAGTATTTCCTTGGCCGTCGCTGTACTGTGCGTATCCATTGATGCTGGTTCCGGTCACGGTCACTGACTGGGTGCTGCCATCGGCGGAGATGGACGAAGGCGCAAGATTTTTATCCGAACCATTGTTCAAGCCGCTTTGGCTGTTGATCGCAAAAGTGCTGGATGTTATATTGCTGAAGATCAATGTCATCTGCATTTTGAATGTCCCGTGAAGTTGCTTTGAAGGAGGCGGCGGAATACGCAAAGACCCTGGTTGAAATGGGACTTTACAGGAATAATATCAATCGACTGGACACCCATTCCGGGGCAATGATGGGCTTGGGGTCAAATCCTGTCAAGCAATTAAAATCGATAATAGGAGATGTGGGCCGCCATGCGATACCGTCCATTGGGAAACACCGACATTCAAGTCAGCGTCATTGGCCTAGGCACCATGACCTGGGGTGAGCAGAACACCGAGGCGGAAGGCCACGCGCAACTGGACACGGCCTTGGGCCTGGGGGTGAATTTCATCGATACCGCCGAGATGTATTCGGTACCGCCGCGCCCGGAGACTTATGGCGCGACCGAGGCGATCATCGGCGCGTGGTTCAAGCAGCGCAACAACCGTGACCAGGCCATCCTGGCGACCAAGGCCGCAGGCCCGGCCAAGCTGCTGCCACAGGCGACCCATATACGCGGCGGCGTCTCGCACTTCAACCGCCAGAACCTGGAAGAGGCGCTGGAAGGCAGCCTGCGCCGACTGCAAACGGATTATATCGACCTGTACCAATTGCACTGGCCGGATCGCCCGACCAACCACTTTGGCCGCTTGGGCTACAGCCACGAGCCGGACGAATTCACAGTGCCGATCCTGGAGACCTTGGAAGTGCTGGCCGGGTTCGTCAAGGCAGGCAAGGTGCGGCAAATCGGCGTGTCCAACGAGACACCCTGGGGGGTGGCGGAATTTTTGCGACATGCCAGGGAACAAGGCTTGCCGAGGATCGTCAGCATCCAAAACCCCTACAGCCTGCTCAACCGGACGTTTGAAATCGGTTTGTCCGAATTCGCCCACCGCGAGCAGGTCGGCTTGCTGGCCTATTCGCCCCTGGCCTTCGGTGTGTTAAGCGGCAAGTATCTGGGCGGGGCTCGGCCTGAAGGCGCGCGGTTGACCTTGTTCGAGCGCTTCGCCCGCTACAACAGCCCGCAGGCGCAGGCGGCTACCCAGGCTTATGTGGATCTCGCCAAAGAACACGGCCTGGATCCCGCGCAACTGGCCTTGGCCTATGTCAACACCCGCCCGTTCCTGACCAGCACCCTGATCGGCGCGACCAGCTTGGCGCAGTTGGAAACCGACATCGCCAGCATGGATGTCCGGCTTTCGGCGGAAGTGCTGGAGCGGATCGAGGCAATCCATTCGGCCTATCCAAACCCCAGCCCCTAAGGAAAATCCAATGAGCAAACATCGCGTCGCAGCGATCCAATACGCCGCAGGCATCGATGTGTCGGCCAATTTGGAGACTGCCGCAGGACTCGTCGCGCAGGCCAAGGCCGAAGGCGCGGGCTTGGTCGTGCTGCCGGAAAACCTCGCCTTGATGGGCCACAAGGACACCGACAAGCTGGCTTATGCCGAAGTCGATGGTGACGGCCCGATCCAGGATTTTCTCGCCGATCTGGCCGACAAAAACAAAGTCTGGCTGGTCGGCGGGACGATCCCGATCCAGGCCTCGCCCGGCAAGGTCTATGCCGCAAGCCTCGTGTTCGACAGCGACGGCAACTGTGTCGGGCGCTATGACAAGATCCACCTGTTCGATGTGGACCTGCCGGGCAGCGGCGAGCAATACCGCGAATCTTCCGCCATCGCCCCCGGCGACAAGCCTTTGGTCATGGACAGCCCGTTCGGCAGACTGGGCGTGACGGTCTGCTACGACCTGCGTTTTCCCGAACTCTACCGCCAACTGGCCGATGCCGGGGCCGAAATCTTCGCCGTCTCCGCCGCCTTCACCGCGAAGACCGGCGCGGCGCATTGGGAGTTGCTGCTACGGACGCGGGCAGTGGAAAACCTGGCCTATGTCATCGCCTCCGGGCAAGGCGGGCTGCATGAAAATGGCCGGGAAACCTATGGCAACAGCCTGGTCGTCGATCCTTGGGGGACGGTCTTGGCGCGGCTAGGCACTGCGCCGGGTGTGGTGGTGGCCGAGATTGATTTGGACAGCCAACGCCAGCAACGGGAAACCTTTCCCGCCCTTGCCCATCGCCGGCTGGATTCGACGCGCTTTCAGACGGCGGACGATTTGGCTAGTTTGGATTAAACGCCGCAACATTCAGCCAGATTATCCAATTCCACGCCCAGCGCGAAATAGGGCAGGAGGGAAGCCGCGCCCGCCTCGTCCGTCTCCCGCCGCAGATGTTGCCAGCGCCGCAGGCGCTGCCGCCCACCGCGCTGGATGATGAACGCTTGCGGGTCGCTTTGGCCGGCTTCGGACAAGGCTCGGGCCAAGCGGGCCAAGTTGTGGCGGAAGCGCCCCTTGAGCAGCGCTTGCGCCCGCCTTTCCCAAGCATCCCGCGCCGCCACCCGATCTAGCAAAGGCTCGATCCCCGCCAGCCCTAAGCATTCGGCGACCGCCCGGTAACGCCGCGCCGCCTCTGGCAGTGACACCTGGGCTTGTGTGGCCAGATCGGCAAGCAGGGGAAAATCGCCCAGTCGATCCAACAGCGCCATCCAGCATCCCATTCGCCCGGCAAGTCCTTGCCGCTCCAGCCCTGCCTTTTCTTCCTCGAACGCTGTCCGTTCCGCCGGGGCCAGGGTTTCGGGAAGAAAGTCCAGGTATTGCCGCCAATGCGCTTGCCAAGCCGGGATCGTCTCCTGGCCAAGTGGCCGTCCTTGCCCCAATGACCAGCGGCAATAGTCGGCCAGCAGATCTTCAAGCCCCAACAGATGCCTGTGCTGGCGTTCGGCGGGTAGCGAATCCTCCAGTTCGCGGATCTTGCCGCGCACGGAAGGGCCGTCGAGGATTCCGTCGAAAGCCAGGTAAGCATTGACGGCATCGGCCAACGAGCTGCCGTCTGGCTCTTCCACCCAGGCGAGGAATCCGCAGCCGGCTTGGTTGATGACGGTGTTGGTCAACGCGGTGGCGGTGATCTCCCGGGCCAGGGAGTGGCCGGCCAGATCTTCGGCATAGCGTTCGCGCAATGCCTGGGGGAAGTAAGCGGCAAGCCAAGGCTGGAGGCAGAGGGGCTTGGCATCCATCACTTTTGATCCCCCCTTTGCAAAAGGGGGGTTAGGGGGGATTTCGAGAAAGCCAGGCTTTTCCAACAGGGCTTGCTTGAGCGCCAATTTGCTGTGGAGCATCAGCATGGCGAGTTCCGGGCGGGCGAGGCTTTTGTCCTGCCGCGCCAGGACTTCCTTATGTGTGGGGAAGGATTCGGCGGCGCGATCCAATTCCCCGGCGTTCGCCAGCCGCTCTGCGGCTTCCATGAAGGGCGCGGCGTCGCGGCGGCAGCGCTCCAGATCCAGCGAGAGGCAACGGCTCTGCCGGTTGTTGTCAGCCAGCACTTGGCGGCAGACTTCGTCCGTCATCGCCTCTAGCCACTGGTCGCGTTCCCTGCCGTCGGCGACGGCACCCCGCCGTTCCAGCCCCGCCATGAGGATTTTCAAATTCACTTCATGGTCGGACAAGTCCACGCCGCCGGAATTGTCCACCGCGTCGTTGTTGATCCTGCCGCCCGCCCGCGCGAATTCGATCCTGGCTTTTTGGGTGAAGCCTAGGTTCGCGCCTTCGCCGACCACCTTGGCCCGCAATTGGCTGGCGTCCACCCTGACCGCGTCGTTGGCGCGGTCGCCGACTTCCGCGTGGGTTTCCGCGCTGGCTTTGACATAGGTGCCGATGCCACCCAGCCATAGCAGATCGACCGGCGCAGCCAGCAACAGGCAGACCAGCCCTTCGCCGTCGATGGAGTCGTACGACGTGCCTAGCCATTCGCGCACGGGCGCGGCCAGCGGAATATCCTTGGCGTTGCGCGGGAAAACGCCGCCGCCCGGTGAAATCAGGCTGCGGTCGTAATCGTCCCAAGTGGAGCCTGGCAGGTCGAACAGACGCTGGCGCTCGCGCAGGGAAACCTCGCCGCCCGGCGCGGGGTCGAGAAAAATGTGCTTCGCGCCGAAGGCGGCTTTGAGGCGGATCGAGGCCGACAGCAACATGCCGTTGCCGAACACATCGCCATCCATGCTGCCGATGCCGACCACCGTGAACGGCTGGCCGATGTCACGGCCCAGTTCGCGGAAATGCCGCCGGACGCATTCCCAAGCGCCACGGGCGGTGATGCCCAGCTTTTTATGGTCGTAGCCATGGCTGCCGCCGCTGGCGAAAGCGTCGCCCAGCCAGAAGCCATATTCCCGGCTGATGGCGTTGGCCGTGTCGGACAGATGGGCAGTGCCCTTGTCGGCGGCGACCACCAGATAAGGGTCGTCGCCGTCGTAGGCCAGCACACCAGGAGGACGGGCCATGCCGGCGTCGGTGATAGTGTCGGTCAGATCCAAAAGCCCCCGGATCAACGTGGCATAGGCTTCGCCGGCCAGGGGCTGGCACTCTTCGCGGTTGCGGCAAGGGGTCTTGACGATGAAGCCGCCTTTCGCGCCGTGTGGCACGATCAGCGCATTTTTGATCGTCTGGGTGCGCATCAGGCCGAGGATTTCATTGCGGAAATCATCCGGGCGGTCTGACCAGCGGATGCCGCCCCGCGCCACCTTCGCCCCGCGCAGGTGGATGCCCTCCATCTTGGCGGAATGCACATAGATTTCAAACAAAGGGCCGGAGGAGGGCAGGTCGAGGATGCCTAAGCTGCCGATTTTGAACGCCAGGAAATAATCCTGCCCATTACGCCGCCGGTAGTGGTTGGTGCGCAAAGTGGCGTCGATCAGGTTGAAGAGCTCGCGCAGGAGTTGGTCTTCCACGCTATCGGCCACCGCGTCCAAGGCTGCGGCGATTTCCATCCGCACGGCGGTGAGCGCGTCTTCATCATCGCTTGCGGGCCTGTGCGGATCGAAGCGGGCTTGGAAATAGCGGTGCAACAGCAGGACGATGGACGGATTATGCAGCAGGGCTTGTTGGAAGCTCTCGCGGCTGAAACGGCTGCCCAACTGCAAGCAGTAATTGCGGTAGCCCCGGAACACCTCGATTTCACGGGCCGCAAGCCCGGTCAGCGGCAGCAGCCCGTTCAGCCCGTCGTTCTCCAGCCGTCCGGCCAGCAGATCCCGCAGGGCTTCCAGCAGGTTTTTCTTCAGCCCCGAAAGCGGCAGCGCCTCCGGCTGCGCGGGCTGCACCGAGAAGCTGGTGACCAGCAAGAACTGGCCCGGCAAGGGCAGGGCAAACTGGACATGGTCGGCCACACGCAGGCCAAGGCCGGCCAGGAACGGCATCAGTTCGTCGAGAAATCGCCCGCGCAGACTGTACAGCCGCAGCCAATGCCGGTGTCCGGCTTTCCATAATTCAAACGCATCTTCCCCGGACTCGGCGACCCGCCGCAAATGCAGCACGTCCCTACCCGCCAATCGCGGCGGCGTCACTTCGCGGTAACCTGGGGGAAAGCCGCGCCGTAGCGGCCGGCAAGGGCCAATCCGTTCTCTTTGCCTGCGGCGCGTCGTAGGAAACGGCGGAAGAGTTGATCCCATGACTCGGTAGGAGGATTCAAGCCTTATCTCCAAGTGTTTGCCATGACTTCTTGTGTGACTTTCGCCATACTGAGTTTGTCGGTGGCGACCACCTGTCCGTCCGGCAGATGTTTGTGGTGCGGAAAGCTTGGCAGATCGCGAAAATGCGGCGTGCTGTCGTAGCGGAATCGTAGATGGTTCTCTCCGTCCTGACAGTGATAGCGATAATCGAGATGGGCCAATTCGCCATCAACAATCACCACGGCTTCATGAATTTCTAGCAAGTCCCCGTTCGAGGCGCGGAGCCGGATTCGCAGATTGGCCCGTTCCGGCGTCAGAATTTCTTCAACATAACGTTCCACATGTGTATCGCCACACTGAAGGATAGCGTGTTCGATGCCACCGAGATAATTTTTCAATGCCTCATGCGGCATGTTTCAACCTGTTTTCAAATTCCTGGCGTAAGCTGAGATAGTGTCGGTAATCGTTCGCCCATTCCACATGGTCTGCGTCGTCCGATAGCAGCCCCTGGCTGTATTGATGGAAAAACTCCTCGGAATCCATGTGTTCCCGAATTTCGTGCAAACTGAGACGTTTGCTCACTGCAATCAAGGCATCAAGGACTACCAATATTGGATCGTCTGTTTTCGCATGCTGACCTCATTACCAATGAAAGAGCCAAGGCAACATCTGGCCTCTGCTTTATACCCAAGACAATTTCCCAATGCCGGATTTCGATCATCCCGGACTCCGCAAATTCCGTCCGGGCTAGCTTAAGTTTATGATCCTAAAAACGGCAGTTGCCTGCCCCCAAAACCCGTTCATGCTTCGACAGGCTCAGCACGAACGGCTTTTTCTGCGTTGCAACTGCCGTTTTTAGGATGATAGACCGCGTGGGCAGATGATAAGGCCGTTGCCGTCTGGGCCAAGCCACATAGCGGCAACTGACGGTAGCCGGGGGTTTCAACCCCCGGAACGCGACAAGGCGCGGGTTCCGTCGCGTAGCGACGGCTGAAATACTCGGCAACGCAATCGGTCGCGGCGTCTTTCAACCGTCGCTATGCGACGGATCGCCTCCTTCCGCCACATTCCGGGGGTTAAAACCCCCGGCTAATCTCGGTGGCCGCTATGCGGCCTAACCGCGCAGATTCCTTTAAATCAATGACTTGCCGGCTAAGTTGGAGCATTGGGTTTCAAACCCCGTCGCGCCATTTCCATACCCCAGCCCGCTTCGTAGAACCTTCTTTGAACGGCCTTTGGCAAAGATTCTGTAGTGAACTCTAGCATTGCGTAATCCTCTATACGACAATTGTAAATATAGGCGTAAATCTTGCGTTTTGGATCAGGCATGTGGTCAGGTTTTACCTTTTCCATCCGCTGTTTTTTAAGATTCGGCTGTTCAGTGAATGGTATTCCCCTAGGTGGCGGACTCCAATCATCTTACAATCCGTAACTGTCGCTGGCGACATGGACGTGTCGGAACGCTACCGCGCCAGACAACAAAAGGCAAGACCTAGCCACCATTTTTTCTTGAGATCCAATTCAAACCAACTTGCCGCAGTCTGGAAGGGATGTTGGCGTCCATTCGCGGCATCCAAGAACGGCACCCTATCCAACCTGTCACCCAAGAAGACATCGACCGCTTCAAGCGCGAGGGTCGGCTTTGATCGTGGTCGATACGCATCTGGCCGTCTGCCTGCTGCTGCCGGGCAACGCCGACCACCGTGCCGAGCAGGTACGGCCAAGGACAGCCGTTGGGTTGTTCCGGGGTTGCTCTTCTTGGAATTCAAGAACGTGCTGGCGGGTCACTACGGCGGGGGCTGATGAGCCTGAAAGATGCCGCCGCTTATATGCCGAAGCCGAGGCGGTGCTGGAAAAGGCACCGTTTTCTGCCAGCCACGAGCGCGTCCTCGAACTATCCCTAGCCTCTGGCTGTCCGTCTTACGGCTGCGAGTTCGTCGGTTTGGCCGAGATGCTGGACATCCCGCTGGCCACAACAGACCGGCAAGTGTTGCAGGTATTTCGAGTGTCAATCCACCCGCAAAACCACCATGCTGACATCATCCTGGAATGATTGACTGCCACAGAATCCGCGCAATGCTTCCAGGATATTGGCGATGGCCGTCTCGGGGGATTCCTGTTTTTGCCCGGCAAACAATTCGCACAAGCGCCCAACCCCGAAGAATTCCCCCGCCGGGTTCTGCGCCTCGGTGATGCCGTCGGTGTAGAGCAGCAGCTTGTCCCCGGCTTGCAGCCGCAGGCATTTTTCCTCGAATATAACCTTCTTGCCGACGCCGAGGACCATGCCTTCGGTGTCCAGTTCCCAGCAAGCGGCCTCGCCTTCGCGCCACAGCAAGGGAAGGTTGTGGCCGGCATTGGCATAGCAAAGCTGCCGCAGCTTCGGGTTGTAACGCAGATAGAACATGCTGATGAAGAGATCCGAGCCGTTTAGATCCTCGTGCAGCAGTTCGTTCAGCGCGAGCAGGATGTCCGCCGCGCCCTGGTCGGGCCGCGAAGGGTCGGCCTTGCGGGCTTCCGCCTTCAACGTGCTGCGCACCCCCGCCATGAGCAGGGCCGCGCCCACGCTGTGGCCGGACACGTCGGCGATGACGATGTTCAGCGTGTCGTTGGAATAAAAGTAATCGAAATAATCGCCGCCGACATGGGTGGCCGGCAGGCAAATCCCGGCCACCTCGAAGTCCTGCTGCTTCAAAGCCGACTTCGGCAGCAGCGACAACTGGATTTGCTTGGCGATCTCCAATTCATGGCGCTCCTCCTCGGCCCGCCGCCGCTCGGTTTCGTAATGCCTGCGGGCGGTGATGTCGTGATCCACGCCGCGCCATTTGACCGGCTTGCCATCCGCGCCGAAGATCGGCTCGCCGGTGGATTCGGTGAACACCTCGTGGCCGTCCTTGTGGCGATAGCGGTTGACCAGCCGGAAGAACGGCTCATGGACTTCCTGCGTGGGAGGCAGATCGGCAGTCCAGTGTTTTTTGTCCTCGTCGGTCAGCAGGTTCAGATAAGGCATGCCGATGATTTCCTCCGGCGCATAGCCCAGAATCTGCCGCACCGCGCCGCTGCAATAGCTATAACGGCCTTGCGCGTCCTGTTCCCACAGCCATTCGCCGCTCATCTCCGCCACCTGCCGGAAGCGCTCCTCGCTGACCCGCAAAGCCTCCAAGGCGCGTTTCTGTTCGGTGATGTTTTGCTGGATGGCGAGGAAATGGGTGATCGACCCTGCGGCGTTGCGCATCGGCGAGATGATTTCCAGCGCCCAATACAACTCGCCGTTTTTTTTCCTGTCCTGGATTTCCTCCCGCCATTCGCCCCCCGCTAGCAGCGTCTGCCTCAGCCTCTGGTATTGTTCCGGGGAAGTGTGGGGCGAGCGCAGCAGCGCCGGGGTTTTGCCTATCGCCTCCGCGCTGGTGTAGCCGGTCAGGCGGGTGAAGCTGGGATTCACATACTCGATGATCCCGCCCAAATTGACCATCATCACCGCATTGGGGGTTTGCTCCACCACCCTGGACAGGGTGAGCAGCTTCTCCTCGGCCCGCTTCCTTGCGGTCAGGTCATGCAAGACCGCGACAAACAAGCGCCCGCCGCTTAACCGCGCCTCGCCGATGGTCAGATGCAGGGGAAACACGCTTCCGTCCTTACGCCTGCCGCTGACCTCGCGGCCTATGCCGATGATATTTTTGATGCCCGTCCGCAGATAGTGGGCGATATAGCCGTCATGTGCCTCGCGGTCAGGCGAGGGCATCAGCACATTGACGTTAAGCCCCAAAACCTCCTCGCTGCGATAGCCAAACAAAAGCTCGGAGGCGGGATTGAACACACGGATGATGCCGCTTTCGTCGACGGCGACCACGCCGTCGGCGACGGTGTCGAGTATCGCGCCCAGCTTGGTTTCACTGTCCTGCAAGGCTGCGACGCAAAGCGGGGCCGGGGTCGTCTTGTGAAAGCGCAGCAGCGCCCCGGCGGGCTGTCCGTCCACCCGCACAGGAGCCAGGCTATAGAAGACCGGCAGGTCGATGCCGTCTCCGCCCACCAAAAAACCAGTTTCGTCGCGGCGCTCCCGCTCGCCGGCGAGCGCCCCTTGCAAACATGGCTTGAAGTCCTCGGCGGCCAGCGCGTCCAACGCGCCGCGCCCCAACAAATCGGTGTCGGGGCGGCCCAGCAAAGCCAAGGCGGCGGCGTTCACCGCCCGCACTTGGCCATCCCCGTCAAGCAGGCAAACGCCGTCTTCGAGAATGTCCAGGACGGCATGGAGTAGGCTGTTTTCGTTCATGGGTCAAGCGCCAGAAGTTGCGGGGGCTTGTGACCGCTGGCGGGGCGGTCATGGCTCTGGTTAGACTACCATTGCGGCGGATGTTTTAAAATTAGAGTCGTCAGATGGATTTTTCGACGAAAGAAATAAGGCATAAAATTTAACATAATGCGAATTATGCGCAACCCAGGTGTAAGCGCAATTTAATAATGTCACCCCTCCGCAAATTAGAAATGTCACCCTCGCGTGTTTTCCGGCCACGCCGAGGGAGGCACGGCGATGGCGTCGGCGGCCATGGGCAAAGAAGAATTTTCGCGCGTCGCCGTGCTGCAGGATCTGCGGGACGGCCGTTTGGGCGTGGACGCGGCGGCCACGCTGCCGGGCGTCACGCGGCGGCAGGTGTTCCGGCTGCAAAAGGCCTTCCTGGCCGCAGGCCCCGCCGGGCTGGCGTCGCGCAAGCGGGGCCAGCCCGGCAACCGGCGCGCGCCCGACGACATCCGCCAGCAAGTCCTCGCGATCATCCGCGAACGCTATGCCGGCTTCGGCCCGACGCTGGCTTCGGAGAAGCTGGCGCAATGCCACGGCCTGCCGTTCTCGCGCGAGACGCTGCGGTTGTGGATGGTGGCCGAGGGGCTGTGGCAGGGCCGCAAGGCCCGGCTCAAGGCGGTCCACCAGCCGCGGCCGCGCCGCGACTGCGTCGGCGAGCTGGTGCAGATCGACGGCTCCGAGCATTGGTGGTTCGAAGGCCGCGGCCCGCAATGCACGCTGCTGGCCTTCGTCGACGACGCCGCCAGCCGCTTGATGGCCCTGCGGTTCGTGGAGACGGAATCGGCCTTCGCCTATTTCGCCGCGACCCAAGGATACCTGGAATGCCATGGCAAGCCGGTCGCCTTCCACAGCGACAAGCACAGCGTGTTCCGCATCAACCAGCCCGGGGCCGTGGGCGGCGACGGCATGACCCAGTTCGGCCGCTGCCTGCACAAACTCAACATCGACATCATCTGCGCCAACAGCCCGCAGGCCAAGGGACGCGTGGGACGCGCCAACAAGACGCTGCAAGACCGCCTGGTCAGGGAGTTGCGCCTGCAAGGCGTCGACACCCTCGCGGCGGGCAACGCGGCGCTGCCAGCCTTCATGGCGGATTACAACGCCCGCTTCGCCAAGGCGCCGGCCGACGCCAAGGACCTGCACCGCCCCCTGTCGCCCGCCGACCGCCTCGACGACGTGTTCGCCTGGCGCGAGGAGCGCACTGTCTCCAACAGCCTCACCCTCCAGTACGACAAGGTGCTGTTCCTGCTGGATCCGACGCCCGTCGCCAAGGGCCTTAAGCGGAAGAAAGTCACCGTGGCGGACTATCCCGACGGGCGGCTCCAGATCAGCCATGGCGGCGTCGACCTGCCCTACCGGATCTTCGACAAGATCAGCCAGGTCGCCCAGGCCGACGTCGTGGAGAACAAGCGCCTGGGGGCCGTCCTCGCCCACATCCGCGTCGAGCAGCAGAAGGCGGACGCGCAGCGCAGCAAGAAAGCGCCGAAACGCCGCAGCCAGGCCGGCGACCTCTTCAAAGTCGGCTGAAAGTAAAAGCCCCTTCCGCCGCTACCGTACACCTTCGCCAACCTCTCCGGGTGACATTTCTATTTTGCGTTGACAATTGAACGTAGAGGCCAAGTTAAAATGTCCGCTTCTGACTGAATTCTGACTGAATAACGTCAGTTCTGGCTAAGGATTGTCCAGTTTTCACACTAAAATCAACTGGTTCTCCTGGCTTGGCGTCAAATTCAGGGGGGCTTCTTGGGCTGATGGGTGTAGGCGGCCAGGCCTGCGACCACGTTGGCCATGAAGTTGGCGGCACTGCGATGGCGGGTGTGTCCGATCTGGCTGACGTTCTTGAGCTGGCCGTTGATGGTCTCTTTCGGTGTCCGCTTGCGCAGCAAGAGCTTGCCGGGCAGCGGTATGAAGCGGTTCGCCATGTTCTTGCGGAGCCGCGTGATGGGTTGCAGATCCTCCGCCAGCAAGGCCCCGGACAAGGCTTTGGAGATATAGCCCTTGTCGCCGAAGATCTTGCCGGTCAGCCCCTTGGTCAGGTGCGGGACGGGGGCGCGGGTGTTGCCCAGCGTCACCTGGAACGCCAGCAACCCACCCCGGCCGTTGGCCAGCCGGTGCGGCTTGAACCCGTAGAACCAGCCCACCGAGGTCTTGCCGCGCCGGGCCAGCTTTTTGAACACCTTGTGGCTGCGGATGCGGCGGTTGTGGCAGATGGCGATGGAGGTCGCGTCGATGAAGGCGATACCGGTCGATGTCGCAAAACAGGGCAATCGGGCCGGTGATGTCGTTCACGGGAGAAGCTCGTAAGGGAGGATACCCAGAATTTTGCTCCTTAGCCACCCGTCGGGGAAGCTTCGCTTATCCAGAACTCACGTTGGGTAATACGCCAAGTCAAAGATCTGCTTGATAGTGTAAGGACACGACACCGGGAGTCTTTTTGTCAATGTTGGTGTCCTTGACGGCCAGCGGCACGCCTTGCCCAGAGGCGCGCTCGGCAAGGTGGTTCTTCAGACTGGGATTGCCATCAAACCTTGACCGCGTAAGTTGGGCACCCCTGCCTTGCCCCCCCGTAGGTTTTCGTCACGTCGCACTAGCCATAAGCGCTCTGATAACTCTCCAAAACCCTTATGTAATTGGCCCGCTGGAACGCGCCGGGGTTGGCGACATTGCGGTGGCTCATGCTGCCCCGCACCTGCTTGACAGAGGTGAAACGCCGCGCCTCCATCCATTCCCGCAGACCTTCGAGCAGGGTGGACAGATAGGCGGGGCCGTTGCGCAACAGCGCGGAGGTGGTCATCACCACGTCGGCCCCGGCCAGCAGGTACTTGATGACCTCGTCGGATTTCTCCACACCGCGTGTGGCGGCCAAGGAAGCCTGCACATTCCCGTGCAACAGCGCGATCCACAGCAGCGGCAGGCGGATTTCGGTGGAGGAACTCAACTCCAATGAGGGAGCGACTTCCAATTCGTTGATGTCGATGTCCGGCTGATAGAAGCGGTTGAACAACACTAAGGCGTCGGCCCCCGCTTCGTCCAGCCGTTTCGCCATGTGTCCCACGGCACTGAAGAATGGGCTGAGTTTGAGGGCGACGGGGATGCTGACGGTGGCTTTGACCGCCGTCAAAATGTCCAAATAACGCTGCTCCACCTCCGCTCCGGTGGCGTCAAGGTCGGCCTCGACCGAATAAATGTTCAATTCCAAGCCAGAAGCCCCGGCTTGTTGCATCTGCCGGGCATAATCGATCCAGCCTTCGCCAGTGACGCAATTGAGGCTGGCGATGACCGGCACATCGACCGCCTCCGTGGCCTGGCGCAGCAGCTTGAGGTAGCTTTCTGGGCCGACATGGTAGTCATCGACCTCGGGAAAATAGCTTAACGACTCGGCGAAGCTTTGTGTGCCCGACTCCATCAGATAGGAGAAGGCTTCGTTTTCGTGGCGGATATTCTCCTCAAACAGCGAGGACATCACCACCGCCGCCGCGCCACCGTCCTCTAGCCGTCGGACGCCGTCCAAGGTTCCAGACAAGGGCGAGGCCGAGGCAATGAGGGGATGCTTGAGTTCCAACCCCATGTATGTGGTTGTCAGGTTCATCAGTACACCTTTTGAGGTTGGGTGTGGATTGAAACGACGCTGGCGTCGGGATGGAAACGGCTGCCGGTTCCGCTGGCCATTTCTTCGTAAATCTCCCATTTCTGGTCCACCACCTGCTGGGCCAGTTGCATCAACTGCTCGCTCTCGGCCGGATGGCTGCGGGCGAGCATCTTGTAGCGCAGTTCGTTGAAGGCGTAATCCTTCAGCTTTATCGTCGGGCGCGGCGAATCCAGCACGAAGGGATTCTTGTCCGACTGGCGCAGGGCCGGGTTGTAGCGGATCAGCGGCCAGTGGCCGGAGGCGACTGCCAGATCCTGCTGTTTCAGCCCATGCTCCATGTTGATGCCATGGGCGATGCAATGGCTGTATGCCAGCACCAAGGACGGCCCCGGATAGGCTTCCGCCTCGCGCAGGGCGAGCAGGGTCTGTTGCGGGTTCGCACCCATCGCGATGCGGGCGACGTAAACGCTGCCGTAGGAAATCGCCTGCAAGGCGAGGTCTTTCTTCGCCACCGGTTTGCCGCCGGCGGCGAACTTGGCGACCGCGCCCATCGGCGTGGACTTGGACATTTGCCCGCCAGTGTTGGAATAGACTTCGGTGTCCAGCACCAAGATATTGACGTTCCTGCCACTGGCGAGGACATGATCGACGCCGGAGGAGCCGATGTCATAAGCCCAGCCGTCACCCCCCATGATCCAGATGCTACGGCGCACTAACTGATCAGCCACGGACAACAAATCCTTAGCCTTTTCGGTGTCTAGCTTGAACAACGCGGTTTTCAATTCGGCGACGCGGATACGCTGCTGGCGGATCTGCGATTCGGTGGTCTGCGGGGCGGACAGGATGGCGTCCACCAAACGTGGATCGACCTCGCCCTTGAGTTCCAAAGCCAGTTGCGCCGCCAGTTCCAGATGCTTGTCGGCGGTCAGCCTGAAGCCTAAGCCGAATTCGGCATTGTCCTCGAACAACGAGTTCGACCAAGCCGGGCCACGGCCTTCGGCATTTTTGTCCAAGGCGTGGTCGGCAGGTTGCCGCCGTAGATCGACGAACAGCCGGTGGCGTTCGCCATGATGAGCCGGTCGCCGAACAACTGTGACAGCAGCCGGACATACGGTGTCTCGCCACAGCCCGCGCAAGCCCCGGAGAATTCAAACAAAGGCTCCAGGAATTGCGCCCCGCGCACCGAGGAAAAATCCACCCGCGAGCGGTCGTTGACCGGGATGGTTTCGAAGAAGCCAATATTGGCCTTTTCTTGCTCCAGGATCGGGGCCTTGGGTTTCATATTGATGGCTTTGACCCCACTTTGTTGCAAGCTCTTCGCCGGACAAACCTCCACGCACAGGCTGCAACCGGTGCAGTCCTCGACATACATCTGCAAGGTGTAGCGGGTCGCGGGGAAACCGCGCGCGTTGATCGGCGCGGATTTGAAGCCTGCCGGGGCGTTTGTCCAAGCGGGATTCGGGGTAAAACTTGGAGCGGATCACGCCATGCGGGCAGACGAAGCTGCAATTGCCGCACTGGATGCAAATATCCGATTCCCACACCGGCACGAAGGCGGAGATATTGCGCTTTTCCCATTGCGTCGTGCCGGTGGGATAGGTGCCATCGACGGGCAGCATGGAGACCGGCAATTGATCGCCCTTCCCCGCCATCATCATTGCCGTCACTTTTTGCACGAAGTCGGGCGCTTGCGGCGGCACCACCTGCGGCCGCTCGACCAGGCTGTCAGCCGTCTGCGGCACCGTGACCGGATAAAGCCGCGCCAGGGTCTGGTCCACCGCGACGAAATTTTTCTTGACGACATCCTCGCCCTTCTTGCCATAGGTCTTTTTGATCGACTCCTTGATTTTGGCGATAGCCTCCTCCCTGGGCAGCACACCCGAAATGGCAAAGAAACAGGTTTGCATGATGGTGTTGGTGCGGTTGCCCATGCCGGTTTCCTTGGCAACTTTCGACGCATCAATCACATAAAACTGTATCGCCTTGTCTATGATCTCCTGCTGCAAGCTGCGCGGCAGATGATCCCAAACTTCTTCCTGGCCATACGGGCTGTTCAGCAGGAAGGTCGCGCCGTGGCGGGCATATTCCAGCACGTCGGTCTTTTCCGCGAAGACGAATTGGTGGCAGCCGATGAAACTGGCCGAGCGGATCAGATACGGTGAGTTGATCGGGATTCGGCCCGAAGCGCACATGGGACACCGTTTGCGAGCCGGATTTCTTCGAGTCATAGACAAAATAGCCTTGCGCATGGAGCGGCGTGGATTCGCCGATGATTTTGATGCTGTTCTTGTTCGCGCCCACCGTGCCATCCGCACCCAGCCCGATAAACAAGGCGCGGACGACTTCGTCCGGCTCAATATCAAAGGCAGCATCATAATCCAGGCTACTATGCGAGACATCGTCGTCGATGCCGATCATGAAATGGTTTTTCGGCCTGTCCTTGCTCAATCTCGTCCAGCACTGCCTTCGCCATGGCCGGGGTGAATTCCTTGGACGACAAGCCATAACGCCCACCGATGATGCGCGGCAGGCTTGCCAAGTCGCCTTGCGCATAGGCTTCGGTCAGGGCCGTGACCACATCGCCATACAAGCGGCTCGCCTGTGGCCCCCGGCGATTTGATGCCGATCCAGCACGGCGATGGCTTTCACCGTTTTAGGCAGTGCTTGCAAGAAATGCCCGGCGGAGAACGGCAGCGCACAGGCGCACATTGACCACGCCGACCTTTTCGCCTTGGCGCTCCAAATAAGCCACGGTTTCGCGCAAAGTTTGCGCCCCGGAGCCGATGATGACCGCGACGCACTCGGCCTCGGGATGGCCGTAATAATCGAACAAGCGATATTGCCTGCCGGTCAGCTCGGCGAAGGCGTCCATCTTTCTGCTGGACGATGCCGGGCAGTCGGGCATAAAACGGGTTGACCGTTTCCCTGGCCTGGAAATACACGTCCGGATTTTGCGCCGTGCCGCGCATGAACGGGCTGGTCCGGGTTCAAACCACGGCCACGGTGTTCGCGCACTTGTTTGCGCGTCGATCATGGCGCGGATGTCTTCGTCCGGGATCAGTATCCAGCTTGTTGACCTCGTGGGAAGTGCGGAAGCCGTCGAAGAAATGGATGAACGGTACACGGGCTTCCAAGGTCGCGGCCTGGGCCAGCAAAGCCATATCGTGGGCCTCCTGCACCGTGCTGGAAGCCAGTTGGGCGAAGCCGGTTTGCCGCACGGCGGCGACATCGGAATGGTCGCCGAAAATCGACAGGCCCTGCGCGGCCAACGAACGCGCTGCCACATGGAACACCGCCGAGGTCAGTTCGCCGGCGATTTTGTACAGATTCGGGATCATCAACAACAGCCCTTGCGAGGCCGTGAATGTCGTCGTCAATGCGCCGGTCTGCAACGCGCCATGCACAGTGCCCGCCGCGCCGCCCTCGCTCTGCATCTCGACGACCAGCGGCATATTGCCCCAGATGTTGGTTTTGCCTTCCGGAGCCCATTGATCGGCCAATTCGGCCATGGTCGAGGACGGCGTGATCGGATAAATGGCACACACTTCATTGACGCGATAGGCGATGTACGCCACGGCCTCATTGCCTTCCAGCGTCGTAACCTGTGATGGTTTCATCGAATACACTCCTGGTTCCGGATTGAAACATTTCAATGGCATGGCAGGGACATTGCTCGAAGCAAACGGCGCAGCCCGTGCAACGGTCATAGTCGTAACGGTAACGTTTGCCCGGCCCCAATTTGATGATGGCCTGTTCGGGACACGCGCCGTAACAGCCGTCGCATTCGAAACAGTTGCCGCAGGAGAAACAACGGCTGGGCCTCAAACAAAGCTTCGGCTTCGTCAGAGCCCTTGACGAACTCCTCGAAACCAAAGGCGCGTTTTTCAAGTTCCACGGAATCTTGCTGGCGTTTGCGCGGCATCGGTGTCGTACCAGATGTGCAGCTTTTCGAAGCCGACGATATCATGCTTGGGGCTTTTGGCGTATTGCCCGCCGCTCAGGAAAGCATCGATATGGCGGGCGGCTTTTTTGCCATGGCCGACGGCGATGGTCACGGTGCGTTCGCTAGGCACCATATCGCCGCCGGCAAATATCCCGGAATGGCCCGGTCATCATATTGGCGTCCACCATCACCGTGCCGTCGCGCTTGAACTCGATGCCCGGTACGTGCTGCAAGAAGCCGGTGTCGGTGTCTTGCCCCAAGGCCAGGATCAAGGCGTCGGCTTCCAAGGTTTCGAATTCGCCGGTCGGTTCCGGGTAGCCCTCGGCGTTGACCTTCATGACCTCGACTTGGATGCGGGTCTGGTCGATTTCCTTGATGGTGCGCAGCCAATTGATCTTCACGCCCTCCTCCACCGCCTCGTCGGCCTCGAAGGAATGGGCAGGCATGTGTTCGCGGTCGCGGCGGTAGATGATCAGGGCTTCCTCCGCGCCCAGGCGCTTGGCGGTGCGCGCCGCGTCCATCGCGGTGTTGCCGCCGCCATAAATGGCGACGCGGCGGCCTAACAGCGGTGCCTCCCCCGACGCAGCCTGGCGCAGGAAGCTCACGGCGTCGAGGATCTTGCCGGCGTCGCGGGCGGGGATGTCGACCCGCTTGCTGAGGTGCGCGCCGACCGCGACGAAGACCGCGTCGAAACGGCCGGATTCCTTTTCGGCCAAGACATCCTGGACCTTGCGGTTCAAACGGATGTTGACGCCTAGATCCTCGATGCGGCGGATTTCCTGCTCCAACTCATGGCGCGGCAGGCGGTAAGCCGGAATGCCGAAATGCATCATGCCCCCCGGCGTAGGCCCTGCCTCGTGGATTTCCACCGTATGGCCCAGGCGGGCCAGATGGTAAGCCGCCGACAAGCCGCTAGGGCCGGCCCCGACCACGAGAATGCGCTTGCCGCTGGGCGGGGCGTCCGGCTTGACCTTCCAGCCTAGGCGCAACGCCTCGTCGCCCAGGAAACGCTCGACAGCATGGATGCTGACTGTGCTGTCCACCTCCTTGCGGTTGCAATTGGATTCGCAAGGATGGTAGCAAACCCGCCCATGCACCGCCGGCAGCGGGTTGTCCCGCATCAATTGTTGCCAAGCGCGTTCGAACTGCCCGGCCTGGGCCAGTGCCAACCAAGCCTGGATGTTCTCGCCGGCCGGGCAAGCATTGTTGCAAGGCGGCAGCAAATCCTGATAGACCGGCCAGCGGGTGCGCACCGGGCCGGTTCCCTTGCCGTGTTGCGCCAAATCCACAGGACGTGTCTTATCGCTGGGCTTGGGACTTGTCATTGCATTTCTCCATGTTGTCGGGGTTGAAACGAAGCGCGGCACCGGAGACGGTGCCGCTGGAATGCGGGGAATAATAGCCGAAAAGCCGAGGGGTTGTTCTGGATCCGCCCGCTTCACAGCCGGGACGTGACCAAAATAGTGTGTTGCCAGAATGACACCAGGCATTGGGCGCGGCCAAGCAAGCCAGGCAACGGATGGGGGTACGCACGATCCCTTTTTGATAAACTACCCGCCCACTGGACAACATTGCGAGAACCCGTATGATCAACGCCTAAGGTTGTCGCCCGATGCTGGACGGTGGGTCTGACCGTTGCCACGACCTGCCGAATTAGGCGGCTTATCGAAACTTAACCCGACAACCCCATGCTGCCCCGTCGTTTTTGCACCGTCTTGTAAACGAGTCGAACACATGACCCTTGTTTTAGAAGTCATCAGCCATAATGGATCCCCCTTGTCCGCGCCACTGAACGCCCGTTTTGACGAAAACGGAGGTTCCATAGGCCGAAGGGAAGACAACCGTCTGGTCCTTGCCGATGAGGACAAGATCATCGGACGCGTCCACGCCGACATTCGATACGAAAGCGGGACATTCATTTACACCGACCAAAGCTTGAACGGCACCGAGCTTTGCGGACAGAACCGCACACTGATCAAAGAAGCCGTGCCTCTTGCCGATGGCGACCGCTTAAAAATTGGCGAATACGAACTGCTTGTCCACATTGAAGCCGCCGCCAGCGGCTTTGACAGACCTTTTGACGATGCTCCAAGCTATCCGGGGTATTCCATGGAAGATGTCGAAAGCACACCCTACGCGGAAAGCAGCCCGCCATTGGGTGAAAAACCTCTTCCAGAGGATTTTTCATTTAGTAATTTGTTTGAACAAAATCAACCTGCCGACATCCTCCCGGAGGAATCTGGCGCTCACTTTGATTGGCTAGTCTGGGATGACGGGCAACACGAGACACCTCTTGAACAAGGAAGCCATCCTTCCGATGGGCTATCCCCTGATCCATCCCTTGATAAGGATAATAAGGAGACTTCCAATGGATTCTTTGGTGGCTATGGCACGGTCGCGCCTTTAAGCGACACTATCCTTGGCGAAGGGATAGCCGCGACCCCGGATGCCATCTCCGAAAATGTCAATTTTAGCGAGACTTCTGAAATACCCGGAAAACACGAAGACGCATTGGCGTCTGCCGCCACCATTCGCTTGGCTCCTCCCTCTCCGCCCCAGCCCCCGCGGCCCCCGCCCGAGCCCGAGTCCGAAATACCGGCCCCGACAATCAACATTCCGAACCCTGCACAGCCCGTCACGACTGAATCCCGGCCAAAGCCCGATGTCGCCTCGGCGGCAAGGCTTGAAACGGGGGCGAACCTGTTCCAATGCTTCCTTGACGGCGCGGGGCTCGAACCTCCGAATTCCATGACCGCCGAGGAACAAGCGGACACCATGAAGAACCTAGGCCTTGCGTTCCGTCATATGGTCGGTGGTATGATGGCTTCGTTGCGGGCTCGCGCCGAAGAAAAATACGAAATCCGGGCGGATGTCACCCGGATACATCAGGAACAAAACAATCCATTGAAGTTCATTCCCACGGTAGAAGGTGCGATGAGTGCCATGCTATACCGAAAAAACATAGGAAAGGGGTACCTCGATACCGTGTCGGCTGTCCGACAAGGTTTCACAGACATCAGCAACCATGAGATGGCCATGCGGGCCGCCATGCAAGCTTCGGTGGAACAGATTCTGCGAAAGTTCGCTCCGGCGTCATTCGAGAAATTGTCCGAGGGCGGGATGGTGTTCCAATCGAAGGAAGCCAAATGCTGGAAGACTTATTGCGCGGCTTACCCAAAGCTGAAGGACGAAGCCATGGAAGGTTTGTTTAGAGGCGTTTTCCTCCAGGCCTACGAGGAGCAAGCACGCAGGCTGGACGAAGCACACGGAAAGAAATCTGAGCTATCTTGAGGAAATCGGGGGATTTTATGGGAGATAACAGCAGGGTGGTTTGGTCGGAGGGGATGTTCCTCAGGCCGCAGCATTTCCAACAGCATGACCGGCACATTGAAAATTGGGTCAACGGTCGCTGCGGTGGGTTGCGCACTTTCGATTGGGGCTTCAGGTCATTGAGATTGGAGAAGGGCAATGGGACGCTCGGCATTTTGGCATGCCAAGGACTGTTTCAAGATGGGACACCTTTCGACATGCCCAACGAGGACGCTGTGCCTTTGGCTCTGGAAATACCCGAGGGCTTCAAAAATGGCATAGTCTATTTGTCGCTGCCATTGCGCCGCCCGGATTTTCCCGAGATCGACAGCCACACGAGCCGTGATGTGAATGCCAACACCCTGGCGCGTTACCGCTTGGACGAAACCGAAGTCCGTGACCATAATAGCGGGGCGGACGGGCGTTACCCTGTGCAAATTGGCCGCTTGCAGGCTCGTTTGATGCTAGACCGGCAAGAGAGGTCGGGCCATGCCTGCCTGGGTGTGGCGAGGGTGGTGGAAGTACGGGCCGACAAAACCGTGGTGCTGGACGAGTCGTTCACCCCCCCCTCGCTCGAGTGTTCGGCGGCAGCGAACCTGGGCCTCTACCTGCGCGAAGTGCACGGGCTGCTGCATACGCGGGGCGAGGCATTGGCGGGGCTCACGGTCGAGGCCGCGCGGATCGGGCCTTCGGGAATGGCCAATTTCTTATTGCTGCAAACCATCAACCGCTACGAGCCGTTGTTGGCGCATTGGGTAGCCACCGCCAGCTTGCATCCCGAGGAGTTTTACCGCATGGGCCTGCAACTGGCCGGGGAGCTGTCCACTTTCTACAAGACTGACAAGCGCCCCATCAGCTTCCCCGTATACGACCACGACAATCTGCAGGCCACGTTCGGGCCGCTGATGGCCGAGTTGCGAAGGTTGTTTGCCGAAGTCATTGATCCAAACGCAGTCCCCATCACCTTGGCCTATGTCACGAAACTCGGCCTTTACTTCACCCCAAACCGCGCCCAATATGTCAACTTGCTGGACAAGGCCGCGTTCGTGCTAGGGGTCAAGGCCAGCGTCCCGACGGAATCGCTACGCACGGAATTCCGTCGGCAGGTCAAGATCGGGCCGGGGGAGGAAATCCAGCAATTGGTGAACTTAAACCTGCCGGGCATTGAAATTTCCCCCTTGATGCAACTGCCGGCGGCGCTTCCTTCCCGCCCGGACTGTTGCTACTTCGGGCTGAACAAACAAGGTGACTTGTGGAAAAAAATGTCGACTTCCGGGGGCTTCGCCATCCATATCAGCGACCGCTTCCCCGATCTTGAGTTTGAATTCTGGGCCATCAAAGGGTAAATGCCATGAGCCAGGACGATCCGTTTCCCTTTTTCGGCGATGATGACAGGACGAGAGTCCAGCGGCCGTCGCCCGGGGGGGGCAGCCGGCCAAGCCCAACCAGTGGGCCGACCCACGCGCCGCCCGCGCCGCCGGTATCCCCGACACCCGCCGATCTCGGCCTGGACAAGCTGTGTGGAGAAAATCCGCTGGTCGCCGCCGCCTTGCCCCTGTTGTCGCTGGTTCCCGGCCTGCGCAATACCCTGCATCACGCCGACATGGCCGGCCTGCGGCAACGGCTGTCCGGTGAAATCCAGATATTCGAGAACAAGATTTCAAGGCAGGGTATGGCGCAGGAACAGGTTTGGATGGCGACTTACACGCTCTGCTCACTGCTGGATGAAACCATCCAAAACACGCCATGGGGTTTTCAGGGGGCCTGGGCCAAGCAAAGTTTGTCGATCCGTTTCCGCAAAGAGGCTTGGGGCGGGGAGGGTTTTTTCGAGATCGTCGGACGCCTCTCGCGCCAACCGGCCCAAAACCTTCACCTGATCGAACTGTGCTATCTCTGCCTGAGCCTGGGGTTCCAAGGCATGTACGGCAACAAGCCAAACGGACTCAACGAACTGGAAAAACAGCGGACCGAGCTTTACCTGCTCATCCAAAGGACGCGGGGAAACGCCGAGCGCGGCTTGTCGCCGAGGTGGCAGGGCTTGCAAGACGCGCGCAATCCATTGATGCGCGCCATCCCGTGGTGGGTGGTGGCCGCAGTCGTCGGCGCGGTCTTGATCCTGGGGTATGTGGGGTTCCTGTTCGACATCAACCGCCTTTCCGACCCGACCCGCGTAAAGCTTGCCGCCTTGGGCGGCGAGAAAATCAAGCTTGCCCTCGTCGGGCAAAGGCAGTTGCCGCAGGCAGTTCCCCCACCCCCCGTTCCAGGCCGGGCGGAACGCTTCGCCAAGCTGTTGCATGAGGAGATCGACAAGAATATGGTGGAGGTCGTCGATGACCGCACCCTGCGCATCCGCAATTCCTTTCCATCGGGGAGCGACCAAGTGAAGCCCGAGTTTAAGCCCATGCTGCAAAAGATCGCCGGGGAATTGAGTGCGGGGCAAGACACGGTATGGGTGACCGGCCATACCGACAATACGCCGATCCGTAACCTCAGATTTCCCGACAATTGGCACTTGTCCGTCGCACGCGCCAGGCAGGTGGCGGGCATTCTGCTGGCTTCAGGCGTCTTGACCGGAAAGGTGGAAAAGGTGGAAGGCAAAGCCGACGACGAACCCTTGCCCTCCGTGCCCAACGATACGCCGGAACACCGCGCCCTCAACCGGCGCGTGGATATCATTATTCGCTAGGGGAAGCGCGTGAAAGGCTTGATAGGTGTTCTCACAAACAAATGGGTGATCCAGGGTTTAGGGCTGTCCGCCTTGGCTCTGCTGGTCTGGTTCGTGGGCCCTTGGGTCGCCATTGCCGGCCATGCGCCTTTGGAATCGGAACCGGCGCGTTGGCTGGCCATCGCCGCGATGCTGCTGGCTTGGGCCGTTTGGCATTTGACGATGTTGGCCTTGGCCGGACGCAAGGATCGCCAATTAATCAAGGAGCTTACCGAGGAAGACCCCGGCAAGATCGCCGCCCGGCAGGCTTCCGCCGAAAAGGTCGAAGCTTTGCGCATAGGGTTCGAGGATGCGGTGAAGCTGCTGCAGGAATCCCGCGCCAAGGATAAAAACAGCAAGCAATGTCTTTATGAATTGCCCTGGTATGTCATCATCGGCGCCCCCGGCACTGGCAAGACCACGGCCTTGGTCAATTCCGGCCTGAAGTTTCCCCTCGCCGAGCGGATGGGCAAGAATCCCGTCAAAGGCATTAGCGGCACACGCAATTGCGACTGGTGGTTTACCGACGAGGCAGTCCTGCTGGACACCGCCGGACGTTATGTCACCCAGGACAGCCATAAGGAGGTGGACGCGGAGGAATGGCAGGGCTTCTTGCGGCTGCTGAAGAAATACCGTCCGAAGCGCCCGCTCAACGGCGTCCTGGTGACCTCCAGCCTTTCGGATCTATTGGAGCAGACCGAGGAGCAAAGGAGCCAACATGCCGGCATCTTGCGTCGCCGGGTATTTGAGTTGCAGCAAGCCCTAGGCGTCCGACTGCCTATTTATATGTTGTTCACCAAGACGGACTTGGTGGCTGGCTTCAACGATTTCTTTGCCGATTTCAGCCTGGAAGACCGCGAGCAAGTGTGGGGAGAAACCTTCCCCGCCGAAGACCCGGCGCACCCCCAAGTCCAAGGCAGGCTGGAACCGTTCGACAAGGCTTACGACGAGCTTCTGTCGCGCTTGGACGGGTTCACCTACAAGCGCATCCAAGATGAGCGCGACGTCCAGCGGCGCAGCCTGATCCTGGGTTTCCCCCAGCAGATGGCTCTGTTGAAGCCTGTCATCCTCGATTTGCTGCAAGCGGTGTTTGCGCCCAACACCTATGAACAGCCGCTATTGCTAAGAGGTGTTTATTTCACGTGCGGCATCCAACAGGGCAACCCCATCGACCGGCTCATGGGTATCCTTGCCAACGCGTTCAGGCTGGATCTTAAAGCCGCGCCGCTCTTCAGCGGACAAGGCAAGAGCTTCTTCCTGACCCGCCTGCTCAGGTCCGTCGTTTTCCCCGAAGCCGAGTTGGCCGGCACCGACCCGCGCATCGAACGGCGGGAAAAGCTGCTGCAATGGGGCGTGTGGGGGGGGGCCTTGGCGTTGACGCTAGGCATGATCGGCTTATGGGCGGTCAGCTACGGCTATAACCGTTCGGCCATCGCCAAAACGGAAGAACAAATAAAGCTTTACCAAGAGGCCGATGCCACGCCCACCGACACGCGCGCCAACTTCAAGCTGCTGCAGCTCAAGCTCGACGCCTTGCTGGAGGCACGGAACACTTGGAGCAATGCCGGTTGGCTGGCCCATTTCGGCCTGTACCAAGGCGACAAACTGGGCGCGGGCGCCGACGATGCCTATGAGCGGGTGCTGCGCGAATATTTCCAGCCGGCCATCGTGATCCGCCTGCAGGAACGCCTGCAAACCCAAGCCGATGTCCTGCTGCTGAAGGTTTATCGCATGTTCGGCGAGCCGGTAAGGTTCGATTCCAAGACGGTCGAAGCCGTGGTCAAGGCAGACTGGGAGCAGCTTTTCAACGCCGATCCGGAGGCCTTGGCGAGTTTGCCAGTCCATCTGAAAAACCTGCTGGCATTGAAGCTGGAAGCCGTCAAACTGGATGAAAACCTGAAAGCCGAGGTGATAGCCAAGCTGACCCAAACCAAAGCCGATCAGCAGTGTTATGAAAGCTTCAAGACCCTGAAAGGAGGCGACCGCTCCCATGACTTCAAACTGGCTGAAGCGCTCAGGCCTAATGGGCAAAAAACCTTCATCGTTGCCGATGGCAGGGATATTGGCGTCGCCGTCGTGCCAGCCCTGTTCACCGCACAGGGATACCGGGAATCTGTCCTGTCCAAAAGCCTAAGTTTTGTGAAAGGCTGCATGGCGGATAACTGGGTGCTGGACAACCCCGCTTCCTCGTCCGATCCTCGCGAAATCAACCGCCTGCATGAACAATTCATGGCGCTTTACCTCGGCGAATATCGAAACTATTGGTGGCAGTTGTCGCATGGCATCAAACTGCGCCCGGCGCAGGATCTCCGCCAAACTGTAGAATTGTTGGACATTTTGTCCAGGCCGATGGACTCGCCCCTGCGGCTGTTGCTGGTCGCCGTGGAAAACAACACGGCCTTGGGCAAGATTTCCGCCGCCGTCGCGGATGCCGCGAACAAGGCCAACTTAGGCCCGGACGAACAAACCCGCAGTCGGATCAACGCCTTGAAAGAGATTGCCGGATTGAATTCCGGTGCCACAAGCGATCCTCTGGAATGGATGGAAAGATCCTTTGCCGATATCAACGCGCTTGTGCGCGGGACGGACAAATCCATGCCTTTGGACGCCGTGCTGGAAAGGCTGAAAGACCTGGGCAATTACTTCCGGCAAACGGGCGGCAGCCAAGCGCAGAAAAGCGCCGCCAGCCGCATCGGCGGAAGCGGCGACGTCGTTGAGCAGGCGAATAATGAATTCAAAATGTTGCCGGAGCCCGTGCGAACCTGGCTGCTGTCGTTGACCTCCGTCGGCGTCAACGCAACCTTGTCGCAGGCATCGGGGGATCTGAAGGGAGAGGCGAAGTCGGCGGGCATCGCAGGATCCGCTTCCCCGTGCCACACAGCGTTCGCGGGCCGTTACCCTTTTGTGCGCGGTAGCCAGCAAGATGCCCCGCTGACGGATTTTGCCAAATTTTTCGCCCCCGGCGGCGTCATGGACAAGTTCTTCCAGGCTAACCTCAAAGACTTTGTCGACACCGCATCCACCCCGTGGCGGCAAAAATCCACAGACGGCCACTCCTTGGGACTTTCACAAGACGCCATAGGCCAATTCCAGTCCGCCGCCAAAATCCGCGATGCCTTTTTCCCTGCGGGAGGCCAAAACCTGCAAGTCCAATTCGACTTGAGGCTGCTGGAACTGAGTCCCGGCGTTGACAATGTCCGCTTCTACAACGAAGGCCAGGACATAGTCTACCACAGCGGGCAGGCACAAGCGGCCCGCATCCAATGGCCAGGCCCGACACCTGGAACAGGCGTTCAGATCACTTTTGAAACCCCCGACAAACAACAGTCCCGCCAGCAAAAAAGCGGGCCTTGGGCCTTATTCCGGCTGCTGGAAGAATCTTCATTGCAGCACTCGGGCGGGCCGGAACGGTTCAGCGTGAGCTTCCAGGCGCAAGGATTCACCGCACGTTTTGAATTGCAGGCGTCCAGCGTGAACAACCCGTTTAGCCTGGGCGATTATAGGAGTTTCCACTGTCCGGAATCGCTCTGATGGCTGCCGCCCTGCCGCCCGGTTTTTATGGCAAGCTTTTCACGGTGGGTGATTTTGTCGAACGCCGTTTGCCGCGCGAATTTGTGGAAGTCTGGGACGGCTGGCTGCAAGCGGCCATGGTCGCCAGCCGTGAACAACTGGGCGGGGCTTGGTTGGATGCCTATATGACCAGCCCGATTTGGCGTTTTGGAATAAGCCCTGGGCTTTGCGGGAACGGCGCGTGGGCGGGCGTGTTGATGCCCAGCATCGACAAGGTGGGACGCCACTACCCGTTGATCCTGGCCGCGCCAGTGGCGGACGCGGAAGAGCTGCCGCATTTGTTCGGCACCGCAGAGGGTGCCGCATGGTTTGCCGACTTGGAGCATCTGGCCTTGTCCTGTCTTAATGATGGTTTCGACATGGATGCGTTCGACCAGAGTTTGCAATGCCGCCGGCCTCCCCGTTTTGCGCCTACATCCTTGGTATCCGGAATGCCGGGAATCGGCGCGGGTAAGTTCGCCCGCCATGTCGTCATGCAAGGCCTGGAGCAGGTTTCCGCCGCGTTCTTGGATGTAAGCGCCGCGCTGATGCGGCGTTTCATGCCGACCTACAGCTTGTGGAGCAGCAGTTCCGAACGGGTCGGTGCCTCCCTGTTGGTCATGGAAGGGCTGCCGCCCATCGACGCGTATGCGGACTTGCTGACCGGACGCTGGCACCAGCGTGGCTGCTCGATGGAAACCGCCCCGGTCCGCTTGGCGCAGACAGTGCCAGCATCCGAGCCACTTTTCAGTCCGCCGCCGCCACTTGGCGAAAATCCGCAGCCCCAAGCCGGCAAACAGCCTGAGCCTATTTTCGATGCGGATCCGGTGACACGGCCACGTCGGCAACGGGCGGAAGCCCCGCCTTGGCGATCTTGGGGGCTTAGCGTGGTCGGCATGAAGCGCAAGATCAACGAGGATGCGCTGCTCGAAAGGGCCGCCGACGGCTTGTGGGCGGTGGCCGACGGCATGGGCGGACATCAGGCGGGCGATGTCGCCAGCCAAACCGTTGTGGCGGCGCTGGCCGGGGTGGTGCCTTCCGCCGATGCCGGGGAATTCGCGGAGCGGGTGGCGCAATCCCTGCGCGGCGCGAACAGCCAGCTTTTCCGGCTGGCCGCAGAACGCGGCGGGGAAGGCAACGTCATCGGCAGCACGGCGGTGGTTTTGTTGGCGGCCTCGGATCGTTGTGTTTTCCTATGGGCGGGGGACAGCCGGCTCTACCGCTTCCGCGAGGGGCGGCTGGAGCAATTGACCCAAGACCATTCCTTGTTTGAAGATTTTGCCGCCAAAGGCTTGCTGACGCCCGTGCAATTGGCTGAATCCGGGCGTTGCGATATCCTCACCCGCGCCGTGGGTGCCGCCGAAACCCTGGCGTTGGACCGAAACGAATGCGACGCGCGCACGGGAGATTTGTTTTTACTCTGCAGTGACGGTTTGGACAAGGAGCTTGCGCAGGAGGAAATCGAAGGCATTCTCCGCGAGAAAGCCAGGGAAGAAATCGCCAAGGCCCTAATCGAACAGGCCGAGAACCGGGGTGCGCGGGACAATGTTACGGTGGTGGTGGTCGAAGCGGCTTGTGGGAAGGATGGCGAGGTAAAAAGCCCATAACCGGGGAATCCGTCCTACTTTCTTGATACCCTACCAGTAAAATTTGTCGTTGTCTTGCGACAGCGTTAGGACAATAATACTCGACAGATTTGCAACACAATCCAGAAAACTTAAGGGGAATACTTTGGCCTTGTTAGACATTGATGCGCTATTGCAAGGGATTGACCCTGACGCCCCTTGCGGAGAGGATTTGGAATATGACGCGGCCTTCATCGCCCTTGAGCAGAAGGCCAAAGGAACGCCGGAGAAGCAGATTGGAGGCCGCATAGAACCTCCCCAACCCCCCAATTGGAAAGAAGTGCGTGGGGATGTGTTGGATCTGCTGGGCAGGACGATTGACCTTCGTTTGCTATTGGAGTTGATCCGCGCCAACCTTTCCCTGGAGGGCGTGACCGGCTTGAAGCAGGGCTTGGCTTTGTTGCAGGGTGCCTTGGAAAACTACTGGGACACCATCCACCCGCAACTCGATCCCGATGATGACAATGATCCCACTTTGCGCGTCAACATCCTCGAAGGGCTATCTGATGCGGATTCCGTTCTCCGCTCTTTCTTGAATGCCCCCTTGGTCGAGTCCCGTGCCATGGGGCGGTTTTCCTTGCGCAAGATCCAGGTCGCAACGGGCAAGCTGACTCCGTCGGCGGAGGAAGAGGACACGCCGCTATCGACAATCCAGGCTGCATTTGCCGACGCCGATCCCGGACACTTGCAGGAAACCCGCGATGCTTTGAAGGATAGCCTTGCCAGCATCGTTGAAATCGAACGCTTCGTCACCGAGCAAGTGGGGGTCGGCAATGGGCCGAATTTAGCTCCCCTCCGATCCTTGCTGAAAGAAGCGCTTCATGTCTTGGAGGAAAACCTGACGCGCCGGGGGCTGGGCGATGATGCCGGAGCGGACGAGGCTGAGGGCGGGGAGGGTCAAGCCGTTGCCGGTGCCGCGGGTGCGCGTCAAGCCCAAGGCTCAATCAGCGGATTGGTCAATAACCGCCAAGATGTCATCCGCTCCTTGGATTTGATTTGCGATTATTACGCAAAATATGAACCCTCCAGCCCCATCCCTTTGTTGGCCCGCAGGGCAAAGCGCTTGGTGAACATGGACTTCATGGAAATCATAAACGATTTGGCTCCCGAAGGGGTCCATCAAGTGGAGATAATCAAAGGGCAGGAGCCGGGTGAAGAATGAAGGCTGACATTTAACCGAAAACAAGCCTTTTCCGAAATTTCAACTTAAACATGAGGTGTGGTATGGCGCAAAGCAGCCAGAAATTCATAGCCCGTAATCGCGCCCCACGGGTGCAGATCGAATACGATGTGGAGCTTTACGGGGCACAGAAAAAAGTCCAGCTTCCCTTCGTCATGGGAGTTATGGCGGATCTCTCAGGCAAGCCTGCGGAACCCCTGCCTGCCGTGGGTGACCGCAAACTGCTGGAAATCGATGTTGACAACTTCGATGACCGTATGAAAGCGATGAAACCTAGGGTGGCTTTCCAGGTTCCCAATACGCTCACCGGCGAAGGCAGTCTGAACATTGACCTTACCTTTGAAAGCATGGATGACTTCTCGCCTGCGGCAGTGGCCAAAAAAGTCGAAGGATTGAATAAGCTGTTGGAAGCGCGGACGCAGTTGTCCAATTTGATCACCTACATGGACGGCAAATCCGGTGCGGAAGAGCTGATTGCCAAAATCATCAACGATCCGGCATTGTTGCAAGCCTTGGCCTCCGCTCCGAAGCCGTCCGACACTAGCGCTAAAGAGGAATAAGCCATGGCAGAACTTGAAACCCAGCAAACCGCGCAAACCGGCACATTGGAAGTCAGCGATTTTTCAGCCTTGCTCAACAAGGAATTCAAGCCCAAGTCGGATCGGGCCGAGGAGGCGGTCAAGTCGGCAGTATCCACCCTGGCTGAATTCGTGCTCAAGGGGGTCGCCACCGTTTCGGACGATGCGGTCAAAAGCATTGAGTCCATCATCGCCGAACTGGATCGCAAGCTCACCGAACAGGTCAATCAGATCATCCACCACGCTGACTTCCAGCAATTGGAGGGGGCATGGCGAGGCTTGAGTTACATGGTGAACAACACCGAGACGGACGAGCAGCTCAAGATCAAGGTGTTGAATATCTCGAAAAAGGAACTGGGCAAGACCTTGAAGAAATTCAAAGGAACCGCCTGGGACCAAAGCCCCTTGTTCAAGAAACTGTACGAAGAGGAATATGGGCAATTCGGCGGCGAACCCTTCGGCTGTTTGGTGGGGGATTATTACTTCGACCATTCCCCACCCGATGTCGAGTTGCTGTCGCAGATCGCCCAGATTTCCGCAGCCAGCCATTGCCCCTTCATATCCGGGATCTCGCCATCGGTTCTGCAAATGGATTCCTGGAGCGAATTGGCAAATCCCCGCGATTTGACCAAAATCTTCTCGACGCCGGATTACGCGGCTTGGCGCTCCCTGCGCGAGTCGGAAGATTCGAGATATCTCGGCTTGGCGATGCCGCGCTTCCTCGCCCGCCTTCCTTATGGTGAGAAAACCAATCCCGTCGATGAGTTTGTCTTCGAGGAAGACACGGCGGCGGCGGACAGCAGCAAATATAACTGGGCCAATGCGGCCTACGCGATGGCGACCAACATCAACCGCTCGTTCAAGTTGTACGGTTGGTGTTCGCGGATACGCGGGATTGAATCGGGTGGCGCGGTGGAGAACCTGCCCGTGCATTCCTTCCCGACCGACGACGGCGGGGTGGACATGAAATGCCCCACGGAAATTGCCATCAGCGACCGGCGCGAGGCCGAACTCGCCAAGTCAGGATTCATGCCGCTGATCCATAAGAAGAATTCGGACTTTGCCGCATTCATCGGGGCGCAATCCCTGCAACAACCGGCGGAGTACGACGATCCCGACGCGACCGCCAACGCCAATCTGGCCGCAAGGCTTCCTTACCTGTTTGCCACCTGCCGCTTCGCGCATTACCTGAAGTGCATTGTCAGGGACAAGATCGGCTCGTTCAAGGAGAGGGGTGACATGGAGGCATGGTTGAATAAATGGATTTTGCAATACGTCGATGGCGCGCCGGCTTTTTCCAGCGAGGAAGTCAAGGCGCAAAAACCCTTGGCGGCCGCAGAGGTGGTAGTGGAGGAGATTGAGGGTAATCCAGGTTATTACACCTCAAAATTTTATTTGCGCCCCCATTACCAACTAGAGGGTTTGACTGTTTCATTGCGGTTGGTGTCTAAATTACCTTCCGGCAAAGGAGGCGGTTGATCAGGCACTGGCTATGTGATAGGTAGGGACTGTCATTTTTCGGCATGATCCCATGTGACTGTTGAGTTATTTAATCGTAGACAGAGGAGCAAAGTGTTATGGCTGTAGACATGTTTATCAAACTGGACGGGATCAAAGGCGAAGCACAGGACAAATCGCACAAAGGTGAAATTGATGTGTTGGCCTGGAGTTGGGGTGTGAGCAATTCGGGCTCAGTCCATGTGGGCGGCGGTGCCGGTGCCGGCAAGGCGAATTTCCAGGATTTGTCCTTTACCAAATGGATCGACAAATCATCGCCGATTCTGATGTTGCATACCGCCAACGGCAAGCACATCGGCAGTGCTGTGTTGACCGTGCGCAAAGCTGGTGAAAATCCATTGGAATACCTCGTCATAACCCTGACTGAAGTAATGGTTTCCAGTCTTAGCACGGGTGGCAGCGGCGGTGAAGACCGGCTGACGGAGAACGTCACCCTGAACTTTGCCAAGATAAAAGTGGAATACCAGGAGCAGAACAAGCAAGGGGGCGCGGAAGGCGGAAAGGTTCCCTTTACTTGGGACATCCCAGCAAACGTCAAGTAACAGGGTCCTGCGTGGTCGGGGAAGTGACGCTGAACGCTTTCCCGGCCACGGACATTGCCACCCAATAAACAAGTCTTGGCGGGCCAAACCGACGAGAGTTTGACAAGATCGGTGCGTCTGGTGGTTCCGCGCCAGCCTGCGCATATCTTCTCAAACTTTCCATATTAAGGATCTTCTGAATAAGTCCTTCGACAAGCTCAGGACGAACGGTAAATAGTTGATTCCGTTCGTGCTGAACCTGTCGAAGCATGAACGGAATCAACTTAATTCAGAGTTTCCTTAAAGCCTTCCTAACCCTAGCCAACCTTATTAGGAATCGTGTCCATGCTTGCCGAACAACATCTGCACGAAGGTCGTCTGGTCGATGCCCTTGCCATGCTCCAAGACCAAGTCAGGAGCGATCCGGCCAACCCAAAACACCGGGTGTTTCTGTTTCAGCTACTGATGGTTCTGGGCCAATGGGAAAGGTCGTTAACCCAACTGAAGGTGGCAGGCGATCTTGACGCCGCCAATTTGCTCATGGTGCAGACTTATCGCGAGGCGATCCTATGCGAGGCGCTGCGCGGGGAGGTTTTTGCCGGCAAGCGTTCTCCTGTGGTGTTTGGCGACCCCCAGCACTGGCTGGCGCTTTTGGTCGAAGCCTTGCGCCTTGACGCCGAAGGCCATGCCGAAGAAGCGCAAGCTTTGCGCAGCCAGTCTTTCGAGGAAGCCCCCGCAGTGTCGGGGAGCCTCAACGGCATAGGCTTTGACTGGATTGCCGATGGCGACAGCCGCCTGGGTCCGGTGCTGGAGGCCATCGTCAATGGGCGTTATTACTGGGTTCCTTTCCAGCAAATCCGCAAAATCGAACTCGAAGAGCCTGCCGATCTGCGCGATGTGGTCTGGATGCCCGCGCTGTTGACCTGGGTGAATGGCGGGCAGGCCAGCGGCTTGATCCCGACCCGCTATCCCGGTTCCGAACGCTCCGAGGATTCGCTGATCCAACTTGCGCGTAAAACCGAATGGGAGGAGTTTGCCGAAGGCGCATACCGAGGTCTGGGCCAGCGTGTGTTGGCGACGAACGTCGAGGACTATGCGATCATGGACGTACGCCATATCGAACTGGGCGGCGGAGTGGATTGATGGCGGAACTGCTGCCAACCGAGCGTTTGCAGCCTTCGCTGTTGGATCGCTTGACCGACGAAGAGCCTTCCGCCCGGCAAGAATCGCGGGAACAGAGAGTGTTGTCGGTCCGTCGCCTCAGGCAAAGCGTGTTGCGGGATTTGGCCTGGCTGTTGAACGCGGTTTCTTTGGAGGCGGCGGAAAATTTGGAAATTTTCACCGCTGACAACACCGGCAAGCCGGTGAATTTTCTCAAGCAGTCCGTGGTGAATTTCGGCATCCCGGATTTGTCGGGACATACCTTATCCGCCTCGGATATCCCCATGATCGAAAAGCGGATTCGCCAAGCGATACTGGATTTTGAGCCCCGCATTTTGCCCCAGTCGCTAAAAGTAAAAGCCATCTCCACCGATGAATTCAACCATAATGCGATGAATTTTGATATTGAAGGGGATTTATGGATGCAGCCGGTGCCTTTGCGGCTTTACCTTAAAACCCAAGTCGATCTGGAAACCGGATCGGTTGAACTAACCGATAAAATGGGCTGAATCCTGTGGATCCACGGCTTTTGCAGTATTACAACCAGGAGCTCCGGCATTTGCGGGAAATCGGCGGCGAGTTTGCCGGCGAGTTCCCGAAGATAGCGGGCAGGCTTGCGCTGGACAGCTTCGAGTGCGCGGATCCTTATGTCGAGCGTTTGCTTGAAGGCTTTGCCTTTCTCGCCGCCCGTGTGCAGCTTAAAGTCGATGCGGAATTTCCGCGCTTCACCGAACATCTGCTGGAATTTGTCTATCCCCATTACCTGGCGCCCACGCCCTCCATGGCCGTGGTGCAGATGCAACCCGACCCAACCGAAGGAAGCCTTGCCGAAGGCTTCTCCATCCCTAGGCATACCTCGTTGAGAAGCCAAATCGGCAAGGGGGAGCAGACCGCCTGCGAATACCGCACCGCCCACGACATCACCTTGTGGCCTTTGGAAATCGTGGAAGCGGAATATCTCTCCAGCCCCAGTGCCGTTGCCAACCGGGGTGTTCCCAGCGTCAAGGATTTGAAAGCGGGCATCCGCCTGCGCCTGAGAACCACTGCAGGCCTGAAATTCAACCAGTTGGCGCTGGACAAATTGACGCTGTTTCTGCGCGGGAGCGGCGCGTTGCCGGTACGCTTGTACGAGCAGTTTCTCGCCAATGCCCTCGCGGTGGCGGTTTTGCCGACCAAAAATAAGGACGGCGGGTGCGAGATGATTCCAGGCCGGCCCATCCACCGGCTGGGATTTGCCGACGACGAGGCGCTATTGCCTTACGGGCCGCGTTCATTCCAGGGCTATCGCCTGCTGCACGAATACTTTGCCTTTCCCGAGCGCTTCTTGTTTGTCGAATTGACGGGCATGAGGTCGGCCGTCCAACGTTGCGGGGACAGCGAATTGGATCTGATTGTCATGCTCGACCGGGTTCTCCCGCAATTGGTCAATGCCGTGGAGGCAAGCCAATTCGCCCTGTTCTGCACACCTGCCATCAATCTTTTTCCCAAGCGGGCGGATCGCATCCACCTGACCCAAATGGAACCGGAATATCATGTGATCCCCGACCGCACCCGCCCTTTGGATTTCGAGACCTACGCTTTGCAGGAAGTCGTGGGTTATGGCGCGAACCCAGGTGAGGAGCAGACTTTTCTGCCTTTTTACGGTGCCAACAAGGGATACCGGCATCGTGACGAAAACGCTTATTACTCATTGCGCAGGCAAAAGCGGCTGATGTCGGCGAAGCAGCGGCGTCAAGGCTTGCGTTCCAGTTACGTGGGTTCCGAGACTTACATCGCTTTGGTCGATGCGAAAGAAACACCTTACCGCGCGGATTTGAAGCAACTTGGCCTTCAGATCCTGTGCACCAACCGGGATCTTCCTTTGCACATGCCGTTGGGGTCGGGCCTATCTGATTTCAGCCTGCAAACCGGTGCCCCAGTCCAGGCCATCCGTTGCGTCGCAGGCCCCACCCGGCCCCGACCCTCCATGAGCGGCGGAGGCGCCACATGGAGGCTCATCAGCCATTTGTCTCTCAATTATCTTTCTTTGATGGATTCTGACGAACACCAGGGCGCGGTGGCCTTGCGTGAATTGCTCACGCTGTATGGCGATCCGAATGACGATGTGGCGCGCAAGCAAATCGAGGGGGTGCTGTCCACGCAGGCACGGAACGTGGTGCGGCGCATCGACGCGGCGGGGCCGGTGGTGTTTGGCAGAGGCATTGAAGTCACCGTGAAATTCGAGGAATCCGCTTTTGAAGGCGGCGGGGCGTTTCTGTTGGGTGCCGTGCTGGAGCAGTTCTTCGCCCGCTATGCTTCGCTCAATACGTTCACCGAAACCGTGGTCGCCAGCGCCGACCGAGGGGAGATCATGAGATGGCCGATCAGGACCGGGCGGCGGCACACGCTTTGATCGAGAAGCTGAGGCGCGAGCCTTGGTGTTTCGATTTTTTCCAGGCCATGCGCCTGATCGAGTGCCATTATGCCGACAAGCCCAGGTTGGGCACTTCGCTCAAGGCCTCTGACGATCCAATCAGGTTGGCGCAGGCGGTGGATCTGGATTTTCCGCCCAGCGCCTTGGCGGCCTGGGAGCCGGGCCAAGGGGATTATCCTGACCGCCTCTCCGTTCGCTTTTCCGGCACAGATGCGCGGCGCGGTGACGGCGAATCGACTTATCCTGACCGCCTGCTCGTGCGCTTTCTGGGGCTTTTCGGTCCCCATGGCCCTTTGCCGCTGCATTTGACGGAATATGCCCGCGAGCGCATCCACAATCACAGCGACCACACATTCGCGCGCTTCGCGGACATTTTCCACCACCGCATGTTGTGCCTGTTCTATCGGGCCTGGGCAGATGTCCAACCGACGGTGCATCATGACCGGCCTGGAGTTGACCGTTTCGGCAATTACCTAGGTTCGCTGTTTGGCATCGGCATGGGCGCCTTGCGTGACCGGGACGCCATGCCCGACACCGCCAAGCTGCTGTTCGCCGGGCATCTGGCTTGCGAGGCAAAACATGCCGACGGCCTGCGCGCCATCATTGGAGAATATTTCGGATTCGCCACCCGCATCCACGAATTCGTCGGCGAATGGATGGACATTGATGAGCGAGAACAAACCCGGCTAGGCACCTCCCCCCAGCCGGCACCTTGGGGATGTCCACCGTGGTCGGGGCGCGGGTGTTCGGCTGCCAGCACAAATTCCGGGTGGCATTGGGGCCGCTGGCTTTGCTCAACTATCGGGCCATGCTCCCCGGCCAGCCCAATTTGTCCTCATTGGTCGCCATTGTCCGCAATTACATCGGCGACGAGCTGGCCTGGGATCTTCGGTTGATTTTGCGCCACAGCGAGATTCCTCCTCTGCGTTTGGGGGGGGACAACCAACTAGGCTGGACCACCTGGCTGGGCGAAAGAAAAGACGGCAGTGACGCTGACGACCTGACACTGAATCCATTTTTTCGGCTTTGATTCTAAATAAACAAACCGTAAGCGAGAAGGCACCGCAATGACTGAAATCAACCGTGCGAAATTGTTCGGCAAACTGAACCGGGTTTGCTACAAGGGCATCGAAAGCGCCACCGTCTACTGCAAGCTGCGGGGCAATCCTTACGTGGAGTTGGTGCATTGGCTGCACCAAATCCTTCAATTGCAAGATTCCGACCTGCACCGCATCGTCAAACAATTCAACATCGACCCCGCCCGGTTGGTGAAGGATCTAACTGAGTCGCTGGATCGGCTTCCTCGGGGTTCCACGTCCATTTCCGATTTGTCCGCACATGTGGAAGAAGCGGTGGAGCGCGGCTGGGTGTACGGCACTTTGATGTTCGGTGAAAGCCAGGTGCGCAGCGCCCATCTCATCGTCGGCTTGTTGAAGACCAAGGAACTGCGCAACCAGCTTCTTGGCATCTCCAAGGAATTTGACAAGATCAAGATCGACACGCTGACCGACCGTTACGGCGAAGTGGTCGGCGGCTCGCCGGAAGAAGGCTTGGGCGCGAGCGACGGCTTCCAGGTCGGCGGCGGGGCGGTTCCCGGTGAGGCCAGCGGCGCGATGTCCCCGGCGGCGATGGGCAAGCAGGAGGCGCTCAGGCAATTCACCGTCGATCTCACCGAACAAGCCCGGTCTGGCAAGATGGATCCTATTTCCGGGCGTGACGAGGAGATCCGCCAAGTCATCGACATCCTGATGCGCCGCCGCCAGAACAACCCCATCCTCACCGGCGAAGCCGGCGTAGGCAAGACCGCCGTCGTGGAAGGCTTCGCCCAGAAGATTGTCGCCGGCGACGTGCCGCCTTCCTTGCGCGATGTGAGCTTGCGCACCCTCGACGTCGGCCTGTTGCAGGCCGGCGCGAGCATGAAGGGCGAGTTCGAGCAGCGCCTGCGCCAAGTCATCGAGGAAGTGCAAGCCAGCCCCAAACCGATCATCCTGTTCATCGATGAAGCGCACACCTTGGTCGGCGCGGGCGGCGCGGCGGGCACCGGCGATGCCGCCAACCTGCTGAAACCCGCGTTGGCGCGAGGAACACTGCGCACCGTGGCCGCGACCACCTGGGCGGAATACAAGAAACACATCGAAAAAGACCCCGCCCTGACCCGCCGCTTCCAGGTTGTGCAAGTCCACGAGCCTAGCGAGGAAAAAGCCGTGTTGATGATGCGCGGTGTCGCCTCGGTGATGGAAAAACACCACCGCGTGATGGTTTTGGATGAAGCGCTGGAAGCGGCGGTCAAACTTTCGCACCGTTACATCCCCGCCCGCCAGTTGCCAGACAAGGCGGTCAGCCTGCTCGACACCTCCTGCGCCCGCGTCGCCATCAGCCAACATGCCGTGCCCGCCGAGGTGGACGACAGCCGCAAGCGCATCGCTGCCTTGGAAACCGAACTGGAAATCATTGGCCGCGAAAAGGCTGTCGGCATCGACACCGCCAAGCGGGAAGATGCCGCCAACGAAAAACTGGCCGCCGAAAGGGAGCGGCTGCAAACCTTGGAGGTGCGCTGGACGACCGAGCGCGAACTGGTGGAAAAGATTCTCGGCCTGCGCAGCCAGGTTGCGGGCCGGCGGCCAGCCAGTGGATTCATCCCCCCTCCCGCCGGGAGAGGGCGCTTCATCCTCCGCCCTCCCACCGGCGGGAGAGGCTCAGGGTGAAGGCGCCCCATCCCCTCTCCCCCTGGGAGAGGGCCAGGGTGAGGGAGTCCGCGAAACCCTGCTCGAAGATCTGAAAACCCTGCAAACGCAACTGCACGAGTTGCAAGGCGAGACCCCGTTGATCCTGCCCAGCGTCGATGCCCAGGCGGTCGGCTCGGTGGTGCAGGACTGGACCGGCATCCCCGTCGGACGCATGGTCAAGAACGAAATCGAGACCGTGCTCAAGCTGGCCGACAACCTGGAGCAGCGCATCATCGGCCAGCGCCATGCCCTGGACATGATCGCCAAACGCATCCAAACCTCCCGCGCCGGGCTGGACAACCCCAACAAGCCCATCGGCGTGTTCATGCTGGCCGGCACTTCCGGCGTCGGCAAGACCGAAACCGCCCTCGCCTTGGCCGAAACCCTCTACGGTGGCGAGCAGAACGTCATCACCATCAACATGAGCGAGTACCAGGAGGCGCACACCGTCTCGACCTTGAAAGGCGCGCCGCCCGGCTATGTGGGTTACGGCGAAGGCGGCGTGTTGACCGAGGCCGTGCGCCGCCGACCCTATTCTGTGGTGCTACTGGACGAAGTGGAAAAGGCCCACCCGGATGTGCATGAGATCTTCTTCCAGGTCTTCGACAAGGGCTGGATGGAAGACGGCGAAGGCCGTGTGATCGACTTCAAGAACACCTTGATCCTGCTGACCACCAACGCCGGCACGGAAATGATAAACAACCTGTGCAAAGACCCAGACCTGATGCCCGACCCGGAAGGCATCGCCAAGGCGCTGCGCGAACCTTTGCTGAAAGTGTTCCCCCCTGCCCTGCTGGGCCGACTGGTCGTCATTCCGTATTATCCGCTCAACGACGAGATGATCGGCCTCATCGCCCGCCTGCAACTGGGGCGGATCAAGAAACGCATCGCCGAGAGCCACAAGGTGCCGTTCACTTACGACGACGAGGTGATTAAACTCATCAGTAGCCGCTGCACGGAAGTGGAAAGCGGTGGGCGCATGATCGACGCGATTTTGACCAATACGGTATTGCCAAGGATCAGCGAAGAGTTCTTGATTCGGATGATGGAAGGCAAGCCCATCGAACGGGTGCATGTCAGCGTACAGGACGGGGATTTTGGGTATGGGTTTGAATAGTCTTGTCGTCAATCAACAGGCACACATAAATTCCGTGGTGCTGCATTGGCCGCCGTCGTTGCGTTTGGTGGAAGATCAGTTTTTTGACTTTTGTCAGGCGATGGTGAATTGCGCATTGAACGTACCGCGAAAGGGGATTGTGAGATCACGGCACCGACGGGTGGTGAAACGGGCGGGAGAAACTTAGTCTTGCTTGGTCAGTTGTATATTTGGACGGAAAGAGACGGCAGCGGCGTGGCTTTTGACCCATCGACCGGGTTTATCCTGCCGAATGGCGCAATCCGCTCGCCCGATGCGTCGTGGGTTAAAAAATCCCGCTTGGAAGTTTTGACATCTAAACAGAAAAATAGGACTTACGCAAAACGGGCTTAAAACCACAATCCGTAGAGTTTTTCATGTGCTTGATGCACCACATATGGTGAGTCTGCGTAAGTCCTAAAAAAGCAATTTTTGCCGTTGTGTCCCGATCTTGTCGTTGAGTTACGATCACCCAATGGTTATATAAATGACCTAAGTACAGGACAAAACCTCCAAAGCCCATAGGAATTCCTGGAATTTCTCGCTGAGGTTCGAGCACGATGTTGCGGAGGAAGTCGAGTCCGTGGCGGAACAAGGACTTGAGGGGACGCTGTAGGGTCTTTTAAAAAGGATGGGGTTTTGCCCATGGAGCAACTGGCCGGTGCGGTAAGTCCAGGCGAAGGCCAGAGCGAGCAGGCCCATCAGCTCGGCAAGGCGCTCGGGGCCGGTCAGGTGGGTATCCTCGAAGTTGAAGCCCCGGCTCTTCAGGCAGCCGAACAGGGTCTCGACCTGCCAGCGGTCGGCGTAGGCGCCGATGGCTTCGGCCTGTGGCGCGGAGGATGAGGCGATGAACAGGAAGTCGCCGTCGTCCAGGCGCGGCGCGGTGACATGAACGAAACCGCCCCAGACCGGCCTGCGCCCCGGCAGGTGCCGGCAGTCGCCGGGCTTGAGCGAGCCGAACAACACGTCCAGGCGCATCATCCGGTTCCGGCCATTGGGGGCGAGCGTGTTGCGCTTGAGGCGCTGGTGGAACGGGATGCCTTGGCTTTGCAGCCAGCGGAACCAGTCCTCGCCGACGAACTCGCGGTCGGCCAGCAGCGCCTCAATCGTGGCGACACCAAAGACTTTGAGGAAACGCCCCATCAAGGCGACGCGCTCGGCGGTGTCGGAGTTGCCCGCCTTGTCCAGGACGCTCCAGAACACCGGCAGGGCGATGCCGTGGCAGGCGATGCCGAGCACGAGGAAGTTGATGTCGGCCTTGCCGAACTGCCCGTTCGTGCGGTCCATCGTCAGCCGCCAGGGGCCGTCGCCGACCGGGCCGATGCGCACCAGCAGGCGGGCCAGGTCGTCGTAGCCGATCCCGAACGAGCGGAAAAAGCGTTGCAGGCGCTTGTAGTGCGAGTCCACCTTGGCCTTGCCGCCGAAGCCGGTGGCCAGCTCGGCCAGGCTGACGCTGCGCACCTTGAGCAGCGCCAGCAGGAATTGGGCAAGGAAGCTTATCCTCGCGCCGTGCCAAGGCAGGTGTTCGGCCAGGACGGCCTTGAGTTCGTGGATCGGGTCGTTCGGGGAGGCAGTCATCGGGCCTGGAAAAAGCTATTGGCTTACCCCATGACAATCAATCAGTTAAATTTTTGTCCTGTACTTAGATAAATGACTTGCAGGACAAAATGCAGGAATATTTGGCCAATGGGCGGGTTTGGGTTGGTTGATCGACCCGGAAGCAAGGAGGGTTTTCCATTTACCATGCCAATAAACCTGTTGCCATTTTGGACAATCCTGGGTTTCTGGTAGCCGATGATGTGGTGAGCGGGTTCAAGCTGGAGTTGGAAAAGATATGGAATATCGAGTTTTAGGGTGTACAGCCAATGGCTGTCAAGCGTATTGAGTCGTAACTTAACGGGTTGGGGCTAGGCCATTCGGCGCAATACGCGGGTCGGCCCCTGTTATACTTTGGGGATGTGTCAATGCAAGACTGGACTCCATTTTTCATGCAGTTATTGATGGAGTCTGACCCCATTGACTTTTTGAACTTAACCATTATTAGAGGAAAAATTAATGACTTCTGTATTTACTAGTCCCAAAGAACGTGTCGATGCGACCCTGACTTTTATGAAAAATAAATGCCCAGCGGCTTTGAGAAGAGAAGTAAAATCGCTGGTGGCAGACGTTGGTAGGAAAAAAAATGCAGGGGAATATATAAAACTTGGGGTAGGATTCGATTCTGACCAACGGCGGGCGTTGAGGTCGTTGCTGCTGTGTCGCTACTTGTTTGTTGAGGCCCGGATAGATGGAAAAATGACTGAGTGGGGCAAAGTAACTTTTGGGTCCAAGCAAGACCTAAAAACGTATTGGAAGGACAGGCCAGCAGATGAGATCATGAATGGCGTGGAAGCTTATGATCACAGCGGGAACAGGTGTTTAGCGGATGCGCTTGAAGGTCTGGGGAAGTCCCCTGGGAATACAGTATTTAAATATTACGACATGGCAAGGCCGGGTTTTACAAACTTGGGGGCTAGGGAAGCGATCTGCTATCAAAGTATTGCTCTTGGTTTGTGGTTGGCTGGCTATGCCTCGATAGCTTGGTTGGCGACCTGGTACGCATCGTTGAACGCTGGTAATTGTTTTGACATATTCGGTCCCGGGGAAGAAGTGGTGGATATAAAGAGTATCCTGCAGCTCCGTGGGACTGTGATAAGCTTCCGGGCAAGAGACGTGAAAGGCCCGCAAACTGTAAACCACTGGGCCGTCATCGCAAGTGATGGGTGTGCGGTTGGAAGTAACACCGACGGGTTCAAAGATCCAGGGGAAAAACGTGAAGGAGTGGACTATGAGTTTAAATGGGGAAATCGACGTTTCGCGAAATTTGACATATTAGAATGTGTCGAAGCTTGTAAATCTAGCACAAAATATTCAGATTCAGGAGGAGTGCGAGTGGCGACCCATCGTATTGGGGACATGAAGTTGTGGTGAGGGTGGAACTCCTATAAGTAACTGATGTTACGCAGTGAGTCGTTGAAGGGCCGCAGAAACTATGCAGCACCAGGCCCTCTGGCCGGAACTTGGTTTATAAGGGAAAACCCTAAACCACACTCTTACCACGAGGGCCACGACGATGACGAAGGAGATGCTGCAAACGAATGATACCAACACCTTTGGCCACCCTGGTGATCCGCCTGCGGGTGGCGATGGAAATGGGCTAGGGTCGGCGCAATACGCTTCGCTATTACCGCCCCGCAGGCTACCCTGACGCACCGGTTCAGAAACCACTTGGACTGGCTTTCATCGAATAGAATACATTTTCTGGATTCCGGCGGGTCTTTGGAGCCTATAAGGTACAGTAAAAACAGCGTGTTAAGTTTTGGAGCAACTAATTATGAGTCTAAAATACATCGGCAAAGCACTAATGGCGATAAGTGATGCTGATAGAGAAAGGTGTGATTGGGCTGCTTATTACCTCGGCAAAAAGAAGCCAAATGAAGTTTCAATGCTTGATAAAGAACTTGCTTCCGGCTTCAGTAAGTCTTCTATGATTGCGGATTATCAGCGCGGTCTGCGATTGCTGCAAAAACTCAAAGGCGACTATTACCCGCTTTATAAACCTGAAGAGAATGAACACAGCTTAAAGGCTTCCATAAGAACATTCAAGATTAACGATAAGCCACTGCCGACGCAGGGCTTTATTCTCAAGTGTAGTTTTTGGATATTTGCAAATCAAAATGAACGTGAACAAATTATAGATGCTTGGTACGAAGCGGACAGAGTGCTTGCCTTTGGATTAATAACAGCACTAAAAGCGAAGGCTGGCGTAAAGGGTGCGCAAGAGTTGATAAGAAAATGGTTTTCTGATGAAAATATCACTGATGCTGCACAAAAAGCCAGCGTAGCCCGGATGAAGCGTGAGCGTAATCCGGGATTATCGGAGCGACCACGAAACCCCGCATTTCGCTATCGCTCCATGCGGGCTACGCTGGCTAATGAGTCATACACAAGGATATGCCAATGCAAGATCTGACCCCTTCTTTGCCACAACATTCCCCTTGAAGATTAGGAGCCACAATGAGTCAAGCAATTCTAGATGAGTTCATAGCGCGATGCCGAGTCATCAATCCTTCGTTCCGAACCGACAAAGGGGGGGGGCTACTGAAAAAAAAGAGCAGTCTGTATGGATTGCTGGAATTCTTAGCAGAGCAAATAAAATCACACAAGATAGTGGCTTTCAAGGATCCTGGCGATGCCCTGAGTCATTGCGAAAACCAAAGAGACAGCCGTATTGCGAAATACCGTTCGGCGATTGGTTTTCTGGTGGATAATTGGGCCAACGATGCGCCGGACGCGAGCGATGCGCTGCTTTTTCTAAGAAAGAATCCCCTGGCCGCAACCTCAAAAGTCGGTTTCAAGGTACACAATTTGGACGGTAATATTGGGGCCATGGGTGGCAAGTGTTCCATCTCATGCAAAGGACGCGCCCCTATGTTTTTCCTGGATATCGCAAGTGGCGGATATGACTGGTATATTCCCTATGCGGATAAGGAAGCCAAGTCTGTCCTAGTGCCGTTTGGACAGCCAGACGAGACGCTGGTCGTCACCTGGCCAATGAATGGTTGTGCGCTAGAGGTGCGTCAAGAAGCATACGGAAACCGATTCTTCCACGATGCCGACGGCAAGAATATGCCTAATGTAACTAACAAAAAGACTATCAAGTTTCGTGCCGACTACACACGCTATTCAGGGCCTAAAGATCCTAAAGGGCCTAAAGATCCTGTGAGGGAAGAGCGTATAAGGATGGGGGAAACCCAAGATGTCGATCAGTTATATCCCGAAGATTTTCATTTCGATCTCATCGCAGTGAAAAAGGGGAGCTTCTGGCATATTTTTCAAACCGCTTCTATTTCCATTAAGACTATGTCCTTTATTACGGACAAGACGCATGTCTATAGGAATAAAGTTTTCAAGGTAGAAATCGAGCACTCTTTGGGGAGTTTTGCCGACAAAGTGAAAGTGTGAAGCAATGTATGGCAAACGAGTCGGAGTCTAATGGCGCAACGCGGTAGATACCGTCTTGATGGCTTTTATGCAAGTTTAAATTCCGGGTCGAACGGCTTGCCGGATTGGAGGATAGCGAAGGCTATTTGGACAAGCTTTCGCATGGCGGCACAGGCGATAGACTTGCCGTTTTTGCCGTTGGCCTTGAGCCGCTCGCAGAATGCCCGGGCGGCGGGGTTGTGACGCCAGGCGACGAACCGGCGTAGGCCGGGTTAAACAGGGACGTTGTAACCCGCCGACTTCGGGGAATGGCGGGTTACGGCATCCATGCCCAACCCACCCTACGGCCTTATCGTTTTTGCCCACGTGGAACAAACGGAAGGCCCGCAACCACCCAGTGTTGGTGCTTATGCATCTCCTAAAAAGGCAGTTTTAACTGGTAAGGCAGGGTAATAACTAATGTTACGCAAAAAAACCGGTGATTTGGAATTGACAAAGGATGATGACTGTTTAGAGCCCATCGAAGAGCTTAGCCTCGAAAAAGCCTTGGAACTGGCCGTATACCTACAGCAGCAGAACCGGCACGACGAAGCCGAAGAGATATTCAAACGTATTTTGGAAGTTGCGCCAGACCATGCCGATGCCCTGCATTATTACGGAATCGCCAAACACTTCCAGAGAGACAGCGAAAAAGCCATAGAACTCATTGAACGCGCCTTGTCGTTGGCTCCTGATTATCTACATGCCTACAACAATATCGGCAATATATATTTGCAAAAAGGGCAGTTTGAAAAAGCGGAGACGGCATATCGGAAAGTGCTTGAGTTAGATCCTAATTTCAAAATAGCCTATAATAATCTTGGCGTTGCCCTCAAAGGGTGTGGAAGGATTGTTGAAGCTATTGATATATTGTTGAAGGCGATCCAATTGGATCCTTATTCAAAGACACCTTATCAAAATCTAGGCAATGTTTTCAGGCGGGAGAATGAGCTTGAGAACGCAATGGAAGTGTATTTGGAAGCACTTGCGCAACGCATTCATAACCCCAACATCTACCGACATTTAATCGGCTCACTCAAAATCTGTGGAGAAGAGGAAATAGCCATCCAGATTTTGCGCCAGTTTCTGGACTTCGACCCGGATAACCCATGGGTACGGCATACCCTGTCGGCTTTTACTGGCGAAAACATCCCTCCTAGGGCCGATGATAGTTATGTGCGGGAAGTCTTTGATTGTTTCGCGGACAGCTTCGATGCGGTGTTGAAGAATCTGGACTATACAGCGCCTTTTCTAGTGGAAAAGGCTTTTAGGGAGATTGCGGGCCTGGATCATTCCCTCAATGTCCTGGATGCCGGCTGCGGGACTGGCTTGTGCGGCCCGCTGTTGCGTCCTTGCGCAGGCCGTTTGGCCGGTGTCGATCTCTCCGGACAGATGCTTGGAAGGGCCAGGGAACGCCAAATGTATGACGAGTTGATCGAGGCGGAATTGACCTCATTCCTGAACCAGTCGGATTCGGCCTTCGATGTGATCGTCTCAGCGGATGTATTGTGCTATTTCGGCGATTTGTCGCTTGCGTTTTGTGCGGGTGCCAAGGCGCTCAGGCCTGGGGGGCATCTCATCTTCACAGTCGAGGCTCTGGATGCGGACAAGGAAATGGGTTATCGGCTCAATTCCCACGGACGTTACAGTCATCGCCAAAACTATCTTGAGAATACTTTGGCAGAAGCGGGTTTGAAGTTAATCAGACTGGAATCGGCCATTCTCCGGTCGGAGTTTGGGGTGCCGGTTGGAGGATTCCTAGTGACGGCCCAAAAGCCTGCCGCTGACCTCAAGTAGCGACCAGCGGGAGGACATTTAGATGACTCTGGGCGAATGGGGTCAGGTTTTTCATTGACACATTCCGGTGTACCCCTCTAAACATGGCCGTAGGGCGGGTTAGGCATGGATGCCGTAAACCCGCCATTCCCCAAAAGTCGTCGGGTTACAACATCGCTGTTTAACGCGCCCTACGCGGGTTGTCTCTATTGTTGAGAGTCCCGTAATGCTGTAATCACAGAAAAAAGGGAAGGAATATCGGTTTGGATGATGCTCCAAAGAGTGTCATTATCAATACCCAGATAGCCATGTATTAAGCGATTGCGTGTGGCAATTATTTGCCGCCATGGTACTTGCGGATTGTTTTCACGGATTATGTCTGGAATATGAGTGGCTGCTTCCCCAGTCAACTCTAGGTTACGAACGGTGGCATCATAATTCAAGCTGCTTTTGATAAACCTAGTTTGGGTAAAACCATCGGTATAAGCGATAATATCTTCGGCAAATCCAATCATATCATCCAGATAAAACCGCCATTCACGTTGTAAGGCCTCAGACATAAACCGCTTCCTTTTCGATAAAAGGCCGCAGTTCGGGACGTAAAGCTTAGTCCGTCACCAGATCAACGGGGCAGCCAAGCAAATCCTCCAGATAAAACTGAACGCCGAAATAGCGCTCCGACGTGGCCGGGCCATCAAAAGAGACCAATATGTCAATATCACTGCCCTCCACGGCACTATCTCGGACGGTTGAACCAAACAAGGCCAGTTGGTTTACGCCAAAACGCTTAACCAGATTGGGTTTGCAGTCTGACAATACTTTAAGGGCTTGGGTACGTTTCATAGCAATCTCAATTTATAAACTAGTTATCGTTCCCTCTCTCTGCATCAAAATCAGTTATTTAAGGAAAAATCGTCATTCCGGCAAGGAATGCCGCAATCCAAGTTCCAGGGATGGCGCGAACTAGAAGCGTCCATGCAGCCTGGATACCGGCGATCCATGCTGGTATGACGGATTAAGTTAATGGCTTTGACGCTCTGCATGGGGATACTGGAAAGGCAAATCCATTTCTCCAACCCGCCACACCGCTAAACATAGCGCCTGAGTGATTTCCTCCGCTTCCAGATAAGGATACAGCGCCAAAATCCGCTCGGTGGTATGGCCGCTGGAAACCAATCCCACCGAGGTGCCGACGGTCACAAGCAAACCCCGAATGCAAGGCTTGCCACCCATGACAGCGGGATCGAAGGTAATCCTATTCAGTTGAGTATTCATGGTAATACCTCATGAATCGAGTGTTGAAAAAGTAGCCTTGAAAAATAGCTTTAGGACTTACGCACGAGCCTGAAGCTACCGCAGAACCCTGGCGGTTCACGGTTTCAGGTCAGGCGAAGGACATGGGTATTGACGGGTTTTTAAGCCCCTCCTTCATATAATCGGAGAGAAGGTTGTTTTTCAGGGCGTAGATGTTTGTTTTGAGTTTCCTGGCGAGCCTTGTCAGGCAGTGCCAGGCGAGTATCGCGCAGCCGATGTGGTTTCTCTGGGCGCGGGCCTTGCGGCATTGGCATTTCTCCAGGCCGAGCATTTGCTTGCCTTCGCGGTGGTATTGCTCGATTTTCCAGCGGACGGCGCACATATCTTTAATGGCGACGGCGGAATCCTGGGAAAGGCCGTTGGTGGCGACGTGTTCCGTGCGGTTTGTCGCCGCAACCCGGAACAGCTTCACCTTGTAATCCATCGGGAATCCATGTATCTTCACAAGCTTGCCGCGCGGCATTTCGTCGCCGAACCATTCCAGGTCGGAAACGGCCTTGCAGGGGGTTTTGCCCCGGCTGTCGTCCGCCTTGCGGTTGGCTTTGAGCGGGCAATAAAACACCTTTCCGGCCCTGTCGATGTGCATCATCAGATCCTTGGTGGCGTACCAGGAATCCATCAGCACGGCGCGGAACGGCAGGTTTTTGTTTCCGATGGCGTCGTCGAACATGTCCCGCACGTGGTCGAGCTTGTTCTTGCCGTCCCCGTCGGGGTCGTATATCCGCCAATCGATGATCCAGTGTTCGCCGGTATCCAGGTTAACGTACACGCAATTGGCGACGCCGATGCCTTTCACGACGCCATGCCCGTTGCCGCTATACTGGCGGCGCACCCGTTCTATCTTGAAAGAATGGCGCTTGTCCAGTACGCTGTCGTCGAATATCAGGCAGGCGTTCCCGCTACGGCGGACAAGGTGCCCGACGGACTGCCAGGCCGCATTCGGCGAGACGTCGTCCTCCATGAGGCAACGGTTTATGGCATCATGGGAAAACCCAATATGATGGTCGGCCATGTAGGTTTGCGTGTAGTTCATAAGAGCCGCAATAATAAATTGACAATAGTCCTTTCGCGTCGGCTTCAAGCCGGAGTATTTGCTCGTCTTCATAGGCGGCTATTATACTCCGTTAAGGCTAATATTCATATACCCATGTTAATATATTTTGCGTAAGTCCTGCTCATAAAATCTGGCAACCTCCGCCTGGGCATTCGCGCCTACGTTCAACCTAATGGATGGCCAGTCGTTAATCGGCTTGATCACTGCAAATGCCGCTTGGGTTAAGCGTGTCAATCTGGCAGATTAATAATACGCAATACATGTGCCAGCAAGTTCATGACGGCTCCTGATGGGCCAACAAATCAGCGCTCCAAAGCAAAATCCCAATGCCGCTGGAAACAGGGCACAAATCCGCAAGGCCGGCCAATGGCCTGGTCTTGCGGCAAATCTTTAGCCGCAACGATTCTAATATTGTGCGCCAAGCAACAAGTTGCTCTTCCCCTGCTTCCTTGGCAACACACCCTTTTGTGGGCCTGGTTCAAAAACATCTGTCTTTGAGTAACACAGGCAAAGGGAAGCTTGCCCCAATTTTCATGGAGGTGACAGTTTAACCAGCGGGTCTGAAATTCTTTGGGCGGGAACAGAAGGACGCCGGAACCGCTCGAAGCCGAGGAGTTCCAGCCAATGCGGATGAGGCTTCCCGGTCATGATCGGTGGCACATGGACAGCCAGGACGAGGCAACGGCCTGTGACCAATCCCGCCGACTTAAGCGAAATTTGTCGGCACGGTGTCCGGGACAGAAGAAACCGACGTGGAATCTGCCATGGCCATGGCGGCATCCGCACAGCGCCGTTGGGACGCCATACCGGCCTGCCATCGCGCCGAAGTGCTGGAGCGGGCCGCCGAACGGATGGAAGCGCGGACGCCCGAGTTTGTCGCGCTGATCGTGCGTGAAGGCGGGCGCACACTGGCCGACGCGGTGGCGGAAGTCCGCGAGGCCTTGGATTTCCTACGCCACTACGCCGGGCAAGCCCACCTGCGTTTTTCCTCTCACGAATATGGCCTTCCAGATTTACGCCACACCAGCGGACTCTACCACAATCGGCAGTGTGCGGCCGTTCACCGCCGGCAACGCAGCATAAGCGAGGCCGCCGCCTTGGCGAAAAACCGCGTCCAAACCACCAGGCACACCAGCCACAGCAAGGGGGGCGGATAGTGGTCGCGAAAAAACTTGCGGTAAAAACGGATCATGCCCTTGTGCTTGTGCCATTCTACGAAAACTGGCCGGTTGTGGCTGCAAGCTCCTTTGACATGGGTAATGACCACATCCGGCACAAACAGGATGCGGTAACCCGCTTGGGTAAAGCGCAGGCACCAGTCCAAGTCCTCGCAATGCAGGAAATACCCGGGGTCGAGGGGCCCGACCTTGTCCAGCGCTTCGCGTGTCACCAGCATGAACGCGCCGGAGATCGCCTCGATGTCGGTGGCTTGCGCCGGCAAGGCAGTGCCGGCCAGGTTGAAATCCTTGAACACCGGGTTGGAGGGGAAAAACCTTGCCAGATTCGTCATCTGTATCAATGCCTGCCAAGGCGTGGGAATATGGCGGCGGCAGCCGGTTTGTTCGCTGCCATCCCCATTGAGGATCAGGCAGCCGGCCATGCCGACATTGGCCTGTGACTTTACGGCGGCCAACATGCGCTCGATGGTGTCGGGTTCGATCAGGCAGTCCGGATTCATAAACAGCAAATACTCACCGACAGCCTTTGGCAAGGCCACGTTGTTGCCGCCGGCGAAGCCCAGATTGCCCTTGTTTTCGACAATATGCAGGTTGGGCGCACCGCCCATGGCATTCTTCAGCAGGGCTAGGCTCTCATCCGACGAGCCGTTGTCGGAGACGAATATTTCCACGGGAATGGTCGAGCGGGCCACGCGTACGACTGCTTCAGCCAGCAAGCCGCCGACATTGTAGTTGACGATGAGGATTGAAACGAGTGGTTTATTTGACAAAGCTTATTCTCTGGATATGGTCAGACGCTTATCCAAAGCATGCCAAATGTCGCGGATCTTCGCCCGGCGATTTGCCTGAATAATCTGCCTTTTGCGCCACATTTTGCAAACCCCTTTGAGCGCATCCCACTTTGAGCGCATAACTATCCGGCCCTGCCCATGCTTGCTGAAGTAGGGTATAGTGACAAGATTCATGAGTATATGGGGGGGCAGTAAAATCCAAAACAATATTCCTGGCATGTTCTTTACGAATGCCCAAACCAAATTACGATGGCCGTGGTACACCGAGAAGTCGCTGTTCTGCCCGCCCGTTGACGCGGAACCCACATGATGGACTACCGCCTCGGGCACATACCGGCAGGTATGGCCTGCGAGGCGCAGTCGAAAGCCCAAATCAACATCCTCCAAATAACAGAAAAAATCCTCATCAAAGCCACCCACATCCAGCAAGGCGTCTAGGCGATAGAGGGCCGCAGCCGCGCAGGCGCAGAAGATCTCCCCGGCAACACGATCCTCCTCGCGTTGTCTGCGGCCATGCCGGTCACGCCAAGCGACACCGGAGATATGATAGATATCGCCTATGCCATCCAATGTGTCCGGCATTCCATGTACCATTTGACGAGAGCCGAAGGATGCGGCGTTGGGGTAGGCTTCGGCCGCCACGACTAGGCTGGAAAGCCAGTCTTTATCGGGAAATGCGTCGGGGTTTAGCAAAGCCACAAAATCAGTGTCACATTCCTCTAAGGCACGGTTATTTCCGGCTGCGTATCCGAGGTTTTCACCAGCTTTATGGACGGTTATTCCAGGTATTCTATCAGCAAGTTCCGCCGAGCCATCCGTGCTTCCATTATCAATAACCAATATCCGCCTAGGTGGTAACGATTGTTGTTTTAAACCTAGCAAGCATTCTTCAAGAAATTGGCCGCAATTCCAGTTTACCACGATCACTGTAACTGTTTTCATTGGCGTTATAAATGCTGGATAGGCATATTTATGGCATGGCGAAGCCAAACTATCAAGGTGCGAAGACCAGTGGTCAAGCGCCATGAGCGAGAGTTCAAAACGGCAACAAGGTTGTTTTTACAGGCGGCAAGTTCGGCATGTAGCTGTTCAGCCTGCCGATCCAGATCCATGGCTTTATGAGCGGCATCGAACGCATCGGCCAACCAGTTATCTAGCCACTGTGTCCGCCATTTGTCCCTGATTTTCACATATTCTAAACCAAGCAAGCCAGAGACATTATTTACTCCCAATCCATGGGGATCTGTCTTGTATGTGGCGGACGCTCCAGGCACATGGCAAAAACGGCCTTGCCTTTGCAGTTGCAACCAGAAATCCCAGTCCTCAAACAGGGCAAACTGCTGGTCAAAAGCACAAGCCCCGGCTTTCACGACAGAGCGCCTAAACAGGGCCGCATGAATCGGAAATCTATTTGCGAACATCAACTGATAAGGCTCAAATTCCCCTTCCAATGTCCCTAAAACATCTCCATCCCCATTGACTTTTCTGCTATCCGTATAAGCCAGAACAAAAGATTCATTTAACTCAAGAACATGTGCGAGTTTGGCGAGATGCTCGGGGGCAATACGGTCGTCCTCGTCAAGGAATAGTAGATATTCGCCAGTGGCCAGATCGAGTCCGGCATTGGCGGCCCCGGCACGCCCTCTGCCGGGTTGCAAAGGCTCATAGATGGTTTTGTGGATGCTTCCTGTCGCGTATTCTTGGACAAGCGTTCCAATGTCGGCCCCCCCCTCATTCACGACGACCACTTCGATGTCCCGATGGGTTTGGGTAGCTACCGAAACAATCGCTTCGCGCAGTAAGTCCGGCCTGTTTTTCGTAAGGATGATGACCGACACCATTGCTGCTATATCCGGCATGGCGTCCATTCCGGCGTTGTGTGTCTGTAGCGCCAACAACATGGCATTCAGAGGCCTGTCCTCTTTTGGCCAAGCATAGAACGCTTCCGCGTGGCTGACATCCAGAGCCAATGACCATGCCCGCGCTTGGTTCAATCCCGTGATACGCTCAATATAACTGTTCTGGGTCATTTGGCTGGAATAAACAGCCATTATTTCGCGTTTGCGCGTAGCGACACGGGAAATATCGACTAAATTATTGACCGGGCCTTGGACAGAGACTTCATAACTCCATGGCTCGGCCGTGAATCCGGTTTTTCGCAAGGCTTCCCACGCGATTACGCTGCTGGCGCGATGGTCCGGGTGCGGCTCGACAGGCGATGGGAAGAAAATGCAGGCGGGTTTTGTCGAGACAATGACTTCCGCCAACCTGTCGATGATTGCTTGGCAAGGCAACAGCGAGCGGTCCGGCCAGCGCCAGAACGACACGTTCCTGATTCCTAAAAGCCGAGCCGCCTCAAGCGCCTCTTTTTCGCGGATTGCCGAGATGCCTTCAGCACCGCCTTGATCGCCACTGGTCAAAAACAAGACATCTGCGGCAATACCTTGTCCAGAAGCCAGGAGGAGCGTTCCGCCAAGCCCGAATGTCTCATCATCTGGATGCGGAGATATGACCAACCACGGGCCTTGCGGAGGCGGTCTGTCGATGTAAGGCAAATAGGATGACTCATCTAGCATAAATTTGAATGCATTAAACTTGTCTGAGACAGTATTTATTGTCTAAATGGGGTATTTGTTCAACGCACCAAGAGTTCGGCCCCGAACCAGCCCACGAGGATTTGCCGGTATTTTTCGGCTTTGGCGGTCTGCATGTGTTCCAGCGGATTGAGGTTGTCGGTCAGGATAAAGCCTTGGCTTTTGTCCACTGTGATCAGTCGGTCTTTTAACCAGGTGGCTTGGTCGGTGGAAAGCAACGGGGAGGCCAAGTCGATGGGCTGGCTTCCCGCGATGAAGATGAAATCGTTAAAGTCTTCGCCGGGTTCGGAAATAAACACCGACATCTGTGGAAACACTTTGCCGACGGTTCGCGCGACGGATGCCAGGGCGGGATTGCGGCCATCTTGTGAGAACGCCACGAAATTCAGCGCCAGAATGCCATGCTCTGACAGCATTCCGCGCAATTGCGTCAAGGTCTCGACGGTCAGCAAGTGAGCCGGTTCCGCGCCCCCGGTGAAGCAATCATGGATGATCAAATCATAAGGGCCTTGCAAGTGGCGGATTTCATAGCGCGCATCCCCCACAATAGCCTGGCCGGTGGGTTTGAAGCCAAAATAATCGACGGCGGCGTCGGCTACCGCCGGATCAATCTCCAAGGTGTCGGTCACGATCCCGTAGCGGTCATACAGAACCTTGGCCATATGCCCGGCACCCAAGCCCACGATCAGGGCGCGGGTCATGTGGGGCACCAAGTCCGGCATCATGCCGACGATGTTCTGATAAGCGAGCCGGCTTTTGCCATTGGAGATACTGGCCGCGCCTATCATGGAGGCGTCGGAGGTCAGGAAGAGGAGATCTCGCTTCTGCTCCTCGATCACCCGCACCCAGCCATACAGGCTTTCCCGTTCGGACAGGATTTTATAGCGATCCCCATCGGTGTAAGAATAGCCCGCGCCCATTGCCTTGGGCAACAGACAGAGGCCGACGGCCGCCAAGAGGACACTCGGCAAAACGGCTACGGCCAAGCTTAACTGTTTTTGCTCAAAGATAGCGATGGCGACGGCCAGGACGAGCAGGGAGATCCCCAAACCGACCAGGATTTCCCGCGAGCCAATCAGCGGAAACAAGAAGAATCCCAGCACCAAGGTACCCACCACACTCCCCAGCGTGCTGACGGCATAGATCGAGCCCGAGCTAGTGCCCACGCCATCCAGGCGGGAGGTCGATAGCTTGATGGCAAAAGGGCCGACCATGCCCAACAAGGTGAGGCTGGGCAAGAACAGCACGAGCGCGCTCACAAAGGCGCCCGCCCGCAGGCCCAGCGGGTCGGTCGCCAGCAATACGGAGCGGGTCAGCCACGGAATCAACAGGGTCAACACGGCTGCGAGGGCGATGATGAGTGAAAGCCCGGTGCGCTTCGCCCGGTCGGCCCAGCGCCCGCCGACAAAATAACCCAAGGCCAGGGCGATCATCGTCACGGAAATGAGCGACGACCAGACATACAGGCTCGCGCCGTAGAACGGCGCGATCAGCCGCGTGCCCAATAGCTCTATCACCATCACCGACGCGCCGGTCAGGAAGACGGTCAGGAAAAGGCCGAGACGGCCGAAAGTGTTCAGGGAGTCTTCATTCATGCTGTGTGCCGTTCTCTGCCGGGGTGGACTGCTGCGTGGCCGCCAAGGGGGCGAGCGAGCCGCCGGTTCCACCCCGCACATCCACCCATAAATGGGGTAAACCAAAATTCTCCAGCCAAGCGGGGCCGTCCTCCTCCTTGAGCATGGCGATGGTGGAGGCGCTGCCTGCGACCACGCAGAAGTCGCCCACCACGCTGACCGCCGCCAAGTGCCGCACCGGCCATCCGGTCTTGGGGTTGAGCACATGGCCGTAACGGATGCCGTCCACCAGAATGCAGCGTTCGTAATCGCCGCTGCTGGCCAGGGCGCCCCGCGCAACAAAACCGTCCGCAACATGGCTTGTCTGTCGCGGGGATGGCGTATGCCGATCCGCCATGGACTGCCGTCCGCGCGCGGGCCGATGACTTTGATGTCGCCGCCCAGATTGATCATGCCATGCCGGACACCCGCCTCCCAACACAAGGCCGCGGCATGGTCGACAGCGTATTCCTTGACCACGCCGCCGAAATCAATCTCCATGCCGGGGCTTGGAAATTCGAGCAGCGGCGGCCTCCAACGCAACTTGTGCCAGCCCACGTTGGCCAGCAGTGCTTGGACTTGCGCTTGATCCGGCAATTCGCCTAAATCAAAGCGCCAGGCACGGCGCAGAATACCAGAAGTGATGTCAAACAGCCCGTCGCTTTGCGCATGGCAGGCCGCCGCATAATTCAGCAAGCCCGCCGTTTCCTCATCGACCGCAATGCAACCCCCGATGGACGCCACGCGATTGATAGCAGAAAGAAGGCTGTCGCTTCGGTAGCGCGAATAAAGCGCTTCCAGCCGGTGGACATCTGCGACGGCCATGTCCGCAACCCGCCTGGCCTTGGCATGGGTATGGGCATAGATCTGTATTTCACAGGGAGTGCCCATCGCCTTGAATGCCTGGCGAAAAAACCTCATGCCATGGGCATCCGAGCCAACCCTTCAAACCTGCGCAAGGCGATACGGAGAGATACGCCCCGTGCCGCCCGTCAAAATGCGTAGCTCCAGGTTGCGGACAGCGTACCCACGCGCGGAAGCTGATAGCCATTCGGGTCGTCGTGGACGGGTTGCAGCCATTCGACGCCTAGGTGGTTGCCGTGGAAATTGCCGGTCGGCACCATGGCGTTGAGGCCAAACCCGACATCCCAATAATGCCCGCCATAGTTGCTGGTGTAATCCATCGGGCCGACGGGCGTGTACGTCGCGTTGTAGGCACCCTTGATCGCGCCTTCCGTGGTGTAAAGGCCGCGCACGGATGCGGAAAGCCAATCAAACAGGCTATAACTGCCCCAAGCCGTAGTTTGAAGGATATCGCCCAAAGCATAACCGTTGACGTTCTTGTCCTGAAGACGGTGGGTGCCGCTGATCTGCGCACCCCAGGACCAAGCATCCATCTGGCCGGTGTAGGTCAGGCTCGGCCTGAAGTCCCACGTGCCGCTGCCTAACTGCATTCCGTAATGGATGAAACCGATGGACACGCCGTGGGTGTCTCGCATTTGGATGCCGGTATCACCGGTCGGCGCGCTTAGCCCTAAGGTCGCATGCACATGGTGCCCCGGCACTTCAAACAACTTGAACAGCGAGTACATGCCCGTGTCGCCGACACCGCCCGTTTGGTGCGTATGGTAGGCATGCATCACGGCGGCGGCAGTCACGGGGTCGGCAGTGTTGATGCTCGGCGCCCCGTCCAGCGGCCGCATACTCATGCTCTGGTCGACAAACTGGGGCATGACCATCAAGGTCAACCAGTCGGTCGGCGCATACATCAGATCCAGCATGTGCATGTTCATGTCCATCCGTGTCGGCGTGACATAGCAGGGATGGCCGTTGCAGCCACCCGCCACGATGGCCTGGTCGCCGACAGCATTCACCCCGTTAAGCAGGGTGCCGCTTTCGGTGCTGTACATGTAGCGGTAGCCAACCATGAAGTCGCCGGCCTCGGGTAACATGTGGTCGAACAAAACACCCGCAGGCGCGTGGTTGCCGTGATGGCTATGATCACTCTGGCCGCCTTGGTCAGTCTGATCGTTGTGGTCGCCATGGTGGCTATGCCCGCTGTGGCTACTCTCGCTGTGCTCACTATGCCCTATGCCCGGCAGAGAGAGCGCCGACATGTCAACTTTCACACCGGCATTGACCATGTAATAATTAAAATTCGCATAAGAACCCTCGCCGCCGCCGCCCATTTTTAGCGAACCCGCATGGGCATAATATTCGCCGCCAAACTCAAGGCTGATGCCCTTGGCGAATCGCTTGCTGACGGTTATCCCGCCGCTTATTGCACCATAAGCCGACAGGCGTTGGTCGCTGGAGTAATCGGCAGGGAGCTTGGCGGGATCAAGCGGGGAGAGGGTAACTGTCCCATTGGGATTGAAAGTAGGTTTCCCAGGGGCGGATTGAAAGGAAACGACATAAGGTGTGTAGAAATAAGCGGCATTTTGCGAGTAATAGCGGACCATGGGCGTGACCGTCCAGCTATCGGACACCGGTTGGGCCCAGTCGATTTCAAAGGTATGGGACGTGATGCCCCAATCATCGTGAAACAAGCGGTAATCGAAATGCAAAGCCGCGTCCAAGGCATCAATATGCTGGACATAGCTCATATTGCCCGTCCATTGGTCGCGTTCGTCGGGCCGCTTTTCCAGCAAAGAAAGCGACGTCCCGGTCAAGACGCCTGAAGGGCTTGGAGTTTGTGTGGGATTGACGAACACGGTCGTCACCGCCTTGTAGGGGTTTGCCAAATACCCTGTATTGCGGGTAAACCCCACACTGGCCACGACCAGCGCGTTTTTGTTGATAATCTGGGTCAGGCTCAGATTGCTAGCCCAATCCTGCCGGTTGCCGGTCAGGAGCCTGTTATTGACTTGCGAGCCTCCGACCAGGTTGATCTGACTGCCGCTGTGGGTGGCGTTGTAGGTTGGCAAACCGGCGGATGTCTCGTAGATGTAAGGCGTGGCATCATGGTCGAGTATGGCGTTGATATCGCTGTTGGTGTAGCTGAGCCCTAAGTTAACGCTGGTCTGCTTCTGGTTGAGGTCCCAGCGACCGGACAGATTGCCGAACCGTGATTCATAGTCGTTTTCAACCGAGAGGCCGGCCCCCATATTCACCGCCGCCTCGTCCCACTCATAACCCAGCTTGAAATCCCCCTGCTTGCGGGTTTCCGGCGAGGCCATGGCGAGTGTGTGCACCAACTGCGTGTTGGGGGTGAGTTTGCCCGTTGTCGGGTTTTGCTGGAGCGGGTTGAGCTGGGCGTCGAGGTGTACCGTCCCCAGGTTTAAGAAAGGCGATGCCCCGGATGATGTGTTGCTGGGATGGTTCCCCCCCCAAGCCAGCGGCGCGGTGGCGACCGGCGTGGCCCCGCCCCACGTGTCTTGGGTGAAATGGAAAGCCAACTTGAGGCGGTCAGACAATCCGAATAGGCCACCGCCTTGCAGGCTATCCACCTGGATAGGTTTTAAATTGCTCTGCACACCGTAAGTATTCCGCTTGCCCTCCTGGTAGTAGCTGGCCTGAAAGTCGGTTTCGTCAAGCTCCAAAGCGTAAGCCGACGACAGCATCAAACCCGGCAAGGCCAGGGCGGCTGCGGTCAAGGTGTGCAAAGAGAGGCTTACAGACGCTACGGGTTCCGGCTTGGCTGGACTCGATTGTGGGTGTCCGCCTTCGCCCGCACAGTCCTTCGGCAGGCTGTCAGTCTTATTTGACTTGGGTTTAGTAGCAGCCACAGCCACCCCCTCCAGCGGAACCGCCTCCCGTCGAGGCCTCGCGGCTACCGTACAAATGTGTGCGCAACGCACTCTGCAGCGGGGCGGGATCCAAAGCCATGTGGGGTTTGGCGAGGTTGCCGCGTTCCCACGGGGCCACATTGGCGCAGCCCGACACGCAGGCGCTTACGGCAAGAAATAGCGCAGGCAGCGCTTGCTGTGTGATCTTCATGTGCTGTTTCTGAATGGCGCAAGGCGCTTTTATTTCCGCCCTGAACTCTCTGCCAACAACTGTTCTGCCAGAACGCGGAATTCCTTGGCCTCTTCGGGGCGGAAACCCAAATGCACATGCCGGATGACCCCATTGCGGTCAACCAGGTAGGAGGACGGCATGGCCTTGACAGCAAAGTCTTTGGCGCACTGCTGGTTGGCATCGGCCGCGACGGTAAAGTTGGCTGGATGTTTGGCAAGAAACGCCTTGGCATCCTCGGGAACCTCGTCCAGATTTACCGCTATGATTTGCAACCCGCGATCCTTGAGGTCGCGGTGCAAATCGTTCAGGAATGCAAAGGATTGGGCGCAGGGGCCACACCAAGAAGACCAGAAATCCACGTAAAGCACTTTGCCGCGGAATTGCTTCAGGCCATAGCTCTGCGCGTCGCCCATCGACGCCAAGGCGCAGTCTGGCACCTGGCCACCGGCCTCTGCCGCGACTATCGTCTGAATTGGGCCAAGCGCCAGCGCGGCGCAGAGGAGAGCCAGTATTCGTTGGGTCATTGCTTGATCTTTGCTTGACGATTGTTGCGGAGTGGCCGCACGGGGACAGGATGGCTTGTCGCTCAAACGGGCAACGCCCGCGCTCAGGCGCGGGCGTTGCCCGTCAATGGTCACTGGAATTGGAACACCTTGGCGTCGGTCATCCCCATGCTTTGATTGTTGACATCCCAGCAATCCCATGCCAAAGCGAAATTCCTCTCGCCAGCATTGGTTTTGACGATTGACAGGTAGTACGTCCCGGGGCCGCCATAAACAAAGGCGATGTTACTCCATCCGCCGTCCCCAGAAACTTGATCGGTGACAGTCACCATGTAAGTGTGGATATTCGAAGGAACATTTTCCTTAAAAATGTGCAGGCTTACGAACAATCCCGGAACCGGCGAGGAAAGATCCTGTATCGCGGCAGCTAAATGATCCGTACCGCTGGCACATGTGATTGTCGCAAGATCGGTTGAGTTGGCATTGTTCCCGGCGGGATCAAATACCAATGGTTGGGCTGGCGGGATCCCGACACTATAATAAGCCATCGCGAGGCCTGTGTATCCCATTGCGGCCAAGATCGAGGCAGCGATGAAAACTGTTTTTAAAATTGGGTGTTTCATAAAAAAATCCTCGTTCCGTTAGCGCACTGGAGCTTACTAATAACAATCAACGGCTGGCAACCTTATCCTCAAGCCATCCGGACGGGCAAGCAAACTTAGGTTTTCATTACCCACTAGGTGTTGGCTCAATTCCCACTCCAGGTGCCTTGGATGATGCCACATCCATCACCCGGCCCGCACGTGCCGGTATGGACATCGGAGGCCGTTTGGCAATGGTAGGTGACCGTGAAGTTCCTTGGGCCAGCCACATGGGTTTTGCTGACGGAAAGCCAGTACAAGCCGTTGCCGGTGCCGACGTTGGTGATGGCCGCGCTCGCGTTGGCATCCCCGGAAACGGGATCGGTGGTGTTTCCCATTGTTGGGGTTGGGCTATCTTTGAAAGCCTGGGCACTGACTAATAGGCCCGGGACCGGCGGGGACATATCCTGTACCTGGACATAAAGATGATCTGGCGGCCCGTCGCCGTCGTCATAGCACGTGACTTGCGCAAGAGCGGTGTCGTTGGGATTGTTCCCGGCAGGGTCGAGTGTCCCGATGGCGGTATGGGCCAGCGCGTGGCTGGCGTAGCCTGCTGCGGCCAAGACCAATGCCGTCACAAAGGTTTTTTCAAAAAATGCGCATTTCATAAAAGTAGCCTCATGCCTCTTGCGTAACAGAGGCAAATAACACTTAAAATTGCCTTACACCCCCTCCAGAAGTGTCCAGCTTGGTTTGTCGCAATCCGGTTGCGTGTGCAAATACAAACGAGGCATGCCCCCGCATGGAAGCCGATAGCTATCCGTCGCTGTTGTCCAGGCTTGATATAGGCATAGCATTATAGCACTTGGCAATCAAGCAGCCTAACTCAATCGCTCTCACCGGAAAACTGCCGGTTTGCGGGAGTGGATTCAGCCTTTGAGTCACCCGCTTCGCCAGGATCGGGGGATTTTGCCATTGCGACCCGCCCATCGCTTGCGTCTGTCGGCGCGATGGCAAGCCCATGCTGAAGCATGCGAAAAATATCAACGGTATTAATAATACAGGGTTAGACTGATAGGGTGAAATCATGTTTCAAAGTGATGGCCCCAATAAAAACAAAAATCTACGGCACCCGCCTGCGCCGTAGATTGCTAAAAACCCGGCACCCTTGCCATCAAGTGTGCCGGATCAACTGGCCGACATAACCCGATTCTTTAGCGGCGGCGGATTACTTCAAGATGCCTTCCTACGCATCAATGCCAAAAGGCAGTGCCGGTCTGGTTGGCGCCCGAGTAGATGGGCATTTCGTTATTGATCTGCTGGGCGGACGGGAAGACATAAATGTCATCGCCCGCGCCCCCGTTGCCCGTGCAGCCCGACGGCAGCGGATTGGTCGTCAAATTCCGGGTGACCTTCAGCGTGGCGGGCGAACCCCATCCGTCCCCTGGAAGCGTGTGGGCGGCATCCGAGTAGCCGTCATAAAGGGAATAAGGCTTGCCGACCGGGATGCCGCCGGGGATGTTGGTGCTGGTCGCCAGGCCGGCGGGGGTACCGAAAGGCGCTCCCGGCACACCCTTCATATTGGGGATCGGCGACCAATACAGGACGTCGTAATCGGTGGCCGTCGTGCTCACCGCGTTGAGATTGCAAATATCGGCAATGGCGAGCTCGAAGGTGACGGAGCGGGCGCATGAGGTCGGATTGATGGTGACGGCCGCAGAGTAGAAGGGCACATCGACAGACGTGGTGATGCTTTGGTCATAAAAGGCCCCGCCCTCCCAGAATCCGTCCTTGTTGCCGGACGCGTCAATTTTGTTGTTGTACGCCTGCCACGGGTGGCCGCCCCGGAGGAGCGTGGCAATGCCCGCCAACGGCGAATAATAGGTGCTGGCCGGGTTGGTGGTATAAGTGGCGCCGGTGAACCCTGCTGTTGCCGCATTGTTGGAATTCACCCCGATCACAGGCTGGTAATTGACCGCATTCGGGAACACCAGGGTCGTGGCGAAAGTGGCGGCATTCTTGCCGCCCGTGGCGGCAGAGCTGCATCCGTGTGAGATGACTTCATAGTTGTGGACTTTCGTACCCTCGACGACCGTTGGTGTTTCCAGCCGGGTGTGGGCGAAAACGCCTTGGCTGGCCGCAATCAAGGCAAGCGTCAGCGCACTCAGGGCAAGGTTTTTAGGGCTTACTGGGTTTAACATGCAAATTCTCCTTTGGAGCTTTGGTTTTGTGGAACACGAAAGAGCTTCCTTACAAAGCATTTTATATGCCATTTTTATAATACATTGTTTTTTAATTTATTTTCTACATGAAAACAATGGTCTCCTCTGTGAATTGTGTCATATGGCTCATTAAGCGAGCCATATGACACACTTATGGCGGATCAGTGGAAACTGATGGGCGTTCTTCCGTCCGGCCTTAGATTTATGGCTGCGGCAAGCATGGACAAGAGCCTTGCGCTCATTGTAAAGTTCATCCAGCGCATTGGCTTTTCCTTTGGGCGTGCGCGGCCGGCGATAAGGTGCCGGGGCAAAGCGCTGAACCGCCGCCCGTCAGAAAACCTCAACCCTCAACTTCCTGCCCGTGACTGGCGCACTTGAGAAACTTGATCGCATCCATGAACCACACTACGCTGCTTGCCGAACCAGTCCGCCCGGCCGCACTGGATAGAGGATGGCCGGAACGGAATCATATGGCCGTCTTCCGCCAGCCGCCCTGCCGCCACGCGGGGCGGGGCGGACTTCGGCCTGCCTCCACAGGCAATGGGTTGGTCGATGGCATCCGCTGATTTCGCCATCCGCGCCCAAGGGCTTTCCAAGTGCTACACGCTCTATGACCGTCCCGCAGACCGCCTGAAGCAAACGCTGATGCGCGGGCGGTGCCAATATTACCGCGAGTTCTGGGCGCTCCGGGAAACCAGCTTTGAGATCGCCAAAGGGGAGGTCGTGGGGCTGGTCGGGCGCAATGGGGCGGGCAAGTCCACCCTGTTGCAGTTGGTCTGCGGCACATTGTCGCCTACCGGAGGCAGCATTGAGGTGAGCGGACGAGTCGCCGCCCTGCTGGAACTCGGGGCGGGCTTCAATCCGGAATTCAGCGGGCGGGAAAACGTCTACCTGTCCGCCTCCATCATGGGCCTGTCCAAGGCCGAGACCGACCGGCGCTTCGACGCCATCGTCGAGTTCTCCGGCATACGTGATTTCATCGACCAGCCGGTGAAGACCTACTCCAGCGGCATGTACATGCGCCTGGCCTTCTCCGTGGCCACCAGCGTCGATCCGGACATCCTGATCATCGACGAGGCTCTGTCGGTCGGCGACGGCGCGTTCGCCCGCAAGTCCTTCGACCGGATCATGGGCATGAAGGAGGCAGGCAAGACCATCCTGTTTTGCTCGCACTCCACCTATCATATCGAGGCCATCTGCGATCACGCGCTCTGGCTTGACCTTGGGCGCATAGTGCAATTGGGAAAACCGCAGGACGTGGTATCGGCCTATAACGCGTCCCTACTTGCCGACTCCCATCACTCCTCGGCCGGCGTCCGTGAAAGTGAGGCCTTTGATGCGGTAGCCGAGGGGGCATCCGGCACTGCCTACATCAAGCAGGTGGCCGTTAATGTCGAGGGGGTCCGTGCTCCGCTCTTGGTGGTGCGATCAGAATGTTCCTCGATCAGCCTGCAGGTGGACTTTGTTTCCGACCCGACCCTGCCGGTACCGACCGTGGCCGTTGGGATCGAAAACGCGCAGGGCTGGGGAGTGACCACTGTCGGTTCTTTGGTCGATGGCTTCCTGCCGGGCCGCAGCCCCGATGGCAGAAGTTCGGTGGAACTCGTCTTTCCGAACATTCCGTTGCTACGCGGCCGTTACCGGTTGAGCGTCTTCCTTTTCTGCGAGAGAATGGTTCATGTTTACGATCAGAGATTACGCTTCGCAGAGATTCAAGTGGAACAGGAACATTTGCTGCTGGGCACGGTGTTGCTGCCTCATGAATGGCGTCAACTATGACGATGGAGCCTCCTTCGCTGGCCCTTGTTGTCTGCGTCTCGGATCGGGTTTTGTTTGAGCGCTGCCTGCTCAGCTCGCCGGGACTCCGGATGCCGGGGGGTGGCTTCGCCGCACCCATACTTCGTTATGAGGGTTGCCGGAGCGCGGCTGACGGGTTCAACACGGCGATTCCGTCCACCCAGGCCGATTGGCTCCTCTTTGTGCATGAGGACGTTTGGCTTCCCGCAGGCTGGCACACACTCTTCGCGCAACGCATCGCCGAAGCGGAGCAACAATTCAAGCGGCTTGCCGTGGTTGGCGTGTTCGGAATGTCGATATCAAGCGGGCAACCAGCCGAGCAAGCCGGGATTGTGTGGGATCGCGACCGCTGGGTACGGGGGCGGGTAGCGTTGCCGACCCGCGCGTCAGCATTGGACGAACTGTGCTTTGCAGTGCGCCGTGACAGCGGCCTGCGGTTGGATGCCGCGTTGGGCTTCCATCTTTACGCCACCGATCTCGTGCTTCAGGCCAATGAGCGCGGCTTTGACAGTTGTGTCGTGGCAGCCCCCTGCCACCATCTCTCCCGCACCCCTCGTTCGGGCTTTTCCGCAGAACTGATCCAGGCCTTCTCGCAATCGGCCGTCCGCTTCGAGGAAAAATGGCGTCACCGCCTGCCCGTCCGAACCCCATGCATTGATTTCACCTGCGATATCCCCGTGCTCGCCAATATCGCGCATCTGGCAGGGTTGGGCGCAGGCGGGGACGGTGAAGCCGGGCATCAAGATGCTTGACATTTTTGCCGCCGTCAATCGCGAGTTCTTCTCTTATGCCGATTTTCGCTACGGTTGGGAAATGCTGCGCAGCCGCCTGCCCGACGCGCGATGGCATATGGCCTACACTGACGACCTCGCCGCTTGGCTGCGCGGACAGCCGGAACGCTTGTCCGACTGCGCCGGAGAGGTGATGTTGATTACCGACCCACATATCGCTATTTCGCGGAATACCGTCGAAGGCCTACGGCGAACCTTGTTTGCCCATCCTGATGATGTGGCCATACCCATGACTATAGGCCGTCCAAATCTGCCGTTCGCGCTGGATTATTCGACGGTGCGGGGCATGGACCGGGCAATTGACCGAGAGCGTCACAGGCACATAGAGCCCTGCCCGGCCACGGGAGACAGGAGCAAAGTGTTGATGATGCGGGCATCGACACTGAAAGCGCTGCTGGCGACGCCGTGGTCCGGCGAGTTGCCCGCCAACGCCTGGGTCAGTCCCCAGGCCGGTGCCCATGATTACAGTGGCTATCATGGCTCGGATCGCGCCGAGGTGATTCCACACTTGCCGCACGGTGTGAAGCGCTTGCTAGACATCGGCGGCGGTTACGGGAATTTCGCCGCGCTCGCCAAGCGCGAACGACTTTGCGAGGTCCATGTCTTCGAGAAGCACCCGACAGCGGCGGCCTCCGCCCGACAGCGGGTAGACCAGGTCTGGGAGGGCGACTTTCCGGCGGCGCTGCCGTCGCAGATGCCCCGGTTTGACTGCGTCACGGCCCTTGATGTCATCGAACACATCGAAGACACCGAGGCTTGCCTGGAGGCTATCGCAGCACTGCTTCTGCCGCACGGGCATCTGGTCGCTTCCTTGCCCAACCTCGGCCACTGGTCGGTCATCCTGGACTTGTTAGAGGGGCATTGGGATTACGCGCCAGTCGGAATTGCCTCGCGTAGCCATTTGCGGTTTTTCACCCGCTCGACCATTTGCGATCTGTTCGAGTGCCAAGGCTGGCAGATCGAGGCTATCGTCGCCATCCCCGTGCCGATGCCGGAAAGCCTACGAGGGCCATTAGCTGCTCTCGGCGAGACGCTTGCGCTCCAAATTGATGCCGCAAGCCTCGATGCCTACCAGTACATCATCCGGGCGCGGCGGCCATGAACCCAAATCCGGCGGTTGTGATAGACGCCAGGGCGAATCCATTCGCTAAACTCGCGTATTATAGGCAAGTGAATCCGTTGCCACAGATTTTTAATGCGGAACGGCGGCTGGGTTATGCCGTATCGCCGCCCACCCCGCGTATGACGGTTAGAGCATGCTTCGGAAGCATGGTATTTTTTTATGCATGGGAACTTATAGGGGTAAGCTTATGCGCTGGGCCAGGTTAAACCAAATTATTTCGCGGTGTCACAAGCACCCGTTCAAAGTTGTGTTTGTTTATTACGCGCCGGAGGGAGCCGCGCTTTCCATGCCAATAGCCGTATTGTCAGCAGTATTGAAACAGGATTTTAACGGCATTGAAATTGAGGTGGTGGCAATCAACAAAACATATCCGCCCGAAAAATACTCGGTAAATTGGTTTTGCAATCACATGGCAGCGTTGCGTCCGGATCTTATTGCGGTATCGTGCATGTCGCCACATTGGAATGAACTGAAAGAATATCTGACCGCAGTTAAGCTTGTAAACCCTCGAACGCCAATCCTAGTCGGAGGGTATCAGCCCACTCTTGCGCCAGAAGAAACGATCACACATCCAGCAGTAGATTTCATTTGTGTCGGCGATGGGGAAGAACCCATTACGCAGCTTGTTAGGCGATTGGTCGATCAGGGTAAAGATTCTGTGAAAGGACTCTGGGAAAAGTTGGAAAACGGTCAGGTATTGCGCAGCGAGGCGGCCATGACCAAAGATCTTAATGTATTTCCGTTTCCCGATTATTCCGTTTTCGAAAAGGATGGGACTCTAGCAGGACTGGGCTTGTCTGTTTTCGGCCCTCAAGGTCAATTTATCTTGCCTGTGATGACAGGAAGAGGATGTCCGTATAAATGCACATATTGTTGCAATACGCCATTGCTGGAAATGTTCAAAGGCCAGGGTTATATACGCAAATATGATATTTTACCATTGATCAATGAATTAGAACGTTTACGGGATCGTTATAGAGTCGATTATTTCGAATTCTGGGACGAGCTATTTATGGTGAATATAAAATATACATTAGATTTTTTCAAAGAATACAAAGAACGCATTCGCATCCCCTTTTCAATTAACTCAAGGGTAGAGCGGATGGATGAGATGTTTTGCCAGGCGGCGGCCGAAGCCGGTTGCCAGAATATTTGGTTTGGCATTGAGAGCGGTTCGGAACAATATAGAGTTCGCAACCTTGGGCGAAAAATGACAAATGAACAAATAATTATCGCAGCGCGGAATGCTAAAAAATTCGGGATCAATCGACTAACCTTTAATATTGTTGGCATGCCGTCTGAAACAATCGAGGATGCCAGAGAGACTTTGAGATTAAACCAACAAATTCAACCTGAATTTTTTTACTTTTTCACCTATATACCGTTAGAGGGAACTCCATTATACAAAGTGGCAGAAGCGCAAAATTTATTGCTAGACAAAAAGCTTATTTCATCCGATTACCTTGAAAATCAGCGGAAGAATGAATTTCGTCTTAACATACGCGAACATGAAGGGGGCATGGATCAGCAGGAATTTCAGGACATTTGTGAGCAAATGAAAGAATTTCAAACCACCCATAGTAGTTTGGAATTTTATGGACAAACGAACGATTTTTGCTGAGAAACTGCCAAGACATGAACCGCGTGGCGATTATCCTCCCCCTGTGATCTCAGTTCTAGTCGTCAACTACTTTTGCCACACCCTAACCGTGCGGGCCGTCGCCAGCGTATTGGCGGACGATCCGAGCGTTCAGGTGATTGTCGTTGACAATAGCGACGACCAGGCCGAATCCCATGCGCTGAGTGAAAACCTGCCAGACAATGCCGAATGCCTGGTCGCCCCAGGCAATCTCGGTTTCGGGCGCGCCTGCAATCTGGCCCTCGAACACGCGAAGGGTGAATGGATTTTGCTGCTTAACCCGGACGCCTTCGTCTTGCCGGGTTGCCTGGGCCGCCTAGTCAATACGCTCCGCCGCCACCCGCGAGCCGGCGCGGTGTCTCCGGTGGCCCATTTGGATGAAGCCGGAAACTTCATATTGCCACCAGGGCAAATGCAAACCCCGGCGTGGGAGTGGGGGCTCTCGCTGGGCATGCGCTTCCCACCGCTGGGCCGCCTGCTGTCAAAACGTTTCAGGGCTTGGGCCTTGGGCTGCCTGGGCGCATCACGGCCCGTCTCCCAGCTCATGCTTTCCGGCGGCCACACCCTATTGCGACGGCAGGCCGTTGAGGCAATCGGTGGACTTTTCGACCCCGGTTTTTTCATGTATTACGAAGACACCGACCTGTGCAGACGGTTAACCGCCGCCGGGTTTTATCTATTGCTTGAACCGTCCGCCAGAGTGGTTCACGAATGCCACAACGACCCCGGCAAAAAACGTTTCTTCCTGGACTCTCGCCGACGCTACATGGACAAACATTTCCCCCGCACTTGGCTGACGGAAAGGCTGCGCCTGCGGATGGAACGATTTTGGCCTTCCCGTCCCGCCTATCCCGCCCTTGATATCGGCCTGTGCACGGCACCGCCGGTCTTTGATTTGCCATCCCATCAGACCGGCGGGTGGCTGTTGGAAATCAGCCCCAACCCGTTATTCATACCATCCTTCTATTCTGCAGGCCAGGCGGCCCCCTGCAGCATCCCGCCGAATATCTGGAGGTTCCTGGGGGCCGGGCGCTACTGGGTTCGCGTAACAGCGCCCGAAGGCCAGGAATTTATGTTCACTTGGGAAGTGCCAAGCCAAACAACATCCCCATTGAGCAAACTGTGAACCCCACCATTGAAATATTCAGAGGCACGGCGGCCATATTTGTGCTTATCCATCATTACGCCTTTTACATTCAAGAGTCTAACCCGCAGCTACCTTTGGGAGCCTTGCATTTTTTCCACAGTGGCGTTGATATGTTCTTTGTGATTACTGGCTTCGTCTTTTCGCCTTATGTAATCGCACAAAAATCCGAGAGGGTGACAGTCTTTGTCATTAGGCGTGTCTTTAGAATTTACCCGCTGTATGTCTTGTCGCTGGTATTATCTATCGCTTTGATTCAGGAAAGCCCGGCGAATCTCGTGGAAATAATCATAAAACACATGTTTTTCCTGCAAACCACTAGCACACTTGAGGTAGCCAAAAAAATCAACGAGGTTTATTGGACGTTACCGGTTGAAGTCGAATATTATATTTTTATTGCGGTCTTACTGGGTTTTCCTAAACCCAAAGCCTCAACCGTTAAGCCTTTGTCAAAAAACCTGTACGTTGGCGCAAGCCTATGTGCCGCCTTCAGTGGTCTCGGCTTGGTTATTTTCCAAATCAAATCCGGCTCCGGAGATCGAGATTGGATAATGAGCCAAGTACACCTACCGACTCTATTTGGCGAATTCATTATGGGAATTGTTGTTTTTCAGGCGCAGAGTATTCTCAGTAACTGTAAGATAGCTCGGCAAATACTCGCCATTTCAGGATGCGTGTTGGTCTGTTCATTATTTCTGTTTTATGGCATTTACCATGCCAATGGCGACAGGCCGCTGGGGTGGTTCAACTTGCTCTGCGCGCTAGGCTATGCCCAGCTATTTGCGGCCGCACTGGCCACATGGAAAACCGACGGCCTGAAAGGCTACCCCGCTCGCGTTGGCATCTGGCTGGGAACCATAAGCTATCCCATTTATTTGTTTCATTCGCCCACGATGGCCGTGCTGCGTAAACAATTGAATGGGTTTTCGGTGGAACTTATAGTTTTATTCGGCATAGTAGTTACTTTACTTTTGGCCGATATTTTGCATCGCAAAATCGAGGTTCCTTGCAGGTCTTGGGGGCGGCGATTGGCAAGCAGTCAAAGGTTCAATCAATGAGGTTTATTAAAACCCCTGGCCTAACGTGACCAGACCCATGGTTCTCCAAGAAAATGTGCGTGTAGAAACAAACGAAAGACCTGCCAAATGGTCTGTCGATTGGGCTTGCCCAGCGGACGAATCCGAACTGCTGGCGCTGTTCAGCAAGGCTTTCGGCTTCGACATGCCTCAGACTTTGTGGTGTTGGAAATACCAAGGGCTAGATTCTTCCGGCGTCTTGGCGCGGAGGGATGGGCAGGTGGTGGCATTCTACGGTGGCATCCCCCGCACAGTCAGCCTGTTCGGTTCGCCGGCCACCGCCGTGCAAATCGGCGACGCCATGGTCGCCCCCGAAGAACGCGGCGTGTTGACGCGCCGGGGACCGTTTTTCCTGGCCGCCTCGCATTATCTGCGGCACCGCGTGGGGGCAGGAAAACCCTTTCCTCTCGCCTTCGGCTTTCCTTCGCAACGGGCTTACCGCCTGGGCGAACGCCTGGGGCTTTACGCCAAAGTCGGCGAAATCATGCGGATCGACTGGCCTGCCCTGGAAGCCAGGCCCAATCCTCTGTTGCGCACCCGCCCTTTCGATGCCGCCATGGGCGCGGCGGCCGACCGGCTGTGGCTGGAAATGGCCGCGGCCTTGAGCCGGCAGATCGTCGGCGTACGCGATTTTTCCTACTTGAAACGCCGCTACCTCGGACATCCGACGGTCAGCTATCGTGTCTTCATGGTTTCCGGCCGCATTAGCGCTAGGCCTTTTGGCATCATCGTGGTTCGCGACGACGGCGAGGAACTTGAACTGGTGGATGTGGCCGCGCCGCCGGAACGTCTGGCGGCATTAGTCAAAATTGTCCGCAGACTGGCTTTTAACCTAGGCAAGCCAAGGGCTTACACCTGGATCACCGCGCAAAACGCACCGCTGTTTGCGGGCGAATCCGGCGCGGTTTCCCCGACGGGAATTGTTGTCCCAGCCTTGAATTGGAACCAGGGAATAGCCCCTGCCAAGATCGACGGCCGCTGGTGGCTGATGGCGGGCGACACCGATTTCCGGTGAGGCGCCTCTGCCTGAATTGCCGACTGCCGATTTTGTCAATGCGCCTGTATAAGGGATGGCTAAGGCGGTCATTGCACCGAAACAGAATATCCCAGATTATCGCCCGACGGCTTGATCTCGTACGCGAGTTCCGTCTCATTTTTCCCTTTGTTTCCACTGGCCTTGCCATCAACGCTTTGGGCCGCCCGGCCCTGTCAGACTGGCTCTGGCGACACATTGTCTGGTTCTGGTTTTTGTGTCGTAGTTGAGCATGCGTATATCGTCTATCTCCACAATGACCGCGCCGGCGATTGATGCGTAAGCTTCCTCGTCAAAACGGTCTTCCGCCACATCGGCCACCATTTCACGAATCTTGGAATCGTCGCAATCGGGAATGCCGTTTCCGCATCCTGCCAGGATGAGGCTCGGGAGCAGGGCCAGCATTGGGATTTTTTGTAGGGCCATGAGATTTATCCAATATGGTTCCGCTTTTTTTCATGCCTGCAGGCAACAGGCAAGGCAGGGATCTGGTTGCCTATGACGGTAGCATCAGCAGATCGGACGTGATCTGAATAGAGTCGGTATTCAGCATCAGGGTTCCTTATTTGCTGCGAAGTTACACCCAAAAGCAGCCATAAGTCCAGCCAAAACTACGCTCATAATCACACACGTCTTGTGTGAAGGCACCTTCGCCGCCAGTATAGTGGATCCCAATAGTTTTATGGTTTTTTTACATGGGAAAGCGCAATCTTGACGCCTTTTTTAGCGGCTTTGATATAAGCTTTCGTCCACATCAACAAACACGGGCATCCCCATGTCAGACCGAAGTTACTTAGGCATCGACCACAACGACCATAACGAATGGATCGTCGTTCTAGTGACGGAAGGGAAAATCGGATTTTTGCGGAAATTCAAGAACACCCAGGCCGAACTCTTCGCCTTGGCGCGCTTCATCGGCGAGCATTGTTCAAGGCCGAAAATCTGCATCAACCCGACCAGCCGGGCGGTGCTGAAACTGCTCAAATTCATCGGCGACATACCGGACGTGGAAGTCGTGCTGATGTCGGCGGCAGGACTCAAAATGCATCGCGCCTGGCTGACCCCGGCCAACGATACCCCCTCCGACCGTGGCGACGTCGGCGAAGCCGTCATGCTGGCGCGTTGCGCGGCACGCATGATTTGATGGCCATCGGTTGAGCTGACGGAGCCTAAGCGCGGGTAAGCATACCGCTTGGGTTTGCGCCATGGCCGTCGCTGCCGTCCTGCTCGCATCCTTGCTGGGTCTACGGGAAGGAGTCCGTGGCGGTGGTTCCGCTCGCGATCCCGTTGAGCGGCCCCGGCGCGATCAGCGCGATTATCGTGTACTCCCACGAAAAATGTTCCTGCTGGCAACGCTACCTTCTCTGGTCAGCGTGGGTGATCGGCACCGTGGGGCCTTTATCGTGCTGGCGACCACCTTGTGGATGGCACCTAAAATCGCTTCGATATTGGGCAAAACCGGCATGAATGTGATCACCCGCATCATGGGCCTGGTCATTTTCTCCATCGCGGTGGAGTTTATCGCCAAGGGTTTGGCCGAACTTTTCCCCAGCCTAGGGCACCCGGTTTGATCCGTGAGTCCTTGTCGAACGGGAAGACCGCCTCAAGCCTTCAACCGATACCCCACCCCGGATTCGGTCAGGGAATGGCGCGGCTTGGCGGGGTCTTCCTCCAGCTTTTGCCGAAGCTGGCTCATGTAAATCCTCAGGTAGTGGGAACTCCCGGCATGCTCAGGCCCCCACACTTCCTTGAGTATCTGCTGGTGGGTCAATGTCGGGCAGGCCCAAACCCAAGATGATCAGGTCGGGCTTCCGGCCCGCTGCCTCGACCAGCCCCCGCTGCCCGCAATCGGCCTCATGCACATCGAAGCCATGTGTGCCGAGGCCGGTGCGCAAAAATCGGCGGATTGGGGGATCATCCTCAATGACGACGACAACGGGTTTGGGGTTTGCCATGGCGAGGGGCTCCGGGTTGGATTTAGTCTTCCTGCTCCAAGGCCGGCGGCTGCTGGTCCACCGGGATCATGAAGGAGAATATGGCGCCGCCGCTGGCTCGGTTTTGCGCTTGGATCGTGCCGCCGTGGGCTTCGACGATGGCCCGGCAAATGGCCAGGCCCAAGCCCACGCCGCTTTGCGCCGCCTCGTTGCGGACCCGGCAGAACTTCTCGAACAGCTTGGCCTCCATCCCCTTCGGAATGCCCGGCCCCCGGTCGGCGACAAACACTTCCGCTGCGAACGGGGACATTTCCACGGAGATTTGCAAGGGGCTGCCTTCGGGGGTGTAGCGCAACGCATTTTCCAGCAGGTTGACCAATACCTGTTCGAGCAACACCGAGTCCCCGTAAACCATCGGAATCCCCGGCGGTATTTTCACCGCCACCTCGCGCCCGGCCAGGCGTTTTTGCAAGCCGGTCAGCACCGTGCCGATGATTTCCTCCAAAGGATGCCATTGCCGGTTCAATTCCACGACACCCGCGTCCAGCCTTGCCATGTCGAGGATATTGTTGACCAGATTCGACATGCGCAAGGCTTCATCGTAAATGGCATTGCTGAGGCCATTCCGGTCTTGGGGTGTCAGCAAGCCGTCGTTTTCCGCCAAGGCACTGGCGGAGCCGACAATCGTCGCCAAGGGTGTGCGCAAATCGTGGGAAATGGAACTGAGCAGGGAATTGCGCAGGCGCTCCGCCTCCATTTGCAATTGGGTGTTTTTGGCGTGTTCGGCCAAGCGGACGCGAGTGATTGCCTGGGCAATTTGGCGCAGAAAAGTATCCAGCAGTTTCTGTTGTTCGGGCAGGAACACGCGGCGCAAATTGACCGGCAACAAGGCCAACACGCCCAATACGGTATCATGGCTGGCCAGTGGGAAATAGATTTCTTTCGCCCCGGGCAGGGTATTGGTGCCTTCGCCGGCCATTTCATTATGGTCCATGACCCACTGCGCGACGCTCAAATCACAGCCATATAAAGATTCGGGCAAGCCTTTGCCTTTCGGATAGGCGATGCGCCCCTGCTTGTCAGGCAGCAGGATCACATTCTTGCTGCCGAATTCCATGTGGATATGGCGCACGGCGGCGCGCACGATTTCGTCCTCGCTCTGGCTGGTGGCCAGCCCCTTGCTCATGGCATATAAGACCATGGCCCGGCGTTCCCGGTGCGCGGCCACCTTGGCCTGGGAGCTGACATTCGCCATGAGGTTGCTGATGAGCATGGCGACGGTCAACATGGCCCCCAGTGTCACCAGATATTGGGTGTCCGACACCGAAAAGCTGTAATACGGATCGACAAAGAAAAAATCCAGCGTCGCCACGCCCAGGATCGACGCCGCGATGGAGGGGCCGAGCCCGAAGCGGGTGGCGATGAACACCACGCCCAGCAGGAAAACCATCACCAGGTTGGCCAGCTCGAAATGCCCGAACATCAAATGGGCCAGCAGGGTGCAGCCCGCTGTCACGGCGACGGCCCAGACATAACCCCGGCAATGGCCTTGTTTGCGCTTGCCGAGAATCTCGCGCAGCGCGGGTTGCGCCCCGCCTCGGTAGCGCGTCAATTCCGGCTCGCCGCGCCCCGGTTCCTCTTGGGGGCTGCCCAACAGATAGAGGTTGATGTTGTGCGCCTCGCTGATGAGCGTGTCCACCACCGAACCCAGCAGCCAGCGCCTCCAGCCCCGGCGGCTGGGCTTGCCCATGACGATCTTGGTGACGTTGCGTTCGTTGCAAAACTTGATGATGGCCTCGCTCAAAGAGGGCGCGCCCAGGGTCACGGTCTCGGCCCCGAGTTGCTCGGCCAGGCGCAGGATGCGCAGGACGAAGTCGCGCTTCTCCGCCGGCAGCCTTTGCAGCTGGGGCGTCTCGACGTAGGCGACGATCCATTCGCCGCGCAGTCCGACGGCAAAGCGCTTGCCGGCGCGGACCAGGCGTTCGGCCATCGCATTGGGGCCGATGCACACCAGGATGCGTTCGCCGACCGGCCAAATTTCACGGATCGCGTGGCCTTCACGGTAATCAAGCATTTGCGCATCGACTTGGCTGGCGGTTTGCCGCAGCGCCAGTTCGCGCAAGGCGATCAGGTTGCCTTTGCGGAAAAAATGCCGGATGGCTTGCTCAGCTTGTTTCGGCAAGTAGACCTTGCCCTCCCTGAGACGGACTAGCAACTCGTCCGGTGGCAGATCCACCAATTCAACCTCGTCGGCTCCCTCGAACACCGTGTCCGGCACCGTCTCCCACACGCGGATGCCGGCGATTTGGCCGATGTCGTCATTGAGGCTTTCCAGGTGCTGGACGTTGAGGGCGGTGTAGACGTCGATGCCGGCGTCGCGCAGTTCCTCGATGTCCTGCCAGCGCTTGGGATGGCGCGAGCCGGGCGCGTTGGTGTGGGCCAGTTCATCGACCAGGATGACGGACGGTTTGCGCTTGAGGGCGGCGTCCAGGTCGAACTCGCGCAGGGTCGTGCCCCGGTATTCGATTTGTTTAGGGGCGAGCACGTCCAGCCCTTCCAATAGGGTTGCCGTCTCCTTGCGCCCGTGGGTTTCGACCAGGCCGACCAACACGTCGATATTCTCCGCCCGCCGCTCCCGCGCCGCCAACAGCATGGCGTAGGTCTTGCCCACGCCCGCCGCGAAGCCGAAGAATATCTTCAGCCGCCCGCGCCGGGCCTTGGCTTTTTCCCGCTCGACTTTGGCGAGCAGCTCGTCGGGGTTGGGGCGGTGGGTCATTTCATCTCACGTCAGTAACGGTAACGAGCTTGGGCAAAGTCTACGCGGCTATCGCTGACGACGTAAACCAAGCGATGCTCCTGTTATTCGCCGCGACCAAGTGCCAGCCTCTAAGTATTTCAGCGGCTCCGGCTTGCCAATCCCTTCAGAAGGATCGCGCATGATGGCTTCTATCAACGTAAAAATACGCAATGCTGTGCGCCTGTCGGTTTCAACCCAGTACCGTAGATCCTCCCGAAATTCGGGTTGGAAAACTGCATCGCGTGGTTTTGCTGCCATTCGCCAAACCTCTAAGCTGCATCTAAACCAACTTCTCGCCGAAATTCGTCTATGGATTGCGCAGAACCTTGGCCATGGCGCACACGCGCCAGCGCCGTCAACAGCCGTTCGGCATTGGCTGGCGAGCGCAACAGATGTGCCGTTTCCAGCAAACCCGCCAATTCATCGGCGGCAATCAGCGCGACATCCTCCTCGCCTGGGCGCTGGATAATGACGACTTCGCGGTTGTGGGTGGCCTCGTCGAGGAAATCATTTAGCCTTGCGCTGGCTTGTGAGTAACTGGCTTGAATAGACATACCGGCCTCTAATGGTTGTTTTTAAAGCATGTCAATTGGTGTCGCTTGCACTGGCAATTCCCACGCCTAGGCTGATGTATGCTTGTCATGGCTGCAAATCTGCTGAAAATTGACAGTGTGCGATAAAGATAAAAAGCCTATTTATATGGAACCCAACCCCTCCGCCTCCAAACAAATCGCCGCGTAAATCACTGCGGCGGCGACCACTTCGGAGAAAGCAACCTGTTCGCCGGGGGTATGGGCGACCTCCAATGCGCCAGGGCCGAGGATGAGGGGCTTGGTCCCCGCCGCGAAGAACAAATTGCCGTCCGAGTGGGAGCGGAAGGCATCCAGCCGCAACGGCAGGCCCAGAGACTGATAGATGCTTGGCAGGCTCTGCGCAAGCGAGTTGTCCACCCCCAAGCTGTAGCCTGGCGACGCAAAATCGAAATCGACCTGCAGATCCAAGTCAGGGATGAATCGGCCGGCAGACGTTACGATCTGGCGGATCGTGTCTTGTAAGCGCGCAGGATCTTTGCCCGGCTGGAGATGGAGGTCGATCCAGGTTTCGCAACGGTCGGGAACGACAAAGCCAGCCCGCGACGAACTCATCTCGCGGATCGAATAGACGATCTCTGATTTTTCCTGTTCAAACAAAGGGTCATTCCACAGATGCAACAACACACGCAGCATCGACTCGACGGCGTTGTGGCCCAACTCGGGCAGGGAGGAGTGGCTGCGGCGGCCGGTGGTGGTGAAACCCGCCTCCAGGTAGCCGTAATGGGCGAAGCAGGCGAAGAGGCCGGTCGGTTCGCCGATGACAGCCCAAGGCGGAGGGCGGCAGCTTTCTAGGAAGGCCGCGCTGCCGTCGCCGTCAGACTCTTCCCCGACCACCAGCAACAGGCCCACGGGCGGACGTTCCGCAGGCGGCAAGGCATCGGCCAGGGCAAGCCAAGCTTCGACCATCGCCGCGCAGCCGCCTTTCATGTCGGCGCTCCCCAGCCCACGAATGATTCCGCCATCCTCCTGCGGCCCGAACGCCTCCAAGTCCCAGGCGGGCACAGTATCGACATGGCCGACCAGGTATAGCTGCGGCTCCCCTTCGCCCATAGCCACATGCAGGTTATAACGGTCATCCTCCACCCCTTGGCGCTCCACGGCGAACCCAGCCCGCGTCAGGAGTTCTTCCAGGTAAAGCTGGACATCCTCTTCTTTGCCGGATGGCGAATAGATGGCAAGCAGGTCGAGGAAGGTTTTCCGCAGCCGTTCAGGCTTGATGGCTTGCCGTACTTTTTCGCGTCGGTTGGTCATGGCTTTTTCTTCCGGGTCATCTTCTTTTTCTTGCGCGCCAGGTTCAGGGTCATGTATACATGTTCCTGGATACCGCCGAAGCCTTGTTTTTCAAAGAAACGGAGCGCCGCCCGGTTGTCGGCTGAGGTGTCGATCATGATGATCCGTACCCCTTGCTCCCTCATGCGGCGTTTGATCTCCTTGAACAAGCCGCTGCCCACGCCTTCTTGCTGGATGTCCTTGCTCACCCCCAGCCAGACCAGGTAGCCGTATTTCCAGGGTGAGTTGTGCTTCTCCACTGTCGTCCCCAGGGCGAAGCCGAGGATCTTTGCGCCCGCTTCCGCCACCAGGCAGAGTTCGTTGTCCGAATTGTAGAGCGTGGTGATCTCGTATTCGTCCCAAGTGCGGTAGAGGCTCTTGGAATATTCGGCAGTGAAAATTTTCTCTCCGATATGGAAGACCACGGGGAAGTCATCAATGGTCATTTCCCGGATGCGGAGAGGATTTTCGCCGGGGAGGGGTATCTCTGATGAAAGGGGAACAATGGGTTCCATAATTTTATTCTATACGTCAATCTGAAACATACATACTACAGTAATATCAGGTACGTAAGTTCATCATCGGCATTTAACCGCTCGATTTCCGTAACCTTGTTGCGTAAAATCAGTCCAATATGGCGAACTGAACAATTCCCGCGCCTGATCCAAACGACCTTGGGTGGATGTCCGTAGGGCAGGCTTCTTTCGTGAAAATCTGAATCCTTGCTAACCAAGATATAACCATGGGTTTTGGCATATTCCCAAATCACTGGGTCGGGCTCACCTCCCATGCCGAGTCGATCCACATGCGCCGATCCTGGAAACAGGTCGCCTAGCGCAGACACCAACCGAGGCGATAGGTTTTCGTCAAACAGATGTCTCATGCGTTGACAATAAGCTGATGCCGCTTACGGTCGGCGGCATAACTTAAGCAAGCCTGAATGTCCTCCATCCTCAGATAATCAAAATCTTCGAGGATTTCTTCAGGGGTCATACCGGAAGCAAGATAATCCAGCACATCGTAAACGCTGATCCGCAAGCCCCGGATGCAGGGTTTGCCGCCCCGCTTGTCCGGTTCGATGGTGATGATGTCGTTATAGTTCATTTTGTTCTCGCATTTTTTTAAAAATAGGCTTGAAATCTCTTGATCGATTCAAGAATTTTGGTGAAGTGATTCAACGAAGTTCTTACGCACTGATTCGTAAAAGCGAACATTATAAGCCCCGTATTTCATTCGGATTAATATGCTTCTTATTCCCACGCTCCAGCGTGGGAATGCCTAACCTTGGCGCTCTCGCGCCGAGTAACCGACCGCAAGAGCAGTCAAGACGGGTTCCCACGCCTGTCCTGAACATGGCCGAAGGGCTGGAGCGTGGGAACAAGAATAGCGCCTGTTATTTAACTAATCCATCCAAAACCACATTCAACACCAACACATTCACCCTAGGCTCGCCTAACACCCACCACTGGCGCTGTTCGGTATGCTGTCCGACCAAGGCCCTGACTTTTGCCTCGTCCAGGTGCCTGGCCTTGGCGACCCGGCTGACTTGGTATTCCGCCGCCGCCGGGCTGATATGCGGATTTAGGCCGCTGCCTGATGCGGTCACCAGATCGACCGGGATCGGCTGGGCGTTGCCGGGGTCGGCTTCCTTCAGGGCTTGGATGCGGCTGTTCACGGCTTCAATCAGGGCCGGGTTGTTCGGCCCCAGGTTCGATCCGCTGGAAGCGCCGGCGTTGTCGGGATAAGGCGAGGTGGCCGAGGGTCGGCCCCAGAAATGGCCAGGATCGCTGAAGGCTTGGCCGATCAGGCGGGAACCCAAGGGCTTGCCGCTCTTATCCAGAATCAGGCTGCCGTTGGCCTGGCCAGGGAACAGCATTTGTGACAGGCCGGTGACGGCCAAGGGATAGGCGACGCCGGTCAGGACTGTCCAGATGAGCAGCATCAAGAACGCCGGTTTGAGGTGTTTGAGCATTGTTCGTGTCTCCGAAAATTCTGTTAGGACTTACGCAAAACGGGCTTAAAACCACAATCCGTAGAGTTTTTCATGTGATTGATGCACAACATATGGTGGGTCTGCGTAAGTCCTATCTGTGTTGGATCCCCCCCTCCCCCAACCCCTCCCCCGCCAGGGGGAGGGGCTTTTGCACCCCTCTACCGATAGGGAGAGGGGATGGGGAAGAGGGTCTAAACCAGCCCCAGTCCGAGCAAGACCAGGTCGATGGCCTTGATGCCGATGAACGGGACGACCAGCCCGCCGACACCGTATATCAGCAGATTGTTCTGCAGCAGCTTGTCGGCTCCGACCGGCTTGTAGCGGATGCCTTTCAGGGCCAGCGGGATCAACGCGATGATGATGAGGGCGTTGAAGATCACGGCGGAGAGGATCGCGCTGTTCGGCGTGGCCAAGTGCATCACATTCAGCGTGTTCAGCACCGGGTAAGTGCTGGCGAAGGCGGCCGGGATGATGGCGAAGTATTTCGCCAAGTCGTTGGCGATGCTGAAGGTGGTCAACGCGCCCCGCGTCATCAGCATCTGCTTGCCGGTCTCGACGATCTCGATCAGCTTGGTGGGGTTGGAATCCAAATCCACCATATTGCCCGCCTCCTTGGCAGCCTGGGTGCCAGAGTTCATCGCCACGGCCACGTCGGCCTGGGCGAGCGCGGGGGCGTCGTTGGTGCCGTCGCCGGTCATCGCCACTAAGCGTCCGTCGGCCTGGTGCTGGCGGATCAGCTTGAGCTTGGCCTCCGGCGTCGCCTCGGCGAGGAAGTCATCGACGCCGGCCTCGGCGGCGATGGCGGCGGCGGTCAGGCGGTTGTCGCCGGTGATCATGATGGTCTTGATGCCCATCTGCCGCAACTCCCCGAAGCGCTCCTTGATGCCGCCCTTGACGATATCCTTCAGTTCGATCACGCCCAAGGCGCGGGAACCTTCCGCCACGACCAAAGGCGTGCTGCCCCGGCGGGCCACGTCATCGACCATTTTCTGTAGCTCCTGCGGGAACTTGCCGCCCTGCTCTTGCACAAACCCGCTGATGGCGTCGGCGGCACCCTTGCGGATCTGGCGACCCCCACCCCCCGCCCCTCTCCCAGAGGGAGAGGGGCGATTGACACCGCCCTCACTCCATCTCCCTGCGGGAGAGGGTTGGGGTGATGGCAAATTAACGCCGCTCATCCGCGTCTGGGCGCTGAAATGCACGAAGGTCGCGCCCAAGGAGGCCACGTCGCGCTCGCGGATCCCGAATTTCTGCTTCGCCAGCACCACGATGCTGCGTCCTTCCGGGGTTTCGTCGGCCAGTGAGGCCAGTTGCGCCGCGTCGGCCAGCTCCTGTTCCGAAATGCCCTTCACCGCTATGAACCGCGAAGCCTGCCGGTTGCCGAGGGTTATCGTGCCGGTCTTGTCCAGCAGCAGCACATCCACGTCGCCTGCCGCCTCCACCGCCCGGCCCGAGGTGGCGATGACATTCTTCTGCATCATCCGGCCGATGCCGGCCACGCCGATGGCGGAAAGGAGTCCGCCAATCGTGGTCGGAATCAGGCAGACCAGCAAGGCGACCAACACGGTGAGGCTGATCGGCTGGCCGAGCTTCGCAGTTTCCACGCTGTACAAGGAGAAAGGCAACAGCGTGACCGTCGCCAGCAGAAAGACCAGGGTCAGGGCCACCAGCAGGATGGTCAGGGCGATCTCATTGGGGGTCTTCTGCCGCTTGGCGCTTTCCACCATGGCGATCATCCTATCCAGGAAGGTCTCGCCGGGATTGACGCTGATGCGCACCACCAGCCAGTCGGAAAGCACCCGCGTCCCGCCGGTCACCGAACTGAAATCGCCGCCGGATTCGCGGATCACCGGGGCGCTCTCGCCGGTGATGGCGCTCTCGTCCACCGAGGCGACGCCTTCGATGACATCGCCGTCGCCGGGGATGAACTCCCCCGCCTCCACCTGGACCACATCGCCCTTGCGCAGGCTGGAGCCGGACACTTTCGAGTAGTCCGCCCCATGGCGCGGCTCGTCCAGCTTCTTCGCCGCAATGTCGCGCTTGGCGCTGCGCAGGGACGCCGCCTGGGCCTTGCTGCGCCCCTCGGCCACCGCCTCGGCGAAATTGGCGAACAGCACTGTGAACCATAGCCAGACCGTGACGCCAAGGATGAATCCGGCGGGTGCCTCGCCCTTTCCGGCCAAGGCCTGGAACCAGAGGACGGTCGTCAACAGGCTGCCGATGTAGACGACGAACATCACTGGATTTTTCCATTGCTGCTGCGGCGTGAGCTTGCGGAAGGACTCGACCGCCGCCTCTTGCAGAAGTCCTAAGTCGAACAATGACAAGGAAACCTTTTTTTCGCTCATTACTTTCACCAAAGCCCTTATTTCAATCCAAGCATCATCAGATGCTCCACCACCGGCCCCAAAGCCAAGGCCGGGACGAAGGTCAACGCCCCCACCAGCAGCACTGTGCCGATCAACAGCGACACGAACAGCGGGGTGTGGGTCGGCAAGGTGCCGGGACCCACGGGGACGATTTTCTTCGCCGCCAGGGAACCGGCGATGGCCAGCACCGGCACGGTCAGCCAGAAACGGGCGAACAGCATGGCCAAGCCCAAACTGAAGTTATAAAAAGGCGTGTTCGCCGACAGCCCGCCAAACGCGCTGCCGTTGTTGTTGCCTGTCGAAGAGAAGGCGTAGAGGATTTCGCTGAAGCTGTGCGCCCCAGGGTTGAACACCGAGGACTTGCCCACGTCGAGCAGCACCGCCACCGCCGTGCCGCCCAACACCATCAGCGGCGGGATCAGAATGACGATGGCGGCCATCTTCATTTCAAAGGCCTCGATCTTCTTGCCTAGGTATTCCGGTGTGCGGCCGATCATCAGGCCGGCCACGAACACCGCGACGATGGCGAACACGATCATCCCGTACAGGCCGGAGCCGACGCCGCCGTAGACCACCTCGCCCAGTTGCATCAGCCACATCGGGACCAAGCCACCGATGGGGGTGAAGGAGTCATGCATCGCGTTGACCGAGCCATTGGAGGCCGACGTGGTGGCGACGGCCCACAGCGCGGAATTGGTGATGCCGAACCGGGTCTCCTTGCCCTCCATGTTGCCGCCGGCCTGCAGGGCCGACGCCTGTTGATCCACGAGCATCGCCGACAGATTGGGGTTGCCGCCTTGCTCGGCGGGCACGGCGACAAAGACCAGCGCGACGAAGATGACCGTCATCGCGGCCAGGATCGCCCAGCCCTGCCGCCGGTCGCCCACCATCACGCCGAACGTGACGCACAACGCGGCGGATATCACGAGGATAGCCAGCATTTCCAGGAAATTGGACAGCGGCGTCGGGTTTTCGAACGGGTGCGCCGAGTTGACGTTGAAGAAGCCGCCGCCGTTGGTGCCGAGCTGTTTGATGGCGACCTGGGAGGCCGCAGGCCCCAAGGCCAGGGTCTGCTCCTTCAGCTCGATCTTCTCCATCACCGGCTTGCCGTCGGCATCGTTCAATGCCTGCCCGTCAGCCCCCAACTTGGCTTGCTCATAGCTCGTCGTTTCGGCCAGAGGAACGGACTGATAGGGGCTGAAGTTCTGCACCACACCCTGCCCCACCAGCACCAAGGCCAGGACGAAGGACAAGGGCAGCAGGATGTAGAGTGTGCTGCGGGTCAGATCCACCCAGAAATTGCCGAGGGTGTCGGCGTTGCGGCGGATGAAGCCCCGGGTGAAGGCCACCAGGGTCGCCATGCCCGACGCCGCCGACACGAAGTTCTGCACCGTCAGCCCGAGCATCTGGGTCAGGTAGCTCATCGTCGCCTCGCCGCTGTAGCCCTGCCAGTTGGTGTTGGTGGCGAAGCTCACCGCCGTGTTGAAGGCCGAGTCGGGGCTGACGTTGGCTAAGTTCTGCGGATTCAAGGGCAGGTAGATCTGCAACCGCTGCAAGGCGAATACCGCCAGGGTTCCCAGCAGGTTGAACATCAGTAAGGCGATGGCGTAATCCGTCCAGCGCATCTCCTCTTTCGCATTGACGCCTGACAATCGATAAATCCAGTTCTCAAGGGATTTAAGCCATCTGTTTAGACCCGCAGGCTCGTCCTGGTAGATGCGGGCCATATACCCGCCCAGCGGTTTCGCCAAAGCCAGCAGCGCGGCCACATAGACCGCAATCTGTAAAAACCCGTTGCCAGTCATCAGAATTTCTCCGGATAGAACAGCGCGACCACCAAATAAATCAAAATCCCCAGCGCCAGCGCGCCGCTTAGAAGATAAACCCAGCTCATGTCCGCCTCCGCAACCGCTCACAACCGAACACCAACGCCATCGTGATGGCAAAGAAAAAGACCGTCAATGCTAGATACGCGATATCCATAAATCCACCTAAAGTAAAAAAATGATTGCCCGACTCCCAAACGGCAAATAACAAGGCCAAAAAGAGCGACATTGATGGAAAGTGCGAGCACTATAAGAAAGAGTTCTTTTAATACCATGGCTTTATGCCTCCCGGAAAAAACCATTTCACTGGCACAATGGTAGGGTACCGTCGCTAAAAAAGCCGTATAATTTTTGGGCATCGTTGTAAAAAAACTGTAAAAATCCTGAAAAACACTCAAAGGCTCATGCGTACCCAACGGCGGCCCACCCTGCCAACGCAGCAGAGCCATTTTTATAGGGTCTTTATAAAATTCGATGGAGGTGGGTCGATTTGATTGGCGGCAGTGCTCTGGGAGCGCGGGCGTCCCGCCCGCTTGCGGGCTAGAAGCCCGCGCTCCCGGTGCGATAAATCAATTAAACCCACCTCCAATTCGATAAATCTTTTACACACATTATATTTTTTGCAAAATAGGACTTACGCACGAGCCTGAAGCTACCGCAGAACCCTGGTGGTTCACGGTTTCAGGTCAGGCGAAGGACATGGGTATTGACGGGTTTTTAAGCTCCTCCCTCATATAATCGGAGAGAAGGTTGTTTTTCAGGGCGTAGATGTTTGTTTTGAGTTTCCTGGCGAGCCTTGTCAGGCAGTGCCAGGCGAGTATCGCGCAGCCGATGTGGTTTCTCTGGGCGCGGGCCTTGCGGCATTGGCATTTCTCCAGGCCGAGCATTTGCTTGCCTTCGCGGTGGTATTGCTCGATTTTCCAGCGGACGGCGCACATATCTTTAATGGCGACGGCGGAATCCTGGGAAAGGCCGTTGGTGGCGACGTGTTCCGTGCGGTTTGTCGCCGCAACCCGGAACAGTTTCACCTTGTAATCCATCGGGAATCCATGTATCTTCACAAGCTTGCCGCGCGGCATTTCGTCGCCGAACCATTCCAGGTCGGAAACGGCCTTGTAGGGGGTTTTGCCCCGGCTGTCGTCCACCTTGCGGTTGGCTTTGAGCGGGCAATAAAACACCTTTCCGGCCCTGTCGATGTGCATCATCAAATCCTTGGTGGCGTACCAGGAATCCATCAGCACGGCGCGGAACGGCAGGTTTTTGTTTCCGATGGCGTCGTCGAAAATATCCCGCACGTGGTCGAGCTTGGTCTTGCCGTCCCCGTCGGGGTCGTATATCCGCCAATCGATGATCCAGTGTTCGCCGGTATCCAGGTTAGCGTACACGCAATTGGCGACGCCGATGCCTTTCACGACGCCATGCCCGTTGCCGCTATACTGGCGGCGCACCCGTTCTATCTTGAAAGAATGGCGCTTGTCCAGTACGCTGTCGTCGAATATCAGGCAGGCGTTCCCGCCACGGCGGACAAGGTGCCCGACGGACTGCCAGGCCGCATTCGGCGAGACGCCGTCCTCCATGAGGCAACGATTTATGGCATCATGGGAAAACCCAATATGATGGTCGGCCATGTAGGTTTGCGTGTAGTTCATAAGAGCCGCAATAATAAATTGACAATAGTCCTTTCGCGTCGGCTTCAAGCCGGAGTATTTGCTCGTCTTCATAGGCGGCTATTATACTCCGTTAAGGCCAATATTAATATACCCATGTTAATATATTTTGCGTAAGTCCTGTTTATGACTTTTTCTAAGTTCCTAACCCATCAGGCCAGCCGCTTAAGCACCGATAATACGTCGGAATACCTAGAGGCTGCGTCGACCATCGTGCTGGTGGCATTGTTGCCGTCACTGACGGTGATCGTTCTGCTGTGACGGCGAGTCGCCGCAAGCCCTTGCGGCTAATGACGCCACCGTCCCTCGCTACCCGGCCTGCCATGACCAAAGAAAGCCTGTTTGCCGCGGAGGAGCGCGAAGCCAAGCTCGACAAGCTGGGCGACGTATTGCAACTGTTGGACGAAAGCATCGACTTAGCCGCGCTGGCGGCCAAGATCGACCGGATCGCTCCGTGTCCGGCTGCCGGGGTCGGCTAGGCCATCATCTCTGCCACCGTCAACCGCGAGTTGTCCAAGCAAGGCTACCTCGCCCGTGGCGGGCACATCATCGACGCCAGCCTCGTCCCGATGTCCGTCCCGCGGAACCACAAGGAAGAGCAAGAGCCGGTCAAGCGGCAAACCCTGCCCCCGACCGGACTCCGGCCGGTCAACCAAGCGGCTTAAGCAGGGCAATCGCGCTATGTGGACGGCTTGCCGAAGATCAATCCAAACCGGTAATCATCGTTGAGCGAAGCCCTGAGCTTGCGGATGCGCAGGCTTTCCTTGGAGGGGCCGTTGTGGCGGATGACGTTCAAGGCCATGCGCCGCACCAGGCCCAGGTTTTCCGCCGAATGATCCTTGCGGGCGCGGTTGGCATCCTCGCCGAACTGCACGTCCAGCACCCAGTGCCGGCCGTTCTCGATGGCCCAATGCCCGCGCACCACGTCCGCAAAGCGTTCCAGGCCGGTCCGCGAACCCAGGTAGTGGCGGCATCCGGTGGTGGTCTGTCCGCCAATGACGCGGGTTGACCCCACCCGCCCCACCGCCCGCAACCCCGCCCATTCCGGCTTCTGCGCCAGCCAGCCGAGGTTGTCGCTGAGCGCGTAGCGGCGGATTTCGATCCGCCCGTGGTCTTTCTCCACCGTCTCGCACACCGCCAGCGCGCCCTTGCCGGCCTCCGTGTCCAGCCACAGCGCCACGTCCTCGCGCAGCCCCGGGTGGTTGTCCTTCAGCGCCAGCACGTAATCCGCGCCCGCCTGGTCGGTCTTGTCGGCGATGGCCTTCTGGCAACCCATGGCGTCGATGCTGACCACGGCCCCCTCCAATTCCAGCAAGTCCAGCACCTGCGGGATGGCGGTGATCTCGTTGGGCTTGCCGTCCACCGCCTGCTGCGCCAACACCAGCCGCGCCTTGGCGGCGTAGGCGCTCAACAGATGCGCCGCGCCCTCCTTGCCCCGGCTTCCGCGCAAGGTCTTGCCGTCCAGGCAGACCTGCTCGCCCGCGAGGCTGGGCAGGGCCGACCGCGCCCAGCGCAGGAACGCCGCCGCGAAGACCCCCGGCCCCAGCCGGCCGACGGCATCGCTGAGCGTGTCATGCGAGGGGATGCCGTCGGGGAGTTCCAGGAATTGCCGGAACCAAGCCTCCTTTTCGCGGGCGAAGGCTTCCGTCCCCACCCAGTCTTCGATGCCGCCCAGCACCGCGCAGAAGACGATCATCAGAATATCCTGGAGCGGGTGCAACTTGTCCTTGGTGGCCCGCCTTGGGTCGGCAAGCTCGGCAAAGCAGGGCCGGGGATCGGGCAGCATGCGGGGCGGACACAAAGCCGACACCGTAACGCATCCGACTGCCAAGGGCTAGATAGCGCGATTGCCCTGGCGGCGTAAGGCGATTTCTTGAAAATGAAATCCCGTTCATGGCAAGATGTTCGGTCCTGCCACAGCCACGGGACCCGCGCCTATGAACCTGCCCCTTCCGCCTTCTGACCGGCCGTTGTTGGACGCCTCGCACCTTGAAGACCTGAGGCAGGCGGCGTCGAAAATGCCGTTCGCGGAGCGGCGGTCGTTCCAGGCGGCGATGGCGCCCAAGTACTGCGGGGGCAGCGCCCGCCTGGCGGAGTCGCTGTTCGGCTGGAGCCGCCACGCCGTCGAGCCGGGGCTTCACGAGCGGCGCAGCGGCGTGGTTTGCCCGGGCGCGCAAAAGGCCTGTTGCGGAAACATCCTGTGGGAGGACAGGCATCCGGAGGCGGCGGCGGCCCTGTGGGCGCTGGCGGAGTCGCACTGCCAGCGGGATCCGGCCAGCCAGGCCACGCTGGCGTACACCCGGCTGGCGGCGGCGGGGGCGCTGCGGCAGTTGCGGGGCCAAGGCTTCGCGGAGGACGCGCTGCCGTCCCCCAGCGAGCGGCGCACCCAGTTCCTCAAGCGCACGGTGGAATTCGCCGACCTGATCGGCAAGCCCGTCCAGCTTCTGTACTACCCGCCGTACCACAGCAAGTGCAACCCGGTGGAGCGCTGCTGGGGCATCCTGGAAAAGCACTGGAACGGGACGAAGCGGGCGGATGTGGACGCCATGCTCGGGTGGGCCGGGGGCATGACCTGGAAGGGCATCCGCCCCGTCGTGGAACTCAGCCGCAAGGCGTACCAGAAGGGCGTCTCCCTGTCCAAGGCCGCCATGCAAGAGGTGGAGGCACGGCTGGAACGGAACCCACTGTTGCCCAAATGGGATATCCTGATCCGGCCTGCTTGATGGGATAGCCTTTGGCGGAAATCACCTTATAGGGCAAAAATACTGGGAATCCAAGCTATTGCTTGATGCGATTGCCCTGCATAACGCTTGACGACATTAACAGTATCTACGTGGGCTGCTGGAATAAGGTATAAACATGAACCGCCAACAACGCCGGGCCGCTGAGAAACAGCACCAAAAAGGGCAACGGTTTGCCCTGGACGATCTGCTCGGCCAAGCCATAAAATCCCATCGGCAAGGCAATCTTGCCGCAGCGGAAAAAATCTATCGTGCGATTCTGCGCATCATTCCACAGCAACCCGACGCTTGCCATTTCCTAGGCGTGCTGCTGCATCAAATCGGGCGCAGCGAGTCGGCGGTGGAATCCATCAAGCGGGCAATCGCCATAAATCCAAATTACACGGATGCCTATAACAATCTGGGGAATGTCTATAAAGAAATCGGCGATGTGGAAAAGGCCACCGAAGCCTACCGCAAAGTCATTGAGCTTTTCCCCGAACACTCTGCGGCGCTGAATAATTTAGGGGTTGTGCTGAAGGACTTGGGCGAATTCGAGGAATCCGTCCGGTGTTTACAAAAAGCCATAGCACTGGAGCCGACCCGTGCCGATTATTTCCACAACCTTGGCAATGCCTACCGCAAACAGGGGGATTTGCGGAAATCAGCCGAGGCTTGCCGACAATCCATCGCTTTGCAGCCTTATCAGGCTGACGCCTATAAAAGCCTGTGGCGGACGCTCTATCTCGCCCGCGAATTCGAGGAAGCCACCCATGTGCTGCGGCAATGGTTGGAGTTTGATCCCGACAACCCCGTCGCCCAGCACACCTACGCCGCCCACATGGGTGGCGAACTCGTTCCCGAACGCGCTTCCGACGGTTATGTGCGGCAAACTTTCGATGTTTTTGCCGGCAGTTTCGACAATGTGCTGGAACGGTTGGAATACCGTGCGCCGGGATTGGTGGCTAAGGCGGTCGGCGATGTCCGGCCCACGCCGGGAGGCGATTGGATTGTACTCGACGCCGGTTGCGGCACGGGGCTTTGCGGCCCGCTCCTGCGGCCTTACGCGGCACGGTTGGTTGGCGTCGATCTTTCACCAAAAATGTTGGCCAAGGCGGCGGGGCGGGAGGTTTATGAAGAACTGGTCGAGGCGGAGCTGGTCGGCTATTTGGAGCAGAAACCATCCGCTTTCGACTTGATTGTCTCCGCCGACACATTGGTTTACTTCGGCGAGTTGAGGCCGTTTTTGCAGGCCGCAAAGAACGCCCTCTTGCCCGGCGGGCATTTGGTGTTCACGCTGGAAAAAGGGGAATCTGGCTTAGGGTTCAAACTGAATATCCACGGACGCTACAGCCACGCGCCGGGCTATGTCGAAACCGTGCTGGCCGACGCGGGCTTTAAGATTTGCACCATTGACAATGAAACCCTGCGGAAAGAGGCCGGTGTGCCAGTTTCGGGCTTGCTGGTGACGGCCAGCAAGCTTGCTGAAAATTAGGCCGCAAAAGCTGGACTCCGGTTGGGCAGGCTTGTGGAGCCGGATGTCGGCTGATATTCTGATCCTATGCCTTAGCCAATCGTCCTCTGCGGGTGATCGGCTGTCCCCAGAGTAAACGCCATGCCATCCATCGCGCTCAGTTGCCATCCGTCCACGCCTGGCGAGGCCATCTTCGGCCTTGAGGTGAGGCCGCATGTCAGCGGCAAGACACTCTCGCTGCGATACACACTGGCAGGCGATATCGACGCCCTGCGCTTTCCGGCACCCGGCCCGCCGCAACGTGCCGACGGACTCTGGCAAGACACCTGCTTCGAGGCTTTCCTCAAGGCGCAGGAACCGCTGGCGGGCTACTACGAGTTCAATTTTTCCCCGTCCGGCACTTGGGCGATCTATCGTTTCGATGCTTATCGAGTGGGGATGGAGGCCGTCTCGGCGACTGAACCCCCCGCCATCAGCCTACGCCACAACGCCGGGCGGTTTGAATTGGATGCGCTGATCACGCTGGACGGCCTGCCGATGCTGGCGGAAACCACAGACATTCGCCTAGCCTTGTCCGCCGTCCTCAAAGACAAGCTTGGCAGGGTTTCCTATTGGGCTTGCGCACATCCGCCGGGAAAACCGGATTTCCACCACCCGGATAGTTTTGTCTGCACACTCGGCCAGCGTTGAGAATCCATCAATGCTCCACCCCAACCCCTCTCCCCACGGGGATATGGGGTTTTCTCGCTTCCAAGGAAACACCCATGCAATTCGGCCTAGACCGCTTACTCGACACCCCTGCCCTGCGCAAACCGCTGGCGGGTCGCCGCGTCGCCTTGCTCGCCCATCCGGCTTCGGTGACGGCGGGCCTGGCCCATGCCCTGGACGCGCTGGCCGAGGTCGGCGACATCAGGCTATCCGCCGCCTTCGGCCCCCAGCACGGACTGCGCGGCGACAAGCAGGACAATATGGTCGAATCGGAGGATTTCCACGATCCTGCCCATGGCATCCCGGTGTTCAGCCTGTACGGCGAGGTCCGCCGCCCCACTGCGGGCATGATGGACAGCTTCGATGTGCTGCTGGTCGATCTGCAAGACCTGGGTTGCCGGATCTACACCTTCATCACCACCCTGCGCTATGTGCTGGAGGAAGCCGCCAAACACGGCAAGACGGTCTGGGTCTTGGATCGGCCCAATCCGGCGGGCCGTCCGGTCGAAGGCTTGCGCCTGCGCGAGGGCTGGGAGAGCTTCGTCGGCGCGGGGACTTCGCCCATGCGGCACGGACTCACCCTGGGCGAACTGGCCCGCTGGTTTGTGGCGACGCTGCGCCTGGATGTGGATTATGCCGTCATCGCGATGGAAGGCTGGCAACCGACGGAAGCACCGGGCTATGGCTGGCCGCTGGGTGGACGCACCTGGATCAACCCCAGCCCCAACGCACCCAACCTGTCGATGGCGCGTTGCTACGCAGGCACCGTCATGCTCGAAGGCACGACCCTGTCCGAAGGACGCGGCACCACCCGGCCTTTGGAACTGTTCGGCGCGCCGGACATCGACGCGGACAAAATCCTAGCCGAGATGCACACCTTGGCCCCGCACTGGCTGCAAGGCTGCCGTTTGCGCCCCTGCTGCTTCGAGCCGACCTTCCACAAACACGCGGGCCGGCTCTGCGTGGGCATCCAATTCCATGTCGATGATCCCGCCTACAGCCATGACTCCTTCCGCCCTTGGCGCTTGCAAGCCTTGGCCTTCAAAGCGATCCGCAGGCTGTGGCCGGACTATCCGCTGTGGCGCGACTTCCCTTATGAATACGAACACGACCGCCTCGCCATCGACCTCATCAACGGCAGCGAATTATTGCGCCGGTGGGTGGACGACCCCGAGGCCACCCCCTCCGACCTGGATGTGCTGGCCGTCGCGGATGAGGACTCATGGCAGGAAGAACGGGAGGCAGTGCTGCTTTATCGGTGATTTTCGTCCAGCCCATCCAACGCCAAATTCAGGCCCAGCACATCAACCCTGGCCTCCACGGACACCCACCGTTTTGGCGCGAAGCGGTTTGTTGATCCTAAATTCGGCAGCTAGCGGTTCCAAATCCCGCTTTTAGGTTGATGGGTCGATGCGCAAACTTTATCAGCCGCCTAATATAGGCGATTTCCATGGAAACCTCCTGGGAGTTAATAACCGAAAGTCCATACTATCGGCCTCGGCCTATTGCAAGCAAGGATAGGTTGCAGAACACCAAGCAAAGCGCCGGTATAAATCAAAGGGAAAAATATAAAATAATGTAAAAATGCGGACAATATTGTAAACTCACGGCCATCGCTTATTTTCTGTTCATGGCAGTGGATCAAGATGCGACGTAGTTGGGCGAAATACATGGCGATTGGCGGGGCTTGCGTCTTGGGCCTAGGCCTCATTCTCACATTGTGGCTGAACTCGGGACTGGCCCGCTGGACGCTGCGGGTGGCGACTGGCCCATCATTGGAGGGAGGCCCGCTTTTTCTGACCGCAATCAACCAGGTCTTTGCCGAGGAGCGCCCGCATGTAAGGCTCCAGCGCGTCCAGAACGACACCCTGGAAGCCAGCGCCAAGGCACTGGAAAACGGCGAGGCCGACCTTGCCATCGTCCGCAGCGACATCGCCATGCCCAAGAACGGCCTGACGATTGCCATCTTCCGGCGTGACAGCCTGGTCCTGATCGTGCCGGCGCATTCGCCCATCGACAGCCTGCAAGGGCTGGCCGGCAAAAAAGTCGGCCTGCTCAAAGAGGGCATCCCAGGGCAAGACGAGCATTTGGAGCACTTGCTGGATGCGATTTTGGGCTTTTACAATATCGCCCCGCACCGTGTGAGCCGCGAGTTCCTGTCCGCCGACGAGATCGGCGGGGCGATAGTCAAAAAACAGGTCGCAGGCATCTTGGCACTGGGGCCGGAAAGCCCCGGCCCGATAGCCAAGGCGATTGCCGCTGTCGCCCACGCCACGAAATCGCTGCCGAAATTGATCGGCGACAAGCAGGCGGAGGCGATGGCCAAGCGCCTTCCCGGCATGGAATCGACCGACATTCCAATGGGAGCATTCGGCGGCGCGTCGCCGCTGCCGGAAGAGGATTTGACGACGCTGGCGGTGACCTACCGCCTGGTCGCCCGCTATTCGCTGCCGGATTTCGTTGCCGGGGAAGTGGCGCGCTTGGTGATGCTCGCCAAGGCAAGACTCCTCTCAAGCTCCCCCCTTGCGATGCAGATTGAGGCACCGGACACCGAAAACACCGACGGCCTGCCGGTACACCCCGGTGCCGCCGCGTTTTTTAGCGGCGAGCAGGCCTCTCTGGTGGACAGCGCTACGAGCATCTTCTATCTAGGTTCGATTTTCTTAGGCATCTTCGGCTCAGGGTTCGCCTGGTTGATAGACTACTGGAAAAATCCAAAATCGAATGAAAGCGCAATGGATATTGACCGGCTTATTTCGATCATGCATGAGGCCCGCAACGCCAGCCCGGAGGCGCTTGAAACCCTGGAAGATGAAATTGACGGGATTGTGGCGCGGGCCTTGGGACAGGGCGGGGCCAAAGCCCTGGACGCCGATCAGTTGAATGTCCTGTCCATCGTCATCCGCCAAGCCAGGCAGGCCATCGACAAGAAGCGGAATGCGGGACGGGTTGACAGGCTTTGACGTGATAGGCGGCGGCAGTAAAACGACACAACCCCCCCTCTCCCCTAAGAGAGGGCCGGGGTGAGGGCAATAAAAACATGAAATGGCCATTCTCCTTCAAAAAGAAACCTGGCAATGGCGACGACGGGCTGATCGAGCGCTACAAGGATTTCCGTGCGGCCGCGCTCGAATTCAATATGGCGCTGATCAAGCAACTGCCCAAGGCGGCGGTGCCGGAATGCGGGAAGAAACTCGGGATATTCAAGGCCGGCACCTTGATCTTGAACAACGATGACGAAATCGCCATCCTGTACGACTATTGTCTTTACCATTATCGGCGTGACGGTAAAAACACCATCGAGCGTCATCAGGAAAACTCCCTACCGCCGGAATCCATGGAAATGGCTCTATTGCAGGCGATGCGGGCCGCTTACTATTCGCTGTTCAAGATTGTGGATATCCATCCCCATAAAGGTGCCAGCCTGCTGGACTTGGTCAGTGGAGAGACTATCGACTTGCTGGACATCGGCTTGAGCGGGACAGGAAGCCCAGGGATCATCCTGACCGGAAGAATCCTGCCGATGCCCGGTTTCAACATGTCTTCGGGGACGCTGATACCCTTGCCTGAACCGGTGTACGAGGAAAAGATCAAGCCCGTCATCCGCAAATTCATGAAATCCGCAGAACCCGGCCCCAAGCCTAAATTATCGGCCGGTCAGGAGGCCGCGTTCACGGCGGAGATCATCCGCGTCGCCCTACATGCGGGCGGGTCGGACAATGTGTTTTACACGGATGTTGAGCATGGATAATGTGGCTCCATGGACGGCGATCCATGGCAGCGAATCAATACGGCGGCTCCGCCGGCCCCTCATAACCGCACAATCCCAGGCGCGGCGAATTCACTAAGCGGATGGGCTCGCCGTAGTTGTCATGGGGATGGTTTTCCGCATGGAGGTCGCATAACGTTCCCTCAGCCTCGTCCTCGATCACGCATTCCATGCACAACCAAGCGGCAGGTTGCTGGCATTCCTGGCATTCGTAGGCCGGCGGCACATTGCGTATCAACAGGGTGATCGGATGGGAAGTGACAGGCTTGCCCTCGCGCACATCGACCATTTTTATCAAGCACACCGACTCGGTTCCGAAGTCGTAAATATGGGTGATTTCGCGTTGGTATTCCAAAGCCTTGCCTAGGGTGCTGCCCATGCTGATTTCCAAGCCACCCCAGCCGCCATAAGAAAACTGGCTCATGTGGCCGCAGCATTCCAGCCAGATTTCCCGCAAATAGTGATCCAGATCTTTCATCTTGGCCGAGCCGCGCATTTCCAAGTCCAGCCAAAATTGCGGCTGGCCGTCCGCCTGCACCCGCAGATGGTAGAGGGTCTCGCTTTTTCGTTTGGTGCCAGCGGCCTTGGCGCTGGCGTCTTGCCAAGCCGCGCAAGCCGCCAGATGCCGGGCGGCGCCGTTCTTGGCGAATTCCTGTCCGCAAAAAGCACATTTGCCCTTGGATTGTTTGGCGCGGGCCATTAGATTTTCTCCTGATGGGGGTATAAGCCATGGATGCCAATCGGATGGCAAAAATTTTTGCCACATTCCGTGCGATTATATTACACCGGTGAGTGCGAGAAACTGAAGCCACGATATTTAGGAGAGCCTATGAGAACCCATGCGATGATACCCGTCCTCGGCCTAGTGCTGGCGGCGCTTTTTTCCAATCCGGCGGCCACCGCCGAAACCCTGGATCGCACGGTGCTGCCGATCCCCGAGCCGACACCCCCGCACAGCACCACGCTTGATGCCCGCGAGGCCACGCCGCCGCCACGTTTCCAGGTCACAGCCCCCGAAGGCGCGCCCAATGTGATGATCGTGCTGATCGACGACATGGGCTTCGGCATGTCCGGTGCCTTTGGCGGGCCGATCCAGATGCCCACGGTGGAGCGCCTGGCCAACCAAGGCTTGCGCTACAACCAGTTCCACACCACCGCGCTGTGTTCGCCGACCCGTACTGCCTTGCTGAGTGGCCGCAACCACCATATGAACAATATGGGCGGCATCACCGAAGTTGCGACCAGTTTTCCCGGCAACACCGGCCAGCGTCCAAACAATGTCGCCCCGCTGGCCGAAATGCTAAGGCTGAACGGCTACAGCACCGGCTTCTTCGGCAAGAACCACGAGACCGCCGCCTGGGAGGTCAGCCCGTCCGGCCCGACCGACCGCTGGCCGACCCGCTCCGGCTTTGACAAGTTCTACGGCTTCATCGGCGGCGAGACCAACCAGTGGGCGCCGCTGCTGTATGACGGCTTGAGCCAGATCGAAACGCCCAAGGATCCGCGCTACCACTTCATGACCGACATGACCAACCAGGCCATCGGCTGGATGCGCTACCAAAAAGCGCTCACGCCCGACAAGCCGTTCTTCATCTACTTCGCGCCGGGGGCCACCCATGCGCCGCACCATGTGCCGAAAGAGTGGATCGCCAAATACAAGGGCAAGTTCGACCAAGGCTGGGACAAGCTGCGCGAGGAAACCTTGGCCCGCCAGATCAAGCTGGGCGTGGTGCCGGAAGGGACTCAACTCGCCCCCAAGCCCGCCGCCATCAAGGACTGGGACAAGCTTTCGGCTGACGAGAAGAAGCTGTTCGCCCGCCAGATGGAGATCTACGCGGCGTTCGGCGAATACGCCGACACCGAGATCGGCCGGCTGGTCGATGCCGTCGGCGACATGGGCCAGCTCGACAACACCCTGGTGTTTTATATCGTCGGCGACAACGGCACCAGCGCCGAAGGCGGCATGAACGGCGTGTTCAACGAAATGACTTATTTCAATGGTGTGCAGGAAAGCGTACAAGATGTGCTCAAACACTACGACGAGTTGGGCGGGCCGATGACCTACGCGCACATGGCCGCCGGCTGGGCCGTGGCGGGCGACACGCCGTTCACTTGGACGAAGCAGGTGGCCTCCAATTTCGGCGGCACCCGCAATGGCATGGTGGTGCATTGGCCCAAGGGCATCAAAGCCAAAGGCGAGGTGCGGACGCAATTCCACCATGTCATCGACATCGCCCCGACCGTGCTGGAAGCCGCCAAGCTGCCCGAGCCAAAATCTGTCAACGGCACGGTGCAAGAACCCATCGAAGGGGTCAGCCTGGCCTACAGCTTCGACGACGCCAAAGCGGCCGACCGGCACACGACGCAATATTTTGAGATGATCGGCAACCGCGCCCTCTACCACGACGGCTGGTTCGCAGGCACCATCCACAAGGCACCCTGGGAAGCGAAGCCGCGCGCGACGCTCGCTGAGGATAAATGGGAACTTTACGACACCCGCGCCGACTTCAGCCTGGCCCATGACCTCGCTGCGCAGAACCCGGCCAAGCTGAAGGAATTGCAGGATCGGTTCATCCAAGAAGCCATCAAGTACCGGGTGCTGCCCATCGACGACCGCAGCATCGAGCGCCTCAACGCCAAGCTGGCCGGGCGTCCCGACCTGATGGCGGGGCGCACGTCGCTGACCGTCTATCCTGGCATGAAAGGGCTGTCGGAGAATGCCTTCATCAACATCAAAAACACCTCGCACACGATCACCGCCGAATTGGAAATCCCCAAAAAAGGGGCCAAGGGTGTGATCCTGGCCCAAGGGGGCCGGTTTGGCGGCTGGAGCCTTTATCTGAAAGACGGCAAGCCGGTCTACGCCTACAACTTTCTTGGCCTGAAGCGCTATGCCATCGCCGCCGACCAACCGCTGCCGCCCGGCAAAGCCAGCCTGCGTTTCGAGTTTGCCTATGATGGCGGCGGGCTGGGCAAGGGTGGCTTGGGGACTTTGTCGATAAATGGGCAGAAACTGGCGCAAGGGCGGATCGAGCAGACCCAGCCCATGGCCTTCTCCATCGACGACGCGGCGGATGTCGGCGAAGACGACGGCACGCCGGTGACCGAGGACTACAAAGAACGGGATAACCGGTTCACCGGCACGATCCAAAAAGTGACGGTCGCTTTGCAAGCGCCGAAGCCGGCGGCGAAGCTGGCGCGGACGAAGCCAAAAAATCCGCCGATTTCGAGAGGGCGATGCAGGATTGATAGGCGAGCGTAGGTCGGGCGCATCTTTTCGCGCCCGACAACCCAGGAGAATATTGGGCAACAAAAAGGCGTTGCCCGACCCGGCTATGCTGGCTTTTTGTGTGCCCACCGATTCCAGCAGCATATTTCGTCGCCAATTCCGCGTGGGTAAACGATTTATATCAGTATGTAGGTTAGGCAACAGCTTTATCGTTGCCCAACATTTCCATGATCAAGGCACTGTCGGGCGCGAAAAGATGCGCCCGACCTACAGGGCTCCGGATTGGTAAATGCCGCGATATTCAGGCATTTCGAGGTTTGGTTGTGGATCGGTGCGGTTAGTCGATGCAAGCCAAGCGTAGGGTGCGGTGAGCTTGCGAACCGCACCAATCGGCGCAGGAAATGGTGCGGTTCGTTCCTCACCGCACCCTACGACATTGCCGAATTACCGCACCTTACCGCGTTACGACATTGCCGAATTACCGCACCTTACCGCGTTACCAGCAATGTAGGTCGAGCGCGTCTTTTTGCGCCCGATATTTCGCGGGGATCGTCGGGCGACTATAAAGCCGCCGCCCAACCTACCCGGCTATCAGGCTGAACATTGAAATGAGGCGCGACGCGCCCCCTGGCTTAAAAACCAATTCTTGATTTAAGTATTTGTCCACCATAAGCAGTAGCAACGCTATCTGTTACATCAAAATACACAGTAATCTGTTCAAATACGGCTGGCGTAACAGAAAAATTACTATATTCCCATGTATTTGCTACTGCATTATTTCCTACGGTGTAAGTTCCGCTAGGGGTATATTGACAACCAAGAACTTGTTCAACCTGCCCCATGGTCATGCCAACAGTGATAGCGTTGTATTGGGCAATGCTAAATGCCGTTGAACAAGTGGCACTCACCGTCACTGGCGCATATGAGCCTATGCTGATAAGGTTAAAACCTGTCAACTGTATGACAACATTGTTGTATTTCACCCCGTTGAGGATGACGGCATCAATGTTAAGAATGCTCGTTGTCGCATCAAAGGTGTCGGTCGCCAGCGCGTTTACGCTGAAAAGCAATAGCAAGGTAGCGAAATATTTGCGCATGATCTGTCTCCTGGTCAATAATCCGGGTTCGTGATAAAAAATGAAGGTGAACGGTTAAATCATAGCCATTCCGCGACAGGAAATGCAATGATTTTTTTGTGGAAATTGGTGTTTTTGCGGGATTTGGGTAATTTTACCCAAAATGCCCGGGTGGGCGGGACGTGGACACCTGTCACCGCGTGGCAATCGCCGGTTTTCACGAGGCGACCACTCTTGAAGGAAAATCCCGTCGTTCCGGCAGGGAATGCCGGAACCCAGGTTCCAGGGATGGCGCGGCCTGGAAGCATCCATGCAACCTGGATACCGGCACAAATCCGCCGGGAGCGGATTTGCATTGACCCTGAAGGACGCGGGGCAGGATAGCCCCGCGTGAATCCATGCCGGTATGACGGCTTGGCTTAATGACAGTATAGGGAGGTGCGCCAAAAACACTGCCCGTTATTGATACAATTCCCCCGACATTGCACTAATTTGGACACCCGGTGCCTGGACGTTCGTCCCGCCTATTGGGTGTAATCGTCTGTTTTGACGGTCTCATCTTACCCACCGCCGCTGGCCCGGTTCATGCTGGAGTCCGGCAATAATCTCCCGGCCCTATGGATCTTGACCGATGTTGCGCAGCGCACATTTGTAGGCCGCCTCAATACTTAGGCTGACCAGCCCCCTAGACTTACAGGTAAATCACGCATGGACTTTGAAACCACTCTGGGCCTCCCCGTGGAGAAGAGTTTGACGGATGATGGCTTGCATCAACGCCACCTGCACATCAACTTGTTGCTGGCGGCCACCGGGCAGCCGGTGTGCGAGGCGGTGGACACCGGCCAATTCATCGCCACCACCCGCGACCTGCTGGAATCGTACCGGGAGAAGTCGCATCTTTTGGCCGACTACCTTTGCCCTGTGGATGTGCGCATCCAAGATTTCTTGGATCGTTACCTGGAAGGCACGGCTGCGCGCTTGCCTTTGTCTAGCCAGGTGCTGCATTTGCACCGCCATGGCCTGGCCCGCGAATTGTCCTTGCCGCCCACCGCGGATTTCCACGACTCGAAATATTTGAAGAGTTACCGCGTCACCCAAGGCGTCCTGCACAATCCTCTGAACGACCGCCGCACCACGGAAGGCAGTTTCCACATCGCCGAGGGCGGCTTTCCCATCCCCGGCGACAAGAAGGCCGTGCCGAAAGCGACTTTCGGCTTGATGTTGCAAGCGGCGCTGAATCCTCCCGAAGAACTCTTGCGCCTGCCGTTCACCCACGGCCAGCCCGAGGAAGCCAAGGTGTTCACGTCTTTGCTGATCAGGCCGGTGGTCTGCCCTGAAACGCCGGGCTTCATCAGCGAGAAGTCCATGGAACTGCGCTTTTTCGCGCCGGGAAGCCTGGTCTCCAACCTGGATTTTGTCGAGAGCATCTTCGGCAACGCGGGCAATCCCTACTTTCCGGCCAACGACGCGGGCCTGGACATCGAGCATTGGACGGGCCACACCGGCTGCGTGATCCTCGCCCCGCATTTGATCGAACTGACCAAGAAGGATCTGGGCCTGCCCCACACATCCGAAGCCAGCGCCCGGCAGAAGGCCGACGGCATGTGCTGGGCCGACGAGAAGGAACGTTACAACAACGGCCTGCCGTTCAAGATCACGGCACGGGATGCTTCCGGGGTCATCGTCACCTTGCTGGCGGACAATTATTTCGGCTATTGCAAAAAAGAAGTCAAAACCCAGATCAGCTACGCGGCCAATCTGTACGGTTTGGTCGAAGAGGAACATGCCGGCGGCGCGTTGACTTTCCCGCGCCACAACCACGGCGAGGAGTTCGGGGCCGACAGCCGTTTCCAAAGCACTGGCTACAGCCTTGAGCAAGCCCGCGCCCTGCTGGGCGACACCGTGGAATGGCGGCCTGAAGGCTATGGGGTGGATCGGCAATACCCCAAGCTGATTTACATCCCGGAAAACGCGCGCATGGATCTGCGCACACAAACCGTGGCCTGGGACAAAGACGGCCAGCGCCAAACCCTCCCCTTGCGGCCGGACAAGGTTTACCTGCACCCGACCGGCTACAAGGTGTTCATGCAGAAATTCCCCGGCGGGCCGTCCTGGCGATTGATCGGCACCGACGCCGAAGGCACGTTCTGCCACAAGCCCTGCACCGTCTCCGGCGGCGGCAAGTCGGAAATCTCCAAGGCCATCGACTCGGCCATCCTGTTCGGGCCGGTGTTCGTGGCCGATTTGGAACAGGATCTCGACCAGGTCGAGGAGATTTTCAACCGCGATTACACCGACCGGGTATTGCCGGGATTGCGCACAGCCAGGCCATGCCAGCCGCCCCATCTTAGGCCCGCAACGCAGCCTGGGCTCGGTGATCAAGCTGCTCACGCCTTCGCGGGACAATACGCCGGAATTCAACGCCTGGCTGGAATCCATCCCTAACCGCATCAAATCCCTGGTGTTCTTCATCAAGCGCTTCGACCGCGCCGAATGGGTGAAAGACGGCTGGCGCGGGGATTTCAGCGTGGACTACATCAACGGCCATCCCGGCCATGAACTGAAGATCGACGACCGCAAGCTGGTCGCCTCCAATCTGCGCGTGGGCTTCGAGACCAATGGCGCTTGGCGGGTGTTCAAGCTCCGCCAGGATTTCATCCCGGCGGAGAAGATCCAAATGGAAGACGACATCACCGCTTCCATCCTGGTGCCGTCGAAATGGCTGGATTATCTCGGCAAACCGAGCATCGGCCAGTCGTGAAGATCACCCACAATTGCGAATATCGGTTTTTCCAACGGCCCGACGATGCCATCCACCGTGGCATTGACCCGCAGGCGGAATACGACTTGTCCCGTCCCGGCAATTTCATCTCCAATTTCGAGCCGTTGAACCCTGAAGAAGTCCAAAGCATCGTCCAGGACGTCATCGGATTCGAGCAATATACCCCGCCGATGAAAGACTTCCTCAAAGCGGTCGCGGAGGAAAGAGCCAAGGGTTATACCGTTTCCTCCGCGCACATGCCCGGCTAGTGGACGGCAAGCCCAGCAAAAATCCGCGCTATCTGCAATTGCGCGGCGACTTGGAGGACGGCTTCAAAAGCCATCTCGCCGACATCGGCCTCAGGCTCTATCGGCAAATTCCTTTGGACAAGCCCCTGTGCTACCCGGTGGACGCCATCCTGGCAGGCCGCCGCAACAATCCCCCGGAACCGGAAACCGGCATCCGCTCGCTGGCGGTCTACAACCCATCCATTACCAGGAACTGCCGGAACTGTTCATGGATTATATTTGCAGCCTCACCGGCAAGTCGCCCTCCACCACCGGGGCTGGTAGCGAGGGCGCATTGACCAAGGGGCCGTTCAACGCGCTTGCGGCCGGTCGTTGATCTGAACAATACGCTGGTCGGGTTTATCTTTTCCGGTTACGCGGCTTCAGCACCCCCGCCGGCCACATCGGCTCGCATATGCGCGTGGACCACGACATCAGCCTGTTGATACCAGAAATTTGGTCGCGGCTTGTCGCCCAAGGCCCGTGATCCGCAATACTTGATCAAGGAAGGGCCATCTCGAAAAGCTGTGACGATTTTGAATACCAAGGCCGCACGGTGCTTGCCAGCCGCCTCGGCTACCGGATAACCAGCCATTTCGTGCATAGCTTCATGGGCAAAATCTTCGACAGTCCGGCGGCGGCGTTCAATGAGGCGATTCTAAGCCAGAAACCCAAGATTTGAATCTTATGCCGATGGCATGGACAACATCGTCGAAACCCAGCGCAGCGTCGCCCAGCGTTATCTGGATGACGGCAGCATAGACGATGCCTGCCCGCCGATCCGCGCTCTGCTGCACTGCATGGCAGAAGGGCATTACCAGGGCAAAGACGTCCATCATCCGGACATCCGTGCCTTGTTCACCGCAATGCGCTATTGGCTTCAGATTGGTACCAAGAGCGCCTCGCCACCCGGCAAGCCCAAGATGTGGCGCTGTGGCGGCGGCATTGCGGCTATCTGGAAAGCTTCCTGCGCCAGCGCGGCGGCACGAATTGGTGCGCCGAACTGGGTTTGGAGGATAGGCTGGAACAGGCGCGGAGGATGGCCGTGCAAGCCGGAAGCGCCGGGTATCTGGAAACACTGGCCGGCACCCTAGGCACGGATCCCTCGGTCGCCGCCCAGCCAGACGCCAGCGCCGAACCGGACATCCGCCCGGCCAGACGCGCCGCCTAAAATTCCCCTCACCCCTACCCCCTCTCCCGCCGGGAGAGGGGACTAAAGCCGCCACCAAACCATGACCAGCACCCCCAGCGCCAGCTACAGCTTTACCCTCCGCCTCAAGCTCTCCAACCGAATCGGCATGTTAGGCGCGGTCGCCACCGCGATAGGCTCGGCCGGCGGCGACATCGGCGGCGTCGATATCGTCAACGTCGTCGGCGGGCATGTCATCCGCGACTTCACCGTCAACGCCGCCTCCAGCGACCACGGCAACGCAATCGCCGCCGCCCTGCGCCAAGTCGAAGGCGTCGAGGTCGTCAACATCTCCGACCGCACCTTCCTGATGCACCTAGGCGGCAAGATCGAAGTCGTGTCCAAGACGCCGCTGCGCACCCGCGACGACCTGTCCATGGCCTACACCCCCGGCGTCGCCCGCATCTGCCAAGCCATTCACCAATCCCCCGACAAGGCGTACACCTGACCATCAAGAAAAACATGGTCGCCGTGGTCACCGATGGCACGGCGGTGCTGGGCCTAGGCGACATCGGCCCGGAGGCGGCATTGCCGGTGATGGAAGGCAAGGTCATGCTGTTCAAGGAATTCGCCGGCGTGGACGCCTTCCCGATCTGCCTGGACACCAAGGACAGCGACGAGATCGTCCGCATCGTCAAAGCCATCGCCCCCGGGTTTGGCGGCATCAACCTGGAGGACATCGCCTCGCCGCGCTGCTTCGAGATCGAAGAGCGGCTGAAAAACGAACTGGACATTCCCGTCTTCCACGATGACCAGCACGGCACGGCGATAGTCGTGCTGGCGGCCTTGATCAACGCCGCGAAAGTCGTCGGCAAAGAATTGTCGGATTTGAAAGTCGTCGTCAACGGTGTCGGCGCGGCGGGCACCGCCTGCACGCGGAAGATCCTCGCGGCGGGTGTGCGCAATGTCATCGGCTGTGACATCGAAGGTGCTATCCACGCGGAAACCCCCGCCACCTGCGACATGCGGGTATGGTATGCGGCCAACACCAACCCCCACGGCGAGCGCGGCAGCGTCCACGACGTGATACTAGGGGCCGACGTGTTCTTAGGGGTATCAGTGGGGAATATACTCAGTATTGAGGACATCCAAAAAATGGCGGATAATCCCATCGTATTCGCCATGGCAAACCCGACCCCGGAAATCATGCCCGAAGATGCCGCGCCTTATGTCGCGGTCATGGCGACAGGCCGCTCGGACTATCCCAACCAGATCAACAATGTCCTGTGTTTCCCCGGCATGTTCAAAGGCGCGCTCGCCTGCCGCGCCTCGCGGATCAACAAGGAAATGAAAATGGCGGCGGCCTATGCCATCGCCGACATTATCTCCGAAAGCGAATTGCACCCCGAATATATCGTCCCGTCGGTGTTTGATAAGCGGGTCGTGCCTGCGGTTGCCAAGGCGGTTGAGGAAGCGGCCAACCGGACAGGAGTTTCGCGGCGGGAACGTGGAGGCGGGATGGGTTTGGGGGAGTAAAACCATGTCGCTAGGTTAAGCCGACGTAGCATGGATGGAACGCGGTAAGGTGTGGTAATTCGGCAATGTCGTAGGGTGCGGTGAGGAACGAACCGCACCATTTCTTGCGCCGATTGGTGCGGTTCGCAAGCTCACCGTACCCTACGCTTGGCTTGTATCGACTAACCGCACCGATCCACAATCAAACCTCGAAATGCCTGAATATCGCCGCATTTACCAACCCGGAACCAGGGTACGAGACTGTGAAAGAATCCACCCTGTCTCTTCGAGATTTTGGCATAATATTGGCGATTATCCTATTGAATAAAAAGGGCAAATGATGCCGAGAACCTACAAGGCGGGACAGCACCGCGGGCAGGGGATGCTGCTGCCCCCCAGCATCGACGACTACGTTGCTGAAGGCAACCCCGTCAGGGCCATCGGCGCCTATGTCGAAAGCCTGGACCTTGCCGCGCTCGGTTTCCAAAACACCCGGTCCGGCCCCCGCGCCGGGCAGCCGCCGTTCCCCCCGGCGGCGCTGCTCAAGCTCTACCTGTACGGCTACCTCAACCGCATCCACTCCAGCCGCCGCCTGGAGCGCGAGGCGGTGCGCAACCTCGAGGCCATCTGGCTGGCCCAGGGCCTGCGCCCTGGCTACAAGGCCCTCGCCAACTTCCGCAAGGACAACAGCCAGGCCCTCAAGGCCGCCAACAAGGACTTCAGCCTGCTGTGCAAGGACTTGGCGCTGCTCGGCGGCGACGAGGTGGCCGTCGACGGCAGCTTCTTCAAGGCCGACGCCAGCAGCGACGGCATTTTCACCGCCAAAAAGCTCGACGACCAGCTGGCGGCCCTGGAGAAAAAGATCGACGCCTACCAGCGCCAGCTCGCCGAGCAGGACGCCCAAGACGACCAAGCAGGCCTGGGCAGCCTGGTGGAGGACGAAGGCCTGGCCGACAAAATCGCCCGGCTCAAGGAGAGGCGGGCGGAAAAGCACGCCCTGCGCGCGCGGCTTGAAAAGTCGGCGGACAGCCAGCTCTCCACGGTCGACCCCGACGCGCGGCTCCTCAGCAAAAAGGGCAAGACCACCGCCGGCTACAACGTGCAGATCGCCGTTGACGGCAAACACAAGCTCATCGTTGCCAGCGAAGCCACCCAAGACGGCAACGACCGCCAGCAGCTCGTGCCGATGCTGGAAAAGGCCCGGGAAATCCCGCAATCCGAGCGCCTGGTCGGGCTGGCCGACACCGGCTACCACAGCGGCGAGCAGATCCAGCGGGCCGAGGAACTCGGCTTCGAGGTCTACGTGCCCGAGCCCAAGGCCATCACGGCGGCGGAAAAGGACGGACGCTTCACCCGCGAACGGTTCCGGTACGACGCAGCCGAAGACCGCCACACCTGCCCCAACGGCGAAACGCTGGAAGCCTGCGGCAAGCCCCAAGAGCGCGGCGGCAAGCTTGTCCAGGCCCACAAGTCCAAGGTCTCCGCCTGCGCCGCCTGCCCGTTGCGTGTGCAATGCCTGACGGCAAACGCCGCCTACAAAAAACTGGAGCGCTGGCAGCACGAGGCGGCCGTCGAACGGCACCGCCAGCGGATGGCCCAAGCGGGCGGGCGCATGAGAAAGCGCAGCCAGCTCGCCGAGCACCCCTTCGGCACCCTCAAGCACCGGGCGGGCATGCACCACTTCCTGATGCGCGGCCTGGAGAAATGCCGTGGCGAGTTCAGCCTGATGGTGTTGTGCTACAACTTCACCCGGGTACTGAACCTGCTGGGGTTTGAGGCGCTGCGGGAGTATTGCGCCCGGCGCGGCGGGAACCGGGCCAAAATGATCCAATATGCCTAAAAACAAGGCGCGGGGCGGCCTGTATTGAAGGATTCCCCGGCATTTCTTGCCAATGGCGTTTTAGAAAAAAGACGGGGGCGGTTATTGGGAATATCCGGCTGAACTCTTTCACAGTCTCGTACGCACCGCGTACCTTTTTCAATTTTCAGCATTGCCAAGGTACGCGATGCGTATCTACCGGGCTCAACCTACGCTGCTGCCACTGCCATACCCTGATGAATGCTAGACCCTGCGTTTTCTCGTTGCTGGTGCTATTGCTATCGCCTGCCGAATCCTATGCCCAGCCGGAAGTGACCGTCTATTTGGACAAAGAATCAGCCGGCTGGGCTTATAAGACCTCCGATTATGCTTTTGTGGCGACAAAAGACAATTGCCGCATTCAATGGAACGCCATCGAAGAAAAAGATGGCGGAAGATGGTTGACAGTGAGACGGAACTGCAAGCTAGGCTTCCATGGACAAACAGCGCCGCACCGGGCCATCCTCAAGGAGATAGCCAAAAAATGGCCTTTGCAAAGCTTTAAGTCCATAGACTGGGGACCATTATGTGATGAAGGGGATTGGGATTGGTGCCGACCCATTGCCAAGGCATCCTTGCAGTCGAAAGATTTTATTGACTACTATAAACATTATCCGCATTCAAAATTTCCAGGAATCAATGGACTGTTTGTTGAGCTTGCCAATTCCACAGTTTCTTATGCCCACCTTGCCGAACTGATGCGGGAATTCGGCACCCAGATCAAATTGGGGAGTGTCGAAAAAGTATTCTATTTGCGGATCAGCCAATCACCCTTTGCCGAAGAATTCAAAACACTGACTGCGGCAAAAAATCCGAAAACAAAATTGATGTATAATGCGGGAATGGCTTATTTTTCCATTGGCAAGTAAAGGCTACCTGAGCCGGGTAGGTCGGCAACGGCTTTATCGTTGCCTGACACTTTTAATCAATTTTGTGTTGACCCAACTTGAATAGATATGCACAGGAGAAAACAATAATGAAGACATTAACATTTCGTGAAGGTCGGCGTACTAAGCTGTGAGACATCGAGCTAACCCAAAATTCTGGCGGTTTTATGCTGAATTGCCGCTGCTATCGAAGACGGACAAGATGTTGTCTGGTTTTGGGTTGGCCACCATAGCCCCAAAGCCATTAACTTAAGCGTTCGTAGTCCCGCCTTTAGGCGGAAAACTGACCAGAAAGAACCGGCTGAAGCCGGGACTACGAACAGTCTTTCCCGCTGAGAAGTCCTTAAGTTAATGGCTTTGCACCATAGCCCGCGTAGGGCGGAATAGCGATGTGTATTCCGCTCCGGCTTGATGTGGCATTCCCGGTGGTGCGCCCAGTCCCCGACGAGCGGATGGTCCTTGTGGCGTTCCGGCAGCGGTTCGCCGTCAACCAGCAAGCCCGGTCATGTCAGATTCCATTCGATGGTAAATTTAAAGTTTGCCCAACTCAGCAAAAAGCTTTTCCATCTCCGCCTTAACCAGCTTGCCCACCTCGTTGCGCGGCAGGTGTGCGACGAAATGGATTTTCCGGGGCAGGAATACCTCGTCCACATATGGCCGCAAGCCTTCGCGGATGCCGTGCTTGTCCAATCGGCTGACCACTACGGCGGCGAGGCGGCCTTCTTTTTCCTGGACAAAGCAAAAGCCGTCATCCACTCCTTCGATGTCTTTCAGCCTGCGATCCAGTTCGGCCAGGGAGGCGCGTTTGCCGCCGATCTTGACCAGATCTGAATGTCGGCCCAGCACGGCGAAGCGTCCGTCCGGCTCGACTTTGAAACTGTCTTGCAACAACGCCGGTGTCGGTAAATGCGGGGATTCGAGGTGGGTCTGGCCGCTGGCGTTTTGGACTAGACGGGTGCTGGCATAGGGCTGCCACAGGCTTTCACGCAACGGTTCGCGGCTGGCGAAGGAAAGCGTCTCCGTGCTACCATAAATTTCGTGCGGGGATTGCCCTAGGGCGGTTTCCGTTTCACGGGCGAGTTTTTCGGACAAGGCATCGGTGGCTGAGATCACACCGGCAAGATTGCCCCAGGGGCCATTGGCTCTGGCCAGGGAACGCAAATGGGTGGGCGTGGTGGCCAGCACGGCGGGCCAAGGGGATGCCTCGACCACGCGACGTATGTCTTCGGGGAAGAAGGGCCGGCCATCATGCAGAACCAAGCTGGAAAACAAGGGCCAAAACACCGAGGTTTCCAAACCGTACATGTGTTGCGGGGGCGTGGTGGAGACCATCAGCAGCCGTCGCCGATCCAGCCCCAGGCTGCGCACCGCCATCTGGGCGGAAATCCTGAAGGTCGCCAAGCCGTGGGCGCAGGGCTTGGGCCTGCCGGTGCTGCCCGAGGTGAAGGCGACCAAGGCGGCGCGTTCCCAGTCAAATCCGGGATCCAGGGCCATGTCCTCGGATCTTGGCGCCGCCACTGCGAACCATTCCAGGCCGGGCAAATGAGGGTCGCGTTCGCAGGCTACATAAGCATCTGGATAGTCATGCAGGATTTCCTGGATCACCGCCATCTGGCCGGAGGGTGGCAGCAGGCAAATCTGTCCCCGGCTTGCCGCCGCCAGCAGACTTAAGCAAAACAGATAGCGGTTTTCGCACAGATTGAACACATAGGGCCGGTCAGGCAGCCGTCCCGCCAGTCCCTTCACGGCAGACCAGAAGTTTCCACGCTTTATGATCCTACCCTCATGGAGGGCCAAGGGTTCCTCGCTGGCCGGGGCTGTTTCGGAATTTTGCTGGGTTTCCTGCATGGGTCGGATTCTATGGGATGGGCTTGTAGGGTGGCCTTTAGGCCGTTTCGGCTGGCGCGCCACTTCGCTTAGTCGGGTGGGGCCTAAAGGCTGCCCGACAGCCCGCAGGTACTGCGTAATCCCAGACACCGGGGCGGGTGGACATTTTAACCGGACTAGAGAAGCTCAAGAAAAAATGGATGCGGATGTATTGATCATCGGGGCCGGCCCTGCCGGGAGCGTGGCGGCGCGCCTGTTGAGGAAGCTGGGCCACCAAGTGCTTATCTTGGAGAAAGAGCTGTTCCCGCGTTTTTCCATCGGCGAAAGCCTGCTTCCGCATTGCATGGAATTCCTGGAGGAGGCCGGCCTGTTGGGGCTGGTGGCGGCGGAAGGCTTCCAACTGAAAAACGGCGCGGCGTTTTCCCTGGCGGGTAGGCTGACGGAATTCGATTTTTCGCAGAAGTCCGCAGCCGGTTGGGCTACCACCTACCAGGTTCCCCGCGCCCAGTTCGATAAGGTCTTGGCCGACGCTGCCGAGGACTCCGGCGTGCCCATCCATTACCGGCATGGCATCGTGGCGGCGGATTTCGACACCCCGGGACGGACGCGGCTGACCAGCGTCGATGCCAATGGCGCACTGAGGGACTGGACGGCTTCCATGGTGTTGGATGCCAGCGGCTTCGGACGGATACTGCCCCGCCTTCTCAATCTGGAAACGCCATCCTCCCTGCCCCCGCGATTGGCTCTGTTCACCCATATCGAGGATCGCATTAATGTCCAAGGTTATGACCGCGACAAGATTCTCATCGCCATCCATCCCAAATTCCATGAAATCTGGTATTGGCTGATCCCCTTCAGCAACGGCAGAAGTTCATTAGGTGTGGTGACGCCTTTGGGTTTCCTCGACGGGCGCAGCGGCAGCCCGTTGGAGATCTTGCAGGGGTTGGCGATGGAGGAGCCTAGGCTGGCTGAATTGCTGAAAGAAAGCCGCTTTGACACCCCAGCCAACCGGATTGGCGGCTATTCGGCCAATGTCATGCGCTTGCATGGCGAGGGTTTTGCCTTGCTGGGCAATGCGGGGGAATTCCTCGATCCGGTGTTTTCCTCGGGCGTCACCATCGCCTTGAAGTCCGCATCCCTGGCGGTTCCCTTGGTGGATAGGCAGTTGCGCGGCCTGCCGGTGGATTGGCAGGTCGACTATGAACAAGCCCTGCGCAAGGGGATCGAGGTTTTCCGCGCCTATGTGGACGCTTGGTATGACGGGCGCTTCCAGCGGATCATTTTTGAAGAGCGCCAGTTGGCTAGCATCAAGGCCATGATTTGCTCCATCCTCGCCGGGTTTGCCTGGGATGAAGCCAATCCCATGACCCAGCGTTGCGGCAAGAAGATTGAGGCCATCGCCGAATCATGCCCGCCTTTGTAAGTGCCGTTTTCCTCCGGGGGGCAGCCCTTTGCATTTGAATGATCTAGGGATCGTCTGCGCCTTGGGGGAAGGCAAGACCGAAGTGTTGGCCGCATGGCTTGCGGGCCTATATGGCCAGCCGTCTCGCATACCTTGGCTAGGCTCGGATATTTCCGCGCTCAGCGTGCCTGCCGAGCCCCCTCCTCTCCCGCCAAACCTCAAGCGCTATGATTGCCGCAACAACCGCATCCTGCTTTTGGCCCTAGGACAGATCGAACCCGCCGTCCGGCAAGCTATTGAGCGTCACGGCACGGAGCGTGTTGGATTGGTCATCGGCACCAGCACTTCGGGGATAGCCGAGGGCGAAAAGGCGGTGGGCGTCTTGCTCGGCACGGGGCAGATGCCGAAAGACTACCATTACAAACAGCAGGAGTTGGGCGGGGCGGCGGAGTTTCTGGCCCTCTATTTAGGTCTCCAAGGCCCTGCCTACACTGTGTCCACCACTTGCTCGTCCAGCGCCAACGCCCTCGCTTCGGCCCGCCGTTTGTTGCGGCTGGGGGTCTGCGATGCGGTGGTCGTCGGGGGCGGTGACGCCCTGTGCCGGACTACTTTGGAGGGCTTCGCCGCTTTGGGCGCGATCAGCAAGACCCGCTGCAATCCGTTCAGCAAAAACCGCGACGGCACCGTCATCGGCGAGGGCGCGGCCTTGTTCCTGATGAGCCGCGAACCTTCACCCGTCGCCCTGCTGGGGGTCGGGGCCAGTTCCGATGCCTACCATATTTCCGCGCCCCGTCCCGACGGCTCGGGCGCTTATCTCGCCATGCAAGCCGCTTTGCAAGACGCAGGGCTGGCCCCAGGAGATGTGGATTACATCAACCTCCACGGCACGGCCACCTTGCAAAACGATGCCATGGAAAGCGGGGCGGTCGGACAATTGTTTGGCAGCGCGACGCCTTGCGGTTCCAGCAAGCCCGCCACCGGGCATTGCCTGGGCGCGGCAGGGGCCATCGAAGCCGGTTTGTGCTGGCTGCTCCTATCCGGCTTGAACCGGGAAAATCACGTGCCTCCGCATCTTTGGGATGGCGAGGCAGACCCCGAAATGATGCGCCTTGGATGGGTCACGCTGGAAAACCTTATGTGTAAGCCACTACAATATTGCCTTAGCAACTCTTTCGCTTTCGGCGGCAACAATGTGTCCTTGCTCATCGGGCATCCCTGACCCTCCAGCGGATTTCCCTTATCCCGTCGAAGCGCTGCTGCCCCAGTCGCTAGCCATGGTCTTGCTGGATCGGGTGATGGAGGCCGGGGAAGACCATATCGTCGTCGAATTGACCGTGCGTGACGATGGCTTGTTTTCAAGCCCCGATCATACCGTTCCCGCGTGGGTCGGCCTGGAATACATGGCGCAGGCCATCGCCGCGTTCTCGGGCTACCACAGGAAATGCCGGGGCGAGGCGATAGGCCTGGGGTTTTTACTTGGCACCCGCCATTACCAATGCTCCGTAGGCAGCTTCCCCTGTGGCAGCCGTTTGCGGGTGCGGGCGGAGAAAATCATCGAGGCGGCCAACGAAATGTCGGTGTTCGGCTGCGCCATCGAAGGTGGCAATATCCACGCGGAATCGAAGCTCAATGTCCTGTTGCCCAAGGATTCAAAAAAATTTCTCGCCGGAAAAGGAATATGAGCCAACAAACCATCCTGGTCACCGGTTCCAGCCGTGGCATCGGCAAGGCCATCGCCTTGCGCCTGGCCCGCGAAGGCTATGATATCGTCGCGCATTGCCGCAGCCGCCTGGCCGAAGCTTCGCAAGTGCGCGATGAGATTCTAAGCATGGGCAGACAGGCCCGCGTCCTGAGTTTCGACCTGGCTGACCGTGGCGCCGCCCAAGAAATCCTCGGCGCGGACATTCAAACCCATGGCGCCTATTACGGCGTGGTGTGCAATGCCGGCCTGTCGCGGGACAACGCCTTTCCTGCCCTCAGCGGCGAAGATTGGGACTTGGTTCTGCGCGGCAACCTGGACGGTTTCTACAATGTGCTATTTCCCTTGGTCATGCCCATGATCCAGCGCCGCAAGCCCGGGCGCATCGTCACCTTGTCGTCGGTCTCTGGACTCGTCGGCAACCGAGGCCAAGTCAACTACAGCGCGGCCAAGGCCGGCATCATCGGCGCCACCAAGGCTCTGGCGGTGGAACTGGCGAAACGCAAGATCACGGTGAATTGCGTGGCCCCAGGGCTGATCGAGACCGACATGCTAGAAGGCTTGGCCCTAGAGGAGGCGATCTCGGCCATTCCAGCCCGGCGCTTGGGGACTGCGGAAGAGGTCGCCGCGCTGGTGGCTTTCCTGATGTCTGAAGACGCCGGCTACATCACCCGTCAAGTCATTTCGGTGAATGGGGGGCTATGTTGACCCGGCGCGTGGTGGTCACCGGCATGGCGGGGTTTTCCCCCATCGGCAACGATTGGGGGGAGATGCGCACCAGGCTTCTGGCCCGGCGTTCGGGCATATGCTATTTGCCGGAGTGGGAGAAATACAACGGCTTGCTCACCCGGCTCGGCGGCCCGGTGGAGAATTTCAGCCTGCCTTCCCATTACACCCGCAAAAACACCCGCAGCATGGGGCGGGTCTCGCTGTTGGCGACCCGCGCCACGGAACTGGCCCTGATTGACGCAGGCTTGTTGGGCGATGCGGTCGTCAGCGGCGGACGCGCCGGCGTGGCTTACGGGTCCTCGGTGGGTTCGACCCCGGCCATCGCCGATTTCGGCAAAATGCTCATCAACCATGACATCGGCAACCTCAACGCCACCACCTATCTCAAGATGATGGGGCACACCAGCGCGGCCAATGTTGCCCTGTTTTTCCAAGTGCGCGGGCGCATCATCCCTTCCGTCAGCGCCTGCACCTCCGGCAGCATGGGCATTGGCTTCGCCTACGAGGCCATCAAGTTCGGCTTGCAGGATGTGATGCTGGCGGGTGGGGCGGAGGAGCTTTGCCCCACCGAGGCGGCGACCTTCGACGCCTTGTACGCCACCAGCACCCGCAACGCCGAACCGCACCTCACACCCAGGCCCTTCGACCGTGACCGCGACGGCCTGGTGATCGGCGAGGGCGGCTGCACCTTGGTGTTAGAGGAACTGGGCCGCGCCTTGGCGCGGGGGACGCGGATCTATGCCGAGGTCGCGGGCTTTGCCACCAACGCCGATGGCACCCATATCACCCAGCCCAACGCGGACACCATGCAGGTGGTCATGCGACTGGCTTTACAGGATGCGGCGCTCAAACCGGGCCAAATCGCTTACCTCAGCGCCCATGGCACCGCCACCGAACAGGGTGACATCGCCGAAAGCCATGCCACCCGTGCGGTGTTCGGTTCCCAGACGCCTATCAGCAGCCTGAAAAGCTACACCGGCCACACCCTGGGTGCCTGCGGTGCCTTGGAGGCCATGGCTTCCATCCATATGATGCGGGAAGGCTGGTTCCACCCCAACCTAAATTTGGATCATCCCGATCCCCGCTGCGCGGATCTCGATTACATCACAGGCACCGGGCGCAAGATTGACGCCGAATATGTCATGAGCAACAACTTTGCCTTCGGCGGCGTCAATACCTCCCTGGTGTTCCGCCGTTGGGAACCCTGATGCTGGATCTCATGGAACCTGCACACACACCGGCCTTAGAACCCTGTGGCCGGGGAACCGGTTTTGGTTTCACGCTCAGGCACTGGTGCCTGTGGCAATCGAAAGAAACCCCGGCGGATGGTTGCTGGCCCGGCGGGGAGGTTTTGCCCTGCAACAGCGGCAGCGCCGAGGTGGGTTTCCTGCCCATGATGCAAAGGCGCAGGCTGTCGCCCTTGGCCCGGGCGGCCAGTGCCGTGGCCTGGCGCTGCCGCCAGGAAGGCGGGGACATGCCTTCGGTGTTTTTCTCCAGCCATGGCGAAAGCCAGTATTATTTCGAGATGTTGGAGGGGCTGGCCGCAGGCGAGGAGGTATCGCCCAGCCGTTTCAGCCTGTGTGTGCATAACGCCATCGCGGGCCTGTCCAGTTTCCACAGCGCCAGCTTCCTGCCGTATGTGTCCTTGGCCGGCGGAACGGAGGGGATGTTCGCGGCTTTTCTGGAGGCAGCCGGCTGTCTGTTGGAAACCCCGAAGGTGTTGCTGGTCTGCTACGGGCAGCCCTTGCCCGAGGCTTACCGGGCTTACCTAGCCACGCCCGAGACCACCTGGGCCTTGGGCATGGTCCTGGAAAGGGATGATAGCCCCGGTCTTAAGTTGCGTTTCGCACGCAGGCCGGCCACCGGTTCGATCCTGCTGGAAGGCGACGGGCAAAGCTTGATCCGGGCGATCCTGGAGGGTCGGCGGAGTGCGCAATGCCGGCTTGAGCAGTCGATTTGGCGATGGAGCCTGGACAATGCTTGAGCGCATCAACTACCTTTGGCGGCTGGCTGGCACGGGTTTTAGCTTCTTCCTGTTCGGTACCGTGGGGGTGTTGTTTTGGGGAATGCTGTTTCCGCTGGTCGAGCATTTCCTCGGGGAAGGCATCGAAAAAAAACTCAGATCCAGAGCCTTGATGAACCGCATTTTCCACGTTTACATGGATTTCATGCGCGCCATCGGCATCCTCAGCTACGAAGTGCATGGCGGCGAGCGGCTCAATGCACCCGGCAGGCTGGTCATCGCCAACCATCCGTGCTTGCTGGACGTGGTATTCCTCATTTCTCAGATCCGCAACGCCACATGCATCGTCAAGCCCGCCTTGGCCGCCAACCCGTTCCTGCGCATCCCAATCCGGGCCATGGGATATATTTATGCGGAGGAACCCGAAGCTTTGCTGCAACGGTGCGCGGAAGAATTGCGCGAGGGCGGCTCGCTCATCGTCTTTCCCGAGGGGACGCGGACCACGCCCGGCCAGCCGATCAAGTTCCAGCGCGGTGCCGCCGCCATCGCCTTGCAGTCAGGCGCCAAGATTCTGCCGGTCACCCTTGGCTGCTCCCCGACGACCTTGACCAAACGCGAAAAATGGTATCATATACCGGAAACCAAATTTATCTTAAGCCTGCGTGTGGGTGACGATATTGATTTGTCCACGATGGAAGAAGACGCAAGCCGCTCCCTCGCCACGAGGAATATAACCCGGCAATTAGAGAAGCATTTCACTGAGCGGCAGGCGCAGCATGGAAAATATTGAATCCGAACTGAAGCAGTTGATTATTGATACCTTCGGGCTGGAAGGGATAAGCCCCTCGGATATCGTCTCGGAAGCCCCGCTGTTTGGCGCGGGGCTGGGCCTGGATTCGATTGACGCGCTGGAACTCGGTGTGGCCTTGAAGAAAAAATACCACATCCAAATCGATACCACATCCACCGAACTTGTGAATGATTTCGCCTCTGTGAAAAACCTAGCCGGTTTTGTCGTATCGCAACAGGAAAGACATCTTTTATGAAAACCCAAGAAGAAGTGTTTCAAATTCTAAGGAAACTTATGTCGGAAATGTTCGAGCTGACGCCGGAAGACATCGTGTTAAGCGCGAACTTGAGCCAGGATTTGGATATCGACAGCATCGATGCCGTGGATTTGATGGTCAGGCTGCGGGACATCACCGGCAAACGTATCAACCCGGAGGATTTCAAAAATGCGCGCACCATCCAGGATGTGGTGGACACCGTTTATCGAATCAACATGGCCTAGACACGTGCTGAATGGCATTGTCGGAATATTGGCAATCTGCTATCCGTTTCTGGTGTATCTTTCCAAAGACTCTGTGCAGCCCCGTTATTTGGCCTTTTTTCTGGCGGCTGTTTTGTTGTTGCGTGGTGCTTGCGACAAACGGAACCGTGTGGTCTGGCATTGGGCCGTCTTGGCGTCGGCCAGTGTCTTGTTCATGTTGGCGGCCGGCTGGGCTAACAAGCCTGGCTTGCTGTTGGCCTATCCCGTCTTCGTCAGCCTGATGTTTTTTGGCGTATTCTCCTATAGCCTTGCCTATCCGCCCACGGTGGTGGAAAGATTGGCCAGAATGCAAGATCCGGGGTTGCCGCCCCAAGGAGTGGTTTACACAGGCAAGGTCACACGGGTGTGGTGCGGTTTTTTTCTGGTCAATGCGTCGGCCTCCCTGGCCACCGTGTGGCATGGCGATCCGTGGCTGTGGAGCTTGTACAACGGCTTCGTTTCTTATCTGCTGATGGCGGTGTTGATGCTGGGCGAAATGCTTGTCCGCAAAAGAATCAGGAACGGCTTTTGAACTGCGGCAGGCAGGAAACTGGGTCGCCGGTTTTGCTTCCTGAAATACTCGGGGAAAAGCCAGAGGCCGATGGGGTGATCCTGGCTTTGCGCATACCCGAAGGGCTGGCTTATTTTACAGGACATTTCGATAAGGTGCCTGTCGTGCCTGGGGTGGCACAAATTCAATGGGCGGTTTATTTCGCCCGGCAGCGCTTAAGGGCAAACGGCCCTTTCAGCCATATGGAAGCCGTCAAGTTCAAGGAACTCCTCTTGCCGGGGCAGCGCCTGGAACTGGTTTTGCGTTATCTGGGTCTGGCTTGCAAGTTGGAATTCTGTTACCGTTCGGAAACTGCCGAATACAGCTCGGGAAGAATCTATTTCCATGGCGAATCGCTTGAACCCCTGCATCATCATTCCCGTCTATAATCACGAGGTGCCGCTGCCGAGGATTATGGAAGGGTTGCGGCCTTATGCCCTGCCTTGCATTCTGTTGGACGACGGCAGCCGGGAATCCTGCGCCGAGGTGATCCAGGGCTTGTCGGCCCGGTATCCGTGGGCGCGATCTGTCCGGGAAGACATCAACCATGGCAAAGGCCACGCGGTGAAGGCAGGCATTCTGCTTGCCCAACGCCAAGGCCATACCCATGCCATCCAGATCGACGCCGACGGCCAGCACACGCTAGGCGATTTGGACAAGTTCCTCCAGGCCGCCGCCGAAAACCCTGAAGCGGTGATCACCGGTGTGCCGGTGTTCGACGGCTCGATCCCAAAGATTCGTTATTATGGCCGCTATTTAACCCATATCTGGGTGTGTGTCAATACCCTTTCATTCAATATCCGCGACTCCATGTGCGGCTTCCGCGTTTATCCGGTCGATACCTGCGCCAAGTTGATCCAAACCACCCCGTTGGGGAATCGCATGGAATTCGACACGGAAATCCTTGTCCGGCTTTACTGGCAAGGGGTTTCCATTGTGTCGATTGCCACCCGCGTGGGGTATCCCGAGGACGGCTTGTCCCATTTCCGGGCTTTTGAAGACAATGCGCGAATCAGCCTCATGCATGCCCGGCTGTTTTTCGGCATGTTGTGGCGTTTTCCCAGGCTTTTAGGCAGGCATTTCCAATGAAACCTACAATCCAGGCCCAACATTGGGCCTCGCTTGAGGAATCCAGCATGCTCTGGGGCATACGCGCCTTGGTGTGGGTTTATCGGGTGTTTGGGCGCTGGCTCTTCCGCCTGTTCCTGCGCCCGGTCGTCAGCTATTACTTCCTCGCAGGCCACCAAGCCCGGAACGCCTCCCGACAGTATTTGTGCCGCCTGGGCCGTTTTTTCCCGGAAACGGGTCTTTCCGGCGGGTGGCGGGAGAGCTACCGCCATTTCCTAATCTTCGGCGAGACGCTGCTGGACAAGATCATCGCGTGGACGGGGAACATCGACCCTGCCCAGGTCGATTTCCCCAACCGCCCGCTGCTGCTGGGTTTGCTGGAGGAAAAGCGGGGGGCGATGATCCTTTCTGGCCATGTCGGCAACCTGGAAATCTGCCAAGCCATCGCCAACCTGCGTGGCTACATCCACCTCAACATCTTGGTGCATACCAAACATGCCGAGAAATTCAACCGCCTGCTCGGTGTCAGCGCGGGTAGCGCCACGATCCAACTCATCCAGGTCACCGAGTTGAATCCGGGTATCGCCATCGCCTTGCAAGAAAAAATCGAACGCGGGGAGTTCTTGGTGATGGTGGGCGACAGGATCCCAGTCCAAGGGAGCCGCACCGTGCGGGCAAGCTTCCTCGGCGAGGATGCCGAATTTCCCCAGGGTCCTTATCTGCTCGCCTCGCTGCTGCGTTGCCCGGTGTATACCCTGTTTTGCTACCCGGTGGGCGGGCGCTACCAGATCCATCTGGAGCCCTTCGCCGAATCCATCCGCATCCCGCGTCCTGAGCCGCAACGGCGGCAGATGCTCGAAGCCTTGGCGCGACGCTACGCCGAACGGCTGGAAGCCCATTGCCATGCCGTTCCCTTCCAATGGTTCAATTTCTATCCCTATTGGGCCAAGCCGGTGAGGGAAGATGAACCCGAGGCTGGGCAACCATGATCTGCGCCGAGGTGCTGTTGGCGGTGCCTTTTTATGACGTGGATCTGCTCGGCATCGCCTGGCACGGACATTATTGCAAGTATTTCGAGCTGGCCCGCTGCGAAATGCTGGAGAAGATTGAATACGGCTACATGGCGATGAAGGCCAGCGGTTACGTCTGGCCGATTGTCGATTTGCAAGTGCGTTTTGTCCGCCCGGCGAGGTTCGGCCAACGCATCCGGGTGTCGGCCGAATTGGTGGAGCATGAATACCGCATGAAGATCAAATACCGCATAGCCGATGCCGAAACTGGCGAAACGCTGGCGAAGGGGCACACCATCCAGGCGGCGGTGGATGCAGCCACCGGGGAGATGAGCTACGCCTCCCCCGATGTCTTTCTCAGAAAGCTGGGGATCAAAGCCAATGCGCGTTAAGCAATTCCTGAATCAGAGATTCCTTAACCGAACCCTGGTCTTTCTGATTCCGCCCCTGGTTTGGCTGGGATGGTATTTCCTGCCCGACGCCCCGCCGTTTTGGGCTCTGGCCAAGCATTGGCAGATCACGCTCACCATGGCCTTCGGCTCGTTCATCGGCGGGGCGACCAGCGAGGCCGGCGGTGCCGTGGCCTTCCCGGTGTTCACCAAAGTTCTCGCCATCCCGCCCGCGCACGCCAAACTGTTTTCCCTCGCCACCCAAAGCATCGGCATGGGTTCGGGGTTTTTGACCATACTCCTGTTGCGCATCCGCGTCGAATGGCGCGCCGTGGCCTGGGTCGTCCTCGGCTCCGTGCCGATGCTGCCGGTGGGTTTTTCCCTGTCCGCCCTGCTGCCCGCCAGCGCGGTGCGGATAGTGTTCACCGTGGTCCAGTGCAGCTTCGCGCTGGCCCTGTGGTGGCACAACCTAGACCCGGAGCGCGACCGCAATGATGGCCTGACCCGCTTTGGCGGCTTGGAGAAGGCCGTCTTGCTGGTTTTCGGCATGGTCGGCGGCCTGGTCAGCGGCTTGTTGGGCAGCGGGCTTGAGATCATCGTCTTTTCAGTCTTGGTGCTGTGGTTTCGGATGTGCGAGAAGGCCGCGACGCCGACGGTCATCGTGATGATGGTGCTGACTTCCTGGTCGGGATTCGCCATGGTCGAAAGCGCCGGGCTGTTTGTCCCGCCAGTGAGCGACTACTGGCTGGCTGCCATTCCCATCGTGGTGGTGGGAGCGCCTTTGGGCGTGTATGTTTGCTCGCGCATGTCCAGGATGCTCGTGGTGAGAACCTTGATCGTGTTGATCCTGGCGGAGTTAGCTTCCTCCCTCGCGCTGATACCGTTGAGCCGGGAAATCGCTGTCGGCGCAGCCGCGCTGTTCCTGGTGTTTTCTTGTGTGTATTATCTGATGTACCGTTCGCGGCGGTATGTGTGAGCGGACGGCCAACTGATCCCTGATTTAGGAGTTAAGACAATGCTTAGAAAAGCCAGCTTATTTTTCGCCGTTCTTATCCCGCTTCTCCTTGGGGCTTGCAACAGGCAGATCAAACCTACCGAGCTTGCCCCAGGCATACAGCCCGGACAGCTTTACTATACCCAGTTCAACCTGTTCCAAGAAAACAACAATTACCGCACCACCAATTACCGCAAGGGGGGGTTGATTCCCATCAACACACCGGTCTACCTGGTGTCCATCGGCAGCAAAAAGGCCGAACTCAAACTGGCTGACGGTGGCCAGCCTCTCACCCTCGAAAGCGTCCCCAAGCACACCAATAATGAAGACATGCAAACGGCCTTCAAGAAGACCGTCGCGCCGACCAAGGTCAATCTTGGCGTGTTTTCCAAGCTCGAACAGGAAGGCATCCAAGCCGCGCAAGCGAAGAAGGGCATGGGCAAGAAGGCCGTGATCGCAGCCATCGGCTTTCCGCCGCAGATCGAAACCCCGAACCTGGACTCCAACGCCTGGACCTACTGGTCCAACCGCTGGAACCGATTCATCGTCCATTTCAAAAACGACAAGGTGGAAAAGATTGTCGACTAAATCCGCGATCCCCAACCAGTGTGAAGTTTTGGTCATCGGGGGTGGCCCCGCCGGTTCCAGCGTAGCGGCCTTGCTGGCCAAGCAGGGCGTGGACGTGGTGCTGCTGGAAAAAGCCTTGCATCCCCGCCCCCAGGTCGGCGAGAGCCTGATCCCGCATGTTTGGAAATACGCCGACCAGACCGGCGTCTCGCCCCTGATCGAACAGGAGGGTTTCGTCGCCAAAGCCGGCGGGATCGCGGTTTGGAACGGCAAGATCCACCGCATCGCCTTCGCCGAATTCGGCTTCACCCGCCCCGCCCTCCATGTTGAGCGGGATGTTTTCGACGAGCTGCTGCTGAAACACGCCGAAAGCTTGGGCGCGGGAATTTTCCAACAGGTCGCCGTGCGCGAAGCCTGGCTAGGCTCGGACTTCCCGACTGTGCGTTATGTGGATAGGCGTGGGGACGGCGCGGCTGAGGGGAGCATAGCCTGCCGCTTCGTGGTCGATGCCAGCGGGCCGTCCGCTGTCCTCGCCGGGCAATTCAAATCCAAGCGGCTGGTTGATTCGCGCATGAGGTTCCTGTCCTTGTGGGGCTATTTCAAGGACTCCCGCTTTGTCGCCGCCGACGGGCGCAGCCATCCGGCGGCGGCCATCAGCACAATCCGGCCCGTCACCTTCGTCACCTCCTTCGAGGACGGTTGGATCTGGCATATCGCCTTGCGCAAGACGACCAGCGTGGGCCTGGTCATCAACACCGACCGCGCCCGCGCCATGGACAAGGCCGGACGCGAGCGGTTTTTCCTGGACACATTAAGAAACGCACCTTACCTCGACCGCCTGCTGGCGAATGCCGAGTATGAGGAAGGTTCCTTCTACGAAAGGCCGGATTATTCCTATTACTCCACCCGGATCTGCGGGGAGAATTTCTATTGCATCGGCGACGCGGCCTCCTTCGTCGATCCCATTTATTCCCACGGTGTGCTGAACGCTTTTTACAACGCCTCGATGACGGCGCTGGCGGTGGTCGAATCCCTGAAAGACCCGGCCCGCCGCGCCCGCCATGCCCAGCTTTGCGAGAACCGCATGCGGCAGTTTTACGGGTTTTCGCGCTCGCTGGCGTTGGGGGAGTTCGGCGGCGATGGCGTGGACGCGGAATTGGTGCGGCGCTTCATGCGCCAAGTGCCGAAGGTGGAACTGGAATTGATGCTCGCCGCCTCGTCCATTTCCGACCGTTCGGAGAATTTCCATCAGTTGGTGCGGGAAGCAGGGCTGACCCTTGATCCCGCCCGCGCCGGGGCACATTTCATGGAGGAGTTGGTGCTTTAATGCAAGGTATTTGACCTTTGTAACAAAGCCGCTTCGCCTTTGGCCACACCTCTTGCCTCGCCCTGCCTTTGCCATTCCTCCGTCCACTCGACCACGCTTGACAAAGCCGTTCGCCGTCATATCCTCAACCGACTCCAGCCCAAGGCCAGCCATCCGGGCATTCTCCACCGTCCGCCGGTAGTGACTTATCCTCCGTAATGGACTCAGAGAGTTTGTGCCACAAAAATCAACTCACCTTGGCCTTTTGGTACGTTGATTCCGTAGACAAGTTTTGGGGTTCGTCCAATCTTGGAGCCCCCTATTGCAGGAACCCATCCCTGACCTCATCCTGGGTGACGAGCCTGATCGGTGTCGGCGGTATCTTCCAGAGGGTTTCCGCGTATTGGCGAATGCTTCGGTCCGAGGAGAATTTTCCAGCGCGGGCGGCGTTCAGGATCGACATGCGGGTCCAGTGCTCCTGATCCCCATAGGCTTGGTCGACTTGCGCTTGGCATTCGACGTAGGACGCAAAATCGGCGAGCACCATGTAAGGATCATGATAGAGCAGGCCATCGATGAGCGGCCTAAACAGTTCCGTGTCCCCTCGGGAAAAATATCCATTGCGCACCAGGTCGAGGACCTCGCGCAACTCGGGTTGGGTGTGGTAGCACTCGATGGGCTGGTAGCCCTGGCTCTTGAGCGCCGCCACTTCCTCGGTGGCCAACCCGAAGAGGAAGAAATTCTCCGGGCCCACCTCCTCCCGGATCTCGATGTTCGCGCCGTCCAGCGTGCCGATCGTCAATGCGCCGTTCATCGAGAATTTCATGTTGCCCGTGCCCGAGGCTTCCTTGCCGGCGGTCGAAATCTGTTCGGATAGTTCAGCGGCCGGGTAGACCCTCTGACCGTTAGTGACATTGTAATTCGGAACGAAGACGACTTTGAGGACATCCCGGACATCCGGATCCCGGTTGACGATTTCCCCCACAGCAGTGATCAGCCGGATGATCAGTTTCGCCATGTGGTAGCTTGGCGCCGCCTTCCCGCCAAAAATGAAGGTGCGCGGACGGATCTGAAAGTTGGAATTGCTCTTTAGCTTATGGTAAAGCGCGATGACATGCAGGATGTTGAGGTGCTGGCGCTTATACTCGTGGATGCGCTTGACCTGGATGTCGAACAGGGAGTCCGGGTCTGCCGCAATGCCGGTCTGCTTCAGGACGTGCGCTGCGAAGTCGACCTTGTTCGCGCGCTTCACGGCCCGCCACTGCTCGCGAAACACCGGATCCTCGGCGAAGGGTTCCAAGTCCCCGATCTGCTCAAGATCCTTGATCCAATCACTTCCGATCGCTCCAGAGATCAAGCCCGATAGCCTCGGGTTGCTCAACACCAGCCAGCGACGGGGGGTGACCCCGTTGGTCTTGTTGCTGAATTTATCGGGCCAGAGGTCATGGAAGTCCTTCAACACGTCCTGTTTCAACAATTCGGAGTGCAATTCGGCCACACCGTTGATGGCGTAGCTTCCGGCGCAGGCCAGATGGGCCATGCGGACGTAGCGCTCTCCCTGCTCATCAATGAGGGACATCCGGGCGATGCGATCATCGTCGCCCAGGAATCGCATTCGTACTTCGTCCAGAAATCCGGCGTTGATCTCATAGATGATTTCGAGGTGCCGGGGCAGTTCGGCGGCGAACATGCCGAGCGGCCATCTTTCCAGAGCCTCCGGCAATAGGGTATGGTTGGTGTAGGCAAAAGTCCGTCGGGTGATGGCCCAGGCTTCCTCCCAGCCGAGGCCATTCTCGTCGACCAAGAGGCGCATCAATTCCGCAACGGCGATGCAGGGATGGGTATCATTGAGCTGAATCGTGAATTTTTCGTGGAAGCGTTCCAGTGGAATCTTTTGCACCCGCATGATTCGCAGCATGTCCCGCAACGAGCAGGACACGAAAAAGAACTGCTGCTCCAGACGCAGCGTCCGGCCCTGGATTTGCTCGTCATTGGGATAGAGGACTTTCGTCAGGTTCTCGGAAGCGACCTTCTGGTTGACGGCGCCATAGTAATCTCCGCGATTGAAGATCTCGAAATCGAAGGACTCGGGTGCCTCAGCGCGCCACAGCCGCAAGGTGTTCGCGGTATTGTTGCGATAGCCGAGGATCGGTGTGTCGTAGGGTACGCCCAAAACAACCTTGGCGGGTATCCATCGAGTCCGTTGCCGCCCGGTTTCGTCGGCGTAGCGTTCCGTGCGTCCGCCGAATCCAACTTCGACCGCCCATTCAGGCCGCGGGATCTCCCAGGGGTTGCCGAAGCGCAGCCACTTGTCGGTCTTTTCCATCTGCCAGCCATCGACGATGTGCTGGTCGAAAATTCCGAACTCGTAACGGATGCCGTAGCCGAGAGAGGGGATCTCCAGAGTGGCCATGGAATCGAGAAAGCAGGCCGCCAAGCGGCCCAGACCACCGTTCCCCAGCCCCGGCTCCTCTTCTTCCGCCAACAGTTCCTCGAATTTCAGCCCGAGTTCGCCGACGGCCTCTCTTACCTCGTCGTAAATGCCGAGATTGACCAGATTGTTTCCCAAGTGGGGTCCCATCAGATACTCGGCAGACAGGTACGCCACCGTGCGCGAGCCCTGGGCTGTGTAGGCGGCAGCCGTGCTGACCCAGCGGTGCAGTATCCGATCCCGCACCACGTAGGCGAGCGCTAGATAGTAATCCTTCTTGCTGGCGAGCGCCGGGAATTTGCCCTGCACGTAGAATAGATTGTCCCAGAACGCCCGCTTGATCGATTCCTTGCTGAAGCTGGTTCGATAATCCTCAAGGGGTGTCTCCAGGTTTGAGCCTACAGGTCGTTTAGCCATGGTCGCCTCGCTGGTTTGTGGGGGTGCTGCCAATGTATGGAAGCAAGTTCCGTGCTTGCTGGAGGCTTGCCCAGGCGATTTTTGGGCTTCCCGCAAAGCCCTTTTAAATCAATTGGCTTTATACTTATTTGCGGCGAGCTGTGCCTTGATGCCGGGCTCCACGGAAAACAGACGCAATGGCTTGCACCAAAGCAGGGGCGGTGCCTCCACGCTGGGGCTGGAAGGTTATGAAATGGACGTATGGAAGGGTCATCGCCTCCACCGAGGCATATTGCAGGCCGTCCAGCCGAAACCGCCGTTTTCGTCAATCTGGCATCCATCTTGGGGTTTCCAACTGACGGGCTTATGGCTGGCCGCAGCCGGGAACTTTGAGCGCTCGCAAGACTTGCGCACGGGGTATCTCCTCGGCCCATATCTCGAACTTTTCCAGGCGGTGTTTTCCAAAGGTCGTCGTCAGGGCCACATCGGCCGCATCCCGGCCCCGCGCCATCAATATGCGCCCCACGCGAGGCGTGTTGTTGCGGGCATCGAAGGTATGCCATTGCCCGCCTAAAAAAACCTCGAACCAGGCGCTGAAATCCATGGGCGGCACGAGCGGCACCTGGATATCGCCGAGATACCCGGTGGCGTAGCGGGCGGGAATGCCCATGCAGCGGCAGAACGTGATGGCGAGGTGTGTGTAGTCCCGGCACACGCCTCTTTGGTCACGGAAGGTGTCGTAGGCCGTGCGGTCGCAACGGGCGGATTCGTGCGCAAAGGTGATGTGCTGGTGTACCCAGTCACAGATGGCCTGCACACGTCCCCAGCCTGTCGGCCCGCGCCCGAAAAGATCCCAGGCAATGTCCGACAGCTTTTCGATTTCGCAATAGCGGCTGCCCAATAGGTAAAGCAGCGTATCGGTAGGCAGTCCATGGACTGTGTGCTGCCGGGCATCCGGGGTCAGGATATCCGGCAAGCCGCCATCGACCATGATGGCATCGTTTCTCAGGTGCAATCGTCCGCCGGGGCAGAAGGCGCGCGCGCATTGGTTCCCGTAGGCATCGATGAAATCCTCGATGACCATGGGCGGATCGCTGGTCAGCCGCTCGGGCGCCATCAAGAAGGATGACCGGCTCGGATGCGTGTAAAGCATCATGATGATTTCGGTAGGCTGGGGAAAAGAATAGGCGATATCAAAGCCGATACGGATGAACATGGCGCTCCTGGTAGCTAGGGAAAAAAGTGATTTCGAAAATTCGAGACTCTCACAATAGCCGAATATTTTTCTCGGTTCATCAATATATTGCGCATCTTTCATCCGGGCGTCCGGGGTCGGGTGCAGATGGTTGTGTCATGTCGCCGGGCAAAATGTTAGTCTCGCGGGGGCTTGCATAGAGAACCTCCGAAGGTTTCCGCTATGCTTTGCCTCATGCGGGTTTGCGCCTAGCAGCCTACAATGTCCAATCACCACAAACGACGGGGACGTGTGTCCCGGTCAGCCAACGGATAAGGGGATCAACATGACCTACTGTGTCGGCATCCTGCTGGATGAGGGGATGGTCTTCGCCTCGGACTCCCGGACCAATGCCGGTTTGGATAACATCGCGAAGTTCTGCAAAATGACAGTGTTCGAACGCCCCGGCGACCGGGTGGCCGTGCTGTTGAGCTCGGGGAATCTCGCCGGGACGCAGGCCGTCATCAGTCTGCTGAAGCAGCGAGGAAAGACCGAAGGCGAGTCCCCCAACATTTGGAACGCCAAGACCCTGTTCGATGTCGCGGGTTTGGTGGCGGACGCCATGCGCGACATTGACCGCCGCGACGGACCGTATTTGATCGAGAGCGGCGGATTCAACGCCTCCTTCATTCTAGGCGGGCAACTGCACGGCGAGCCAATGCGGCTTTTCCGGGTTTACTCTGAAGGCAATTTCATCGAGGCGGATGTAGGCACAACACCCTATTTCCAGACCGGAGAGGCAAAATACGGAAAGCCGATCATCGACCGCGTCATCACCCCCCGCACCAGCCTCGCCGATGCGGCCAAATGTGTGCTGGTTTCCTTCGATTCGACCATGCGCAGCAACTTGTCCGTCGGCATGCCTATCGACCTGGTTTGCTACCGGCGCGACAGCCTCAAAATCCAGATGCGTCGCCGCTTCGACGAGGGCGACGCCTATTTCAGCGCACTGGGCAGCCAATGGAGCGCGGGGGTTCGCGATGTGTTCAGCCGACTGCCCGAGCCTGAACTGGAAACCTGATGACGCCGGTTTGCGGCTAACTTGGTGCAACGATCAAGACCATGGCCGTTCTATAAAACTTTACGTTCCATTGCTCCCTAAGCCCCGCAACCAACCCGGCAGGAGGTTTTATGCACCCCCAACTCGAAGAACTCCACCAAGACCATCTGAATCTGGCCAAAGTGCTGCGCCTTTTGGAAAAGCAGCTTGCGGACGTCAGGGCCGGGGAGCATATCGACCTCAACGCACTCAGCGAGATCGTCGATTACGTGGAAAGCTACCCGGACTTGTTCCACCACCAGCACGAGAATGTCATTTTTTCGGCCTACCTGGACCGTTGCGGAGACCGGCGCGACCTGTTTGAGCGGCTGCTGGAGGAACACGTGCGACTCCTCAAAAAAACCCACGAGATTCGCGAGCATATCCAACAATGGTGGCACGATTCGCCTGTGCCCAGGGAAAGGATCGCCGCCATCATCGCCGACTATCTGTGCCTGCAGTGGAACCACTTGAACCTCGAAGAAGATTCGGCCTTCGGCCTGTTGGATTTGGAACTCACCGCCGACGACTGGGAGCGCATCAAGGCGTCCGCGCCCACCGCGTCCGACCCCCTGTTCGGAAATCTGCTGCGGCAGCGCTTCGCGGGCATTTTCGACCAACTGGGCTTGTAAACCCAAAGCCCAGAAATTTTGGAAAGTTTTTAAAACACATTTTGAGGCATAATGGCTTGGCATCCCACTGGATGCCGCCTCCCTGTACGGGCATCGCCAACTGTCCGCCTTCTATGAAGAGCCTTTTTCATACTACCGATGGAAGCCGCCATGAAACGATATGTCACATTTTGTCTGGGCGTCCACGCCTTGTCGATTGTTTTTGCCTCGGCCGCCAACGCCGACCCGGGCGGGCAATTGAACGTCACCTTCAAGAACTGCACTGAATTCGCCGGCGTCGCGCCCGTTGACGAAACGCGGGCCCGGGCGCTGGTTCCCGAGCGGTATTCGCTCGTCACGGATGCGAACGGGGCGAAACTCGTCGTGCGCGTGTCCGATTGCGCGAGCATTCAGGTCGGCGGGCAACCGGCCCAGCCCGGCAGGGTTGCCCATATCGGGATCATGATCGTCTCGCCCGACGGCACGGCCACCGACCCCAACACGTCCATCAACAACTATACGCTTTCCTATGCGAGCAATCTGTCGGCCCTGGTGTCGGGCCTGGGCAAGTGGGGCGTCCCCGCGGTGTTCGATGCAGGGTTGGCGTATGAGTTCGCGCCGTCACAGGGCCCCGCCGAACTTTACGCGGCGGCGGCACCGGAGCTTGGCAATTCGCCGACTTGGTTCCTCTACGGCTCGGTCACGACCCCCACTATCCCCAGCCCTTTTCTTGCCAACTGGTGGTTCTTGTCGCGTAACTGGGAAGTCAAGATGGCGACGACTTTTCCGACCATTTACTTCGACTTCACTTCGGCGGTGTCCTTCTACACCTCGCGCAGCAACGTGATCGGGCAACTGATCGGTGGCAACGTGATTGCGAATTTCCCGGTGAGCTACCGGGGCCAATACCCCGCGGCCCAAATGGCCGTGACGGTCTTGCCTTAGCCAAACCCAGGCTTCAGCCCTGGCATGCGGGGCTGTTGCCAACTTATCAGTGAAACCCCGGAAAGGAATCGGATTGACTGCCGGGTAGTGCGAATCTCACGTTAATCAGGGCGGGTGTTGATTTGCAAGGGTCACCGTGCGCAGCTTGGCCCTGGCGATGGCATCCAACAAGGGGGGCAGCACTTCGAGGATGACGGGCTTGCCAGCCTCGGTCCGGGCGGCGTTGCCATCATGCAGCAACAAAATATCCCCCGCCTGCAAACCATCCAACAATTTCGCCAACACCACCTGGGGATTGCGCTCGCGGGTGTCGAATCCCCGCCGGGTCCAACTGGCCAGTTGCAGGCCGAGTCGGCTCAACACGGGATCCAGCAAAGGGTTGCGCAAGCCAGCCGGCGCGCGAAAAAAAACCGGGCGGATGCCGGTGATGGAGGCCAGGATTTCTTGGGCGGCTTCCAGTTCAGAGAAATACCCCCCCAGACCCAGCAGTGAAAAGTAGTGCCTATGCCTCATGCTATGGTTTTCCACCGCATGGCCCCGCGCAACGATCTCCCGGCACACATCCGGATGGCTTCGCGCCTTTTCGCCAATGCAGAAGAAAGTGGCTTTCGCTCCATGGCGGTCGAGCATGTCTAGGACGGCAAGAGTGACAGTGGGATCCGGGCCATCGTCAATCGTGATGGCAATCTCCCCTCTAGCGGCGGAGGCGGGCGGCAGCGAAGTCCAGTTCAATCCCAACCAGGCGCAACGAGGCCAGAGTCCGGCAAGGGTCATGGCCATATGGTCGGCGGCGATGGCGCTGATGGCCCAAAGCCATAGACCGGGCCAGACAGCCGTCGCCGCCACCGCCGCGATAGTGAACAGGAAGGAGCCTATGACGAGTGGGGCCGGCCGCCAATGGCGGTAAGCAGAGAGAGGACTCATAGCCTGTCGGATGGGGGACTGCCCCGGTAAGCGTCGCCGGTGCCGAGCAAGGCGGCGATGAGGTTCTTCTGCACTTCCGAACTGCCGGAAAACAGCCGGCCCGCCAGCGCGTCGCGCACAAGGCCGGCCATTGCGCCTCCCGGTTCCAGGCCGGCCGCGCCCATGATGTGCGCCGCGTCCAAGCTGGATTGCAAAAACGCCTCGGCGGCGTAGAGCTTGGTTTGCGCCGAGGCCAGGGTTAGCCTTTGGCCTGCGTCGCAAAGCCTCGCACATTCTTGAAGCCATAGATCGACGGTGTCCAAGCGCAGTTTCATGTCGGCGATGCGATGGCTGATAGCCTGGTGGCGGCCTAGGTGGACGCCGCCGGAGCGCCTGTCCCGGCTTTGGCGGACGGCCTCGGCCAACTGCCATTCCATGATGCCGGCGATTCCGGCAAACACAAAGGCCCGCTCGTACTCCAATGCCTTTTGGATCATCTGCGCCCCCGCCCCGGCCTTGCCCAGCAGGCGTGTGGCATCAAGCCGGCAATCCTTCATCAGGACGCTGCCGGTGGCGCTGCCCGTGCAGGCCTCCAAGGCACCCTCGCGGCTGAAGCCGCAACCGGGATCTTCGCGGGAAACCAGGAAAGCCGTGATCCGCCCTTCCAGCTTGGCATAGACCACCAGCCAGTCCGCAAGCGGGACGTTGGTGATATAGCGTTTTTCCCCGTTCAAGACGAAGCCCTCGCCGCTGCGTTCGGCGCGGCTGGCCATGGCCTGCACATCCGAGCCGCAGCCAGGCTCCGTGATGGCATGGCCGCCCAACCATTCCCCGGCCAGCAGCTTAGGCAAGAATTTTATTTGCTGCGCCTCGTTCCCATATAAAAGGACGGGGAACACCGATCCCCACAAATGGGCGTTCGCCATCAAAACCAGGCCGGTGTCCCGGCTGGCCCCACCTAGCCGGCGGTGGGTCTGGCATAAGTCTTTGAAACCGTCGCCAAACCCGCCAAAATGCTGCGGGAGCGCATGGAGGAACGCGCCTTGATCCGCGACGGCGTGGAAACGGGACAGGATTTGCGTTGCGTCGGGCGGGCCGGCGCAAGGAAGCAAACCGGCAAATTCCAGGTTCATTGTTGGGTCTCCAGCAAGGTGCGCACTTTTTGATAATCGAGCTTGCCATTGGGCAATCGGGGCAATTCTTCCAAGGCGACGAAGCGGCTAGGCTGCATGTAAGGCGGTAATTGCCGGGCCAGATTATTGCGGATTTCGCCGATAGTCATTGCAGGCGCAAGACAAAGAGCGAGCGCCGGCCGCTGGCCGGCCGTGGGGTCGTCAACACCGACGATGGCACAGCCCTTCACACCGGCCATGGCATTGACGGAGGCTTCGATCTCCGCCGGCTCGACCCGGTGGCCCGAGCATTTGAGCATCCGGCCCAGCCGGCCATGGAAGCAGTATTCGCCATTCTCCAAGCTGACGCGGTCACCGGTGGGATACCAACCCTCGCCCAACCCTCCCCCGCCGGGAGAGGGCTTTTTAGAAAAGGGCCGCAACCGGCCCCCGTTCCAATAGCCACTGGCGAGGGTTGGCCCGCGCACCCAGAGTTCGCCGGTCTCATCCTGGATGTGCAGTTCGCAGCCTGCGGCGGGCAGGCCGATGGGGATGGGCCGATCCGGTTCCAGCCGCGCACGATCCACCGGCCAGTGGCAGCACACATTGGTTTCGGTGGGGCCGAAAAAATTACACAGCGTTGTCTGCGGCAGGCTGGCGGCCAAGTCGATCAGGGCCGGGGTGGGGAACACCTCGCCGGCGAAGATCAGAAAACGCAAACGTTCCAAAGGCGTTTGCGCCAGATTGCCCTTGTAGGCCAGGAAGGCCAGCAGGGAAGGGACGGTGTACCAACCGCTGATGGCTTGCCCTTGAAGCCAGGCGCTGAGTCGGGCCGGGGCCAGGGTCAGGTTGGAGGGGACGAAATGCAGGCTGGCCCCAATCCCAAGCACGGCATAAAGATCAAATGTGGACAGGTCGAAGAAGAACGGCGCGCTGCTGGCGATGCGGTCGGCGGCGCTCAGATCCACCCAGTCGGCGGCCCAACGGGCGAAAGCCGAAATCGCGCCGTGGCTTAGGGCCACACCACGCGGCGATCCAGTGGAGCCGGAGGTATAGAGGATGGCCGCAAGCGAATTGGCTTGGATTTCGACCGGTTGCGTCTTCGCCTCGGGGCAGGAGGCGATGTCCAGCCATAATCCTTGCCCGACCCAAGCAGGCGCGTCACCCAGGCCCAACACTGCGGAGACTTCCGCATCGGCGACGATAAAGGCCAAGCGGGGCGGCGGATTTTTCAAGTCCAGCGGCACATAGCCGGCGCCCGCCAGCAACACGCCGAAAACCGCGATGGCCGCGTCGATACCGCGATCCAGGTGGAGGGCGACAGGCTGGCCGGGCTGCACCCCTTTCTTTTGCAAGCAGGCCGCGACAGATCGCGCCCGCGCCAACAATTCCCCGTAGCTTATATGGCGGCCATTCTCAACCAAGGCCACGGCCGCCGGCCGGTTCTTCAATTGCCGCAGAAACGGTTCCAACAACATGGCTTAAGCCCCGTCGGTTTCCAGCAATTCGGCGTCCATCCGCTGCATGACCGCCTCCAGCCAAGTCTCGTCCACCGCCGGATGCAGGTAGCTATAGGACAGGGCGAGCCGTCCGTCCAACTGACCGGCCAACAGGGCCAGGCCCGGCGGCAGGGTCATCCAGCATAGATGCGACATGCCGGTGACGGGTACGCCGAGAAAGCCTTGCTTCCCCCAGGACAGGTCGCCGATATCGGAAAACCATAGCGAACTCAATTCGCCGCCGCTATGCTGTTTGCGCAAGAACTTGGCATAGCGGGCCGGAGACAGCCATTGGCCCAGCCACATCAAAGGCAAGTAGGCCAGATCCAACTCCTCCCGCACGATGTGCCGGTTCTGCGCCAGCAAATGCTCGAACAAGCCTTTCCGCTCCCGGGCCTGCTCGCGGGTGGCGCGGGCGAACAAACAGCCCACATGGTTGCCGAACACCGGGGTGGGGGCGTTCTGGCGGCGCAGGTTGAAGGCGTAGGGAATGCAATAGCCCGCCTTGGCGGCAGGGGGCCCCACTTGTTCCATGGCCCGCATGAAGCAGCCGAGATAATACAAGGTACGTCCGGCTAGGCCGGTGTTGTGCTGGGCCAGACGGGCGATGCGCTTGGACTCTTCCGCGCCGAAGCGCCGCACTTTAAGGCGGAGGGCTTGCGGGCCTTGCTCCACTTGCGTGGGCAGGCAACTATCCAAGCTATTGACTTCGCTGTTGTGGCGCTTGGCCTTGAGGAACAGGCCGAGCTTTTTCCAGAAACCCCACTGGGCCAGCTTGGCTTCGATCACAGACGGCGATTCTTTGAAGGCATCCGGTCGGTCAGAGGCAAGGAAATCGAGCAGGATCTTCGCTCCACGGGCATCCAGCAGCGGATGGTTCCAGTCCAATAGCAAGGTCCCACCGGTTCCGCCGACAATCCAGTGCAGGGTCAGCGGCAGGGATTCCGGGCGATTGAAAATCTCTAAAATGATGCACCGGGTTTCCTTTTCCGCCTCCTTGCCTTCATGGCATTGATGGCGTTCCAGCAGGATGTGGCGACCCGTGGCCACCCAGGCATGGCGCTTGCCTTGGCGCTCGATCCGGGCCGAGGCCTGGGGGAACCGATCCACCAACAGATCCAGCCGTTCTTGCAGGCGTTCCAGATCGGGCTCGGCGGCCAGTTCCAGGGCGAACCCCCCATAGCCGCCCGGCATCCCAGCCTGCCGGATTTCCTGGTCGAGCACATAGGTGAAATAATCGGCGGGGTTGAAGAGGAGAGGGGGCGCGTCTTTCATCAGGCCCGACCGGCTTGCCGTATCCATTTTTCCAGCGCGTTAAGGCTTTGGACATTTTGCGGTTCGATTTCCGTATCCGGCAGGATCACGCCGAACGCCTTTTCGGCGAACATGATGAGGCGCATGATCCCCATGCTGTCCAGCCCAGCCTCCAACAGGTTATCGTCATCGCCGAAAGACGCAGGGTCTTCATGATAAATGAGTTCGGCGAAGATGAAATTTTTTAGCTTTTCTTTCATGGGCTTATCAGGCAATTAAAGGCGGGGTGAAAGATATTATACCGGCGAAGATATTGCATACCAAGTGTTTTTTGTTTTCAGGGCTAGCCAGGTTTCCATTGACGGCAGGACTTTATAATATATCTTAAAATTTTGAATTAAAAAGTAAACATCAAAGGTGGAAGGATCAAAACGTCTTTTCTTTGCTATCTTCTCGGCCTTCTGTTGAAATAAATCAATCCTTGCTTTAGGCGGAACCGAAAGGGATGGAAGGCAAAACCCCAGCGCGGAACTTTGCGGCGGTAGTCCCGAAATGACTCGCCGAACCGGGTGCCGAGGACGGGTTCCTCGTAAAAAACGACAAAACAATGGAAGGTAAGAGCGAACGTGGCCGCATAGGCTGAAAGGCCAAGGACTGGAAACAGCAAACACTCGGCCAAGAGAACGAGGAGCATGCCGAAGTACATGGGGTTGCGCAACCAACGATAAGGCCCGGTCACGACTAGCTTTTTTGGCGGGCCGATAGGGGCGGGCGTCCCCAAGCCTTGGACTGCGAAGTCCCAAGCGCAGCGGAGGTAGATGGCCACACCCAAGAGGATGCAGGCACCGGCGGGATTGGCTAGAGTCAGGTTTGCCGACCGCAAGCTGATGCCCGAGTACGAAAGGAGCGCGTAGGGGAAGTACAGAGTCACTGCGCCAGGCACTAGGACAGTGAAGAGCATGGACTTGAAAGCCAGGAAAAAACGCACGTATGGGCCTGTTGGGATGGGGTAGCGGACAGATCGAAGAGTAGCAATTTTGGCATCCATTGCCGTCCAATCCAAGCGTTTTTGAACCTTGTGGGAATATTGTGTAATATAGTGTGCCTCCTAAACGCCCCATCAACGCTTGAAGCAGGGCTTGGGCGCCGGAGCAGGGCATTCTCCGCCGCTTCCAAATTGGATGGCATTAGCCATCGACAAACGTCAAATATATTGCTTGTCTTGCGTTATATTCCCGCCTGTCGCCCAGATATTGAATGGAGCATAAGGCGGTTGAAGCCCCATCGACTCCGCCTGAAAATCTATCAAAAGGTATTTAACCCTCCATGGCTGATGACTTGATCAACCAATTGAAAACCATGCTTATCGAAGGCTTGCGCCTGGAAGACATCGCGCCTGAAGACCTTTCCCCCGACGCGGCATTGTTCGGCGGCGGGCTGGGCCTGGATTCCATCGATGCACTGGAAATCGGCGTGATGCTAGATCGTCAATACGGCATCAAAATCACTTCTGGCGACGAACGCAACAACCAGATTTTCGTCTCCCTGCGGTCTTTGGCGGAATTCGTCGCCGCCAACCGCGCCCGCTAAGCATGGCCGGCCTAGCCAAGGCGGTCGGCATCGCCTCTCTTCTCGTTGCCTATCCCTTCCTCAGCGCTTATCTGGCCCGGCAGGGGTTCGCCAGCCTGGAGTTGCTGGTGTTTGCCTTGATGACCCTGTCGCGGGGGCTCAAGTCTAGGAAGCCGGTATTGCGCCTAGGCTCCCTCCTGTTGGCCACCTTGTTGTTGGGGGGGGCGTATTTCGCCAACGCCTATTTCATCTGGCTGGTTCCGTCCTTTGCCTATTTGTGGCTGACGGCCTTGTTCGGGCATACCCTGTTCTCGCCCCCCTCCTTGTGCGAACGGCTCGTGCGTTTGCAGTATCCGGAATTCAAGCCCGGCATCGCAGAATATCTGCGCGGGCTGACCTGGGTTTGGACGCTCTTCTTCGCTGTGAATGCGGTGTTCTGCGCCTTGCTCCCCGTCCTCGCCGGGCAAAGGGCCTGGACCATCTATACCGGCGTGCTGGTCTATGGATTGATGGGTTTGCTCGGGGTGGGGGAATGGATCTACCGTCCCCACCGCTTTCCGGATCTCGACATTCCCCCTATGCTGGAGACCGTCAAAGTCATGGCGCGGGATGGCCATCAGGTGTTCAAGGATCTTGGGTCATGAAGCGTTGCCATGGCTCGCTGCTGTCATGTAAAAAAACAATCCCGCAAAATTTCCTCTCCTTGCGGGAGAGGGTTGGGGTGGGGGCGGCATTGCTTTCTTTAGGCTTGGCAATGCCGTTTGCCGGGCTTGCCGACGAAGCCGGGCTGGCGGATCTGCTAGGGCGCATCCGGCAAACGGGTTCGGCTGAATTCCGTTACGAGGAAACCCGCAAACTGGAATTGTCCTCCTCTCCCGTGCAAGCCCAAGGCTACATGCTGTCTGGCGCGGACGGTAGCCTGGTCAAGCTGCAATTGCTGCCCAAGCGGGTCATCATGGCCATCGCCGAAGGCAGGATGGTTTACTGGGATACTGAGCAGAAGCAGCGCCACACCGTAGCCTTAGGCCAGGCCGGACAGATGGCGGGACAGATCACGGTGTTTCGCTCCATCCTGCAAGGCCAAGCCGAGGAGTTGCAGCAATCTTACGACTTTGCCCCGGAAAAACACGGCAAGCTCTGGGTTTTGCGGGTTAGCCCAAAGCCGGGCCTCAGCGATGAGGACGCCCCGTCCATCGAAATATCGGGGGGCGAAGACGGGCGCAAACGGCAGATTTTGATCCGCCAGCCGGACGGCGAGTCCACCGAATACCGCATGGAAAAGACCGATGAAGGCCAGCACCTGGAATATTCCATCCAGCGCTTGCTGCTGGAAGCCGGAGGGGAATGACCGGTGCCTTTTATCTGGAGAAAACGCTGGTTTTTGCTCGCGTTCCCGTTGTTGCTGGCGGCGACCTTCTGGCAAATCCGCATTGAAACCGACCTGAACGCCTTTTTTACCGCCACCGACAGCGAAGATTCGAGGCTGCTGTCCGGGCTGTTGCAGTCGGGCGAGCTGTCGCGGCGCTATCTGCTGGTGGTGGAGAAGGCAGACGGCGCGAATCCGGCCAAGGCACCACCGTCCGGGCATGATGCCGGCCCGCAGCATGCTCCGGTTTCCTTAAGCATGTTCAGCACCCGGCTAGTCCGCCGGTTGGCGGGTCTCGACGGCGTGGAACAGGTGTGGCCGGCCAACGAGCCTCCCCGCGACTGGATTGATGCCATCCGTTCTTACGCCCCCTACCATGGCCGATTGTTCAGCTTGAACCCCGAAGAGGAGAAGTATTCGCTGTTCGACCCCGCCGGGCTGGACGGGCGGGCGGAGGGTCTCAAGCAGGCACTGCTTTCGCCCCAGGGCGGGTTCATCAAATCCATCGCCAAGCAAGACCCGCTGCTCTTGTCCTTGAACGGCTTCAAGGATTTGCAGGCCCGCGTTGAGCTGCAAGCCCGGTTGGATGCGGGTGGCGGTGCGTTGATCCTGCAAAGCCGACCGGCCGCCTTGGATTCGGAGGCGCATTCGCGCCTGCAAACCGCCATCCACGCAAGTTTCGACGCTTTGAACCGGGACGCCGGGGGCGCGTTCCGGCTGGCCATGGCAGGGGTGCCGGTTTTCAGTGTGGCGGCCCATGGCGAGATCGGCCAGGATGTCGCCCTGGTTTCAATAGTCTCCAGCGTGGCCGTGGCCTTGGTGTTTTTGCTGCTGTTCCATTCTTTCTCCGCCCTGCACTGGGTCATGATGGTCCAAGCCGCCTCCTTTGTCGTCGGAACCCTGGCGACCGCCTTGGCCTTCGGCCATGTCCACAGCCTGACCCTGGCCTTGGGGGCCAGCCTGATCGGCATCTGCACCGACTACCCGATCCATGTCATGGTGCATTGCGCCAAACACCGCCACTCCCCGCTGTCCGCCGCCCGGCTGCTCTGGCCCAGCCTAGCCATGGGTGGCTTGACCACTGTCATCGGTTATGCGGCTTTAGGGTTTACGGGATTCCCCGGCTTCGAGCAAATCGCCGTGTTCGCCTTCGCCAGCATCGCCGCTTCCTTGGGGCTGACCCGCTGGGTGCTGCCCGCCTTGCTCGCCCACTCTTCCCTACACGCAGCCCATTTGCCCGGCATCGCCGCCTGGGTAGCTTTCTGCGGACGCCACCGGAAAGTTTTGTTGGGCCTGTTTGCGGCCAGCGTCGTCCTGGCCGGGCTGGCTTTGCCGCAGATCCGTTGGATGGACGACATGCAGAAGCTGGCCATCGACATGGATCTATTGAAAAAACAGGACGAGGCCGTCCGCGCCCATTTCACCAGCATCGAGCCGGGCCGTTTCGTGTTGATCCAGGCCGGCGATATGGAAACCGCCCTTCGGCGTTCCGAAGCGGCCGAGCGGCGCTTAAAGGAGTTGAAGCAGGCGGGCGTCATCAGCGAATACCACGGATTGTTTCCATGGCTGGCGTCCCAAGCTTTGCAGGCCGAAAACGCGAAAGTCTACGGCGAGGCCATTACCCCGCAATTCCAAGATACTTGGCAGGCGGCCTTGGCCAAGGCCGGCCTCTCAGTGGACAAGCTTGGGCTGTTGGCCCCCGCCGCGCCGGAACCGCTGGATACCAAGGCCGTGCTGGCTTCGCCGGTGCGCCATGTCCTGTCGGGCCAGATGATCGAGGGCCAAACCGGCGTGGCCTTGTCCCTGTGGCTGGGCGAACACGATGCGGCTACGCTGTCCACCGGCCTGGCCGGCCTGGAAGGGACGCGCTATTTCAGCCAGAAGGATCAGTTGGATCGCTTGGCCGGACAATACCGGGATCGATCTTTGGCCATGTTGGCCATCGGCATTGTGATTATGAGTTTGTTCATCTGGCTGCAACAGCGCGATGTCCGCAAGGTGTTGTTGACCTTGCTGCCTTCCGTCGCCTCCGTGCTGTTCATCTTTGCCATCTGGGCGCTGATGGGGGAGGAGGTGAGCTTCCTGCATGTGATCGGCCTATTGCTGTCGGTGTCCCTATGTGTGGATTACGGCATCTTCTTCATGGATAACCGCGGGCGGGACGCCGACATCACCTACCATGCCATCGCCTCGTCCACCTTGACCACGCTGGCCTCCTTCGGTGCCTTGGGCCTGGGCAAGACGCCGACTTTGCCTATCTTGGCGGTTTCCGTCAGCTTGGGGGTGACGCTGGGTTTTTTGCTCTGTCCTTTGCTCATCCAACAGCCCAAGTCTTGACGATGAACCCGCTGATCCCCCCCGTTGCCGTCACGGCCTACCAGTGCGTCAGTGCCGCCGGAGATGGTGTGGAAGCTTTGTATCTCAGCCTGGTCGCCAACCGAAGCTGTCTGCAGCCTATAGGCTTGTTCGAACTCCCGTTCGAGACCGTGGTGGGCGAGGTCAGATCGCCCTTGCCCGACATTCGCCAGAGCCTGAAGGTTTATGACTGCCGCAATGCCCGGCTGGCCCTGAAGGCGCTAAATGCGGGCGTTTTCCGTGCCGAGGTGGAGCGCGCCATGGCCCGTTACGAGGCCGGTCGGGTGGGACTGGTGTTGGGCACCAGCACCTCGGGGATCTACGACTCCGAAAACGCCTACCGCCATTTTCTGTGCGCCGGGGCCATGCCCGCCGGGTTCCATTTCCTGGAAACCCAGACCGCCCAGGCCACCGCCGAATTCCTTCAGCTCGAACTGGGCTTGCAAGGCCCTTGCTACGGCATTTCCACCGCCTGCTCCTCCAGCGCCAAGGCACTGGGTGCCGCACAACGCTTGATCGCCGCCGGGTTTTGCGACGCGGTCTTGGTCGCCGGGGTGGATAGCCTGTGCCGCTTGACCTTGTGCGGCTTCCATAGCCTGCAATTGGTGTCACCCGAAGCCTGCCGTCCCATGGATGCCGCCCGCCGGGGCATCAATATCGGCGAAGGGGTGGCCCTGTTGTTGTTGGAACGACCCAGCCAGGACAACGCCGACTGTCCCCGGCTTTTGGCGGTAGGAGAATCCTCCGATGCCCATCACATGAGCGCCCCGCACCCGGAAGGCAAGGGAGCGGCCTCGGCCATGGCCCAAGCTTTGCGGTTGGTGGGCCGGGCGCTGGGCGAGGTCGATCACATCAATCTCCACGCCACCGCCAGCACACTCAACGATCTGTCCGAGGCCAAAGCCGTGGCCAGCCTATTTCCCAACCCGCCCCCGTGCAGCGGGGTGAAGGGGTTGCTCGGCCATACCCTGGGTGCGGCGGGGGCGGTGGAGGCCGTGGTCAGCCTGTTGGCTTTGGAAAGGGGATTTCTGCCCGGCACCTGCGGCTTGGAGCAGGCCGACCCGCAATGCCCCTGCGCGGTCATCGCCGCGCCGCGCTTGGACGTGGCACCCAAGCTCGTGTTGAGCAACGCCTTCGGCTTCGGCGGCAACAATGCCAGCGTGTTGTTGGAGGCAGCGCGATGGACTGCATGAGCCTGCTCGGCTTCGGTGCTTGCGCCCCCGACCCGTGCTTTCGGGCGAGCCTGCCCTTTCCCGTTTTTGATATAGACCGTGACGCGATCCCGCCGCTGTTGCGCCGTCGCGCCAGCCAGGCGACGCGGATGGCCTTCAGCGCCGCCAATCATGCTTGCCGCGAAGCCCGCCATCCGCCCGCCGCGCTTCCCTCGGTGTTCGCCAGCGTGGGCGGTGAAATCCAAACCACCGACCAGCTTTGCATCGAACTGGCCAAGCCCTTCGGGCTGGTTTCCCCCAGCGCTTTCCATAATTCCGTCCACAACACGGTGGCTGGTTATTGGGGCATCGCCCAACAATGCACCCGGCCCGCCAGCGCCCTGGCGGCGGGCCGTGACACCTTCGCCTTAGGCCTGCTGGAGGCGTGGTGCCAACTGGCCTGCCAAGGGGGGGAGTTGCTGCTGGTCTGCTACGATGAAATCTGGCCTGAACACCTCGACCCTGACAGGGGCGAGCCGGCTTTCGCCAGCGCCTGGGTGTTGGCGGCCGGTGCAGTAGAAGGCAGTATCGCGCTGATCGGTCGGCTCGAACGCGGGGCGGTGGCTTTCCCTTCCGCGTGGGAATCGCTGGCCACCAAGATGCCCGTCTTGGCGGCTATTCCCCTGCTCGGCTTGGTCGCAAGGGGCGGGGAGGCGCAAAATATACCTGTATCTTCGGTTGCCCCCGGTTGGCAGGTCGAAGTCTGTCCTTTAACCATTATTCAAGGCCCGTCATGAGAGCCATCCTGCCATTGCTTTTCGTCCTTTCAGGCTGCGCGGCCCATCGCGTCGAAATTACCCAACGCGCCCAAGGCGAATTACTCGGCCTGACCCGGCAGGCGCTGCTCGATTGCATGGGCAAGCCGCAAAGCCAGGAGCAACAGGGAAGCCAGGAAACCCTTGTCTACACAGGCACCGATCCCGACCACGGATGTCCGCTCATGCCTCTTGCCGCAGGCAAGCCGCCCCGCCACTGCGAGGCCTTGTTTGTGCTTGAAGGAGGGAAAGTCAAAGCGGTCAGTTACCGAGCGCAGAATGGGAGCGCCATTGAGGATCTCGGCCAGTGCGCCTTCCTGGTGAAAAAGTGCGTCAAATGACATTCTTTGAGAATTCCAAACCAACCCTTGAGGATTACACATGAAAAACTCTAAAACCTTGGCAATCTTCGCAGCCTTAATACTCGTCGCAGGCTGCGCATCCACGAATAAAAACCCGTCCCAACCGTCTCAATCAGCCCAATCCAGCGCTCCTCCCGAATCACGCATCGAGGGAAACTTCCCCTCCAACAGTCCTTTCGCAAAAATCAAACTGGGCATGACGCAAGGCCAAGTCCATGAAATCCTCGGCCAGCCGACTGACACAAAAGCCTACCAAACCGGCAAAATGTGGATTCCGTTTTATTTCGGCCCGGATGTGATGCGGACGGACGAGTTTTACAAAGGCGTGGGCATTATCACCTACACCGGTTCGGGGATTGGTGGCACTCATTGGAAAGTCTTTCGCGCCATCTACAATCCGGCTGAAGACGGTTTTTCCGATAAATAATCAACGGGCCATCAATCATGTCTGATAACAGGCAAAACGGTTTTGACTATGATGTGGCAGTTGTCGGTGGAGGCCCGGCGGGCTCCACGGCGGCGACTTTGCTGGCGCAATATGGCCATAAGATCTTGCTGTTGGAGCGCGACAGGCATCCGCGCTTCCACATCGGCGAATCCATGCTGCCTTTCAGCGAGCCGGTGGTGAAACGGCTGGGCGTTGATTGGAGCGCGGGCAACCAGTTCAAGTCCGGGGCGGTGTTCATCGACGAAGGCACCGGCCAGCGCATGTATTTCCCATTGAGCGTCTACCGCAAGACTTACCAATTGGAGCGCGGCCCGTTCGACCAAGCGCTGTTTGAAAACGCCGCAGCCCAAGGCGTGGAAACCCATCAGGAAGAAAAAGTGCTGGAGGTTTTTTGCCAGCCCAAAGGCGTGGAGATCGTCACCGACAAGGCCCGATACCGCAGCCGCTACCTAGTGGACGCGACAGGCCGCAGCGCATTGATGGGCAGGAAGGGCAAGGCCATCGAGCGTATCGAAAACTTAGGCAAGTTCGCCGTCTATACCCATTACACGAATATCCCCCATAACGAAGAGGCCGACGAGCTGTTCCGCTCCGGCAGCATTTACGTGCCGGTCGTGGACATCGGCTGGATCTGGATCATCCCTTTGTCCGGGCGGCGGCTGAGTGTGGGCTTGGTGGTGCAGAAGGAACGGCCCAAGGATTGCGAGGTGGAGGCATTGCTGCGCCGCTATCTGGCGGCCTCGCCGATCTTGAACCGGCTGCTGGACGGCGCGGAGCAATTTGCCCCGGTTCGGGTCGAGGCGGATTTCAGCTACACCAACGAAAGCCGCCACGGGCTGCGCTATGCCTGTTGCGGCGATGCCGCCGGCTTCCTCGACCCGGTGTTTTCCTCCGGCGTGTTCCTCGCCTTCACCAGCGCCGCCCGCGTCGCCGACCGGGTTCATCAGGGGCTGGTGGAAGGCCGCGAGGCCGATCCAACGCTCCACGCCGAGGACGACGAGGCGTATCTGTTGGGCTTCAACACGATGCGGCTGTTCGTGGAGCGGTTCTACCAATCCAACATGGTCCACAACCTGTTTTTCGAGGCCGACCGCCATCCGGATTTGAAAGACCAGATCGCCAGGCTGCTGTCCGGGGATATGTGGGCCGGCGACAACGCCCTGCAAAAAAACCTGCTGGCAGGCCGACGGATGGCAGGTTGAGTCCTCCACAGGGATAACATCGCTTCGAGCGATGTTATCCCTGAGAACCAAGCATCCTATGACCGCCCCGCAACTCCACGCCTTGCTCATCCAGATCGGCCTGATGCTGTCCATCGCCTGGGGCATGGGCTATCTGGCCCGGCGGCTGGGCCAGCCCGCCGTGTTGGGTGAATTGCTGGGCGGCATCCTGTTGGGGCCGACGCTGCTCGGAGCCTTCGCCCCGCAGGCCCATGCCCTGCTGTTCCCCCCGGATCAAGCCATCGCCACCAGCCTGGATGCCTTGCTGAAGGTCGGCATGCTGTTCTTCATGTTTGCCGCCGGCCTTGAAGTCAATCTCGTCCACGTCCGCCAGCACCGGCGGGCCATCGCCCTCACCAGCCTGGGAGGCGGGGCGGTTCCCTTCGCGTTGGGCTTCGCCATGGTGTTGCTGTTTCCGGATCTCTGGGGGCCGCAAGACCGCCCGCACCTGCTGGCCTTGTTCGTGGGCACGGCACTGTCGATCTCGGCCTTGCCGGTCATTGCCAGGATGCTGATGGACACCCGGCTGATCGACACGAAAATCGGCGCGACGGTGATGGCCTCGGCCATGGCCAACGACATGATCGGCTGGTCTGCGTTCGCGCTGATTTTGCATGATCTCAAGCCCGGCCAGCCTGGCGGCAACCTAGGCGCTGCCTTAGGCTTGGTGCTGGGGTTCGCGGCCTTGATGCTGGGGGCGGGTCGCTGGCTATTGCAACCCTTGTTGCATCAAGCGAGATATTTCAAGGATTGGCCGGGGGGCTTGCTGACCTTCCTGGCGGCCTTGGTGGTGTTGGCTGCGGTCGGGGCGGACAGCGTCGGCCTGCACGGCATTTTCGGTGCCTTTTTGGTAGGCGTGGCCCTGGGGCAGTACCAGGATCCCCGCCAAGACAAGCGCATCCACGGCATGATCCAGCCCTTCGCGCTGAATTTCTTCGCCCCGCTGTATTTTGTCTCCGTGGGGCTGAAGGCCGACTTCTCCGGCCAGTTCGACGGCCTGTTGGTGTCGTGGGTGTTCCTCGCCGCCTGTCTAGGCAAGATCCTAGGGGGCAACCTGGGCGCGCGGTTAGGCGGGATGCCGGGGCGCGAGGCTCTGACCGTGGGTGTCGGGCTCAATGCCCGTGGGGCAGTGGAAATCATCCTGGCTTCCGTGGCCCTGGAACAGCATCTGATCGACCAGCGCATTTTTGTGGCACTGGTCAGCATGGCTTTCGCCACCACGTTCATCAGCGGGCCGTTGTTGCAGCGTCTGGCGAGATGACCAGTCTCACAACCTGATTCGCTTGATTGGACCCGCCAAGATTGCCGTCCCTGGACGCTGGATTTCGGCATTTCTGCCAAAACGGGAATTGCAGGACATTGAGCATCGGCCTGCAATCTGCTAATTTTCCCCCTCCTTAAAACCCGGCAAAACTGCCTCCCCAAGAAGAAATCCATGCGCGGCATCCACAGGGAATCCAAACACGAAGCTTATGATGTGATAGTGGTCGGCGCAGGCATAGGTGGCCTGAGCGTGGCGGCCTTGCTGGCGAAGGCGGGAAAGTCCGTGCTGCTGGTGGAACGGCACGACCGTCCCGGCGGCTACGCCCATGGCTTCAAACGCCGGGGCTTCCAGTTTGATTCGGGAGTCCATCTGGTCAGCGGTTGCGGCCCTGAGGGCTACCGCTACGGCAGCACCATCCACAAGATCAGCCGGGCGGCGGGCATAGATCCGCAGGCCATTTTCCTCCCCATCCAGTCTTACGCACGGGCGGTTTATCCGGGGTTCGAAGTGCCTTTGCGCTCGGGCGAGGAGGCTTTCATCACTGGCTTGGCAGAGCGGTTTCCCCAAGAAAAAGACCGTCTCCTTGAACTGATCCGTCTTTGCCGTGTGTTGGCGGAAGAGGCCATGCTGGCGGAGGAGATCTTGGAACAGGCCAAGACCACCCGCGTTTCCCCCGTCCAAGTCCTAGGCAATTTGCTCCGCTATCGGCGCACCAGCCTGGCCGTGGCGCTGGACGGATTCCTCGTCGATCCCCGGCTGAAGAGCGCCTGCGCCTCCCTCTGGCCGTATCTGGGTCTGCCGCCTTCGAAGCTGTCCTTCCTGTACTGGGCCACCATGATGGCGGGCTATATTTACGAGGGCGGTTATTATTGCCGTGGCAGTTTCCAGGTTTACGCCAATCTTCTCGCCGCCGCCGTGGAAAGGCAGGGAGGCGAGGTGCTGTTGAATTCCAGCGTGCGGCGAATCTACGTGGAACAAGGCAGGGCCTGCGGCGTGATCCTGGAAAACGGCCAGGCCATCCGCGCCGAGGCGGTGGTCTCCAATATCGACGCCCGGCAGACCGCCGACTTGCTAATCGGACGGGAACACTTGCCGCAAGGCCATTGGGAAGCTTTGGAGAAACTAACCAACTCCCCGTCCGTCTTTGTGGCCTATGTCGCCACTGACCTCCCCCTCGCCGGACAAGCCCATGCCCACGAGTCCTTTTTCTATGAGTCTTTCGACCATGAGGCCAGCTATGCGCTTGCGCGGGAGGACCGTGTCAACTGGTTTTCCGCCACGATCCCTTCTTTGGCCGATCCTTCCTTGGCACCCGAAGGGAAACATATCCTGCTATTGACCGCCTTATGCCCATTCCATATCGGCCAATCGTGGCGGCTAGCCAAGGCCGGTTTCCAGAAGCGCCTGCTGGAAAAAGCCGAACAACAATTCCCCGGCCTTAATAACCGCCTGCTCTTGGTGGAGTCAGGCACTCCGAGAACCTTGGAACGCTACACCCTCAACCATCAAGGCGCGGCCTATGGCTTTGCGCCCACCCCCGGCCAAATCGGCCCGAACCGCCCCGGTGTGCGCGGCGTCTTGTCCGGCCTCTACCATACCGGCCATTGGACCCGGCCCGGCGGCGGGGTGGCCGGTGTCAGCGTCTCCGCCCAACTCGCCGCGCAAGCCATCCTCGACATACCCAGGCAGGAGGATTTTTGGAAATACTTGGGGGTGGAGGCTCGCCATCCATCACTTTGTGCCAGTGGTGGCGATCTTCCTCCCCCTTTGCAAAAGGGGGATTGAGGGGGGGATTTATCAGCCCGTGTCACGCGAGCCAGCCCCCGAAAGATGCCCCGATAACGGAGCAAATTGCCTAGGGCAAGAAACGGGGAGACGGGGGTGGATTTGCCCTGATCCAGGATCTCCTCCGCCAGCATGGCCTCTTCCGCCAACACACGGCAAAGAGGGGCCAGGCGGGAAAATAGCTTGCGGGTCTATCCCCACCGCCCGGCTGATCTTGTGGAGGGTGCTGCCGTTGCGGTAGCCCTCAGGGCCGCAACCGCTGACCCGATGCACACCCGAATCGAAATGGAAGCCCCGGCGTTTGAAATGGGGTTTCTTATAGTCAGGCGCGGTCTATACGGATGAGATTCAGGCCCACCTGCGCATACGCATCAGGTCTTTTCGACCACCGCAGCCAGCTTTCTTTCACGGTGGGGAAATCATATTGGAGTCCACCCGCCTGCTCAACAAGATCCACCAGCAAAGCATAGGTCTTGGCGAAGAGATCCAGATTGCCGGGAATCGTCGAGGGAATTAGCAACTGGAGTGTGTCACCGATACGCCAAACGGCGCTGGACGAAATAGCCTGCCCGACGCGACTGGCCACACGGCGATCCCTGCCCGCTTCCCTTTCATATGCGGCATAGGCTGCGAAAAAAGCCATGAATTCAGGAAGTTCTGGATGGAAGAATCGCACGGGATCATGGGCATCGATGATGAAAGCCGATCCTCCCGGATGGGTCAGCGAGGCAATATGGTCGAGGCTGGCCTGGATATCATCCAGGTGCTGGAGCAGAAGGCGTATCAACACAAAGTCGTAGGTCTCCTCCACGTCGATAATACTGCGATGCGAGAAAAAAACGTTTTCCCCGCCCGCCTCGGTTTCGGCAATGGCAATCAATTCGGCGGAAACGTCTATGCCGTGATAGAGCTTATTGGGGAAACGGTCAGCGATCTTCCTCAGATAATACCCGTTCCCCGTGCCGAGGTCGAGAACTGTCGTCGCCGCATGCCACTGGGGCGACGTGTAATAAAAGCTAAGTTCCTGGGCGATGGCGAAATCGGTCTGGAGTCGCTGCATCTGGTTCCATATATCGAGAACAGCCCGCTTCTGCGTCCCGAACAGCGGATCGGAATAGGGGGGTTCTTCAGGCATGGCTTGCTTATCCTGTCATGGGATGGTCTTATCCGGTGTGAGAATGTCTGGAACCTCAACATACACGACTAACAGATACATCGTGTGCGGCCCATCCAGGCTACCGTCGATGACGTGGGCGATGACACAGGGCAAGTAGCATTTGCCCCGGTACGCCTCTTCAGTATGGTTCTGGTTGATCCGCAGGGGTATCGTGGCCCGTGCGAAACCATAATTCTTGATGATAATGTCTGCCAGCCGCACCTGCTCTTCCATGAATTCATCCCAATGGCCCTTGTCCGTAAAATTTACGATACGCTTCAGCAGTTTCTCCAAATGCAGCGGGTGATCAGCTTCTGCGGATCTTTTATCCACATATCCATACAGGCAACTGAACCTGTTGTCGAAGTCTGTGACGATGGACGGATGCTGGGGGTTTGCAAACACATTTCGTCCGGAAAATTCAACTTCGACGATGGAGCAGGGATAGAAACTCGAAGTCTTGTCGGAGACGATCCCGCGCAGGTGCTCAACTGCCTGGATGGGGTGGGGTTTGAATTGGCTCTCGATCTCTTGCAAGGCTGCCTCCAAGCCCTTCTGTAATTCGCCGTCATGGATATCAATGGTCTCCTTCAAGTCGCCGGGGATTCCCACGGTGAAATCGGGCAGGTTCGGCACTGTGTCGTTTGCGATCTTTTCGATCCGGTTCAGGACATTCTCCTGCTTCCAATTTTGACGGCCCAAGGATTGCACATAGAGCGGCAGGTTGTCAGGCGAATCGACCACCAGGACGACTGGCAGGTCACCCTTGCGCCGATAGGCTACTTCGTAAATCACATTCGGGTTAGGTTCGACGACCAACGCGATTAGAATATCCGCCGCCTCAATTTGTTGAAGCGCCTTTTCAGGTATATTGTCCATCGCGGTCTTGGCAACCTCGACAGCGTAGACCACGCGGTCGGCATCTCCCGCCGGGCGGGCGGGGATGACATCGCATTTATTGCGCACAAGATATTCCAGGCGCTTAAAATTGAGGATTGCCCGTCGGCGCTCGGTTTGCCCCTTGCCACCAAAAGGCATCACCACGACCACACTTCTTGCGCTCATAATTTTTCTCCCCATAAACTTAAGGAAACTCTGATTAAGTCCCTGTCGGCGGTAAAATAGCCGCCTGTCCCCGATTTCCGCAGAGCACCCGCCATGAAACAACTTGGACTCGCCGCCCCCGTTTTTGTGAAGAAGCCGAAGCTGACCAAGCGCCAGAAGTTCCTCCAAGAGATGGAGCGGGTGGTGCCTTGGGCCTTGTGGGTGGCCAAGATCGCGCCGCACTACCCGGTGGCGGGCCGGGGCCGCCGGCCCTTCCCGCTGGAGGCCATGCTGCGCATCCACCTGATGCAGCGATGGTTCGGCTACTCCGACCCGGCCATGGAGGAGGCGCTGCACGACGTGCCGATGCTGCGCGCGTTCGCGGGCCTGGACGCTGGGGAGGACGCGATGCCGGACGAGACGACCATCCTCAAGTTCCGCCGCCTGCTGGAGGCCCACGCACTGGCCCGGGCGCTGTTCGACGGGACGGCGGCGGCGCTGGCGGAGAGGGGCCTGCTGCTGCGGCAGGGCACGATTGTGGACGCCACCCTCATCGCCGCGCCGACCTCCACCAAGAACCGCGACCGCAAGCGCGACCCCGAGATGACCTCGACCAAGAAGGGCAACAACTACCACTTTGGCCTGAAGGCGCACATCGGCGTGGACGCCGGCTCCGGGCTGGTGCACACGCTGGAGGTCACCACCGCCAAGGTCGCCGACGGCAGCATGACCGACGCGCTGCTGCACGGCGAGGAGGCGGTAGTCCTCGGCGACCGCGCCTACACGCGCAACGACCGCAACCTGGAGGCCGAGCGGGAGGAACACGACCCGGTGTGGGCCTTCCCGTTCAAGCGCAAGAAGGGCGAGGCGGAATTGCCCGCCGAGCAGGCGTTGCTCAACCGCATGCTGGCCCCGCTGCGGGCGGCGGTCGAGCACCCGTTCCGCATCGTCAAGCGGCAGTTCGGCCACGCCAAGGTGCGCTACCGGGGCCTGTCCAAGAACGCGCAGCAGCTTTACCTGCTGTTCGCCCTCGGCAACCTTTACCATGCGCGGGAGGCATTGGCGGCGGGCTAGAGACAGATCCGCCCGCCGCCCCATGAAACGGGGGCGAAGGGCGGGAAAAGCCCCGTTCCGGGGTCAAAACCGGCGGAAAAACGGCCATTCCGGGCCGCCGCCCCCTGCCGCCTTCCGGCAAAGCTGGAATTTCCGGCTTATTCAGAGCTTCCTTAAAACTTGCGCAATCGGGCAACAACAAGACGTTGCCCGACCTGCCTAGCTGCCGTTTTCAGGATCATTCTATGGTTCGATGGGTTTCGCCGCGCTCTACCCATCTACGGGCTGTTGCTGTCATCCCGGCAGAACCGGGGACATTGGATAAATAAGGCCGCATTATAACAGCACTTCGGTTGAGCGCGATGTTGAGAGACCACTGTTGTAATAAGCCTGACCTTATGTGGTTAGTTTCGCGGACTGCCATATTTATCTCCGACACCATGCCGCTCGATCAGCTTGAGAGCTTCATTAGCAAAGTTGCGTACCACGGGTTCAGGGTCATGATCCGCCAGCTCGTGCAAAGTTGGCACGGCCTCTTTGGCCGCAGGACCTAGAGGAGCGATCAACCGAATAGCAAGTTGGCGTGTTATTGGGTTGGCATCGCGCATTGCTTCGATGAGGGTGGATACCGCTTCTGGAGAAATTTGCGATGGCAGTACTTCTTGAATAAACATGGCCGCAGTAAAACTAATCATAGAAGAAGGACTAGTGTCAGTAGCCGCCCCTAGGAATACTCGAATTGCATCGTTGCTTATTGGCCTGACGTCCCCCAAGGCTGAGAGAGCCAACACTCGGATCTTTTCGTCAGGATCGCTGCGAAAAGTCTTGATTAGGGCTACCGTAGCTGTTCGACCAAAGCGACTAACTCCAACGACAGCCTTCTCGCGAACGGCGGGTGAGTGCGCATGAAGATCTGTTTCCCAATCCTCGAACGTGCGTCCTTCATAGGTAGAAGACTTAACGTCGATCAGAACAAAGACATCCTGTCCGAAGAATTCTCCATCCGCAGTAGTCATTTGCCAGCTACCCTGGTGTTTGCCAGCATCCTTCGGAGCCGTCATCGGGACACTAATATCCACAGTCGCTCCCGGTGATGTCATTGGGACAGAAACAGAGGACGGCGCACCCATTTGGTCGCCACCGACAAAAGTCAGGCTGTAGCCGTTCCAGCTTGTTGCACCGCTGTTCTTTAACTTCCAGGTCTTGGTAAAGTTCTGGCCTGGATCCATCACTGTACCATCCGGTATGGTTACGTCACTCACAAACGTAGAACCCCCGCCGATAAATACATGGCCTTCTGTCAGTGGGCTTTGTGGATAGGCGACCGGCGATAAACCTAATATCACTATTAGACTTGTTCCCGACCCTGTTAATTTTTTTAATACTGCCTTATTATAGGGTATCCATACCCTACAGAAAATAGACAACCCATGGCCTTCGAAAGATTTAAAAAGCTGGATGGCAAGAAGCATGACCGCAAGATTAAGTCCGTCATCGGCATGAGCCTGCCAAAATTCAACATCCTCCTTGCGGCCTTCGCGGCGGCCTACGATGCCGTCCAACTGGAAAGGTGTCGGCAGGGCGAAATCAAGCAGGTTCCAACGGGCGGGCCAAAAGGCCATCTCGACACGCCCGGGAAGAAGCTTTTCTTCATTTTGTATTACCTCAAGACATACCCCACCTTCGACGTGCTGGGCTTCCTTTTCGGCTTCAGTTCGGGGCATGCCCACAACCATGTGGAGAAACTCCTGCCCGTCTTGCTGCGGAGCCTGTCGGACCTCGGCGTGCTCCCTGAGCGGTCGCCTGGGACTCCCGAGGAGTTCCTGCGACTCGTCGATAAATATGGCGACGTCATCATCGACGGGATGGAGTGCGCCTGCGTCAGGCCGCAGGACGGGGAACTCCAGAAGGCCCGCTTCAGCGGAAAAAAAAACGCCACACGCTCCAGGCGCTCGTCCTCACGACCCTGCACCGGAAAATCCTTTTCCTCTTCTGCGTCTTCGCCGGCAGCGTCCACGACTACAAGCTCATGAAAAAGGTATTCGACCCAAAACTGAAATGGTTCCATCGAGTGAATCTGTGGCTCGACCTTGGGTTCCAAGGTGCGCAAAAAGATTATGGCGTGAAATCCAAGATAAACCTTCCACACAAAAGGCCGAAGAAATCTAAAAACAACCCGAAGCCGAAACTGACCGCCGCGCAGGTCAAACATAACCGGCAGCATGCGGGAACCCGCGTTTCCGTGGAACACGCCATCGGCGGGATGAAGGCTTTCCATTGCCTGACCCATCGGATCAGAAACCACCTGGACTGGCTCATTGATTTCCTTTTTTGGGTTCCGGCGGGTCTTTGGAACCTAAAAATAGCCTATAATCATTAACTTAACACCGGGAACAACTCTATTGAAAAAATGACTATTGCATGTTGTTTTTTCATGATCTGGTCTCCGCGATATATTGGCTAGGTTTAGCAAGATTCCAAGCATAGGACTAACGCATGACATCATGCGTTAGTCCTAAATATTTGTTGCTTTGGCGCATTAGATCAAACTGATGAAAATTTGCAACTGAGCGGTTTGCTAGGAAATAGCGAAAAGCAGGGCGGCAACTGTCCGGCTGTGGGTCAAACGTTCTGTTCAGCGAACAAGTCCGCGCCCAAGTCGTGTGCGCCATGCAAAACGCGGACAATCACAACGCCATTAGACAGGGCAGTAAATGGCGTACCGGCCAGCCGGAAAAGCTTCCCAAGTCTACCGCCAATTCATCACGCAAACGAACAATGGCGGGACGTTGCGCCAGTGTGCGAAATTTCTTGACTAGACCATAAATCAAGGTCAAAAAGCGGCGGCAAGCTGTCCAAAGCCTGAATTAAATCAAGTTTTTTTCTGCGGATGCACAGCGTTTTCCAGCGTCTGGCGGATGAAGCGCTGATAGGGTATGCCCGAACGCTCGGCTTCTTCCTTGATGGCATCCAACAGCGGTTCCGGCAGGCGCATGGTAAGAATTGCTTTTGTGCTTGCAATGTAGTCGAATTTGACTACATTAACAGGGAGGGGTTAAGCATGAAAGAGATCACACGACCTATTTCATGGGTCAAGGCCGCACGGAAGGCGTTTGACGAGTTTCCTGTGTCGGTGCAAACGGAGGCTTTACGCGCCTTGACCATCGCCGCCGGAGGCCGCATGGCCGAACATGTGAAGCCACTAAAAGGCTTCGATAGCGGCATTATGGAAATCGTCCTGCGTCACCGTGGGGACGCTTTCCGCGTCGTGTATGCCGTGCAGATAGGGGATGCGGTGTGGGTTATCCATGCCTTTCAGAAAAAGTCCACGCAAGGCAATCAAGACCCCCAAGCATGAAATAGACCTCGTGCATGAACGCTTGAAACGCTTATTAAAGGAGGCGCTCCGATGACCGACGAACCTTTTGAACTTATCCATGGTAGCGGTAACGTATTCGCTGACTTCGGCTATCCCAATGCCGCCGCCGAACAACTCAAGGCTTTGCTGGCCTCTGAAATTATCGGCGTCCTCGATGATCGCGCCCTGACTGTCCGCAGGGCCGAAGAAATGACCGGCATTGCCGCCGCCGACTTTTCGCGCATTCGCAAAGCCAAGCTCGACCGCTTCACCATTGATCGGCTGATAACGGTTCTCAACCGTCTCGATCAGGATGTGGATGTGCAGGTGACTGTCCACCCTCACCGTGCGACGGTGAACGAAACACACCTTGCGCCCTAATCCCTCCACCGTTTTTCAAATCCCGCCGCGCCCATGATTGGGGCTTCAGGCTCTTTGCCTGTCACAAACCCGACAATCCCGCCCCAACCCCCTACCCCTGTTTTTTTTCCGACAATCCAAAATCCCTCTCAGAAGGCAGGAATTCTTTAAAATCAATGCTATGCCTAACACTTGAGGCTTCTGGCACAGCCCGTGCTTTGATCCTGGACATACCGAAGGGGATTTTTGGCGTGCGGGGCAAGCCTTGCGCTCCTTCCCTGTGACCGACCGAGGAAATCCTGTGAGCGACTACCTGATGCTATTGCTGGGCACGGCCTTGGTGAACAATGTCGTGCTGGTGAAGTTCCTGGGGCTTTGCCCGTTCATGGGCGTGTCCAAAAAACTCGACTCCGCCATCGGCATGGGGCTGGCGACCACGTTCGTGCTGACTTTGACGGCGGTGGCGAGTTGGTCCATCGAGCATTATCTGCTGACCCCGCTGGGGATAGGCTTCCTGCGCATCCTGACGTTTATCTTGGTGATCGCCGCCGTGGTGCAATTCACCGAAATGGTGGTGCGCAAGACTAGCCCCGTGCTGTACCAGGTGCTGGGCATCTTCCTGCCGCTCATCACCACCAACTGCGCAGTGTTGGGCGTGGCGCTTTTGAACATCCAGCAAGAATACGATTTTCTGCACAGCGCCTTGTTCGGCTTCGGTTCGGCTCTGGGCTTCACGCTGGTGATGGTGATCTTCGCGGGCATCCGCGAGCGGCTGGCGCTAATGAATGTGCCGGAGGCATTCGCCGGAACGCCCATCGCCTTCATCACGGCGGGGATACTGTCCCTGGCTTTCATGGGTTTCGTGGGTTTGAACACGCATTGATAGAGGGAGGCCACTATGTACATCCTATTCGCCGCCATAGCCCTCGCCGCCCTGGGGATGGGTTTGGGTTTCTTGCTGGGCGCGGCGTCGCGCTATTTCAAGGTAGAAGAAAACCCCCTGATCGACGAGATCGAACGCATGATGCCCGGCTCCCAGTGCGGGCAGTGCAACTTCCCCGGCTGCCGACCGGCGGCGGAAGCCCTGGTGGCGGGCGAAGCGCCGCCGACCCTGTGCCCGCCCGGCGGCAAGGCGCTGGCCGAACAACTGGCAAACAAGCTTTCCATCGAACTGGACTTGTCCTCTTTAAAAGATACCGTCCCGCTGGTGGCGCGGGTGGATGAAACCACCTGCATCGGCTGCGCCCGCTGCACCAAGGTCTGCCCCACCGATGCCCTGGTCGGCGCGCCGAAGATGATCCATTCCGTCGTGTCGGATGCCTGCATCGCCTGCGCCAAGTGCGTGGAGGTCTGCCCCACCGAGTGTTTGAAAATGCATCCGGTGAAAACGACCCTGCGCAACTGGCGTTGGCCTAAGCCGGAAGCGGCTTTGGCGGGGGCTTAAGGCCATGGCTTTCTTCGATATTTCTTCATTATTGTGGTCCACGAAACCCGGCACGATCCGGGGCGGCGTACACCCCGAACCGCGCAAGGAAGCCACCGCCGACCGGCCCATCGATATGGACTTTCCGCTGCCGCCGATGTTGTATCTGGCTTTGCAACAGCATGTGGGCCAGCCTGCCGAGCCGATCATCAAGGTCGGCGACAAGGTGCTGAAAGGCCAGTTGCTGGCGGTGAGTCAGGGCAATATTTCCGCGCCCATCCACGCGCCCACCTCGGGCGTGGTGGTGGACATCATGGATTATCCTTCAGCCCATCCTTCCGCCCTGCCCACACCTACCCTGCTGCTGGAACCGGACGGCGAGGAGCGTTGGATCGACCGCCCCGGAATTAAAGACCCTTTCAGCCTCGATCCAGAGGAAATCAGCCTGCGCGTCGGCGCGGCAGGCGTGGTGGGCTTGGGCGGAGCGGCATTTCCCTCCAAAGTGAAGCTCAACTTAGGGAGACGCACGCAAATCCAAACCCTGCTGATCAACGGCGGCGAATGCGAACCGTACCTGACCTGCGACGATAGGCTCATGCGCGAGCGGGCGCGGGAGGTGGTGGACGGCATCCTGATCATGCTGCACGGGCTGGGCTGCAACCAGTCCATCGTCGGCATCGAGGACAACAAGCCCGAGGCTTACGAGGCCATGCGCTTGGCCGCTGCCGAGCTAGGCCAGGGCAAGGTGCGGATCGCCTTGGTTCCATCGCTCTATCCGATGGGCTGGGACAAGCAATTGATCCGCTACCTGACCGGCAAGGAAGTCCCGGCCGGCGGCCGCGCCACGGATGTCGGCGTGTTGATGCACAATGTCGGCACCGCCTACGCCGTGCAGCAGGCCATCCGCCACGCCAAACCGCTGATCAGCCGCGTCATCACCGTCAGCGGCGGGGCGGTGGGCGCGCCACGCAATGTCGATGCGCCACTCGGCACGCCACTGGCCAGCCTGCTGGCCTATTGCGGCTACCGGCCCGAGGATACCGCCCGCTTCGTCATGGGCGGGCCGATGATGGGCGATGCCCTGCCCCACCCGAACGTCCCCCTGGTCAAGGGCGCCTGCGGCATCTTAGGGCTGACCCGCGAGGAAATCACCGCGTCCGATGCCAAATCCTGCATCCGCTGCTCCCGTTGCGTAACCGCCTGTCCGGTGGGCCTGCTGCCCTTGGAGATGATGAGCCGGATTCGCGCCGGCCAGTTGGAATCGGCCTTGGGCTATGGCCTGAAAGATTGCATCTCCTGCGGCTCCTGCTCTTACGTCTGCCCGTCGGAAATCCCCTTGGTGCATTACTTCAAATACGCCAACGGCGAATTGCTCTCCCGCGACCAAGCCAACCACAAGGCCGACCAAACCAAGCGCCTGTCGGAAGAAAAGTTGGCCCGCATCGAGCGCCAGAAGCAAGAAGCGGCGGCGGCGGCGGCAGCCCGCAAAGCGGCGGCAGCGGCCAAAGCCAAACCGAAACCGAAGCAGGAGGAAGCGGCATGAGCAGCCAAGTGTTAAGCGCGCCCTTCGCCCGCGCCGATCTTCAGGTGCGGAACATCATGCGGACGGTGATCTTGGGCCTAATGCCGGGAACGGCCTGGGGGCTGTTCGTGTTTGGCTGGCCCGCGCTGCTATTGTTCATGGTCACCGTGGCCTCGGCCCTGTTTTTTGAGGCTTTTTGCCTGAGACTGGCGGACAAGTCGGTCAGCGCGACGCTGGCCGATGGCTCGGCCCTCTTGACCGGCTGGCTCATCGCCCTGACGCTGCCACCTTGGGCACCCTGGTGGATAGGCGCTTTGGGTTCGTTCATCGGCATCGTGGTGGGCAAGCAAGTGTTTGGCGGCCTGGGGCAAAACTTGTTCAACCCCGCCATGCTGGCACGGGTGGCTTTGCTGGTGTCTTTTCCGCTGGAACTGACGGCCTGGGTCAACCCCGCGCCGATTTTCTCTTCCCACGCGCCCAGCCTTGAAACCGCGTGGGCCATCATCTTCAACGGCCAGATGCCGGCCGATGGCATGACCGGCGCGACCGTGCTGGGCTGGATCAAAACCGAATTCTCCCAAGGCCGGGGCTTGGACGAGTCGCTGGCCTCGGGAGAATGGGGCTTGCTCAAATCCATCCTGGGTTGGAGCCGGGGCAGCCTGGGCGAGACTTCGGCCTTGCTGACGGCGCTGGGTGGCGTATGGCTGTTGCGGGAAAAAGTCATCACTTGGCATATACCCTTCTCCATGCTCGGCACGGTGGCCTTGTTAGCCAGCGTGTTTACCTTGATCGATGGCGAGCGTTATGCCGGGCCGCTGCTGCATTTGAGTTCCGGCGCATTGATGCTGGGCGCGTTTTTCATCGCCACCGATTACGTCACCTCGCCCAATAGCGCCACCGGCCAGATCCTATTCGGAGCGGGCTGCGGTTTGATCGTCTTCGTCATCCGCACCTGGGGCGGCTTTCCCGAAGGCGTTGCGTTTGCGGTGCTATTGATGAATTCCGTCACCCCCATCATCGACCACTACGTGCGCCCCCGCATTTATGGCCGTGACCACAAGGGCAAGCCTTTGGAATTGGAGGGACGGCAATGAGCAGCGTGAATCTGGAAAACCTGCGCGGTTTCGCCTTAAGCCGCTGGGAAAAGCTGCTGCGGCAGTTCGACGACCTCGACGCCTTGCGCCAGCGCTTGGATTATCAAACCTACATCCTCGCCGCCGCCGGGCTGGCTTCCAGCCTATTGCTGGGCTTCGGCGACTTGGCGACGCGAGGCTCCATCGCCGCCCGCCAAGAAGAGGACATGCAAGCCACCTTGGAGCAAGTCCTGCCTTCCGAACTGCATGACAACGTGCTGTTGCACGATGTGAAAACCCTCGCCGATGGCAACCAGGCAACGCCAGTCTACATCGCCCGCCAACAAGGGATAGTCACCGGCGTGGCCTTCAAATTCATCGCCAGCGGCGGCTATTCCGGCCCGATCACCTTGATGATGGGCGTGGGCATGGACGGCGCGGTGCTGGGTGTCCGTGTCATCGCCCATGCCGAGACGCCGGGCTTGGGGGACAAGATCGAGCGTGGCAAATCCGACTGGATACTGTCCTTCAACCAGCGCTCTTTGGAGAACTTGGCCCCGGAACGCTGGAAGGTCAAGAAAGACGGCGGCGATTTCGACCAGTTCGCCGGCGCCACCATCACGCCCCGCGCCGTGGTGCATGGGGTGGAATCGGGGTTGAAGTTTTTCCAGCGGCATAAGGACGAATTGCTGGAATAGAAGGTTCCCCCCTTTGCAAAAGGGGGGTTAGGGGGAATTTACAGCAACTGGCCGAGTAAAGAAATTCCCCTCAGTCCCCCTTTAGCAAAGGGGGAAGAAGATGAAGAGAGCGACACCATGAACGCAGAATTCCGTAAAATCACCCGCGACGGGCTGTGGGACAACAACATCGTCTTCAGCCAGAGCATCGGCCTTTGCCCCTTGCTGGCCGTGACCGGCACGGCGGTGAACGGGCTGGGCATGGGCCTTGCGACCACCGCCGTGATGGTCGTGTGCAGCGCCACGGTGTCCCGTGGCCGTTTGTTTATCCCGCCGGAAATCCGCATCCCCATCTTCGTGGTGTTGATCGCCATGGTCGTGACCCTGGTGGACATGGTCATGAACGCCTGGCTGCACGAAATGCACAAGGTCTTGGGGCTGTTCATTCCGCTGATCGTGACCAACTGCGCCATCTTAGGAAGGGTCGAGGCTTACGCTTCGCGCCAGCCGGTGGCCGAAGCGGCCATGGACGGGCTGATGATGGGCCTGGGGTTCACTTTTGCGCTGGTGGCCTTGGGCGCGGCGCGGGAAATCCTAGGTTCCGGCACCTTGTTTGCGAACGCATCGCTGTTGATGGGCGAATCCTTCGCCTGGCTGGAGACCGTGTTGATCCAGAAATACCGTGGCTTCCTGCTGATGGCCCTGCCGCCGGGCGGATTCCTGATGCTGGGTTTCATGCTTGCGGCTAAGAAGGTGCTAGATCGGAAGCTTCAAGCCAAAGCCGTCGAGGCTGACGTAGCACTTAATTCCCCTCTCCCTCTGGGAGAGGGTTAGGGTGAGGGTTTAGGCAATGAACGTGGGCGTGTGTTATGCGGAAGCCGACCGTCAAGTGTGGCTGCGGCTGGAAACCCCGGACGGCAGCACGGTGGAACAGGCCATCCGCCATTCCGGCATCCTCAAGCGGTTTCCCGAAATCGACTTAAGCGCACAGAAGGTCGGCATCTTCGGCAAGCTGGTCAAATTGGACGCGCCGGTCAAGGAAGGCGACCGCATCGAGATTTACCGGCCCATCATCGCCGATCCGAAAACGGTGCGGCGTCGGCGCATGGACGACGATGATGAAGACGACGATGATTGAGATCCCAAGACCTTAAATGCAACGCCGAAGTGTGGGAATTGCTGAATATCCATGTACCCAAGGCGCAATATTCAAACCCATCAAGCTAAATTGTCAGCTTTGCCCTAAAACCCTACCCTCACACCCCGGTATGAGGCCTTACAAATCCAGTGGCGGCACACCATAAAACCCGGCTGATTTAGATTTCCCCGTGGCACAGTCCATTTCCGCTGATTAACCATCCAAACCAAACCGAATCCATGAATCCTGATATCGTGGAGGTTGCAGCCTTGCCCGCTCCCAGGCGACGCGTGGAAGCCATAAATAAATCCCCCTCAATATCCCCCTTTTGCAAAGGGGGAAGCCTCGCCTAGTGAAGCTTTTGGCCTCACTGTTGCTACGCTATATGAAAACGAATCGGGCCCTCAACACAATGGCCCAGCACTATTTACACTGCATGAGGAGAAATGACGATGCGATTAGGCATGATTGGTTTGGGCCGGATGGGCGGAAACATGGTGCGCCGGTTGCTGCGCGGCGGACATGAATGCGTGGCTTTCGACCTCAACCCGCAGACGGTGCAGACCCTGGCCGCCGAAGGCGCGTTGGCGGCAAGTAGTTTGGAAGAGTTGGTTGCGCAATTGCCGGCTCCCCGTTTGCTTTGGCTGATGCTGCCGGCGGCGATTGTGGATCGCAGCCTGGATCAATTGGCCGGTCTGCTCACGCCGGGCGATATTTTGATCGACGGGGGCAACACCCATTATGTGGATGACATCCGCCGGGCGAAGGCGCTGGCGGAGCGTGGCTTGCACTATGTGGATGTCGGCACCAGCGGCGGCGTCTGGGGCTTGGAACGCGGTTATTGTTTGATGATCGGCGGCGAGGCGGAAACCGTCGCGCATCTTGATCCGATCTTCAAAACCTTGGCGCCGGGCAAAGGCGGCATTGCCGAAACGCCCGCCCGCGAACCCGGCACCACCGTCGAGCAGGGCTATCTGCACTGCGGTGAGGCCGGGGCCGGGCATTTCGTCAAGATGGTCCACAACGGCATCGAGTACGGCATGATGGCCGCCTATGCCGAGGGCTTCAACATCTTGCGCCGGGCCAATGTCGGCAAAGCGACAACGACTGCCAACGCGGAGACCGCGCCGCTGGAGCATCCCGAGCATTACCAATACGATCTCGAGCTGGCCGACATCGCCGAATTGTGGCGGCGCGGCAGCGTGGTGTCGTCTTGGCTGTTGGATCTGACCGCCAGCGCCTTAGCAAAAGCACCTGACTTGGCGAATTTCAGCGGCTCGGTGTCAGACTCCGGCGAAGGCCGTTGGACGGTCGAGGCCGCTATCGACCAAGGCACGCCCGCGCCGGTGTTGAGCGCGGCCTTGTTCCAGCGTTTCAGTTCCAGGGGCCAGGACAGCTTCGCCTGCAAGATCGTCTCGGCGATGCGCTATGAATTTGGCGGCCACGGTGAAACCTCATGAGCGAATCCTTCCCTGATTTGCCCCTGATCTCGGGCGGTTCCAGCGACTGTGACAGCGTGACCAGCCGCCCGAGCAACGGCCACACAGGCCGCTCCGGCGACCCTTGTGTGATGACCATCTTCGGCGCGACCGGCGATTTGACCAAACGCAAGCTGATTCCTGCCTTGTACAACTTGGCGAAGGCCAAACTGCTGTCGCGCAAATTTGCGCTGATCGGCGCGGCCTTCGACGATCTGGACGAGGAAACCTTCCGCGAGCAATTGGGCCAAGACTTGCGCACCTATGCCCTAAGCGAGGTGGACGAGAAAGTCTGGGCTTGGTTGGAAAAGCGCATCCATTACGTCAAAGGCGATTTCCGCGACGAGAATTTCTATTGGAAGCTGCGGGACAAGTGTTACTCAGTGGGCGGCAAGAACGCCATCGACGATAACTATTTTTATTACCTAGCCACCGCGCCGACATTTTTTGGCGAGATCATCCGCCATCTGGGCAACTCCGGCATGGCAAAGGAGGAAAGCGGACACTGGCGGCGGGTTATCATCGAAAAACCCTTCGGCCATGATTTGGAAACCGCCCAAGCACTGAACCGAGAGATCAAGGACGTGTTGAAGGAGCGGCAGATTTATCGCATCGACCATTATCTGGGCAAAGAAACCGTGCAGAACATCATGGTGCTGCGCTTCGCCAATAGCATCTTCGAGCCGATCTGGAACCGCCGCTACATCGACCATGTGCAAATCACCGCCGCCGAGGAAGTCGGCGTCGAGCGCCGGGGCGTCTATTACGAGAACGCCGGGGCGATGCGGGATATGGTACCCAACCATCTGTTCCAACTGCTATCGCTGATTGCGATGGAACCACCTATTTCCTTTGAAGCCGACGGCGTGCGCGACGAACAGACCAAGGTGCTACGGGCGGTACAAATCCCGACCCCTGAGGAAGTGCTCAGCATGACGGCACGGGGTCAATACGATGAGGGCGTCGTGGATGGAACGGGCTTGCCCGCTTACCGCACCGAAGAAAAAGTCGCCCGCAATTCCAAGACGGAAACCTTCGTCGCGATGAAGCTGAACATCGACAACTGGCGCTGGGGCGATGTGCCGTTTTACCTGCGCACCGGCAAACGGATGCCTACGCGCAGCACCGAAATCGTGATCCAATTCCGCCGCCCACCGATGGTGCTGTTCCGCAACACCGGGCTGGGCGAGCAGATCCAGCACAACCGGCTGGTGATCCATTTGCAGCCCCACGAAGGCATTTCGTTGGAATTCGACGCGAAGATGCCCGGCCCTTTGATGAAACTCGGCACGGTAAAAATGGATTTTGATTACGAGGATTACTTCGGGGCCAGTTCCAACACCGGCTATGAACGCCTGCTGCACGACTGCATGACCGGCGACCAGACCTTGTTCCAACGGGCCGACATGGTGGAAGCCGGCTGGAGCCTGATCCAACCGATCCTGGATGTTTGGAAAGCGCTGCCGCCCCGGTCATTCCCCAACTATGCCGCCGGCTCCTGGGGGCCAAAAGACGCCGAAGAATTGCTGGAGCGGGACGGACGGCGATGGGTCAACAGAGGTTAAGCCCTTGCCATCAGGAAGCCCCTTAGCTTTCGGCTTTTTCCTGCTACCGCAATGAGTTGGACACTACCGACTCCGAGCCGAAAGCCATGGCGACGGAGACAACCATGGGTTCAATTTATCCATCGCCCCGACAAGATTCAGCAAATCCTTGACAAACTTGCGGGCAAGCGTCGCATAATCTCCCCCGCAAGATACAATTGCGCAAATCCCTGCCCGCTTCGGTAAAACGTCCGGGCCGGGCTCACACAAAAAGCTACATCGTAGAAACACTCCCGATACACGCATGTTGTCCAATGGTTGGCGAGGGCGATGCCGCCCCGAGGTTCTTCGTCGAATCCACCTATTTCCAGGTACCGACCATGAAACAGACAAGCAAACTTGCCCTGCTATTGCAGGGGCCGGGAGAAATGGCCGTGTTTTTTGCTTCCAGAGCGCATGCGCCGAAGGGGAGGATGTCACTCTCCGGCGCACGGCATGGGAGCAGCGCACGATGATAATCTTAAAAAATTCCTGCTTCCTGCACGTTCCAAAAACAGGCGGGACTTGGGTAAAGGAAGCCATCAGGCTGGCGGGTTTGGAATATGAAGAGTTCCATGTTGGCTGGAATCCGCACCCCGACTTGTCGCAATGCCCATGCCTGGATAAATATAAATTCGCTTTTGTGAGAAACCCTCTGAGCATGTATCGATCCTATTGGCAATACAAGATGGATAATGGCTGGGATATACATAATCCGTTGGACAGACTTTTCTGTTCAGCCAATTTCCATGAATTTGTCGAAAATGCTTTGCGGCATTATCCCGGGATTTGCGGCAGGACTTTCGAGGCATTTGTCGGAGCCCAAGGCTCGGAAATAGAATACATAGGAAAATATGAGAATCTGCAGGAAGACCTTTTGACGGCCCTGCGCGCGGCGGGCGAGGACTTCGACGAAGAGGCGATACGGAGCTGCCCTCCTAAGAATGTGAGCGAGCAGAACCGTTTCCCCGCTTATCTCACCCCTGAGCTTGAACAAAAAATCAGGGCCAGTGAGGAAAATGCCCTCAAGAGATTTCATTACGATGGATTCCCTTGATCCAAAGAACATTGGGAAGCACGCCAAGGTGACCCGGAATCTTCGTGGGCAGCAAAACGGACATGCCAGTTTTATGCTTTGGTTCACCGGATTGTCTGGAGCCGGGAAATCGACACTCGCCCATCGCGTCGAGGAGATTCTGTTCAATCGCGGCTACAGGACTTATGTGCTTGACGGGGACAATGTCCGCCAAGGCCTTTGTTCCGACTTGGGCTTCAGTGTGGAAGACCGTGGCGAAAATATCCGGCGTATCGGCGAAATAGGCAAATTGTTCATCGACGCCGGGGTCATCACCTTGGCCGCCTTCATCTCCCCGACCGTCAAAAGCCGTGCGTCCGTCCGCTCGTCCGTGGCACCGGGCGACTTCATCGAAATTTTCTGCGACACACCCTTGAGCATCTGTGAACAACGCGACGTGAAAGGCCTGTATAAACGAGCCAGGCGAGGTGAGATTCCCGAATTCACCGGCATATCATCGCCCTATGAGACACCGGTGAATCCCGAGATTGTTGTCATGGCCGGCGAAGAGAGCCTGGAAACCTGCGCCCGGCAGATCATCCAATATCTGGAAAATACTGGAAAGATCGGCATCTGAGCAAAAAATGAGCGCAAAAATCTTGTCTATACTGGTGGTTCTGGTTGCTTTTTTAACCAGTGGAACGGCGTCGGCTCGCGGTGGACATGGCGGACATGGCGGACATGGCGGGGGTGGCGGATATAGTGGCGGGGGCGGCGGATTTGGCGGGGGTGGCTATTACGGATATGGATATCCGGGATTAGGATTCTACGCAGGATATTCGTTGTTATGGCCATCCTACTACTACTGGCCATATTACTCCTCCTATCCACCCTACTATTCCCCGGAAGCGGTGGCGGCACCCACATCGCCTCCAGTGTACATCGAACAAGACAGCGCCCCGCAAAGCCATCCCCTCGAAGCGAATGCGTGGGAATATTGTCCGTATCCGGAAGGCTATTACCCCCATGTGGCGCAATGCCAATCCAACTGGGAGCAGGTTGATCCGCAGCCTATGGGCCAGGAACCGGGATTCTGGTATTACTGCAAAAATCCGAAAGGTTATTATCCTTATGTCAGGGAGTGTCCAGCTCTTTGGCAGAAAATTGTTCCCTAAAGGAGGACTCATCCATGGTAAAAATTTTTGCATGCCTACTGCTTGCCCTAGGGTTAAGCGCATGTTCTACGATGCCGAATGGCCCCAGTGTTTTGGTCTTGCCGGGTGGAGGGAAGGATTTTGCCCAGTTCCATGATGATGACATGAAATGCAGGACGTCCGCCTATTCCCAGCTTATGGCATCGCCAAAGGCACCCGACTCCAAGGAAGAAGGGCAACATCGTTACGACATCGACTATATCCAATGCATGTATGGACAAGGGCACAGGGTTCCAGTGCCGCAACAATTGTTATACAACACTCGCGAAGAATGGCATCCGCCCCCGCCGCCCAATTTACCGCCGCCGCAAACGACCCCGCCGTAGCCTTTTCGATTATCCCGCCCACATGGATTAATGGCTTCGATGGCAAAAAGGGGGTTCCATGAAAGGAATTCTGAAGATCGCATTCAAACTGCTGGTGAATGACAAAGGGAAATTCGCCGCATTGCTCATAGGGATCACCTTCGCCGTTTTTTTGATGGTGCAGATGACTTCCATATTCGCAGGCGTGTTGAAAAGCGCATCCTCCACTGTCACCAACATCGGGGCCAAGATCTGGGTCATGGATCCTGCCGTCAATACGGTTGCCAACAGCATACCGATGCCGGATTACGTGCTGGATGCGGTGCGCAGCATGGAGGGTGTCAAATATGCCGTGCCTTTGTATTCCGGGGGGGCCACCGTGAAACTCCGCAACGGCATCTATCAGCCTGTGACGGTGCTGGGCTTGGACGATGCCAGCTTGCTAGGCAGGCCAGCGTTATTGGAAGGGAATATCGAAAACATCTACGCCGAAAATGGGTTTGTCGTCGTCAAGGATGTGGAATTCGAGAAAATGGGCAATCCCGTCTTAGGCACCGAGTTCGAGCTTAACGACAATCGCGGGGTGATTGTCGGCATCGCCAAGGTGGCATCCAACGGATTGTTCGGAATCCCAACGCTTTACACCACATTCAACCGGGCGATCCAGTACATACCCTCCACCCGCCTCACCACCGCGTACATATTGGTTGAGCCGAAAGACGATAGCGCCGTGGAACGCATCAAGCAGGAAGTCCACAAATTGGGCTATTTGGCCGTGACCAACGAGGAATTCAGCCAAAAAATCTCAACCTATTACAAATACAAGACCGGGCTTGGAACTAACATCTTGTTGATGACGCTCATCAGTTTCGTGGTGGGGCTGTCCATCTCCGGGCAAACCTTTTACACCTTCATCCTGGAGAACCTCGACAAGTTCGGTGCCTTGAAAGCGATAGGTGCGAAAAGCCATGAGCTGGTCGTGATGATTGTTTTCCAGGCCGGCTTCACCGCATTGACCGGATACGGCTTTGGCGTCGGCCTCTGCACACTGATGATCGCGTTGGCGAAACTGAGACTCCCAAACTATGCGAGCGCGGTCACCTACACCAATCTGGCCATCGCCTTTGTCATGGTGCTCATCATCGCCATCTTTTCCAGCTATATCGGTGTGCGGAGAGTGCTCAAGATCGAGCCGTTCGACGTTTTCCGAGGCTGAGATGCCCGCCACGGCTATTAGCGCACGGCAACTGGTCAAGTGTTTCGGCGAAGGTGACGCCAAAACTTACGCGGTCAGGGATGTCGATTTCGATGCCTATTTTGGGGAAATACTTTTCCTCGTAGGCCCCTCCGGCAGCGGCAAAACAACCCTGCTGAGCATGATATCCGGCATTCTCAGACCAAACTCTGGAACCGTGCGGATTGATGAAACGAATATCTGGAGCCTGGACAACAACCAATTGGCGGACTTCAGGCTTAACAGGATCGGGTTCGTGTTTCAGGATTACCATCTGTTTCCCCGCTTGACCACGGTCGAGAATGTGGCAATCCCGCTGATCCTGAAACGGCGCGACTGGGATGAGGCCATCCGGGAGGCGATGGACTATCTGGAGATCGTCGGACTCAAGGGCCGGGCGCTGCTGCCCCCCGTCAAGCTGAGCGGAGGCGAGCAGCAGCGTGTGGCCATTGCCCGGGCTATCGTCAGCCACCCTGACATCCTGATTTTTGATGAGCCCACTGCCTCCTTGGATGGAGACACAGGCAGAAGGATCATGTCTTTCGTCAAGGCCAATATACTGAATGAAAACCGGTGTATTTTGATTGTGACCCATGACAGCAGAATCTTCGAATACGCGGATAGGATCATGCGCATGGAAGACGGAGCGGTCACCGGCATAGAAAACAATAGGACACAGGAATGAAAAACCGGATGCTATTCATCCTGTCGGGTCTCGGTGTCGCGGTCGGCCTGACTAGCGCCTATCTGTCCGGGGTGGAGACCAAGCTCCCCGCCCCGGTGTTCAACCCCGCGCCGAATCCCTACGCGAAGGGCATTTACGCCAACGGCATCATCGAGAGCTACCAATCCAACGGGGAGAATATCAATCTCTATCCCGAGGTGGCGGGAGTCATCACCCGCATCTGGGTTTCCGAGGGTGAGGCCGTCCACCAAGGCGCGCCGCTCCTGACGATGGACGATTCCGTCCAAAAGGCGACCGTGGAACAGTTGAAGTCCCAAGCCGATGCCGCCTTGGCCATGCTGCAAGAGCTCAAAGCCCAGCCTCGGAAAGAAGTCCTCGAAGTGGCCATAGCGCAGATGATGTTGGCGAAGGCAAGCCTCAAAACCTCCCAAGTCCAGTTGGACAAGCAGCAGCGGTCATTTGAGCTGGATCCCCAGTCCGTCAGCAAGGACACACTGGACAACGCCATCCATGCGGTCAAGGTGGCCGATGCGAATTTGGCGGTGGCGCACCCGACAGTATGAGCTGACCAAGGCGGGCGCTTGGATTTATGACATCAAAAACCAGGAGCAACAGTATAACGCCTTGTATAATTCCTATCTGGCGGCGAGCGCGTTGTTGGCGAAATACACGATCAAAGCCCCTTCGGACGGTGCGGTGCTCTCCATCAAGGCAGCGGTCGGCAGTTATATTTCCCCCCAGGGAACTTATGGCACTTACACGGAAGACATGAATAATCCGGTGCTAGTCATGGGCAGCCCGCAAAACCAACTCGCCGTCCGCTGTTATATCGACGAGATACTCGTGCCAAAACTGCCTTCGGCAGAGCGGATGCAGGCCAAGATGTTCATACGCGGCACGACGGCCAGCATTCCTCTGGAATTCGTGCGGGTGCAGCCTTACGTCTCGCCCAAAATCCAGTTGTCCAACCAGAAGACCGAACGGGTCGATGTCAGGGTTTTGCCGGTCATCTTCCGGTTTGAGAAGTCCAAGGATATTGCCGCGTATCCAGGACAGTTGGTCGATGTTTATGTCGGTGAAAAATGACAAGCCTGCGCCTAGGGAGAAGCGGTCTCCTGTCTCTGGTTCTGTTGACCGGGTGTGCTGTCGGGCCGGACTTTGTGCGCCCCGAACCTCCCCCGGTCGGACGCTATACGCATGGCGCCGCGCCGACCGCCACCCTTGAGGCAGACGGCCGGGCGCAACGTTTCCACCTAGGCGGCAAAATAGCAGCCGATTGGTGGCGGCTATTCAAATCCACCCCGCTCAATGCCGTGGTCAGGGAAGCGGTCTCGGGCAATCTCGGCTTGCAGGCGGCCCAGGCCAATTTGCGCCAGAGCCAGGCGATCCTCCAGGCCGGCGACGGCGTCTTCTATCCCCAAATCGACGCGGGCTTTTCCCCCTCGCGCCAACAATTCTCCCCGGCAAAATTCGGCAGCAGTTCATCAAGCAGCATCTTCAACCTGTTCACTTTCTCGACGACGGTCAGTTATGCGCTGGATGTGTTCGGGGGCGAACGCCGAGCCGTCGAGAGCCTTCAAGCCCAAAAGGATTTGCAACACAATACGGAACTCGCCGCCTATCTCACGCTGACCGGCAACATCATCAACGCCGTCATTGCCGGTGCCGCCTACCGTGCCGAAGTCGAGGCCACGGAACAACTGATTGGCGTATTGCGGAAGCAAATCGAGATCACAGAAAACCAAGTGAAAGCGGGTACGGTTCCCTTCCTGAACGTGGTCAGCCTTCGCAGCCAGCTGGCCTTGATGGAGGCGACCCTGCCACCCTTAAGGCAGAGACTCAGCCAAAGCGAACACTTGCAGGCCAACTTGGCAGGCCGGACACCTGCGGAGTGGAATCCGCCCGACCTGGGCTTGGTGGATCTGACGCTTCCCGCTGACATTCCCGTGAGCCTGCCTTCCGAATTGGTGCGACAGCGCCCGGACATCCTATCCGCCGAGGCCCAGCTTCGTAGCGACAGCGCCAAAATCGGTGTGGCCACAGCGGCAATGTTTCCAAGCATCAGCTTGAGCGGCACCTACGGATACAATAACCAGTCCCTCGCCAACCTGTTCATGAGCAGCGGAAACTTCTGGAGCATGGCCGCCAATTTCGCCCAACCGTTGTTTCACGGCGGAACTTTGTGGTTCGGACGCAAAGCCGCGATGGAAACCTATCAGAGTTCCCTGGCCAATTATCGGCAGACCGTGGTCAGCGCTTTCGCGCAGGTCGCCGATGCCATGAGGGCACTGGAACATGATGCCGAAGCCTTGGCAGCGCAACGGGAAGCCCTGAATGCGGCCGAGGAATCGCTACGGCTGGCAAACGCTAATTACCGGGCCGGCCTTGTCAATTATTTGCAAGTCCTCACGGTGGACAGCCAGTGCCAGCAGGCAAGAATCGGTTATCTGACCGCCTTGGCCCAACGCTTCCAGGATACGGTGGCCTTTTTTGTGGCCTTGGGGGGAGGCTGGTGGAATGCCGAAAAAAACGGCCAAGATTCCCATGGGGGCATGACGCCTTGATTCTACAAGCCTTGCTCCAACCGCTGCCTAACCCTCTCCCGAATATCCGCCACCGGGTCTTCCGCCAACTTCTTCACCGCCGCAAGCGGGGCACGTTCCACCGCCAGATAACGGATCAGCCATTCCTCGTCGTTCAGCAGGATGACTAGCGAATCGGGTTCCATGCGCTCGGCTACGATTCGGCGCACTTGCAGATCCGGGTCGTGGGCCATCAAGCCCAGGCTAGGCAAGGGCAAACGCCCAGCGACTTGTTTGCGCACATGCTCGTCAGGGTCGCAGATCATGCGGAACAAGCGGCCTTCCGGAAGGCGTTTCGCCACATAGGCGCGGACGAGGTAATCCTCATCCTTGACCATGGTTTCCAGTTGTTCCACCGGCAGGCGGTCGGCGATGGTGATGCGCACCTCGCGGTCAGGGTCTTGTTGCAGGCGGGCGAGATGGCCGGGGGGCAAGCGGTAGGCGACGGCGCGGCGCACCACTTCGTCTTCGTCGTCGATGAGATCCACCACCGCCTCCGCCGGGACGTAGCGGACGGCGATGGCCCGGCGCTCCCAAAAAGCATCGCGCAGATAATCGAAGGCCAGTTCCGGGTTGCGTTTGAGGAATCGGTCGATCTGCCTGCCGCTCTCAGCCCGCACACACACATCGGCAGGCTTGCAGCGTGAGGCCGACAGCAGGGTTTCGCGGAAGGGACAGGCCGCACAATCGGCGGCGGGAGGGGCTTCGATGTCGCTCAAGATTGAATTCCTCTAGTTCCGTCGCCCTTACCCTCTCCCGCAGGGACAGGAAGTTTCAGGGCTGGATTTGCACCAGCCCCGCAGCGGCGGCCTGGCGGTTTTCCCATTCCACCACCGTGTAAGCCTTGACGCTGAAGGCATGGAGCGTGCCGCTGGCGAGCCAGTCCGACACCGGCGCCAAGACCATTTGTTGGCGTTTGACCAAGGACAAACCCTGGAAGCTGTCGCTGATGGCGATGGCGGAAAAGTCACAGCCCTCCCCTTCCAGGAAAACCAGGGAATCGGGGATGGCCTGCTCGATGGCCTGCTGGATGTCTGAAGTCTCCACTTCGCTCATGCCTCCGCTTTGGCGGAAACAGCACTTTCCAGCAAGGACTTCAATTCGCCGGAGAGATTCATTTCCTCGACGATGTCCGCCCCGCCCACCAATTCCCCCGCTACAAACAATTGCGGGTAAGTCGGCCAGCGCGAGATCGAAGGCAGCTTTTCGCGGATGAAAGGGTTTGCCAGCACGTTGATATAAGAGAAGCCCACCCCCGTGGATTGCAACGCGGCGACGGCTTTGGCGGAAAAGCCACATTCCGGCTTGGCCGGGGTGCCTTTCATGTACAGCAGGACGGGGTTGGCTTCGATTTGCAGGCGGATCGTGTCTTCGGTTTTCATGGTTTTTCCTAATTGGATGGATAATGTCGTGGAAGCGGTTTCTAACCGCGACTTTTAAACTGATGGCGTTGGAAACCGCGCTTGGAAAGCGCTCCCACAATGGCCGGGGTTATCGGTAAGGCTTCAGCAGCTTGAGGATCTCAATATTCGCGGCCAAATCCAAGGCGGTGAACCCGTCTTGGTTTTCCAGGCGGGCATCCGCCCCGGCTTGCAGCAGGAACTCCACCACACGAGTCTTGCCTGCGGAGGCGGCGTAAATCAGGCAGGTCGAGCCGTTGATGTTTTGCCGGTTAAGGTCGATGCCAGCATCCCGCAGCACGGCGAGGGTGGGAAGATCGCCACTGAAGCAGGCCGCCCAGAGGGCATCGTTGCCGTAACCATCCACGGCGTCCAACCCTGCCCCCGCCCGGATCAACGCGGCGGCGACATCGGCCCGGCCCGACTGGCAAGCTTTGATCAACGGTGCCATGCCCTGGACGCAAACCTCTAAATGCTCGGGGTCGAATTGCTGCTCAACCAGCCAAGCGCTGAAATCAATGCTAGGTTCCGATTCCGCCTGGACTGGCGAATGAACCGCACAAGGCATCTCGCGATGCCAAGACTCGAAACCGCCGTCCAAACTATAGACATCGGAAAACCCAAAATCGCAGAACAGCTTGGCGATGTCTTGGCTGGCATTGCCGTGATAGCAATACACCAGGATGGGGCGGTCACGGGCGGCTTTCTTGATGGTGGACTTAAGGGTCTGGTCCGAAAGGTAAATGGCATTGGGCAGATGGGCGGCTTGGTAAGACGCCGTGTCACGCACATCGAAGATGATGGGGTTCCGCTCATGGATCAAGTGGCCGGAGGTCGATACGGATATGCGCTGGTACATTTGAAACCCTCACCCTAACCCTCTCCCGGAGGGAGAGGGGATTAAAGCAAATAAGGGGCGGCAATCCATCGCGCCAACACGGCGGCGTCTTTGTCGGGCAAATAGGCATAGTCCCCGCTCAAATCCCGGTGCACCGAAACGCCCACATGGGGCGACACCAGCCCCTTCACCATGAAGAAGAACCAGGCGAAGGGATAGCCCGCCTGGCTGTCGAAGCGGCTGATCAGGGCTTGCAGCGCCTTGCCCTTCTTGGCATCCGGGCTTTCCAGCCGGGGCAGGTCGCGGCTGCGGTTGCTAACCACTTCCACATTCATGACCTGCTCGCCATGCTTGCCTTTGTGCTGGTTGAGGCGGACAGACCAGTCATGGCAAAACACCATCTTCGGCCCGGCACTGCTGGCGTTCCAATCGTCCATGAAGCGTTGCGCCGGATGGCGGTCGACCCGGTGCTTGGCGAGTTCACGCATGAACACGGCGACTTCAGTCTTGCGCCGATAGGTGTAGCGGGAAGCCCCGACGGCGAAAGGCTCGACCTTCAGCGGTGCCAGCGGGTCGATCAATTCCTCCAAATCATCCGGCGGCTGCTCGGCGTCGATGAGATAACGGTCTGCCACCTCCTGTGTCCTATCCACCTCAATCTGCACGAAATCCTCGGCGCCAGTCCCGGTCTGCGCGACCAGATAAAGGCTGACACCCTTGTGGCGGGTGGCGAGGAAGCTGCCCTCCTCGCAATAATCCAACAAGGTGTTGAAGTTCTGGCCGCATTCGATGAAAGTGCGTTCCGCCCATTCGTTCAAGTCGGTGGCGATGCGGCCGCTGTCCGGCTTGATGACCCCGCCGAGCCGGTACCATTCGTGGCCGTGCCGCGCCAGCCGCAAAGGGTAATTGGGGTAGGCTTTCTGGATTCGATCCACTAGGGTGTGGTCGCCCGAACCGGCCAGCGTGTCTTTGCAAATCTTGCTCAACAACAGGCCATCGAAACGGTCGGCGTCGGCGGATTCCTCCACCAAAGACATATTTTCGGAAATTGCGTTAGTTAGCATAGATAGCCCTCACCCTCTCCCACAGAAAGAGGGAACCTAAATCAAACATCTTCGATCACCTCTGCCAGCACCAAGCCGGTGGCGTGGCCGATTTCACGGGTGAACTTCATGCAGTGCTCGCGCCCGTCCACCAGATAGATATTAGACTTGTTCCCGACCCTGTTAATTTTTTTAATACTGCCTTATTATAGGGTATCCATACCCTACAGAAAATAGACAACCCATGGCCTTCGAAAGATTTAAAAAGCTGGATGGCAAGAAGCATGACCGCAAGATTAAGTCCGTCATCGGCATGAGCCTGCCAAAATTCAACATCCTCCTTGCGGCCTTCGCGGCGGCCTACGATGCCGTCCAACTGGAAAGGTGTCGGCAGGGCGAAATCAAGCAGGTTCCAACGGGCGGGCCAAAAGGCCATCTCGACACGCCCGGGAAGAAGCTTTTCTTCATTTTGTATTACCTCAAGACATACCCCACCTTCGACGTGCTGGGCTTCCTTTTCGGCTTCAGTTCGGGGCATGCCCACAACCATGTGGAGAAACTCCTGCCCGTCTTGCTGCGGAGCCTGTCGGACCTCGGCGTGCTCCCTGAGCGGTCGCCTGGGACTCCCGAGGAGTTCCTGCGACTCGTCGATAAATATGGCGACGTCATCATCGACGGGATGGAGTGCGCCTGCGTCAGGCCGCAGGACGGGGAACTCCAGAAGGCCCGCTTCAGCGGAAAAAAAAACGCCACACGCTCCAGGCGCTCGTCCTCACGACCCTGCACCGGAAAATCCTTTTCCTCTTCTGCGTCTTCGCCGGCAGCGTCCACGACTACAAGCTCATGAAAAAGGTATTCGACCCAAAACTGAAATGGTTCCATCGAGTGAATCTGTGGCTCGACCTTGGGTTCCAAGGTGCGCAAAAAGATTATGGCGTGAAATCCAAGATAAACCTTCCACACAAAAGGCCGAAGAAATCTAAAAACAACCCGAAGCCGAAACTGACCGCCGCGCAGGTCAAACATAACCGGCAGCATGCGGGAACCCGCGTTTCCGTGGAACACGCCATCGGCGGGATGAAGGCTTTCCATTGCCTGACCCATCGGATCAGAAACCACCTGGACTGGCTCATTGATTTCCTTTTTTGGGTTCCGGCGGGTCTTTGGAACCTAAAAATAGCCTATAATCATTAACTTAACACCGGGAACAACTCTATTGAAGCCGGGCCGACTGGCAAAAGGGGTTTGGACACCCACGTCGTCATCCATGCAATAGGTGAAATGGATTTTCGGATGGCTGGATCGAAGCCTCCCTAAGCTTTGCTCGGACAGACCGGCAACCTGCAATTCAGCGGCGATAGCCTCGACGGTTTCCGCATTCAACATCCGACATCCTCCTCCAGAGGCTCGTCTTCGTCGAAACGCCTTTTTTGGAATGCGGACACGCCGATGATCTTGGCCAGCCAAGGGGGTGGATTGCCCATGAGGATGGTTTGCAGCTTGGCCAGCACTTCACGGGCCTCGGCTTCTTCCGGCAACTTCATCGGGTAGATCCCCGCCTTGATGACCTTGGCCGCCGCTGGCCCGCCGATGGACACCACATACAAGACCTGGCAGTCCTTGATGAGTTCGACACGGAAGGCGTTGCGGTCATCGGACTCGTCCGCGCCCACGGTTGTGCGCAAATCGATCAGGCGGATGGCATCCTGGCTCACTTGGTAGACCAGGAAGCGCAGGCAGGAGCCGAAATGCCCGTCCATGCGTTCAGCGGTGTTAGAGGCGATGGCGACACGGATGGAACCGGGCATATCGCCCTCGGCGTAGGCTTCCGGTTCGGGCAGGCCGGCATCCACCGCCTCGCCCCAGAGGATGCGCACAGCTTCCTTGTAATTGGGGATGGACACCACGTCCAGATGCTCAGTGTCCTCCTCGCCGTCCGGGCTGCCAAAGCCGCTTTTGAGTTGGGTCACGGTGACATGGCTGAGCTTCTCCTCGGTCAGGGGAGAACCTAGCTTTTCGATCAACACCTCCAGCAAATGCCGGGGGCTGACATCGGGCAAGACGCGGGCCGCGAGGCCGACGCGCAGAGCCAGTTCACGGGAAAGAACGGTTGTGGTCATGTTCAACCTCTTTTATTTCTCGTTCCCACGCGCTGCGTGGGAATGCGGTTGGCGCGCCGCGCCGCGAATTCGGCCCGCAGCGCGGGCGGATAGGGTTTCCAGGTAGCGCGTCAGTGCCATTAAGTTAAGGATTTGCCCTGCATCAAACCCCTTCCCCCGCAGGTGGATGGGCTTTTGCTCCCCTGCGGGAGAGTGGCTGGGGGAGAGGGCTTTAATCCCCGCCGCCGGCCCGCTTGGCCCGCAAGGTAATCGGCAATTTCGGTGGGGCGATGGGTTCCAGATAAAACTCCTGGCCGTCCCCCAATACCACTGTCCCACCCCATTTTTCGGGAGTATCGAATTCCAGAGACTCAATGGTTTCTTCCAAGTCCTTCTTCGGCACATAGAAAATGAGCTTGTCGTTTTCTTTGCTTTTGCTAATCATCACTTCGGGCATAGCGGTCTCCGGATTCTCGCTCCCACGCGCCACGTGGGAATGCAGTTAGGGCCCGCAGCGCGGGCCGACTGGTTCCCACGCGGCGCGTGGGAACCAGGGGAAACCCTCACCCTAAATCCCTCCCCCGCAGGGAGATGGACTTGGCACCCCTCTCCCTGCGGGAGAGGGGCCGGGTGAGGGGGTTAACGCACCAAGTCGTAGTTGTAGTCCGTCGTGCCCATGCCGCGGGTCTCGTCGTCCAGCCTTTCCAAGATGGCGTTGACGATGGTCGTCAGCATGTACATGGAGCCTTCATAGCCGAGCGTCGTCTGGCGGTGCAGGTGGTGACGGTCGAAAATCGGGAAGCCAATGCGGATCAACGGAACCTCAAACTCTTTGCCTTTGTACAAGGTATCACGCTGGATGAACTTGCCGTAGGTGTTGCCGATCATGAAATCTGGCTTGTTAGTGAACACCAGCGAGCGCATGTGCCAGAGATCCCGTCCAATGTGGACTTCGCAACCGGCACCGAACGGTGATGCCTTGAGGACTTCCTCGACCGCCTTTTTCCAACGCTTGTTGGCGTGGTTACAGAGAATGTGGGTCGGTTCCGCGCCCACTTCAAGCAGGAACTTGACCATGCCCATCACGAAATCGGCATCGCCCCATAACGCGAATTTCTTGCCGTGCAGCCAAGCATGGGAGTCGGTGATCATGTCCACCAGCCGACCGCGCTCGATCTCCAAGGAAGCCGGAATCGGCTTGCCGGTGATTTCGGAGACCTTCATCAGGAAGGCGTCGGTCCACTCCAGGCCCATCGGGATGTTCAGCTTGGGGACATCATGATGCCAAGTGCCTTCGACGAACTTCTTGGTCTTCTCCAACTGCCAAGGCTGCAACAGGATCGTGTCGAGCGCGTTGGGGGCGTCCTTCACTTCGTCCTGGGTCGTGCCGCCGGAATACATGCGGAACTGGCCGTCGGCCGGTGTATCCAGCACCTCGGTCGGATCGCTCAACAGCGTATGCGCCACGCCCATCTCGTTCAACATGCGATGGATGACGCGGAAGTTGCCCAGATAAGTCTCAAAGCCCGGCACCAAATTTAGCTTGCCGTTGGAGCCTACGACCTTGTCTTCCATGTGGTTCAATGTGAAGAAGCGGGCTATCCCCTCGAACATATTGTCCCAGCCGGTGGTGTGGCTGCCGACGAAACTCGGCGTGTGGGCAAAGGGGGTCGGGAACTCCTGCTCGATGTGGCCTTCCTTCTTGGCGTTGTTGATGAAGGCATTCAAATCGTCGCCGATGACTTCCGCCATACAGGTGGTGGAAACCGCGATCATTTCGGGCTTGTACAACGCCTTGGCGTTTTCCAAACCATCGAACATGTTCTTTTGACCGCCGAACACCGCCGCGTCTTCGGTCATGGAATCCGACACACACGCAATAGGTTCTTTGAAGTGGCGGTTGAAATAGGAGCGGAAGTAGGCGACGCAGCCTTGCGATCCATGCACATACGGCAGGGTCTTCTCGAAGCCCAACGCACACAGCACTGCGCCCAAGGGCTGGCAGGCTTTCGCCGGGTTGATGGTCAGCGCTTCCCGTTTGAAGTTCAGTTCTTGGTATTCCTTGGAGGTCGTCCACTGGAACACTTCGTCGATCTTTTCGTCCGGGTGGCGCTCTTCGTACAACTCACGTTTGATGGCCAGGTTGTCCTTGTACTCTTGGTCGCGGAACAAGGGGTAGCTGGGTTTGATGTTCTCTACTGCTTGGCTCATGATGTCCTCCTAGCCCGCCACCAATCTGTGGACAAGGCTATGGTTGATGGATTAGTTCCCTCTCCTAAGCGGGAGAGGGTTGGGGTGAGGAATAGCCCTCACCCCCACAGCCCCTCTCCCGCCGGGAGAGGGGAGTCAAAGCTTTTAACCGCCCGCCGCCGCGCGAACCGGCTCGGCATTAGCCGCCGCCTTCTTCCAGGGTGCCTGGATCTTCGACCAGCAAGGATTGTTGATGGTCATATCCATGTCACGGGCGAAGATGGCGAAGCCGTCATAGCCGTGGTAAGGGCCGGAATAATCCCAAGAATGCATCTGGCGGAACGGCACACCCATCTTCTGGAAGATGTACTTTTCCTTGATGCCGGAGCCAATCAGATCGGGCTTGATCTTCTTGACGAACTCCTCGAACTCATAGCCGGTCACGTCATCGTAAAGCAGTGTCGCGTTGCCCATTTCCTTCATGGTGCGGTCATAGTCGTCGTTGTGTGCGAACTCGTAGCCCGTGCCGACCACTTCCATGCCCAGATCCTCGTAAGCGCCGATGACATGGCGCGGACGCAAGCCACCGATGAACAGCATGACCTTCTTGCCTTCCAGGCGCGGCTTGTACTTAGCGATGACGGCCTCGTATTCGGCGGTGTAGCGGGCGATGACGCGCTCGGCGCCTTCCTTGATGGTGTCGTCGAAATGCGCGGCGATCTTGCGCAAGGACTCCGCGATCTTGGTCGGCCCGAAGAAGTTGTATTCCATCCACGGAATGCCGTACTTCTCGTCCATGTGGCGGGCGATGTAGTTCATCGAGCGGTAGCAGTGGATCAGGTTCAACTTGACCTTCGGGGTCAGCTCGATTTCCGACAGGGTGCCGTCGCCGGACCACTGGGCCACGACGCGCAAACCCATTTCTTCCAACAGGGTGCGGGAAGACCAGGCGTCGCCGCCAATGTTGTAGTCGCCGATCACGGCCACATCATACGGCGTGGTTCTGGAAGCTATTGTCGCCATCGCGGTTGCCCAACACCCAGTCACGCACCGCGTCATTGGCCAAGTGATGGCCCAGAGACTGCGACACGCCCCGGAAACCTTCGCAACGCACCGGGATGACCGGCTTGTCGATTTCTTTCGCGGACTTCTTGGAAACGGCTTCGATGTCGTCGCCGATCAGACCAATCGGGCATTCGGACTGCACGGAGATGCCCTTGTGCAGCGGAAACAGGCCCTCGACCTCGGTGATCAGCTTGGCCAGCTTCTTGTCGCCGCCAAACACGATGTCCTTCTCTTGGAAGTCCGACGTGAAGTTCATCGTGACGAAGGTGTTCACACCCGTGGTGCCGATGTAATAGTTGCGGCGGCCGGCGCGGGAATACTGGCCGCAGCCCACGGGGCCGTGGGAGATGTGGATCATGTCCTTGATGGGACCCCACACCACACCTTTGGAACCGGCGTAGGCGCAACCACGGATCGTCATTACGCCCGGCAGGGACTTGCGGTTGGAGGTGATGCACTTGCTCGATTTTTCAATCGACTGGTCGTTGACCGCCAAATGCTTGGCGCGGTCTTTCTTGGCTTTGGCGGGATAAACCTCCAGCACCTCTTGGATGAGGGCTTCGGTTTCCTCGCGGGTAAGGGCTGTCATGGGACGCCTCCTGAAAATCTACTCGTTAATGCTCCCCTCTCCCAAGTGAGAGAGGGGCCGGGGGAGAGGGAGCCTTAAGCGGCGAGGGCTTCTTCGACAGCCGACTTGCCGACGATGGACTCGTCCACTTCTTCCATGATGCCGAACTTCATCAACAGGTCTTCCAGCTCGTCCATCGTGATGGGCGTGGGGATGACCAGGTTTTTGTTGTTGTAAACCTTGCGGGCCAATTCGCGGTACTCTTCGGCCTGCTTGGCACCCGGCTCATACTCAATGACGGTCATGCGGCGGATTTCGGCGCGCTGCACCACATTGTCACGCGGCACGAAATGGATCATCTGTGTGCCCATCTGACGGGCCAGTTCCATGATCAGCTCGTCTTCGCGGGCGGTCTGGCGGGAGTTGCAGATCAAACCGGCCAGGCGGACGCCGCCGGAGTTTGCATACTTCACGATGCCCTTGGCGATGTTGTTCGCCGCGTACATCGCCATCATCTCGCCAGAGCAGACAATGTAGATTTCCTGCGCCTTGTTCTCGCGGATGGGCATGGCGAAACCGCCGCAGACCACATCGCCCAACACGTCGTAGAACACGAAGTCGAGTTCGTCGTCATACGCGCCTTCCTCTTCGAGGAAGTTGATGGCGGTGATGACGCCACGGCCTGCGCAACCGACGCCCGGCTCCGGGCCGCCGGATTCGACGCACTTGATGTCGCGGTAGCCGACCTTCAACACGTCTTCTAGCTCTAGATCCTCCACGCTGCCAGCGTCGGAGGCCATCTGCATGATGGAGTTCTGCGCCTTGGCGTGCAGGATCAGGCGGGTGGAGTCGGCCTTAGGATCGCAGCCGACGATCATGACTCTGTGGCCTTGCTCGGCGAGCGCGGCGACCAGGTTCTGGGTGGTGGTGGACTTGCCGATGCCACCTTTGCCGTAGATGGCGCATTGACGTAATTTTTTAGCCATGGTGTTCTCCTTCGCTGGGTTGGTGATGCTTGACGCAACATAGCTTTAGCAACCGGTGTGCCAATGAGAAAATGACTTTCAAGACATTGTTTTTATTGGATTATAAACTCTAAAATCTGCCGACGGGCCATGTAACAAGTCAGACAAACACCGGTCGGCAAGGTGGTTATTCGACAAAAGCCGCCTTCGTTTGGCATGGCGTGTTACACTGCGTCACAACGTAAAACACTTGAGAGTGATACTCCCATGGCAAGCTTGAACCTCAGAATCGCTGACGACATGAAGCAGCAACTCGACGCCTTGGCGGAGGCGACCGGGCGCAACAAATCCTTCCTGGCTGTGGAAGCCATCCGCGCCTATTTGCAACGGGAAGCCTGGCAGGTGTCCGAAACCCGGCTGGCGACCCAAGAAGCGGACGCTGGGGATTTTGTCGATGAGGCCGAAGCACAGGCGGTACGCGAAAAATGGCTGGATGATGCGGGTTAAGTGGCTGCGCAAAGCGCTGGCGAACCTGGACGAGGCAGCGGAATACATCGCTCAAGATAACCTTAGTGCCGCACGGGCGATGGTGGCGGAAGCTTTCCGCCTCACTGGCTTGCTGGCCGACAATCCGAATCTAGGCAGGCCAGGCCGCGTACCCGGAACCCGCGAACTCGTCATGCCCCGCCATCCTTACATCATCCCCTACCGGATTCGCGGCGGTTGCGTGGAAGTGTTGCGCTTCTTCCATGGAGCAAGGCAAGGGCCGGAGGCTATGTAATGCAGGCTTACACAGCCTTGTTCGTTGGGAATTCTAGGATCATCTGACTAGGAAGAGACAGCAAACATGACGACGACAGACGACAACCCAGCCCCCGAGTCTTTGGCACGACGACCGGAAGCGCGCGCCTTCAAGATCGAAGACCTGCTTGCCGAAGTGCGCAGTGGGCGGGTGCGCGTCCCTTCGTTTCAACGCGGGCTGAAGTGGGAAAGGGAGGATGCCCGCAAACTCGTTGATAGTCTCTATCGGGGCTATCCGGTAGGAACACTGTTGTTTTGGGAAACCAAGGCCGAACCGGGCGAGATGCGCTTCGGCTCGTTCACTGTCAGTGGGGGCGGTCGCAGCGATGCCTACTGGGTCGTGGACGGGCAACAGCGCATCGTCTCGCTGGCGCGGGTGCTGTTGGCGTCCGACCCAGACACGGATGAGTTCGCGCTGTACTTCGACCTAGACAAAGGCGAGTTCGTCGCCCCGCCTCCCCCAGTCAAACGCAGTGAAACCCCCGCCCGTTGGCTACCGATGACCGTGGTGCTGGATTCGGAGAATTTGATTCAATGGGCCTACGAGCAGGCACCGAGCGACAAGGAGCGGCGAGAGCGGGCATTTCAGTTGGGCAAACGGGTTCGGGAGTACGAGATCCCCGCCTATCTGGTGCGAACCGACAGCGAAGCAACCTTGCGCGAAGTATTCAGCCGGATCAATTCGTCAGGCAAGCGGCTTGAAGCGTCCGAAGTATTTGACGCATTGCACGGCGCGCGAACCCATAGCCGACCGGCGTCGCTGCTGGAGATCGCCTCTGAGCTGGAAAAGCTAGGCTTTGGCCGCGTCGAAGAGAAAATCCTTTACCGCTTGCTGAGGGTACTACAGGGGGCCGATGTGTCCGAGGGCGGAGGCAAAGGGCCGCTACGGCTTGCGGAGAAAGAGGCGGAGAGCGCTTATCGCGACACGGCCGAAGCGGCGGGGCGGGTTATCCAGTTCCTAAAACGGGACGGGGGCATTCCCCACTACGAACTACTGCCCTACAAGAATCCGTTGATCACGCTTGGCAAGTTTTTCCACCATCATCCCAACCCGAAACCGCGTTCGCGTGACCTGCTAGTGCGTTGGCTCTGGCGCGGGGCGCTGAATGGTGCGCATCGCGGCGATAGTGTTTCGACTCGCGACGCCCTGGATCGCATAGCCCCGGGCAGTGAAGAGCAGTCCGTGCAAGGAATGTTGGAGATGGTCAAACAGAGCCCGACCGCTTTACCGGATGTAGCCGTACCATTCAACTTCCGCTTCGCTGTAAGTAAGTTGCAGGCACTTGCACTCATGGATCTAGGCCCACGAGACCTCGAAACGGGTGCGCTTCTGCATCTGGGAGCGTTTTTGGATAATGGGCTGCCCGACCGGAAACTTCCTTTTCCTCCGGTGATTGCCTCCATTTCCGGGAAACACGATGGACCCGTCCAGTCCGTCGCCAACCGGCTGGCCCATCCCAGTGTAAAAGGGCTGCGTGGACTCCTGCTACTGCGCGGACTGTTCGATGATGTGGCAATCCTCGCCTCCCACGGCATCAGCGAAGCGGCCATACAGGCGCTATGCGAGAAGGACACGGCGCAGTTTCTCAGCTTGCGCGCAGAATACCTCCGCCCGCATTTCCAAGCTTTCTTCGAGCGCCATGCCCGCTGGGACGAACCGGACAGGCCTTCGCTGGCGTCGCTGCTGGTGACGGACGAGGAGGACTGAAATGGAAGCTACGAATAGATTGCAAGTGCTGCTACACGACAGAGCGGTCGGCACACTCACTTTGAACAGGAACGATGGCTGTGAATTCCGGCTGCTGGAATCCTACAAACACGCCTACCCTAGGCCGGTGCTGGGACAGCAATTTCTGGACGATCTGGAACAAATCCATCGCAGCCGCGCCCGCGTGCCGCCGTGGTTTTCCAACCTGCTGCCGGAAGGGCCGCTACGTGACTTGGTGGCGAAACAGGCCGGTGTCCTCCCTAGCCGGGAGTTCTTCCTGCTGCGCCACTTAGGAGAAGACCTGCCCGGCGCGGTGCGCATCGTCGCCGATGAAACCTTGATCGAGATGGATGATGATCGAGGCTTCCATCCGGATGGGCAGGAGGGGCCTGGGGCTTGGCATTTTTCCCTAGCCGGTGTGCAACTCAAGTTTTCCGCCCGGCGCGGGGAGCGCGGACTCACCATCCCGGTTTCCGGCCTAGGGGGCGACTGGATCATCAAACTGCCCGATTCCCGCTATCCCAAGGTGCCAGAAAACGAATATTCCACAATGCAATGGGCCAAGGCCAGCGGCATCCGTATCCCCGAACTGGAATTGGTCGATGTGGCGGACGTGTCGGGTTTGCCGGCGGCGCTGGCCGCTTTCCCCGAGCGGCTGGCCTTGGCCATTCGCCGTTTTGACCGGCCCACACCAGATCGGCGCGTCCACATGGAGGATTTCGCCCAAATACTGGGGCTGTATCCGGATGAGAAATACCAGAAATACAATTACGAAACCCTGGCCAGCCTGATTTTCTACCTGACCGGCGAGGTGGGCCTGGGCGAATTTATCCGCCAACTCGTCTTCATCATAGCCTCCGGCAATGGCGATGCCCACCACAAAAATTGGAGCCTGCTTTATCCCGACGGCATCAAGGCCGAACTTACCCCGGCCTATGACTTGGTTTCGACAGTCCAATATATGCCAGATGACAGCCTTGCCCTAAACCTTGCCAAATCAAAACGCTGGGAATCTGTCAACATGGACTCCTTCCGCCGCATGGCACGAAAGATTGGCGTGGACGAAGAGTGGATGGCCGCTCGTGTCCAGGCGGCGATGGACGCGATCCTAAGCGCTTGGGGTGATTCAGCTCACGATTTCGGCTACGACACCGAAGCACGCAAGATCTTGGAAAAGCACTTTGGCAGAATTCCCCTGCTTGGGAATCCTTCATAACTGTCCCCACTACCTTTTGTCCCGTTCCCTACAAACCCCATCCGCAATCCTTCTTTAACATCAGCCACATAACCACTGGCCCGCCGCTTGCTTGTCTCCTGCTAAACGTCAACGACAGGCAGGAATTGCGATGAAAACCAACAAACAGATCGCCGAAATCATCAACGAGCCGGCTTGCGAGCATAACAAGAAGTCCAAGTCCGGCTGCGCCAAGCCCGCACCCGGTGCGAGCGCCGGCGGTTGCGCCTTCGATGGAGCGCAGATCGCGCTGCTGCCGATTGTGGACGTGGCCCACATCGTCCACGGCCCGATTGCTTGCGCCGGCAGTTCCTGGGACAACCGAGGCACACGCTCGTCCGGGCCGACCCTGTACCGGATGGGCATGACCACCGACCTCACCGAGCAGGACATCGTCATGGGCCGTTCGGAGAAACGCCTGTTCCATTCCATCAAGCAAGCGGTGGAGGCGTATTCCCCGCCCGCCGTGTTCGTCTACAACACCTGCGTCCCCGCCCTGATCGGCGATGACATCGAAGCCGTCTGCAAAGCCGCCACCGAGCGCTTCAATGTGCCGGTCGTGCCGGTGGACTCGGCGGGCTTCTACGGCACCAAGAACATGGGCAACCGCATCGCCGGTGATGCGATGGTCAAATATGTCGTCGGCAGCCGCGACCCCGACCCGCTACCCGAATCGGCGCAAAGGCCGGGCATCAAAGTCCACGACGTGAACCTGATCGGCGAATACAACATCGCCGGGGAGTTCTGGCATGTGCTGCCCTTGCTCGACGAGTTAGGGCTGCGCATCCTCTGCACCCTGTCCGGCGACGCCCGCTTCCGCGAGGTGCAGACCATGCACAAGGCCGAGGTGAACATGATGGTTTGCTCGAAAGCCATGCTCAATGTCGCCCGCAAGCTGGAACAAAAATTCGGCACACCCTGGTTCGAGGGCAGCTTCTACGGCATTGCCGACACCAGCCAAGCCTTGCGCGACTTCGCAAGGCTCCTCGGCGACCCCGACCTGAGCGCCCGCACCGAAGCCTTGATCGCCCGTGAAGAGGCCAAAATCCTGGCGGAACTGGAGCCTTGGAAAGAACGGCTGGCGGGCAAGCGCGTGTTGCTGAATACAGGTGGCGTGAAAAGCTGGTCAGTCGTGTCGGCCTTGCAGGATCTGGGCATGGTGGTGGTCGCCACCGGCACGAAGAAATCCACCGAAGAGGACAAGGCCCGCATCCGCGAGTTGATGGGTGAGGAAGCCTTGATGCTGGACGATGTCAGCCCGAGGAAGCTGCTGCAAGTGGTCAAGGATTACCGCTGCGACATCCTCATCGCCGGCGGCCGTAATTTGTACACGGCACTGAAAGCCAAGCTGGCTTTCCTCGACATCAACCAGGAGCGGGAATTCGGCTACGCCGGCTACACCGGCATGTTGGAACTAGTCCGCCAACTGGCCCTCACCATCGAAAGCCCGGTCTGGGATGCCGTCCGCGCCCCCGCGCCCTGGCGGGCCACCCAGACCGCACAAGCCGTTGCGATTCCAGCCGCATAACAAAAATTTCCGAGTCCTGTTGCGGGAGCGCTTTGCAAGCGCGACGTTAGCCTGAGTCGCGGTTGGAAACCGCTCCCACGGAGAAGCTTTGTAAGGTTTGCGACAGTCCCAGCGCCTCAATGGCGCATCCGCCACAATCCACACCCCCGAACGGCAGGCCTAAACCCTGATTTGCCAATAATGACATTAGAATCAAGATGTTTTGATTATTGGCCCAGAATTTGAATGGATTTTGTCAACGGGCGTGAATATCCCCTTGTCTAGCACATGAGGTCGTATTGGGATGAATGTTTGGGCGCTCAACAAAGACAATGCCATCCGCCGGTTACTGCATGTCTTGTTGGATCATTTCGGCCCCGATGCCTTCGGGTTAAGCAGACGCTGGGAAAAGGATGAAAGCGCTGTCGGAATATACCAGCCGGGTGAGGAATCCATGCTGGCTTACATATTTACCTATGGTCAGGATGCCGGAAGATACGGCTTGCATCTGGAATATCCCGCAAGCAATGGCCTAGGCAATGCCACCATGATTGAGAATATTGAATTGAATCATCTCATCGGATTATTGGAAGCGCATTTCGATATTGAACCACGGCAATGCTAGTAAGTTGCGACACACGCTAAGTTTAGTTTTTTTTCTGACGAGGATAATGATATGGGTAAAATCGGCATTTTTTTCGGTTCCGACACCGGCAACACCCGGCGCGTGGCAAAAAGCATCGCCAAGAAACTGGGCGACGACGCGGATGCCCCGGTCAATGTGAACAAAGCCAGCGTCGATGATCTCCTCAAATACGACGCATTGATACTCGGCACTCCGACTTTGGGCGACGGGGAACTGCCAGGCTTGACCTCCGGCGGCAGCGCCGAGAGTTGGGAGGAATTCCTGCCCAAGCTTAAGGGTGTTGATTTGTCGGGCAAGGTCGTGGCCTTGTTCGGCTTGGGCGACCAGGAAGGCTATGGCCATGAATTTGTCGATGCCTTGATCTTCATTTATGACGTGCTGATTGAAAACGGCGCGACCGTGGTGGGCGCATGGCCGACGGATGGCTATAGCTTCGAGGCGTCCAAGGCCGTGGTCGATGGCGATTTCGTCGGCTTGGTCATCGACCACGACAACCAAAGCGACCAGACCGACGAGCGCGTTGACGCATGGCTGGAAATCGTCAAGCCCGAGTTATTGGCCGCTTGACCATGCCATCATCCTCCTTTCCCTGAGGAAGAGTGCCAGGGTGAGGGCATTCAATAATCTAACAAAACCAGGCTTCAACCGCATCATTCCAGCATTGAAGCCGCCAAACCTGAGACTAGTCTGTCATGAGCATTGCTGTCATCAAAGCCTTTTCTGAAAAAGCCAAAACCGACCCTGAGGTCAAAGAGAAACTGCTGGCCTGCCTGAAAATCAAGGAGCTCCTTGCCTTGGCGAAAGAACAGGGGTTCGATATAGACGAGGAATTGTTATATCCACCCAACGAACCGCAATTCACCGCCGAGCAGCTTTCCGAGCGGCTGGGCAAGGCGCTGTTGCGGGCGTGATGCTTTCGGGTTCCCATGCGCTGTGTGTGAACCAAAGAAGAAATAACCTTACAGTTCCCCCTTTGCAAAAGGGGGGTTAGGGGGGATTGCCAAAACTCAAAAATTCAAGGCCGCTCTTTTATCCACCAGATAGATCCATCCGCCCTCCTCCCTGATTTTCAAAGCCGTCAGCTTTTTCCCCGCGCAAATCTCGCTCAAAGATTCGCCGCTCACCGGGTCATAACAGATGCTGTGCATGGAGCACTGCAAATACCGCCCTGACTCGTCGAAAATGTCGCCATGCTCACAATCCAATGGCCGGGGCATATGCACACATTGGTTCAAATAGCCATAAACCACGCCCTTGAACCGCACCAGGATGGCATTGCGCCTGCTGCCTCGATAGTCGATGGTAAAGGAAATTTTGCCCAATTCCGGTACTCGCAGAGCGGGGCAGATGGGTTCTGGAACTTGCTGTTTCACTGACATGGTGTGTCACCTCCATTGACTTACTAGCAAGTAATAGGCCATCAGGATGTGCGGCGCGTTTCGTTCCTCGCCGTGCGCACCCTACAATACTTTTTGGCGGAGCATAGGTAAGCAATCAGCCAAACCACTGTTGAGGCTGCGTACCCTTCGGTGTTCCTTTCCTTGTTCTTCCCATCGCAGCGGCAATAGTTCGTCGATCCGGCTGGCGGGCCAGGCCGGGAGCTTTTCCAGGGTGTCCTTGAGCCATGCCGCTGGGTCGAGGCCGTTGAGCCGGGCGGTGCCGAGCAGGGTCTGGATGGCGGCGGCGCGCTTGCCTGCCCGCTCCGAACCGGCAAACAACCAATTTTTCCTGCCGACAGCGATGGGGCGGATGGCGTTCTCCAAAACGTTATCGTCGATGGGCAGGCGCCCGGTCCCGGCGTAGCGGGCCAGGGCTTCCCAACGTTTCAGGCCGTAGTCCATGGCCTTGGCGGCGCCGCTGCCATTGGGCGCCTGGGCGCGGGTCTTCACCAGCCAGGCGTGGAACAGCTTGAGCCTTGGCCTCGCGTTTTTGGCGCGCAGCCGCTGGCGTTCCTCGACGGTTTTGTCTTTGGCCTTGGCCTCGATCCGGTAGAGCCTGCCGATGCGGCGCAGGGCGCGGGCGGCTATCGGGCTGCCGCTGGCCTTCGCCAAGTCAAAGAACTTGCGCCGGGCGTGGGCCCTGCAGCCGAGCTCGACGACGGTCTTGTCCTGGAACAGGGCCTTGTAGCCTGCGTATCTATGGACTCCACCCGGTTTGCAAGGAAAAGATTGAATTTTTGCCCTTGGGGTAGATTGCGCGTATCTATTCGGCCTTTTGGTTGAGCGGTGGATCGCTCTGGCCCGGATGCAATGCGCGCGCCGGAATCCTAATAGCCGCCCGGCCTTGAATGGCCACTACGCGGGACGGATTCACCCGGCGCCGGTCCGACCTGTGGGGCATCGTTCTTTCTTAACCTTCGCAACCTTCGTGTGTTCGTTGTGTTTTCCGAGAATCCCGATAATCGACGCCCGCTGCCGTTTTCAGGCGGCCCCGTGGCTTGGCTGGTAGTCCCGTCCGTGTGCCAGCATCGCCCAGGCGATCCGTGCCAGTTTGTTGGCCAAGGCCGTGGCGGCGACGTTGAAGCCCCGCCGTTCCGCGAGCCCGAGCGCCCAACGCAGGATCCGATCCTCCTTGCCGTCGGCGCAGCGCAGGGCGCTGCGCGCGCCGTGGATCAACAAGGTCCGCAGGTAGCGGTCGCCGCGCTTGGTGATGCCAAGCAACCGCTGTTTGCCGCCGCTGCTGTGTTCGCGTGGCACCAGACCGAGATTGGCCGATAAGTCTCGGCCTTGCTTGAAGTCTTTGGGGTCTGCCACCGTCGCCAGGATCGCCGTCGCGGTGATGATCCCGATCCCCGGCACCGCCAGGAGCCGTTTCGACGCCTCGTTGGCCCGGGCGGCCCCGGCCAGGCGGCGCTCATAGGCTTGCAGCCGGGTCTCTTTGTCGTCCAGTTGCGCGACCAGGTCACGGAAGGTTTCCAAGGCCATCGCTGAAAGGCCGTTGTCACAGTCGGCCAGCCACAGCGCCAGGCCTGACCGGAACTTGGCCACGCCCAAGGGGAAGACCTCGCCGTACTCGTGGGCGAACGCGCGGATCCGGCAGACCATGGCCGTTTTCTCCTCCACCAAGGCCTGCCGGGCCCGGTGCAACATCTGCAAGTCCTGCTGGGCTTCCGTGTTGACGGCGACGTACTTCGTGGCTGCGCGCGAGCGGGCCTCGGCGATGGCGGCGGCATCGTTGGCGTCGTTCTTGTTGCCGGTCACATAGGCCCGGGTGTGCTGGGCGGCAATCAACTTCACGTCATGCCCCATGCCCAGCATCTGCCGCGCCCAGTAATGCGACCCCGAGCAGGCTTCGATGCCCACCGGCGTCGGCGGCAGGTTGGCGAAGAACGCCAGCACCTCGTCACGCGCCAAGGTTTTCTTCCATACCGGCTTGCCGCGCTCGTCACGGCCCATGGCGACAAACACATTCTTGGCAATGTCCAGACCGATCACGCTTGCTGTAGTATTCATCTCGGACTCCCCCGCTCAGTGGTTTGCCTGCCGGACCGCCCGCCAGGCTTGGCGCACATTGTGACGCCGTTCAATGGGTGGGTGGAGTCCATTGCATTAGCCGTCGACCATGAGATGGCCGTGCCAGCCTTCGAGGAACGAGGCGGCGTGCTTGCCTGCGCGGCTGGCCTGGTAGTCGAAGACGACGATGGGCGGACCCTGGCCGAGGCCGTTGCTGCGGCAGGCCCAGAGATGCGCCTTCTTGGTCTTGCCGCTGCCGGGGTCGAGCTGCTGCACGGGGGTCTCGTCGGCATGCGGCACGCTTTCCTGCAAAAGGCGCCACCAGCCGGCCGGCGAGGGGCTGCAAGGCCACGCCGATCCGCCCGACCCAGTCGGCCAGCGTCGGCAGTGCCAGCGTGACGCCCTGCCGGGCGGCGATCTGCGCCAGCCGGTACAACGGCAAGTGGTCGGCGAATTTGGAAATAATGACCCAGACCAACAGGCCGGCCGCGGCCATGCCGCCGTCGATGACGGCGGGCGGCACCGGCGCGGCGGTCACCGTTTCGCAGTGTTTGCAGGCGTATCGGGGGCGGATGTGGCGGTGCACGGTGAACTTGGCGGGCTCGACGTCGATCTGCTCGCTGACATCCTCGCCGATTTTGACCGGCTCGCCGCCGCACTGGCCGCAGGTGCAGGACTCGGGTTCGTGGCGGTGTTCGACGCGCGGCAGGTGGGCGGGCAACGGCTGCCTCCCGGCGCGGGCGCGGGGCTTGCGGGGGGCGGCGGCTTGAGCGCGCGTCCGGCCTCCTCCAGCTCCGCCTCGATGGCGGACAGGTCTGCCGCCACCGTCTCCCCGAACAGTTCGCGCTGCCCGGCGGCGGCCAGCGCCTCGCTCCTCTGGCCGAAGCGCATGCGCTTGTGGCGGGCGAGTTCGGGGGTCAGGGCTTGGATTTTGAGGTTCGCCGCGTTCAGCACCGCGTCTTTGTGGGCGATGGTCTGGCGCGCGGCGGCCAGTTCGCCGACGAGTTTTTCGATGTCTTCCGGGGACAGGGACGCCGCGCCCGAAGTGGCTGGAATGGCGTAAGGAAGGATCGGTCCGGCCTTGGAATCCATGGCGGCATTATACCGTTGAAACCAGCCGGAAGCCTTGCCTTGCAAGGGTTTGGAGGGTTTTTGGCGCGGCTTTCAAAGCCTCGCGCCAGTCGGCAAGGCTGCCTCCAGGCGCTGCCAGTCACCCCCCGAAACCAGCCACTCCCACTGCGCCGGGGCCAGGTTGAAGAACGCGTCGCCAGGCCCGGGCCAAGTGAAATGCCCCCTGTGCAGCCGCCGCTGGCACAGCCACACCCCGTTGCCGTCCCAAGCCAGGGCTTTCAGGCGGTTGCCGCGTTTGCTCGTGAACAAATAGGCGCTGCCGTCGAAAGGGTCCGCGCCCAAGGCCTGGAGCTTCAAGGACAGCCCGTCCGCGCCCAGCCGCATGTCCACCGGCGCCGCCGCCGCCAGGATCCGGCCCGGCGGGACCAACCCAGGCACCGCAGCAGCTCCGCCACCCAACGCGGCTCCGCCGAGGCGGGCAGTCCCAGCCGGTGCCCCGAGGCCGTCCGCAACACCAAGGACTCGGCGGCGGGTGGCCCGGCGGGCACGATCTTCACCGGCACCAAAGCGGGTGGCGCCGGCGGGGGTGGCGTAGAGGACCGATGCTCCGGCAGCCGGGCCGAAAAGCTGGATATGCCCAGGCCATGCGGACGGCAGTAAGCCGCCTGCGAAAGTCCGCTGGCCTGCCAGGCCTCGATGTGATGGTTCCAGTTGATCCGCGATGCCATCGCTTACCCTCCGCAAAAATGCAGACAATGGCGGTTTGGGAAACCGATTCACAGATGGGGCGGCTGACTGCTTACGAGCATAGATTGAAGATCGTCGTCGAGATTTTGGATGGTCAGGCTAGCCATGATTGTTCTCCGGATTAGTCGTTATGGGTTTGAGAACCGGCGAATGTCGGACATTCAATAAGGTACGCGATGCGAACCCGGCTGGCCCCAACAATGGGAGGTAGGGTGCGGTGAGGAACGAACCGCACCGTTCGAGGGATGGTTTGAAACACGCGAATACCGTTCATGTTTCATGTTCCTCGATTGGTGCGGTTCGCAAGCTCACCGCACTCTACGTCTCTATTCCCCGGCCATGACATCCGACAAATCGACTCCATTGCCCCAGTTGGCCGGGCACATTCCTTGGCGCACGAAATTGTGAAAACTCGAATGGGGCCAATCCACAACATTCCGCACCCATCCATGCTTGACCGGGTTCCAATGGATATAATCAATATGCCGGTGGTAATCCCTGTCATCCCGGATCAAATGATCCCAAAACCGGCGTTGCCACAAGCCACGCTCACCACGTTGGACTCGGCTTGTTGAAATGCGTTCTCCCGTGGCAATGCCACGGGGGAAGTTACCTTTTATCAAACCCCATCGCGTGGAATAATCCGCATCCCCGATAGGCAGCGTCATTAGGCAATGCAAATGCTCAGGCAGCACCACAATCGCATCAATGCGAAAAGGATGCTTCGTCTTCACCTTGGAAAAAGCCTCGCGCAGGACGTCGATTTTATCGACCAACAAGTGATTGCCTTTCCGCTCCGCCAGGTTAACCGTGAAGAACCAAGTAGCTCCGGTTTGGTAAATGCGGCGATAGTCTGGCATGGCGAATGGGGTTGTGAGGGTGGCGGGATTTGTTTTTCGTTTGTCGTAGGGTGCGGTAAGTTTGCGAACCGCACCTGTCGCGGCTCATAAACGGTATGCGCATGGATCGAGCCAATCCGCGAACGGTGCGGTTCGTTCCTCACCGCACCCTACGACATTGCCGTTTTACCGCACCTTACCGCGTTACGGTTATATCTTCGTATTGTTTTTCTTTATTTGATGAGTCTTGCATTTTAGTCTCTTGAGATTTCCATCTGATCCCCTTTTTTGCAAGAAGCAAAATACTGCGCGAACTAAATCTTGCATCAATATTTTTCCTCTGCTAAGCCTAACGCCCAAGGGCCATAGGATGTGCCGACGAAGGAGGCGCATCAATCGAATAACGCGAATGATGCGCTTCGTACCTCAGCGCATCCTATGCGGGCTCCAAAGTTTCAAAATGATTGATGCGCTTCGTTCCTCAGCGCATCCTATGGCCCTTGAATTTCCTGGATATGCTGTCGGAACTGATTCTCAAGGTAATCCATTAGCGCCTGCCCATCGAGCTTTCTGGCCTCTCTGTGCCACATTTTGACCCACAGCTTGTGCCGTTCCACGAAGGACGCTTGGAAATCGCCTTGAAGAGCGGCCCTCTTCACGATATAGGCGTCATATGTCGCCATGTCAAGGCTGGACAAAACTTTCGAGTCGCAAATGACCCGTTCGGCAGGTTGTAACCGGCTACGCTCGCCGTAGCAATATCCCGGCTTTTTATCGCCCGTAGGAACGACAGCGGGAGGACGATCTGGGGCAGAAGATGTAAGTTGTTCATCACTAATCTGGTGAGAATTATTGCCATTGCTCCCTGCCGCATTTATTTCTTCTTGGATGTTCGCGTGTTTGCCAGTGAAATTGATGTCTCCAAGAAAATTAAAATACCAAGATAAATAAAATATAATAAAAGAAAATAAAACACGAAGAGGCCATCGAAGAAAGCCAATAACGCTTTCTTTGTTTTTTTCATGTTCGCCAATATCTGGGCCAGTTGCTGATGTAGGCACCGAAAAAAAAACGAATTACCGCAACAAAAATAACAGCAGCATAAATAATAAAAGCCCACCACCAATTAAAGTAAAGAAAAAATGCACCAACTGACAGGAGTGCGAGGAAATAGCGAAGAGCTAAAATTGAAAAACCAACATCGACAATTGTTTCAAGTATAGAAGATTCAGCATTACAGTAAATAAGCCATAGGCTCTTAACAACTTTTTGAATTGCTCTAGAAATTTCTAGAATCTGTTCCTTGATAGCTTTAAGTAGAGCTTTTGAGAACGATGCAATGATTAATGGTAGTTGAGTCAAAAAATGGTTCATAGCTCTTAGTCAACTCCTCCAAAAAGCGCGGAATGTAGCCCCGAGCGTGAAAGCCAACAAGCCTATGCCTAACGCCACGATCAGCGCCCCGCGCCACCCAGCGGAACCTGAAGACACCTAGGCCGGTTGTGGCGCGGGTGCGCTGGATTGATGGGATGGACTCCTCCCGCCCTTAACCGGCATCAGAAGTGCCAGAATGGAGGTGTCAACAAACACCTTCCCCATTCACAAACGAGAGGAGTCCTGAACATGAGCACTACCACCGTCGCCGTCGATTTGGCAAAGTCTGTTTTCGAGCTGGCCGTCTCCGACGGGCAGGGCCACGTCATTGAACGCAAGCGTCTGTCGCGTGAGGCGTTCCGGAAGTTTTTTGTGAACCGCCCGCCCTGCCGCATCGTCATGGAGGCCTGCGGGACGGCGCACTATTGGGCGCGGACGTTCCTTGCCATGGGCCACGAGGTCAAGCTGCTGCCGCCCCAGCATGTGCGGCCCTACGTGCGGCGCAACAAGACCGACCGCGCCGACGCTTCCGCCTTGCTGGAGGCCGACCGCTGCGGCGACATCCTGCCTGTGCCGGTCAAGACCGAAGGCCAGCAGGGCCTTCAAGGCCTGCACCGGCTCCGCAGCGGCTGGATGGCGACGCGCACGGCGCGTATCAACGAGGCGCGCGGCCTGCTGCGGGAATTCGGCTTCGACATCCCGCAAGGCCCGGCGGCGGTGATGGAGCGCGTGCCGGGCTGGCTGGCGGACGAAACGGTGGCGATCCCGCCCGTCCTGCGCCAGGCGCTGGCGGCGGTCATGGACGAGATCCGCGGCCTCGAAACCCGCATCGCCGAGGTCGAAAAACAGTTGCGGCAGGAGGCCGGGCAGCGCCCCGCCGCGCTAAAGCTGATGGACGTGCCGGGCATCGGCCTGCTCATCGCCACCGCCCTCATCGCCGCCGTCGGCAACATGGAGGCGTTCCGCGACGGGCGGCACCTCGCCGCCTGGCTCGGCCTGACGCCGAAGGAGTCGAGCAGCGGCTTCAAGCGCAGGCTGGGCAGCATCAGCAAGCGCGGCGACCCGTACCTGCGCACCCTGCCCATCCACGGCGCGAGGTCGGCGCTCAACGCCGCGATCATGAAGCTCAGCGCGGGCAAGGATTTGACGCGGCTGCAACGCTGGGCGGTCGAACTGGCCAGCCGCGCCGGCCACAACAAGGCCGCCACCGCGCTGGCCAACAAGCTGGCCCGCATCGCGTTCGCCGTCGTCCGGCAGGGGCGCGAGTTCGACGGCGACTTTGTCCCGGACTTGCCGAAGGCGGCGGCAACGCAGGCGGCTTAAAACCGATGAACGCCTGCGCTTCTTTGTAAACGTTTAAACACCGAGTTCCCAACCAGGTTTGCGAGCGAGACACTCGACAGTCATGGCGCAACAGGTCGGACCGGTACTGGGAAAAGCCGATAACAATGACGGCCAAAAAGCCGCTGGATCGATAGGCACCGAGTACGCGGATTCCATGAAGGCCCGGGGGCATATCTCCCAACAAGGCCGGATATACGACTGCAACTGACCTTAAAAGCGTCCGATTGAAGATGTCCCTCTTGCAGATAGGGAGGAGTCCATATACGAATCGTTAGGCAATGAACAGCCAGGATAGACTGGCACAGGGCGTGGCGACATCCACGAGTAGCCCCCGCCGGGCGGCGAATTCCCCCTAGTTGGCTAGCGCTATGGTTTGGGTGGCCCGGCTTCTATTTTTGGTGCCTAACGCCCGCGTTGACCGCCCCGCGCCACCCCACAAAACTTGAAAACACGAAGTCGCTTCGTGGCGCGGGTGCGGTCGAACGGTTCGTTAGGCATTGTTTATATCCAACGCAACTTTCATTGCCTGATTTAATTCCATTATCTTGCCAAAAGATAACGAACCAACATAATTAGTCAAAACGGCTTTAGGCAAACTTACCAACTCGTCACAGTGAATGCTAATATCATGTTTTAGCCCGCTTTCAATGCCGACCAAAACTTGAGTTAAAAAACCATGATACTTTGTATAGACAGGTGCGCAAATAACGGTAGAAAAATTAGAATCTATTAGCAGTTGTCGGCTTACGACAACGAAAACCCTTGATCGCTTTGGGTCACGCGCTGCTGGATGCTGAACACGGAATAAATCTCCTCTTTTCAAGGCATCACCTGATAGTCAAGTACATCCTCAGCTTCTTGATTTAATTCATCAGCAAGGGCATTGATTCTATCTAGTTCTTCACAACTTTCTTGGTGAGTGCTAAAAAAATAGCGCAATGCTTCGACGATTATATTGGAACGTTCTTTTAGGTCAGGCGCTCTACGAGCAAGCTCGGCAAGCAGTTCATCAGGAAGGTATACAGATGTTTGAGTAGCCATATTCTTTCACAAGAAAATATGTTTAGTGGAATTGTCGAGCAACGATAAGCCGTTCCCGACCTACCCGGCTTGCGTTTCATTTCAGTGCATCTTGCGGCCCTGGAAAATTGTCACAAGTCTTCGGCAAAGGCTTGTAGCCCCTATCCCGTAAGTGATTACAGTTATCCTGTGCCCATTTCTCTTCCATCCACAGTGGGGCATGGCACCTTCCTCCTTTTTCTTTTTCTTTATAAGAAGGGTTTAGACATGCTTCGTATTGGGCAATGACTTGTAAGGAATATTGATTGGCATGTGTTGTTATTAATTTATGCTCAAATTCTTCCCGTTCTTCAATTTTATGTTGCCATTCTTTATATCTTTTTTCTTTTTTTGCATCCCACTTTTCAGTGTCGGCAAAAGAAGTCGAACACGAAAAACAAAACATTACCAGAAAGACAAGAATATTTCCCATGATTTACCACCACCATGTTTACATCGAAAAAGGGCGTGGTACGCACACTCTTGCTGCGTGTTTGCTTAACGAGAAAGTTAAGCCTCACGCTGTTGCCACGAATATCCAACTTTGATGCCGGACTATCCGCACCTACCGGACTTGTGAGGCTTCAACGAGCGTTAGACCACAATAGCCCTCCGAGCACGACGACGCCGCGCCGGAGGGCGGGCGCGGAACTCCTTGATGCGAAGCGCCCCCCGCGTGAGCGCATAACAAGTTATGCGTCATCGCGGGGGGCGCTTCGCTTTTACAGCGATTTTCCACGCCTGTCAACCGTGCGCGGTCGGCGTCGCCCCCGGAGAACGAGACTATTGGGGTTTAACGCCTGAGCTCAGCGTCACGTCACGGCGAACTTGAAAATAGCCATGGCCCTTTCGTTTGCCACAGACCTGAACGAAGCCCCGTAGACGTGTACGCTGGAGCGACGGGTTGGGCGGGAATAGACCGGCAAGCACGAATGCCGCAGAAAAGGGGGGCGAAGTGGGAAACGCCTTTAAAGGCGAAGCGCCTGTCGCGTGTTCGCATCAACTCGTTATGCGACACGCATAAGGCGCTTCGCTTTTTAGCAGATTTTTCCCGTTTTGTCCACCCTATACTGTCGGCATTCAGTATTAAAAGGTATCTATTCGCGCTCAACGCCTAATTAGACGACACTTGTCGTCTTTGCCCGATTAGCGCGACAAACGCCTCCTGCCCGGCCCCCAAACCGACAATACACCCACAAAATTGTCACAAAACCGACAACCAACAACCCCGCAAGCCATTGATCTAAAAATAAAACAATCTTGGCACGTCCCCTGCTAAGGACAAAAGCAAACACAGCCATCCAGAGGGTCGCCATGCCAGAAATCATCCGCCGCAAGAAAGCCATGTCGGTGAATCCGCTGAAGGCGAGCCAGCCGGTAGGCGGGTCTTTGGCGACTTTGGGCTTTGACCGCGCGATGCCGATGCTGCATGGCTCACAGGGCTGCACGGCTTTCGCCAAGGTTTATTTTGTGCGCCATTTCCGCGAGCCGATACCGTTGCAATCCACCGCGATGGACCAGTCCAGTTCGGTGATGGGCGCGGACGAGAATGTCATCGGGGGCTTGAAGACCGTCGCCGAGAAATCCAAGCCGGATTTGATCACGGTATTGACCACCGGGCTTTCGGAAACCCAAGGCACGGATGTCAAGCGTTGCGTGAAGGAGTTTCGCGCCAAGTATCCGCAATTCGACAAAGTGGCCGTCGTGGCGGTGAACACGCCGGATTTTTCCGGTTGCTTGGAATCGGGTTATGCCGCGACGATCACCGAAATCATTTCCGAGTTGGTGCCTGAGTCGAATAAGGTCGGACTGCGGAAACGGCAAGTGAATGTGCTGGCCGGGCCGATGTTGACACCAGGGGATTTGGAGCATCTGCGCGATATTATCGAGTGGTTTGGCCTGCGGGCGGTGTTCGTCCCCGATGTGTCGGATTCCTTGGACGGCCATTTGACCGACTCTGATTTTAGCCCCCTCACCGTGGGCGGCACGCCCTTGCCGGAATTGCAGGGTTTGGGCGAGGCCATTGCCACGTTGGCGGTGGGCGCGTCGATGACTAAAGCCGCTGAAATATTGCAGCAGAAGACCGGCGTCCCAACCCATTATTTCGATCATTTGTATGGTTTGCACGCCACCGATGCGTTGATTTTGGCTTTGAGCCAGATCAGCGAAAATTCGGTGCCGGCGCGTTTGGAGCGCCAGCGCGCCCAGTTGCAGGACGCGATGGTGGACACTCATTTCATGTTCGGCTTTCTGCGTGTCGCCATTGCGGCCGATCCGGATCAGCTGAATGCCTTCGCCCACCTCGTCCGCGAGATGGGCGGGGAGACCGTGGCGGCGGTGGCGGCGGGCGACGGGCGGGCTTTGGCCAGCCTGCCGGTGGCAACGGTTAAGATCGGCGATTTGGAAGACATGGAGCAGATGGCGCGGGAAGGCAAGGCCGAGTTGCTGATCGGCAATTCCCACGCCGCGCAGACCGCCGAGCGGCTTGGCCTGCCGCTGTTGCGTTGTGGCTTCCCGCTGTTTGACACGGTGGGGGCTTATCAGAAAACCTTCATCGGCTATGCCGGGAGCCGCCAGACTTTGTTCGATTTGTCCAACCTGGCTTTGTCCCATCACCACGCCCACGAGGTGCCGATGTACCGCTCGGTCTACGGGCAGAAGCCGGCCAGTGAATCATTACCCCAACCGTTGGAGGCATCCGCCCATGGCGCTTATCCGACGCATGCGCATTGTTGAACAGGAGAGCATCACTATGGAAACCGCCCTGAAGATTGCGTTTTGCACTGACGATATGAAGCTCGTCAACCAGCATTTCGGTTCGGCGAAGACTTTCGCCATTTACGCCGTGGATCTGGATCACAGCGAATTGCTGGAAGTGGCGGAGTTCGGCAAGCTGGACCAGGACGGCAACGAAGACAAGCTGGCCAGCAAGATCGGCTTGCTGGATGGCTGCGCGGCGGTGTATTGCGAGGCCGTCGGCGCGTCGGCGATACGCCAGTTGATGGCGGCGGGCATCCAGCCGGTGAAGGTTTACCGGGGCAGCCAGATTGCCGACCTGCTGGAGGATTTCCAGAACGAGCTGCGCACCGGCCCTGCGGCCTGGGTGGCCAAGGCTCTAGCCCGGCAAGGGACTGACCCGGATAAGTTCGCCCAGTTGGAGGCGGATGAGTGGGAGGAATAGCCCTCTCCCCCGGCCGGCTTCGCCCCCCTCGCTTCGCTCTCCCCACGGGGAGAGGGGAGAATTCGAATTTGATTTGCCCTCGTTCCCACGCTCTTGCGTGGGAACGCAGTCAGCGGCGTTCCCGCGCCGCGTGACCGCCGGAGCGGTCAAGACGGGTTCCCACGCTGGAGCATGGGAACCAGAACGAATGTGGTTCCCACGCTGGGCGTGGGAACGATGAAGAATTTGATTTGAACTTTCCCAGGAGAAAACCTCATGTCCAGTGCCGCCGCCTTAGCCCTTACCCCCGAAGACGAGACCGAGTTGCAAGCCGAGTTCGTCAAAGAAATCGCCAAGCAAATCCGCGCCATCGACACTTACGACACCTACCAGGGTTGGTCAGATGCCCAGGTGTTGGATCCGTTGATCCTCACCAAGGAGCGCAAGCGGGAAATCCCTATCATCGGCGACCCGGACGACATCACCATCGCCCGCGTCAAGGCGTTCTACAACTCGGTCGCCAGCCTGATCGAGAAGAAGACCCAACTGATGGCGGTGCCGGTCATCAATCTGACCCACGAGGGTTTCGGCCGAGCTTTCGTCATCGTCGGCAAGCTGATCGTCGTCGACAAGACCCTGCGCGATGTGCATCGCTACGGTTTCCCTTCCTTCGCCAAGCTCAACGAGGAAGGCGAGAAGGCGATTGCCAAGGCCGTGGAGTTGATCGAGGCCCATGCTGAGGTGGCAAATCTATAAAGTCCCCTCTCCCCGGAGTGGGAGAGGGTTAGGGAGAGGGGTTCCATAAACACCCTCTCCCCGACCCTCCCCCATCAAGGGGGAGGGAGCCAAGATTTTGTACAGGAGATAACCGATGACTCCCGAAGAATTGCAAGCCCTGGAAAAAGAAGTCGCCAAGGCCAAGCGCATCGCCAGCGATTGGGCTTCGAAGATGCACGATCTGGTGGAAGACCGTCTGCCTGCGGCTTACGAAGAAATACCCGAATTGGCCCAGTCCACCCTTGAAGCCTGCAAGGCTTGGGCGGCGGCCAATGCGAAATTGAAACAAGCGAAAAAAGCGCTTTCGGCCTGAAGCCCGGCGTGAATTAGGAGAACCCCATGAGTGAAGTAATCACCGGCCTGACAGCGGGCGGTGCCGTCTGGACACCAGCCTTTGTGCAAGCCATCGCCCAAGAGCGTTGCATCGGTTGTGGCCGTTGCTTCAAAGTCTGCCCGCGCGATGTGTTCGACCTTGTTGATCGGGCCGATGTGCTGTCCGAGGATGAGATCGACGATTTCGATGATCTGGACGATGACAACGCGCAGGTCATGAACCTCGCCAATGCCTTGGATTGCATCGGCTGCGCAGCGTGTTCCCGGGTCTGCCCGAAGAATTGCTTCACCCACGCGGCCCTGCCGCTGGCCGCCTGAGAGGTGACATCATGCCCAGACCCTTAAAACATGTCTTCGTCTGCGTCCAGCGCCGGGCGGAAGGCCATCCGCGTGGCTCCTGCTCCCAGCATGGCTGCGATGATCTGATGAACACTTTCTTAGGCGAGATCCAAAAGCGCAACCTGTTCGACAAGATCGCCGTCACCAACACCGGCTGCCTCGGCCCTTGTGGCTTCGGGGCCAGCGTGTTGGTCTACCCGGAAGGGGTTATGTACGGAAAAGTCACCAAGGAGGACGTGAACGCCATCATCGAGGAGCATTTGCTCGGCGATGTGCCGGTGGAGCGCCTGAAAGTCCCAGCCTTCGTGTGGAGTTAAGATGAACGCCGTCGCCTATTTTGATGAACCGGTGCTGTTCGGCACTTCCGTGCTGCCAGCCACCAATAGCCGACTGCAATATGCCGTCGCCGCCCGCCACCGCGACAATAGCGAGGCGGAGAATGTGCTGTGGGAAGCGCGGGCGGAAGACCCCACCTGCCTGCCGGTGTATTTCGCCTTGTATAAGTTTTATGCCAACAGCAAGAAGCTAGACCGCGCCGAACGGGCGGCCCGTCTGGCCTTGGCGGAGTCGTCCCGGCAGGCGGGAACCTCCTCCGACTGGGAAAAACTCGAACCGGGACGCGACAAGCTTTACGCTAGCGAGGCCGGGCTGTTTTACCTGTTTTCGCTGAAAGCCTTGGGCTTTATCAAGCTACGCCGCCAGCATTTTGAAGAGGCCGGGGCCATCCTTGAGCATTTGGCCAGGCTAGATCCGGAGGATCGTTGCGGAGGCTCCGTGGTGCGCGGGCTGGCTGAGTCGGTGGGGATCGAGTTCCAGGGGCCGGATCTGTGAACCCGGATGATTGTAGTCCTTTGGGGGAGACCATCTGCGTCCACCTGTGTGAGGAAATCCGCAAGCTGGGATTCCCCGAGGAAAACCAGCCGCCATTTCCGGTTTACGGGGAAGCCGCCTTTGCCCATGCCAAAGATCCATATAGCGGGCTGGACAGCTTGATTGGCACTTGGCGGAACGGACAGGGCTACCGCGTCGGCGAGATCAAGCTCCATGGTGACGGCAGTTTTTACGCCGAGTATGATGTCGCCCTGCCCCTTCCCAGCAATGCCCGCTGGTTTGTCGAGGCGGTGGTCGCCTGGGGACGGGATGATACTGTCAAGGCCGAAGCCAAGCTGTTGCCGGCCTTGGGGTGATCCTGGTTCCCATGCGCTGCGTCAAAGCCATTAACTTAAGGACTTCTCAGCGGGAAACACTGTTCGTAGTCCCGGCTTCAGCCGGTTCTTTCTGGTCAGTTTTCCGCCTAAAGGCGGGACTACGAACGCTTAAGTTAATGGCTTTGACGCGCTGCGTGGAAACCCATTCCGCCCGCGCAGCGGGCCGTACACGGCGCGGCGCGCCCTAACCGCATTCCCACGCATCGCGTGGGAATGAAAAAAAACACCCGCATGACCAAACCCTACGAAATCTACGACTTGCTCCAAGACTATGCCGCCGGGCCGGAGGCCGTCCGCGAGGTCATCATCGGCCTGGTGTGGACGTATTGCGAGGCGGAGGCGGTGGGCCTGGCCATGAGTCCCGGCATTCCCACCCGCACCTTGTCTTGGGCGGGCCATCTGCGGGGCAAGACCGTCGCCGAACTGGCCCGTTGGGTGCGGGAATTCGAGCCTTATCCAGCCACGGTCGGCATGGCGGCGGTCAACGCCGCCATCAACCGCCGCCACGCCTTGCCCGAGGGTTTGACATTGAAGCCGGCTCTGGGCGGGAATCTCGCCGTCTTTGAACATTTCCTGCCGTCGATCCAAGGCAAGAAAACCGTCGTGGTTGGCCGCTATCCGGGTTTGGATGCCTTCGTTCAGGCCCATCAATTGGATATCACCGTGTTGGAGCGCAACCCCGGCCATGGCGATTTGACCGACACCGCGTGTGAATTTCTGCTGCCGGGGGCGGAATGGGTGTTCCTGACCGCCAGTTCCATCCCCAACAAAACCTTCCCCCGCCTGGCCGAGTTGTCCCGCGACGCGGTCACGGTGCTGATGGGGCCGACCACGCCCTGGCTGCCGGAGCTCCACCATTTCGGCATCGGCTTCCTGGCCGGCGTGGAAATCGCCGACCAGGAAACCCTGCGGGCGACCGTGGCCGAAGGCGGCGGGGTGCGCCTGTTTGACGAGGCCGTCCGCTACCGGGTGTGTCCTTTGGGTGCCAAAGCCGCCACGGAATGGACTAAGCAACTGATTGCCCGCACCGCCCGCGAGAAGGAAACCCTCAGCCGCGCCATGGACGATTGGTACGGACGCGGAGAAAAACGCCGTTTCCCCCGCTATGCCGAATTGGAAACCGCCAACCTCGCCCTGTCCCGTCTCGACACCTGTTTCAAACGACTATGGGACGCCCATGGACACTGAAGAACCCAATTGGGCGCAATCGGCCCGGCTGATCCTCTATCATTCACAAAGCACCAGCGCCCGCACCCTGTTCCTGCGCCACGCATCAGGCAGCATCATCGCGCCCGCTCCCCTGCCCTTTTTATCCACCCTGCTGGACGAGGGGGATGACGATCCCAAGGACTCGGGCGTTTTCCTGCATCCTGCCGCCTTGATCCGTGAATATTGCGAAGGGCTGGGGCTGCCGCCCGCCCTGCTGCAAGCGGAAGGGGAATTCCACGGGCGGGTGGACACGCCGCAACAAACCCTCAGTGTCTATCTGGCCCGTTTCACCTGCATCGACCCGCCTAGGGCTTTGTTCGCCGAGCGGGGCGGGCGGTTCTGCGCCATCACCGAACTGCGCGGCGGCCATCCGGCGGAGATGGCCTTGTTGCGACAGGCTTACCAAGCCATCATGGGCTAGCCAAACACGCCCCGGCGCTGAAGTCAGTTGACGACTTCCCAACTGCCATCCGGCTTGCGCACGACGATGAGCTTGGGTGGATAGGCCAGGGACAAAGCCATGCCGGCGCACATTTGCATCTCATCCCCCTTGATGCGCTCGAATGCTGTCCGGTCCGGCTCAAACAAAGGGCCATCCTGGCACTGCACGACGACCTCGGGGTTTCCGGTGGTGGCGAAGTCGAGTTGGGCAGGCGGGGCGATGCGCACCCCGGCGGCATAAGCCTTATCCAGGCACTTGGCTTTGCGCACCCCGGCGACATCGACGCCCGGCTTGCCATCGAGCATTTGGTAAATCCCGGCAAACGGGGGCTTGAACGCCTCCGCCCGAACTTTCAGCAGCTTGCCTAAGTTCTGCTTGTCGTCCTCGGTGAGCGCGGCCACCGCCGGATAATGGTGCCAAGGCTGGTCGGCGGCGAAATCGGCGGTGAATTCCCGCGTAAAGACTATCTTGCCGGTTCCCTGCTTCTCCTCCTTGCCCTCGCCGCTTTGGTTCGTCGCCTGGAAGCGGCCCGCCTCGCCCGTCTCGGTGGACTGATCCATCACCGACGCCCAACTGAACTGCGCGTTGTAAGGCGAGCCTGCGGACGGCTCAAACTCGATGCGGATGGAATTTTTGCCTTTGCGCAGCACCGGGCCTAAAGACGCCACCGGAACCCACACCGAAGGGGATATCTCCCGTGCGTCGAACAACACGGGAAGTTCCCGTTTTTCGATTTCCTGCTCGACGACCGGAATATTATTGACAAAAACCTTGGCTTTGCCAGGTACGCTATCGACATGATCCTCCTTCGTGTTGCCGGTGAAAGGCGTGAATTTGAATTCCACATTGAGCACATCGGCGGAGCCTGACTGTGAGCCGAGCGCCAACAGGCCGGCAACGGCCATGCGCAGGAAAGTTTTTTTCGCGGACATCGAATATATCTCCAGAGTAAATGGGGTACCGTCAGAATGATACCGCGAAACCGAACAAGCTGACTCTAATTGGTCTTCCCCAGGTGTCGCCTTGCCGACAAGAAACGCCTCCCCTTGTTGCCTGTGCGACAGCCAAAAGATCAATTTAACTTTTATTTTCAATAACTTAAAAAATGGCATAAGATATGCTTAAAAAAGAATAAACCTATTCCAACCCAACCTGGGAGCCTTCTCATGCAACTGCCCGTATTGCAAAGCCTCGAACCCGCCGCCGCCAAAGGCGGTTGCAGCGCCTCCTCCTGCGGAACCACCGACGAACAGGCCAGCCAACTGCCGGATAGCATCCGCGAGAAAATCCAGAACCATCCCTGCTATTCCGAGGATGCCCACCATTACTTTGCCCGTATGCATGTGGCGGTGGCCCCGGCCTGCAATATCCAATGCCATTATTGCAACCGCAAATACGATTGCTCCAACGAATCCCGTCCCGGCGTCGTGTCGGAATTGCTAACGCCCGACCAAGCCGTCAAAAAAACCATGGCCGTCGCGGCGAAGATCCCGCAGATGACCGTACTGGGCATCGCCGGCCCCGGCGACCCGCTGGCCAATCCGGAGCGGACATTTGAAACCTTCCGCCAACTCAGCCAAGACGCGCCGGACATCAAGCTCTGCGTGTCCACCAACGGCCTGGCTTTGCCGGAGTCGGTGGAGGAATTGGCGAAGCACAACATCGACCACGTCACGATCACGATCAACACGGTCGATGCCGAGATCGGCGCGAAGATCTATCCCTGGATCTTCTGGAAAAACCGCCGCGTCAAAGGCAAGAAAGGTGCGCAAATACTGATCGACCAGCAGCAGAAAGGGCTGGAGATGCTCATCGCACGGGGTATTTTGGTGAAGGTCAACTCGGTCATGATCCCCGGCATCAACGACCAGCATCTGGCCGAGGTCAGCCGCGTCGTCAAGTCCAAGGGCGCATTCCTGCACAATGTCATGCCGCTGATCTCCGAGCCGGAACACGGCACGTTTTACGGCGTCATGGGCCAGCGCGGCCCGACCCCGGACGAGTTGATGGACTTGCAGGAAGCCTGCTCCGGCGACATGAACATGATGCGCCATTGCCGCCAATGCCGCGCCGATGCCGTGGGCTTGTTGGGCGAAGACCGGGGTTCCGAGTTCACGCTGGACAAGATCGACGCGATGGAAATCGACTACGTGTCGGCCATGGAAATGCGCAAGAACGTCCAGGAAGGCATCCTCGCCGACATGAACGAAAAACGCGCCGCCGCTGCCGCCAAACTTAAGCCGAAAGTGCCGGCGGGAACCCGCCCGGTGTTGATGGCTGTCGCCACTTCCGGCCAGAACATGATTAACATGCACTTCGGCCACGCCAAGGAGTTCCAGATCTACCAGGCCTCGCCCGAAGGCGTGAAGTTCATGTCCCACCGCAAGACCGACCAGTATTGCTCGGGCGATTCCACCTGCGGCGAGGCCGAATCCGCGCTGGCCTTGACCATCCGCTCGCTGGAAGGCTGCGAGGCGGTGCTGTGCTCGAAGATCGGCTACGAGCCTTGGGAAATGCTGGAGGAAGCCGGCATCGTCCCCAACGGAGAACATGCCATGGAGAACATCGAAGAAGCCGTCATGGCGGTTTATCTGGAAATGCACCAGGCGGGAAAACTGGAAGCCAAACCTGCCATGGCGAGCCGGGCTTTAGGATAAGCCGGGATACATTTTGGCTTTTATCAAAAAACGCGGCGTTGAGGCCGCGTTTTTTATTTAGGCTGAAATTTCGCCACCCTGTCGTGAATCCCATGCTTCCAGAAATGGCAGTGATGGACGTTTGGTGAACCCACAAAAATCGTGGACAATATGGCCCCAAGCCGTCTTGCACGAAATGCGCAGTGTTGGCGGCTTCGCTCTTGTCAGAATTCCGTAAACTTCTGGCTCTGCCCACTCCAACCCGGGTTTCTATCAATGCGCCACCTTTGCCTGCTGGCCACGCTATTCGTTTTGCCTGCTTGTTCCTCCGACCCACAGCCGTCTCCTCCCGTGCCACCCCTCGCACCGGCCACTGCCGCTAGCCCTGAAAGTCCCAGCCAGACGGCGTCGCCTCCCCCAACCCTGCATGCGATTCACAACGACCATCTTCAGCAGTTGATGATCCAAATGAACGCCCTAGTCTACGGAGAAATGCGTGATGAATTGGATGCGGCCCGGCAAAAGCGCGAGCAGATCAAAGCGCTTGCCACAACCGCAGGCCAACTTTCCAGCACTGTGAAGGCGATCATCAAGACCCTCCCGAGCCTCGATCTGAATCCCGATGAGCAAGCCAGCTTTATGGCCTTGGCGAACAATTTGCGCACCTATGCCCGGCAGATGGAAACTCAGGCCAGAAAAAACGATATTCAAGCCATCCCGGCAACACTGGATCAACTCACCTTAACGTGTGGCGCTTGCCATAGCCTGTTTAGGAAAAACCATGGCCTATTGGAGCGATGCCGAGATCCACAGCACACCTGTTGACTAGACCATGGCACGATTGGCGCTCCCTTCCTGGATAAAAAGATTTCAAACATGAAAGCCAAGCGACGCATAAGCCTAGGCTTGCTGTTATCCGCAGGCGTAGTGACCCTGCCCACCTGCGCACTAGCCGACCACACGCACAAAGAACCACACTGGACTTATGAGGAGCAGAAAAAATGGAGTTTGCTGCTTGATCCGACCTATAGTCCGCGCTTTCCGTTCGCCGAATGCGGCATCGGACAAAAACAATCGCCCATCAATATTGATGAGGGCAATGCGGTCAGAACGGATGATATTGATGACCTTGAAGCCCACTACATCGAGAGTCCGCTCAGCCTAAGCAATAATGGCCACACTATTCGGGTCAATATTTCCAAGGGAACGCTGCGCATCAACAAGACCAGTTATGATTTGCTGCAGTTCCATTTCCATGCGCCCAGCGAACACCATCTAAACGGAGTGGGCTATCCGTTGGAAATCCACTTTGTCAACGGCACGGTGGACAGCAGGGTTGCCGCGCTTGGCGTATTTATCCAAGTCGGCGAATTCAACGAAGAATTCCAAAAGATACTTGATGCCTCGCCCACTCAAGCCGGTGCCACCGTCGATACCCAGCTCATGCTTGACCCCGCAAGGTTTTTGCCGAAAACCCTCCAGCACTTCTACACCTACGCAGGATCTTTAACCACCCCACCTTGCACTGAAGGCATCCAGTGGTATGTGCTGAGCGAACCCATCGAGATTTCCGCACAGCAAATCGAAGCATTCACTCAAAAGTATTACTACGATAATGCGCGTGTTGAGCAGAAGCTCAATGGCCGACGTTTTCTTGCGCATTGATCGGTGGGTAAGGCAATTTTCCCGGTCAAGGTCAAAGGCGACACAATCCCAAGGCCGCAACGTGGTGAATGCGCCCCACCCAAGACATCCTTGGGTTAGTGGTGGTGCCTGTTTCTGCTTTCCCCTTAGCGCCGCATTTTCCGCCGCTTGGCCTGCTGGATCGCTGGTTTCAAGCTTTTGGCCACCGCTGTCCAAGCCGCATCCTTATCTTTCGCCGCGCTTATCCATTCGTCGGGCGAACCTTGAATCTTAGCCAAAGGCAAATCCTCCCAAGCGCTCTCACGTAGCCGAATCGGCACGACGGTTTTCTCGGTTTGGTGATGGGCTTCAAGGGCTGTCGCAAGCTCCTGGGTGTAACAAAAATCCGAAGCGATAAAATCCGCGCTGACCAGGCACAGCACCAAATCCGCCTCGGTCAGTTGCTGGAAAATCACTTTGTTCCAATCCTCCCCGGCATCGATGGCGCGGTCGTCCCAGAGCACTAGCTTGTCCAAGCGCACCAAGGGCGACAGCGCAGCGCGGAGTTTGTCCAGGTATTCCATATCCTTGTGCGAGTAGGACACGAAAGCTTTCACCGGAGTTTGCGTCCATTCCTCACGCATCTCCGGCTCTTCCACACCATCCAGCAAATCCGCCACCGGGATACGCTTTTTCAATTGCCGGACGAAAACCTCTTTCTCCCCCGCCTTCTCCGCATCCACCAGATAATTGTATTCGAAGAAATCCTCGCAGCCGGGAATCGGCACCCATTCCGTCATCGGCAGATTGGCAAAGCCATCGACAATCTCCTTCACCGTCTCGCGGATGAAACTCAAAAACCGGCGCGGTTCCTGGCCGCAGACTTCGATTTGGATTTCCCGGTCTTCCTTGTCCTCGCGCACCTTGGCCGAAGCGTCGAACACGCTGGGTTTGTGCAAGACCATGCCTGTGCGCCAGCGCAACTCGCCTTGGATAAGGTTATGCAACTTCACCATCAAACGCGGGAAGATACTGTCCGGCAGCAACTCGGGAAAGCGGATCGTGAAGCGCAGCCCCTTGCCTTGCACCGGGAAATCCGGCTCCGACACCGGCAGCAATTGCGGCACGATATAACGCCGCTCGTCCAGTCGGTAGCAAAGTTCAAACTCCTGCATGACCCGCACGATGTGGTTCAGCTTGTCCAGTGGATAACGCAAGGCCCGCTCCCCGGCTTTGTCGTTGCGCGGGTCGTTGATGACCGCGTCGAAATCCGCCTCATGCAGCAAGCCCTGCGTATTCGCCACCCGTTCGGAATTGATGATGCGGTAAACCCCATTGGTCAGCCACAGCGGGTTTAGGATTTGCGTATCGAAATTCTTCAGGTTTCGGAAGTTGATGACCACGCCTAAATCATGCAGGAATTTCAGCAGCACATCCTGGCTAAACCGCCGCATCACGCCGTTAGCCCCGCACACCGCCCGGTATTGCGCCGAGTCGATGTAATCCTGGGTCTCATATAGGCAAAATGCTCCTTCACTTTTAACCAAGCGGCAGGAAACGGCGTGCGCCGCGTGGGGGCCTGTTCAATTTGCCCGGCCAACGCCTGATGGAACTCCGCGACGCCCTGCCCGCTGGCGCAGGACAGCCGGAAGAAGTCCTGGATGTTCGGATATTTCTTGCGCAAGCGCTTGCGACCCACCTCAAAGGAAGGGTTCTCGTCGATCTTGTTCAACACCACCAACACCACCAACACCGGCGAACGCCCGCCGAAGCTGCTCGCATGTTTCAGCCATTTCTCCGCCTTGTCGTCGCTACGGCTGTTCAGCACGACCACATACACACAGCGTTGCGACAGGAAAAACTGGTGCGTGGCATGGTTGACCTCCTGCCCGCCGAAATCCCAGCAATGCGCCGTGATCGTCTCGCCGCCGAAGTCGAACGGGGTTTTCTGGATGCGGATGCCATGGGTTTGGCTTTCCTTGGGATCAAATTTTTCTTTACGCAGACGCTTAATCAGTGAAGTTTTGCCCGACGCGCCCTCGCCTAGAAAGATCACCTTGACCTCGTTTAAAGGCCGTCCTTCATCGCCGAGTTGTTCAAAATATTCGACGACAGCTTCCGGGCCTTCGATGGCGAATTCTACTGGGGGGATAATGAGTGGGCAATTTTCGACGTGAATACCGAATTCAAGATCATGGCCCGTCCATCTCACCGGCCATCCGGCCTGGATTTTGGGCCAGAATGGCGACAAGTCGGTCACTCGGGTGTTGGAGCAATCGAGCGTTCGCAGTTCAGTCAAACCAGCCAATGGCGACAAATCAGCCACCGGGGTGCTGGAGCAATGGAGCGTTTGCAGCCTAGACAGATCAGCCAGCGGCGACAAGTCATCCACCGGGGTTTTGGAACAATTGAGCTTTTGTAGCTCGGACAGCCAGGCCAGTGGCTTCAAGTCGGCCACGGGAGTGTTGTAGAAAAAGAGTGATTGAAGGACGGACAGCCCGGACAGAGGCAAAAAGTCGTCCACAAGCGTATTATCCAACAAGAGTACTTGCAGGCCGCTTAATTCGGCCAGCCAGTCGGGCAATCGGGCAATAGTGTTGCGCTCTGCTTTGTTGCCACTAGGCCACCACTCATCCTTCTTATTGATATAGAGTTCTCCCAAGGCCAAGCTCTTTAGCCAAACTAATTCCCTCACCGCTTCCGGCAATTGAGAAAGCCCACAGTTACCCAAATCAAGAAACCCGGTTTTCTCCCGTTTTTCTTTTTCGATCAGTTCAAGGGCGAGGTTTTTCTGTTGCAGCATAGCGGCTGGCTCCAGGGTGCGGACGGGGATTGCATGAGGACTTGTGCGGGGCTGGATTCGGGGATACGCCTACCCCGCTATAAACGGATTCACAATGCTCAACCGGCCTTCGATGATTTGACCATGCTGCATATCCTCCGAATACAGCAACTCGCAATTAGCTTCCAGGGCTGAGGCCACGATCAAACTATCCCAAAACGAAAATCCCAAACGGGCTTTCACGTCAATGGCGTGGAGAACCGTCTCCGCTCCAGTCGGTGCGTATATCCACAGGCAATAGGCTTCCACCATCTCCCTCGCCGTTGCCACCGGCAGAGGTTTTGGAATCTTGCGCGTCACGTTGACGAAAACTTCCTGCAATACCTGGACGCTCAAAACACCTAGCCGCGTATTCCAGAGCGATTGCAGCAAATCCATCGCTTTCGGATGTTTTTCTTCCGCCGTTATGTCATAGGCGTAAATCAATATATTGGAATCTACGAATGCCTTAGCGTTCATGCAGCGAGTCCCGATCTGCAATACCTTTTCCACCTAGATCGAACCCAGTCGCCATCAAGGACAATGCCCGTTGGCTTGCCTCGGCATACTCGCGGTCTGCCTGGGTTTGGTATTTGCGTTCCAGATACTCGGCAAAATCCAATAATTCAAGCGCCAAAGGTTCCGGCAACCGGCGCACGGTTTCAAAAAGTCGTTCAGTGGTGGTCATTCTTACAACCTCATTAAAATTTTGGTCTCCAACCTTTGCGGGGCTGCTGGCATCAGCCTCCGCACCGGGGTGGAATCCAACCCTCATGCCCGGCCTGTTCCCGCGCGAGAAGCCGAGCTTTCACATTTTCCCACGGCACCGTCTCGACCTCGCCCGAATCCAATTGGCGCACACGGCGCTCGATTTCCTCGGCCCATGCCGCCTCCACGCCGGAGCTAGGGGGTTGATCCAGGCTTTCCAATAGCAAGCCCGCCAAGGCGGCGCGGTCGCCTTCGTCCAAATGGCTGGCTTGTTCAAACAGATGGGTGACAGATGTGGTCATGGGATTTACCTCCAAACAGGATTTTATCAGAGCCTTTGTGTCAGGCTCCTTTTTCGGCCGACAATATAGATTTCAAGTGTATACCTCTCTCTTCCGATGTGGCAAAGCGCCACGCCGCCTCCCATTGTCAGCTTCCCGACAATCCCGCCGCTGGCCTTTGTTGCGCTTGCTACAGCCACAAAGCGCAAATCTTCTTGCCAGTCATAAACTTAGAACTGGCATGGCGAGTGCTTTATCCCCCTTAAACAAAACCTTTTTTGGCCGACCAAGCGGGAGAAAGCGCCATGGCTTTGAAAATCATCGAATCCTGCGTCAACTGCTGGGCATGCCTGCCGGTTTGCCCGAGTGAGGCGATCTACGAGGCCAAACCGCATTTCCTCATCGACCCGAAGAAATGCACCGAGTGCGAGGGTGCACACGCCGATCCGCAATGCGCCTCCATCTGCCCGATTGAAGGGGCGATCTTGGATGCCTTGGGCGAAGCCGTCAATCCGCCAGGTTCTTTGACCGGCATCCCGCCGGAGCGCATGGCGCAGGCCATGGCGGAATTGCAGGCGCATTAAGGCCATGAACCCCATCTCCCCTAGCCATTGCGTGACGGGGTTTGCGACCGCGTCACGCACGTTTTGTGACTCACTACGGTCTTCAAACGTTGCCGTCAGGGTTGCAAACCCCGACCGGCTTCGAGTGGGCTAATCCTATGGCAACCGTCCAGTTCTACGAAAAACCTGGCTGCATCAACAACACGCGGCAGAAGAAATTGCTCCGCGAAGCGGGGCATGAGGTCGTCGAACACAATCTGCTGACCGAACCTTGGGATGCCGTGCATCTTCGCGGTTTTTTCGGGACTTTGCCGGTGGCCGCTTGGTTCAACAGCAGCGCCCCGGCAATCAAACAAGGCTTGGTGTTGCCGGATTCCTTGAATGAGGAGCAAGCCTTGAGCCTGATGCTGGCCGACCCGCTGCTGATCCGCCGCCCGTTGATGCAGGTGGGCGAGCGCTGCGAGGTAGGTTTCGACCCGGTGCGGGTGGATGCGTGGATTGGCCTTGCCCCGGAAGACGCCGCCCCGGCGGATTTGGAAACCTGCCCGAACTCGGCTAAGGCTGAGCCCGGCTTCGAACCTCGGCCATGAACGACGAAGCGGTCGAAACCGCCGTCTCCGGCAAGGAACCCGTGGCACTTTCGCCTAGGGTTCACTGGATCGGTGCGCTGGATCCGACCTTGCGCAGTTTCGACATCATCCTGAAGACCGCCAACGGCACCAGCTACAACGCCTACGTGGTGCGCGGCAGCGAGGGCGTGGCCGTGGTGGACACGGTGAAGGAGCAATTTGCCGGTGACTTTTTCGCCCGGCTGGAAAAAGTCGCCCGTTACGATGAAATCAAGGCGATTGTGCTGAACCACTTGGAACCCGACCACACCGGTGCCTTGCCGGAGCTGATGCAGCGCGCGCCGCAGGCGAGACTGTATATCTCCTTCAAGGCGCAGATGATGCTGAAGGCTTTATTGAAGCGGGAAAGCATGGAATTCACGCCAGTGAATACCGGTTATGCCATCAGCTTGGGCGACCGCACGCTGGAATTCCTGCACACGCCTTATCTGCATTGGCCGGACACCCAATGCACGTATTTAAGGGAAGAGAAACTGCTGTTTTCCGGCGATGTGTTCGGCTGTCATTTCTGCGATGCCCGGCTGTTTAACGACAAGGTGGGGGATTTCAGGTTTTCGTTTGAATATTACTACGCCCACATCATGCGGCCTTTCAAGGATTATGTGGTGGGCGCGTTGGAATTGATCGAGCCTTTGGAATTGCAGTGCATCGCCCCGGCCCATGGGCCGATCCTGCACGACCGGCCCCGCGCCTATGTGGAACGTTATCGGGAACTGTCCACCCCGCGCCTGAAAAGCGAGGTTTCCGCCGACGAGAAAACCCTGCTGATTTTTTACATCAGCTCTTACGGCAACACGGCCCGCATGGCCGAGGCCATCTATGCCGCCGCGCAAAAAGTGGAAGGGGTGAGGGCTTCGCTGTACGACTTGGAAGGCGGCGACACCGACACCTTCGCCGACTTGCTGGAGGAGGCCGACGGCTTCGTGCTGGGCTCGCCCACCATCAACGGCGACGCGGTGAAACCGATCTGGGATCTGCTGTCCTCGCTGACCGTCATCGACGTGAAAGGCAAGATCGCCGCCGCCTTCGGCTCTTACGGCTGGAGCGGCGAGGCGGTGCGCATGATCGAGGATCGGCTGCGTGGCCTGAAGCTGCGGGTGCCGGTGCAGGGCTTGCGGGTCAAGCTCATCCCCACACTCGATGAAATCGAGGCTTGCCGGCAATTCGGCCACGATCTGGCGGAGGAATTGGTTGGACGCCGCCCCGCCCGCGTCATCGACATGTCCGACCTATTAAAAACGACTTACTCAACCTAGGAGAAACCCATGGCCAAAGCCACCATCACATTTGAAGACATTAACGTCACCGTCACCGTTCCGGCCGGCACCCGCGTCATCGAGATTTCGGAAAAGGTCGGCTCCGGCATCACCTACGGCTGCCGCGAAGGCGACTGCGGCACCTGCATGATGAAGGTCGACGAAGGCTGGAATAACCTCAGCGAGCCATCGGTGCTGGAGGACAAGATCCTGCGTGACAACTTCGCCGGCAAGCATAACCGACTGGCCTGCCAAGCCCAAGTGCTGGGCGGCGAGCTTAAGGTGCGCCCGGCTTAAAGCCCACCTACACCCCCTCACCCCCGGCCCCTCTCCCAAAGGGAGAGGGGGTAAAGCCCCTCCCCCTGCGGGGGAGAGCTTGCGAGGGGGCCGGTTGGGGAGAGAGGCAGCGAAACAAACTTTAGAGAGGAAACCCATCATGGCATTAGTCACTTTCAGCAATCCCGAATACAAAGACAAAACCGTCTACGCCGTAGCCGGCAGCCACACGCAGACCTTGCTTAAACTGGCCTTGGAAAACAAGGTTCCGATCCAGTTCAACTGCCAGGACGGGGAATGCGGCACCTGCTTGGTGAAGGTCAGCAGCGTGGATACCAAACCCCGGATGAGCGGCCATCTGACCGCCAAGGAAATCGCGGTGTTGAAGGAATTGGGCAAGATCACCCAACAGGAGATCGACGATATCGCCGTCACCGACATGCCCGCCACCTGGCGTCTGGCCTGTCAGTTCATCGTCCGCGACGAAGACATTCTGGTCGAGTACTAAACCACCATGAACGCCATCCCCAAGCCCTACGCACCAGACCGGCAGAAGTATTATCGATACTTCAAACGGCATTCGGCCAAGCTCTCCCCCAACACGGAGTGGCTGTGCCGGATGCTGTCAAGTTGGAGCGTCGGCTTGGGGGCGTTGCCGGAAGCCTTGGGGCTGGAGCGAGAGGACTTCTTCCGTTTGCAAAGCGAGTTTTTCCGCAGCCTGGAAATCCCCGTTTCGGCCCCGTCAGGCATTCAGGCGGATTTCAGCCGCATGTTGGAAAAGGACGATCTTATCCGTTATTTGCAGGCCCGCGCCGCTTACCCAAAGCGGGCGGAAACCGGCTGGATAACCCGTATCCTGGTGGCCGGTTGCCTGGGCGATGACCATCTTTGGCAGGATTTGGGGCTATGGTCGCGGCAGGAATTGAGCGGTTTGATTGCCTACAACTTCCCGAAAATCGCGGCTGCCAACCACCAGGACATGAAATGGAAGAAATTCATTTATAAACAATTGTGCGAGACGGAAGGCATTTATGTCTGCCGTGCGCCTTCTTGTGATGTATGTGTCGATTACCCACGTTGTTTTGGAGCGGAGGACTGACCATGTTTAACCCACATTCTTTGAGCGTGCCTGAAATCACCACCGTGCTGGCAGCCTTGGGGCTGGTGCTCAATGCCTGCATCAGCGTATTGATTCACCGCAAGCCATCGCACCAGCGCATCCCCATTAAAGACGCGGTCTGGCTAAGACACGGCAACACCAAAAAGAGACATTTCCATGAGTAAGATCGACGAAATCATCACCGGTTTGTATGAAAACCGGATTGTCCCCTATCTAGGCCCAGGCGTCCTGGCCGATGTGACCCAGGTTGGCACCGGCACACCCATGCCGGCCGACAGTAATAGCCTCATCATCGCCATGAACGACGGCAAGCCCATGGCCCCCAAGCTGATGTACGAATTCCCCCGCGCCGCGATGAACCTGGAGCTCAAGCGCGGGCGCAGCTTCGTCGAGCGCTTCCTGGAAAAAACCTACGGCCAAACCCGTTGGACCCGCGCCACCTTCCACGAGTGGCTGGCCAGTTGGAAGCCCCGCTACATCATCGACATCAACCGCGATACCCAATTGCAGGAAAGCTATGCCCGGCCAGCCGCATAGCTTGATCCGTGGGGTGGCCCGCATCGCCGGCACGGATTATCGTTTTGTGATCCACCACTGGGACGGCAGCCAATACCGGGAAATTAGCCAAGATGAAGCCGACACCAGCCTGCCCATCCTGTTCAAACCCATGGGCAGTCCCTTGCCCAATCCCCACTACATCGCCTCCGACGCCGATTATGTGGATTACATCACCGAGTTGATGGGCGGCTTCGCGATACCCTCCTTCCTGAAGGAATACCGCAAAGGCAAGCAATACCTGCTGATCGGCATGCCGTTGAACCGGGATTCCGAGCGCATGGTGATGTCGGACATACTCTACAGCGCGGCGGAGCCGAAAGGCTGGGTATTGAACAAATCCCCGACGGACAAGGAAAAGCGCTATTGCGAAAAGATAGGCTTGGAGATCCTCGACCTAGGCGTCGAAGATTTGCTGGCTGCTGCGGGGTGGGCGGAGACAATCGGCGAGAAGACGGCGGCGTAGATTAACCCGCATCCAGGATAAACGCGGCGCAATAGGCGAAGCCGTATTGCGCCGAATGCGAAGAAGCTCAACCCTGCGGCGCAATTGCTTCGCATTGCGCCCTACGCGGGCTGGGGAATATCCGTCATTCCGGCATGGATCGCCGGAATCCAGGTTCCATGGACGGTTAAATGATGGAAGCCCACAAATCCAGCCATTCTCGGTTGTGCTTTTCGATGAGTTCGATCTTGGCGGCACGAGACCAACCCTTGATTTGTTTCTCCCTCGAAATGGCGCTTTCCATGCGCTCATGCACCTCGTACCAGACCAAGTCATGCACGTTATAGCGTTTGGCGAATCCGTCCACCAATCCGTTGCGATGTTCATACACGCGCTTGACCAAATCGGAGGTCACGCCGACGTACAACGTGCCGAGGCGGCGGCTGGCAAGGAGATAAACGCAGGGTTGTTTGTTCATGGCGGGAGGCTAGCACACATCCCTGTAACCTGGATTCCGTTTCACTTCATCCGGGCTACGCTGGCTTCAAGCCCACAAATCGCCCAAAGAAAAGCTGACGGCGTCGAACGGTGGAACCGCCACCATGTCCTCGTCTTTGAGCGTGGCGACCAGCAGCCAGCCATTTTCGGTCAGCGAATAGGCTTCCAACAGCCTAGCATAAGGATCGACCAACCAAGCGTGGGCGACGGCATAATGGGCATAAAGAGGCATCTTTTTGGCCCGGTCTTTCTGCGCGGTTGACGGCGAGAGGATTTCGCACACCCAATCGGGTATGACCTCGAAGCGGTGGTCGTCAGGAATGGCCAGCATTCGCTCCCGTCGCCAACCCGCCAAATCCGGCACGGTGACGACCGTATCACGGACAAAGTGAATTTCCGGCTCGGGAATGATCCACCAGCCGCCAGGGCCTCCCCGGCCTTTGTCAAACGGCCCTGCCAGTTCAAGGGTCAGGCTTCTTTCCGCCAAAGCATGGCGGCCTGCCGGGCGCGGCTGCGTGTAAAGCTCGCCACCGATGATTTCGCCGGTCAGGTTTTCAGGCAAAGCCAGCAGTTGGTCATACAGCGGGAGAGGAGCGTAGGCATGGCTCATGGCGGGTTGTCCTGAAACTTAGATGGATCGGGTGGACTGTTAATGTTGTTAAGTAGGGTGTCCTGCCAACCGTCCCTTTCTTCTTGAATTTGACGCAAAATATCGGCGTGGCAGCGCCCGGTTTCATTGCGCGGCATGAAGTATCCAAGTTCCCCACGCCCCGGACGGCCCGCTTTCTTCGTAAAGCACGACCACCCTCTCCGGCATATGCGTAGGCCGGATACCGGAAACGCCCGCCTTTGGGGAAATGTAAGATTGGCCGACCAATATGTGGGCGGACTTATTCCGGCCTACCTGACTAGTTAAAGTTTATTCGCACTTGGCATCTTTATACCATAGACGGCTTAACCCAGAGCTTTTAGGTGAAGTGTTTTTCTGTGAGGTGCTTTTAACGCCTTGTTGCGCCAGAAATGGGCCGTATCGTTTATCTTCTACGAGAATATGGTATTGTAACCAATCCTTCAAAAACACCAGAAATGGAGTATTGATGGTAACGTCACCATTTTTCACCTTTTTCTGAACGTCTAGGACTTGCGCTTTTAGCGCGTTATGATGATTGGTATGTATGTCTGTGGCAGGATAGTCAAAAATGCGAAATAGGCTTTCTTCTACTGAAAAATGAATAATAGTGTACTCTACCAATTTATGTAATACTTCTTCAAGTACCTGTGGCTCTGCTTTATTGATAATCGTTTCGCTATATAAACGATTTATTAATCCTAATAATAATTTATGCTGGGCATCAATAGAGTTGTTCCCGGTGTTAAGTTAATGATTATAGGCTATTTTTAGGTTCCAAAGACCCGCCGGAACCCAAAAAAGGAAATCAATGAGCCAGTCCAGGTGGTTTCTGATCCGATGGGTCAGGCAATGGAAAGCCTTCATCCCGCCGATGGCGTGTTCCACGGAAACGCGGGTTCCCGCATGCTGCCGGTTATGTTTGACCTGCGCGGCGGTCAGTTTCGGCTTCGGGTTGTTTTTAGATTTCTTCGGCCTTTTGTGTGGAAGGTTTATCTTGGATTTCACGCCATAATCTTTTTGCGCACCTTGGAACCCAAGGTCGAGCCACAGATTCACTCGATGGAACCATTTCAGTTTTGGGTCGAATACCTTTTTCATGAGCTTGTAGTCGTGGACGCTGCCGGCGAAGACGCAGAAGAGGAAAAGGATTTTCCGGTGCAGGGTCGTGAGGACGAGCGCCTGGAGCGTGTGGCGTTTTTTTTTCCGCTGAAGCGGGCCTTCTGGAGTTCCCCGTCCTGCGGCCTGACGCAGGCGCACTCCATCCCGTCGATGATGACGTCGCCATATTTATCGACGAGTCGCAGGAACTCCTCGGGAGTCCCAGGCGACCGCTCAGGGAGCACGCCGAGGTCCGACAGGCTCCGCAGCAAGACGGGCAGGAGTTTCTCCACATGGTTGTGGGCATGCCCCGAACTGAAGCCGAAAAGGAAGCCCAGCACGTCGAAGGTGGGGTATGTCTTGAGGTAATACAAAATGAAGAAAAGCTTCTTCCCGGGCGTGTCGAGATGGCCTTTTGGCCCGCCCGTTGGAACCTGCTTGATTTCGCCCTGCCGACACCTTTCCAGTTGGACGGCATCGTAGGCCGCCGCGAAGGCCGCAAGGAGGATGTTGAATTTTGGCAGGCTCATGCCGATGACGGACTTAATCTTGCGGTCATGCTTCTTGCCATCCAGCTTTTTAAATCTTTCGAAGGCCATGGGTTGTCTATTTTCTGTAGGGTATGGATACCCTATAATAAGGCAGTATTAAAAAAATTAACAGGGTCGGGAACAAGTCTAATCTCTTCAATGCCAACACTAAAATCGTTCGACCATTCTACAAAGTTTTTTTTGTCCATAAGGGCAGTGTTTTTTTTCAATCTAAGGTTAGAAAAGCTGTCCTTGCACGTTGTCTAAAAAACCTTCCATTGTTGGACTTCGCGGATTACGGATTTGATTCGTTAGTAGTCCTGAATAGGCAATTTCTGGTGTTGTTGAGGCAAATACCTTGAATGTTATGCTTACATGGTAGATGACTTTTACAATAATGTATGGCTTCTAGGATAAGTCCTTCTGTAGTAATCGAGGCGGCGAGTGGTGATGAATTTGGCATAAATATGAACTTCAAGTCTTCTTTAATGATATGTTCTGCCACTACATCATAACAAATAAAACCTACAATATCACCGATGTTCGCTTGATCATTATGATAAAGTTCTTGAATTTTTGCCGCCTTCGCCAATAAATAACTGTGGATTTCCTTATGTTCGTCAGAGATAGGATGATTATTTTCGGCAAGAACATCCTCTTCCGTCTTGAAGTGATCTGCAATATGATCAAATAGTTCACAAAAGATCAATTCAATGTCGGATTTAGGTGTTTTTTTTCAATATTGCGTTAATCAAATCGTTCCCAATTTCGAATAACCGACGATGTTATTTATCAATAGACTTGTTCCCGATGACTTTTAATATAAATCAAATAGATAGACTCATTCTTTAATACTGGCAAATACTTTTTCCCCAGAATTTTTGCAAAAAATTTATCTATGTTAGTGATTTTAAATGATATAGCATCGGGAACAAGTCTAATGATGCTATTACCGCATTTGAAGGCATCGTTCCAAGCAATATTAACGAGCCCGTTTTCTGGGGTGTTTGTGTCGGTTGTTGTCTTTGGTGAATTTCCAGTTAAGTAATTTATATCAGATTGATGTGACATAAGTTTTATGATGCCAACCGAAATAAATACCAAGCCACTAAAAATTGCTATGCCGTTTTTTAGTGATATTAAAACAAGTAATCCGAAAAATATATATATGAATGAATATGCTTCGCACAGCCAATCTGGTAGATACTTATATTTCACCGTCGTTTCCTATAATAAAAGCTATATGATGTGCGTTTTACTTGAGGCAAAGCACATAAAGACCGCATATTTAAGGCAAACAATATGCCACATAGACTCGTATTGATATAATAACGCATTGCTCCATTCGGTCGCCCGTCTGAAACTTTTCTATCTTATTGATTTTTCTTATGGACGCGCCCATGCTGATAGCATCACTACAAAAATAGTGATTTCTAATACGCAAGCGGGCAAGCGTTGTCTCGCAAAACGCAAAGCAGAATGCAACTTTCCCGTTTATGGGGTTCACGCCTTGTCTAAAAAGTTTGTCTAAGAACGAGTGCGCGGAATACGGCAAGGCCACATGGCAACGTTTCACATTCCGGGGGACTCTGCTTCGGTATCCCGCCCTACGCGGCCTACTGGCCGTGTGTTAAAAACGGTAAACCGGCAAGCCGGCCTTTATCAAGATAAAGCCGTTGGACTCAGCAATTCTCATTTTGGGCCAAAGCCATATGCCATCCTCCGTCATTCCGGCAGGGATGCCGGAATCCAGCGTCCAGGGATGGCAAACTGAGGATTGCTGTGTTTGAATGTCCCCAACCCGATCCTCGGACAGCATCATGGCGCGGGGTTTGATGCGGTCGCCGTCTGCCGGCACAGTGTGGAACAACGTCTCCGAAAATTGCGCCCATCAGGCTGTCTGCGCCATCCTGCACACCGATGGGTTTGGTCAGGTTTGCCGATGGCTGGGGTTTGGCAGAATCCTAGCCATCGGCATTTAAGGCAGGGTTTTCTCACCCATATGCGCCAACTTAATAGGGAAGTCATTGAATTGTTTGAATTTTCACGGTTAGGCCGCATAGCGGCCGTCGAGATCAACCGGGGGTTTCAACCCCCGGAATATGGCGGAAGGAGGCGATCCGTCGCGTAGCGACGGTTGAAAGACACCGCGACCGATTGCATTGCCGGGCATTTCAACCGTCGCTCCGCGACGGAATTCGCATCTTGCCGTTCCGGGGGTTGAAACCCCCGGCTACCGTCAGTCGCCGCTACGCGGCTTGGCCCCGACGGCAACGGCTTGACCCTATGAATTCAACGAATTACTGCTTAAGTTGGCGCGTATGGGTTTCTCACCCCCGTTCTTCGTCAGCCCAAAAAGCGATGCCGCCCATCTTTATTCCACGGAAAATTCACGCATCATCCCCATGTCTTCATGCTCCAGGTTATGGCAATGAACCATGAATATGCCTTTGTAATCCTGAAATGGCTTGATGATCTTGACCCTTTCGCCGGGCATGACCAGCACCGTGTCTTTCCAGCCGCTGTCGATGAAGCCCTCGCGCACAGTGGCATAGTCCGCCGCTTCTTCCGGACCGATGGTGCGGCTTAGGATTTGGAAGGGCTGTTCGTGCAAATGGATGGGGTGGGCCATGGACATCATCATGCCCATGCCACCCATCATACCCATACCGCCGCCCGCGCCACCCATGGAATGCCCGCCCTCTTGGGGTTTGGCTTCGCCGCCTTGGCCTTGCATACCCCCCATCATGCCCATGCCGCCGCCCATCATGCCATGCCGCATTCCGCCACTGCCCTGGGCTTCGGCGGGTTTGCCGGCTTCAGCGTGGCCACCGCCGCCGGCTTCGGGCGCTGCTTTCGCCGCACCGCCGCCATGTCCGCCTTCGCCGCCATGGGCATGGAAGATTTCCATCAACTGCACCGTGCCAAAGGCGATGCGTTCGTTGGGCTGGATGTCGTTATAGGCGTAGGGCCGGCCATTGATGAGCATGGACATGGGGCCTTCGGACAATCCGATTGGGACGGGTTTGTCGGGGTTGGCCGTGTCCTCAACCCGATAACGGGTGATTTTCGACAGGTGGGTCGGCAGGCTGGGGCTGTCGCTGCCTTGCCGGGTGACGCGCACCGTGAAAATGGGGTAGTCACTGCCGACCGGCAATTTATTCCCCATCATCCCGTGCATGTCGCCCATCATGCCCATGCCCATGCCGCCCATGTCATGGCCGCCCTCCTCTTTCTTGCCGCCTTCTTGCTCATGCTTCATCCCGCCCATGCCGCCCATTTCGCCACGCATCATGCGCTCGGCCATTTTCGGCAGCACACCGGTGAAGGGGCGGCTGCGCATGGCCAATTGGGAGCCGACGTTGCGCCCGCTGAAATCCGCCCACACGTCGAGCCGTTCGCCGGGGGCAAGCATGACATAGGGCTTGTGCAAGGGTTCTTCCAACAGGCCGCCATCGACGCCGAGGACGACGACGGGCGAACCATCATCCCAAGCCAGTTTGTAGATCCGCGCATTGGAGCCGTTCAACACCCGCAGCCGGTAGGCGCGGCTGGCCACGTCGATGCTGAAATCGGGGTGGCCGTTCACCAGGATGCGATCACCGTGAAAACCGGTCATCCGGTCATGCATGCTGCGCACATACGTCCATTGGTTCTGCGCGTCAAACTGCCGGTCTTGGATGACGATGGGGATTTCGTACTCGCCGGAAGGCAGGTTTAAGGCTTTCTCTTCCGGGTCGTTAATCAACATCGCACCTGCCAACCCTTGATAAACCTGCTCCGCTGTCAAGCCATGGGTATGCGGGTGGTACAGGATCATACTGGCCCGGTTGCGAATCTCGAACTCGTACACGAACGTCTCGCCTGGATTCAGCCCGTAGCTGGGATGGCCGTCCATCAGGGCCGGCACGTTCAGTCCGTGCCAATGGGTGATGGTCGATTCTGTCAAGTCATTGCGCAGGTTGATGCGGACTTTCTGGCCTGTTTGAAAGCGCATGAGAGGGCCAAGATAGGTTCCCGGCAGCGTCACCAAGGCACCCTCCGGGCCTTTGATCAGGCGGCCGACGTATTGCAGCACACGGGTGGCCGGGCCGGGCAGAATGGATACGGTGCCGGGCCGGGCAAACCAGCTCGATTTCCACATCGGGGTTGAAATTGGGCGAGGCTTTGTTGGGTGCCAGCTTCGGCATATCCGACATGCCCATGCCTTCCATGGCACCCAGCCAGCGCGGAAAGCCCGATAGGGTCAGCAATCCTAGGCCGGAATACTGCAAAAAACTACGACGCTGTAGGTTGGTTAAGTTGCTCATCTTGTTGTCTCCTCATCGTTTTGTTGTTTTTATTCTGATCGACTCACATGGCCGCATTTCCCAAACTCCGATGGGTCTTGCCTCCCATCGGAGGGGATTTTTACCTGCGATCCATTTTGCATCAGGATGCCTCTAGCATAGCCTGCTTCCGAATCGGCTTCATTCCGCCTCCCGGACGGAATCATTGCTGCGGTCAATCAAGAAACACACCACCGGCACCACCCGCAGCGAAAAGGCGGTGGAGGCGAAGATGCCGAAAAGGAATTGCTCGTCATTCCGGCAGGGGATGCCGGAATCCAGGTTCCAGGGATGGCGCGGCCTAGAAGCGTCCATGCAACCTGGATTCATGCCGGTATGACGGCTTAACTTAACGGCTTTGACGCCGGAACGTGGGAACGATAGAAAACTCATGGCCAGGTTTGATTGGAACCCGCCGTAACCGCCGCCCGGCAGAGGCGGCATTCGGCAACACCCCCGCCCCTTGCCTAGAAAGCCAACAACACTGGCTTAAAAGTTCAACCACCCCGAGCCAAACGCCGAGGCGAACACTAGGCTGACGATACTCATCAGCTTGATGAGGATGTTCAGCGAGGGGCCGCTGGTGTCTTTGAAGGGGTCGCCGACGGTGTCGCCCATCACGGCGGCTTTGTGCGCGTCGGAACCCTTACCGCCGTACTGGCCGGCTTCGATGTATTTTTTCGCGTTGTCCCAAGCGCCGCCCGCGTTGGCCATCATGACCGCCAGCAGAAAGCCGGAACCGGTGGTGCCAATGAGCAGGCCCGCGAGGGCTTCTTTGCCTAGCACGAAACCGACGGCCAACGGCACGATAACGGCCAGGGTGCCGGGTATGATCATTTCACTCAGGGCGCTTTCCGTGCTGATGCCGACGCAGGCCTTGTAATCCGGCTTGCCGGTGCCTTCCATCAAGCCGGGAATGTCGCGGAACTGGCGGCGCACCTCGACCACAATCTCATGCGCGGCCTTGCCCACGGCCATCATGGTCAGCGCGGAAAACAGGTAAGGCAGCATCGCGCCGATCAGGATGCCGGGCAGCATGGTCGGCCCCAGCAGATGCAGATTCTCCACCTTGGCGGCGGTCACATAGGCACCCAGCAAAGCCAGGGCGGTCAGCACCGCCGAGCCGATGGCAAAGCCCTTGCCGGTGGCGGCGGTGGTATTGCCCAAGCTATCCAGCGCGTCGGTGCGCTGGCGAACTTCTTTCGGCAGATGGCTCATCTCGGCGATGCCGCCGGCATTATCCGCCACCGGGCCATAGGCATCCGTCGCCAGCGTTACCCCTAAGGTACTGAGCATGCCGACGCCGGAGAGGGCCACGGCATACAGGCCGGCTGTGGCTGTGCCATCAGCCTTGATGCCTAGCCAGACGGACAGCAAGATAGCCACGGCCACGATCAACACCGGCGCGACGGTGCTCATCATGCCCACGGCCAAGCCTTGGATGATCGTCGTCGCGGCCCCGGTCTGGGTCGCGTGGGCGATGCCTTGCGTGGGTTTTTCGGTGTAAGAGGTGTAGTACTCGGTGGCGTAGGCGATGGCATTGCCGGCAATCAGGCCCACCAAAATCACCAGCCAGTAGTTGATGCTGACCCCGAGCCAGCAACACGGCCAGCAACGACAGCCCCAACACCACGACGGAAGCGCCCCACACCGAATGGCGCAGCGCGGTCAGCAATTCCTCCAGGCTGGCGTTCTCGCCGATTTCAGCCAAATGCCGCTGAAGATACAGATGGACGGGGCGCAACCAGCCTTCAAGCTTGGATTGCGGGGCCGCTTCCTCGGCCTGCCCGTCTTCGACTTTCTCACCCAAGACCATGTAAATGCCAAACAGCGAGGAAATGACGCCGACAGCGGCCACCAGGAACGGCAGGCCGATGAAGGCGGGGGCGGATTCGGCCCCCATCGAAGCGCCCAGCGTGGCGGCGGCAATGATGGAGCTGCTGTAGCTCTCGAACAAGTCCGCGCCCATGCCGGCCACGTCGCCCACATTGTCGCCCACGTTGTCGGCGATCACGGCGGGGTTGCGCGGGTCGTCCTCGGGGATGCCCTTCTCGACCTTGCCCACCAAATCCGCGCCCACGTCGGCAGCCTTGGTGTAGATGCCGCCGCCGACACGGGCGAACAACGCGATGCTGCTCGCGCCGAAGCCAAAGCCCGTGATGTAGACCAGTTGGTTCGGGTCGCCCTTGAAGATCACGTACAACAGGCCCATGCCGAGCAGGCTGAAGCTCACCACCGACATGCCCATGACCGCGCCGCTGCCGAAGGCGACACGCAGTCCTTCATGCAGGCCACGGCTGGCGGCGGCGGCGGTGCGGACATTGGCGCGCACGGCCACATGCATCCCCAGATACCCCGCCCCGGCGGAGGCCACCGAGCCGAACACAAACGACATGGCCGTCTGCCACTGCAAAAACACGGTGATGACCGTGGCGACGATGGCGACGAATATCGCCAGTATCCGGTATTCCCTATTTAAAAAAGCCGACGCCCCTTCTTGGATGGCATGGGCGATGCTTTGCATGGCCTCGCTGCCCTGGCCATAAGCCAACACGCGGCGCAATTGCCAAAGGACAAAACTGACCCCCAAGGCCCCCATTAAAAAAGCGATCATAACCGCTGAGTTTGCATGTATCACGATAGCACCTCTCCTCACTAAGTCTTTTGTGGAAAATATTGTTATTGTCAAAGGCCGGTCAAACGCCACCCACGGGCACGATGCCGGTGCCTTATTTTTTCTTGGCCGGGGTGGACACGTCGATGGAGACCGCTTTAGTCAAACGCGCCACCACGGTGTCGCCCTGCTTGACCTCATTAAAGCGCTTCGCCGCCGGGCCGACGGTGAGCTTTTTCAGCTCGCCCTCAGGCCCGCGCAGCGTGACTTCGCGGGTTTTGTAGTCGATGGACTCGACGGTCGCCTTCAGCTCGACGGATTCGACTGCCTGCACCGAGGGCTTTTCGCCCAGCGGCGCACGCTTCAGGCCGGCGACCGCGTCGGCATCGGGCTTTTCTGGCTTGTCGGCGATGAACAGCTCCACCGACTCGACGAATTCCGCCCGCACCATGTCGCCGACGCGAATCTGCGGGAAGTTGCGCACTTCCGGCCCGCAGTGAATCTTGGATTGGTGGCCATCGGTGAACTTCAACGTGACGATGCGTTTTTTCTTGTCGATGGCCTTCACCGTCGCCTCGACGGTGGCGCGCCCGACCACGGCCTTGCCAGGCTTGTTTTGCGCGGCAGGTTCCTGCGCGGCTGGCGCGGCGGGTGCCGCAGCCACGGGTTGCTTGCTTTGGCCGGCACAACCGGACAGCAGCGAGACTACGGCCAATGCGGCGGCGCCGAGCGCCAACCCATTTTTTTCATTTTTCATAAAACTTGCCTTTTCAAGAGTGGAATGTTGGGGGAAACTGTTTTTAGGGCATGTATTTATCGACTTTGTCGCCCAAGCTCTTTTCCTTCGGGGTCAGCGCAAAAGAACCGGTCGCACGGCAGTTGGCTAGGCGTTTGACGCCGCGTTCTGCCCATACTTTGATGGAGTCCTTCACGTCATCCCAAGTGTGGTAATTCCTTGGATCCATCTTGCCGACGCGCTTGTCGGCCGCCGCATAGAGGCGCTCGCCAGTCACCGAGTCTAGCGCTTCCACTTCAAAGGCTGCGTCGCCAGTGAACAGCGCCTGGCCCTTGGCCTCCGCCCAGACGGTCGCGGCACCGCTGGCATAGGGCGCAATAACGGAGATTTCCTTCATCATCACGTTCGACTTTTCCGCTTCGGTGAGGGCAGCGCGAATGCGCATGACATCGGGGCCGGGAGCATCGGCCACCGGGAAGCCCCCTTTGGCCGCAGATTCCCGCAACGCCTTGTCAAACTCGTTGACCAACATCGTGCGGTCGGCAGGTTCCAGCGTTGGAAACGAAGATCCGTCCGCCTTCGCCCACAATGTGACCGGATCGATCAAAATACTTTTGTATTTCCTGCAATCGGCGGCGGTGTTGCTGTAAATGAGCAGCGGGTCGTCGGCGTTTTCGCCCCCCTTGCGCAATTGGGAATAATCCCCCAGAAAGCCCGATGCGGTGACACTGCGGGCTTGTTTGGTGCTTCCGCAACCGGCGAGCGCCAAGGCCAGGGAAAAAGTCAGCATCAGGAAAACCAAGGTTTTGCCATGATTGCCCTGCGGTTTAAGCTTACAAGAAGATAACGGCATCGCACATCTCCGTGGATTATTATTGATAAATATCCCGTCGCAAGAATCAAACTGCCTCATCCTTAAAGTTACCGGTGGATTATACCGATTGCATCGGCTAAAACAGAAGCGCTTGCCGGATAATATTGCTTTCCGATACCCGCCCGCGCAGTCTGCGGACGGCCTTTGCCAGACGCCACACAGCCCACAAAAGGCACCCTAGCCATCCCCGCCATCCCGAAGCACCCGCACCTGCAAGGGCTGCGCGGCATCGAAATGGACATCACGCTGTGGGAAGGCCATGACGATCCCGTTCGTCGCCAGGGTTTTGTTGATCATGTAGCGCAGGTCGCTGGCGACCAGCCCCCAATCCACTCCGGGCTTTAGCTCGACCCAGACATACAGGCCGAACTGCAAGGCGTCGGCACCGAAATCCTCGAACAGCACTTGCGGCGCAGGCTCTTTCTGGATCAGGCCGTGGCGGTCAGCCACGGCTAGCAGCAAATCCGTCATCTCCTGCACCGGCGAGCCGTAGGCGACGCCGAGCTTGACGGCGATGCGCACCGACCGGCTGCTCAAGGTCCAGTTGGTCACGTTCTCCTCGACGAAAGTGCTGTTGGGGATCAGCGTTTCGATGCCGTTGGCATCGCGGATGTGGGAACTGCGCACACCGATGTCCATGACCCGCCCCCGGATGCCGGCGACCTCCACCAAGTCGCCTGGACGGAAGGGCCGCTCCACCAGCAGCATCAGGCCGCTGATCAGGTTCTTCAGCAGGTTTTGCATGCCGAATCCCGCGCCGATGGCCAGCGCCCCGCCGGTGAAGGCGAACACGGTGAGCGGGATCTTAACCATGACGAGGCTCACGGCAACCAAGATCAGGCCGACCAGGAACATCATCCAACGCCGGGCAATGCGGGCGCTGCCCACATCCAGATGGCCACGCCTGACCGCGATGCGCTCGGCGACCAGGGACAGCCTGGCCGAAAGCCATAGGCCCGCAATCAGGATGAGCAGAGCCGTGGCCAGCTTGCCTAAGGTGACACTGCGCTTGCCGGTGATGGGCTGGCCCTCGACTTCGATGGTGTCCTGCACTGCGAAGATTTCGAATGCCCAGGCATCGGCGAGGCCGTCGCGGATTTGCGCCAGCCATTCCTGGGCGCGTTCAGACAACGGCGCGGTCTGGTGCCTGTCGTCCAGGTCTTGCTTGCAGAAATCCAAGATCTGCGCACACGTTTCGAGTCCCCGCAGCATTCGCCGATAACTCGTCTCGCGCTCGGCATAAACCTCATGCAATTGTCGATAGTGGGCAACCAGCGCGGCTGAGGCCGGATCGGCCAATTGTCTTTCCGTGTCGAAGATTTGCCCGGCCGTCAGCTTAAGCCGTTGTTCGGCATATTCCGTCAAGGGCTTCAATTCCCCTTGCAGAGCGGCGATTTTCGCGTAGGCTTGCTGCCCCTTCTCCGCGTCCCAGGCACCGGCCAGAGACCAGCGCAATTCCCAGATATTTCCCCGCATCTTGACGAAATCAAGGAGGCGGTTCAGCAATTGGAATTTCAGGACGGCGTTATCCACCTCCTCACGCTGAAGTTCGGCCTCGTTCTCCAAACTGGCGAGGCGCGACGGTTCGCCGCCTTTGGCCTGGGCTTCCCGTGCTTGGGCTAACGCGGCCTGGGCAGCGTCGAGCGCTTTGCGGCCAGCATCCAGCACCGGCAAGGCCGCGTCGAGTTCGGCCTGTAGCTGTTGGCTTTCCGCCGCCAGTCGGCTGCGCACCTGTTTCTTGTCTTCCTCGGCAAAGGCGACCTGGCGGTTCGCCTCGCCCAATTGCCGCCGGGTAAAATCCAGCCGCTGCCGGATTTCCACAAATTCTTCGCGGATCGCCTGCCGCTCGATCTGGATGCCTTCCATGCGGGCCTCGTCAAAACGGTTGCGCAAGGCCTCCAGGTCGCGCAACCAAACCAGACGGGCGTTTGCATTGATATTGCCCTCAAGCCGCTCATTGGCTTGGCGCAGCTTCCCGCCCGACTCTTCAAATTGGCCTTTGCGGCGCTCGACTTCCTGCTCGATGGCGGAATCTAGCACCGTCAGCGCTTGAATGCGGTCTTCGTCGGCATGTGCCGCTTCGCGGAGTCCGTCAATCATCAGAAACGAGTAGGGCGGCGGGTTGGGCAGGCCCGTCCAGTCCGCCATCTCATGTTCCAGCCTCGCACGGCTCTGCCGCAAGTTTTGCACTTTCTGCAAACTATCGATTTGCCGCTGGTAAGCCCGCACCATCTGCCGCAACAGCGTCTCGCCCTCGGTGATTTCCTGCTGCGTCGCCACATCGGTCGAAGACACTTTGGCCGCGCGGGCCGTCGCCTGGGCCAACTCCTCGCCGGTGGCTGCGAGTTTTTTGCGCAGCCTGTCGATGGCAGCCTCGGGTGAGGCGTCGGACGCGGGGGAAAGCGGTGGTTTGAGGGTGGCCGTGGCGGGTATTTCGGGAGCAGAACCTAGGCCCGGCGCGGCCACCACTCCGCCTATAGATGTGATGAGGCAGAGTGTCAAAATCCACTTGATTGCTGCTGACAACAGATTCACCTTTTCGCCCTAGGAATGCGGCTGACGGGATATTTCAATTCACAGGGGCCAAAAAACCGAAGCATGAAGCCGGACACCAGTGTCTCGGGCCGAGGTTTTGGCGCATAGCTTAACGGAAACGGGATTGCCGCGCCTAGCGCGGCCACGTCAGTATTCATATTGGTAGACCACGCCTACGCTATTGGCCACAGCGGAACCGGACGCGCCGCTGGTAGGGGAACCGGTGCCGACCGCGCCTTCCAGTTTCAGACCCTTGGCGATGTCGATCTGCACCGTGGCCTGGGTGTTGGGGCTTGAGATCCCCTGCTTGGCCCCGACGTAGACGCCGGGGGCGACATAGCGCCCGGCTTCCAGGGTGGTGCCGACGGACAGGCGGTCCAGCCGCAAGGTTTTGCGCACACTGTCCAGCGGGTCTCCGACGCTGGAGGCCACACCGGTCAACGAAGCAAGGGCGGAGGCGATTCCCACCATCTCCATAGTGCTGAGGCCGGTGGCGGCGCGTCCGAACAGCAGTTGCGACAACACTTCGTCCTGCGGAAGGTCGGGGATGCTGCTGAGGGTGATCTTAGGCTTGCTGGCGGTGCCGCCGACAGCCAGGAACGCGGTCACATTGGCGCTGGCGGTCTTGGCGACGAAATCCAGCGAGGGATCCGCCAGGCTACCGCCGTCGAAGCCGACCTCGCCCTTGCTGAAGGCCAGCGTCTGTCCCGCCAGGCTGAATTGGCCGCGCCGCAACATGAAGCCGCCGTCCGTATCCGGCTGGCCCGCCGTGCCGCGCACATGGGCCGTGCCGCCGAGTTCGGCGTCCAGCCCGCGGCCGCGCACGAAAATCTGGCCGGGGGCGTCGATGGTAAGGTTCAAAGCGATATCCTGGTTGTGGCCTGGGGCCGACGGCGTGGGCTCAGGTACACCAGGCCGGCGCACATTCAACACGGCGATGCTGGCAGGCAGCCTCTCGGGAATGCGGATATCCGCACGTTTGATGTGGATTGATCCGGCGGCAGCGAGCATCCCCTGGGCCTGGCCATTGACGGCAAGATCGGCGTTCAGATCCACGCTCAAACGGTCGCCAGCAAGCGGGCGGGCATTGCGGGCGGCGACAGTGAGATTGACCGGCATGCCACCGCCCAGAAAATCCACGTCCCCGCTGGCGGAAACCGTGCCGGGACCGGCGCGGCCTTCAAGCTTGCTGATGCGGATTTTACCGCCCTCGGCTTCCAGCAAAGCGTTGATGTCGCTGACATGCACACCGGCCGCATAATCCTGCACCTCGCCATGGTCTAGCCGTGCGCTACCCGTGGCCTGCGGCGCGGACAAGCTGCCCGCGAGGGCTGCGTTCAAAACGACCTGGCCGCGCAGGCGGCAGCCGGCGGCAGTCAGCAAGGGATCCAACAGTTGCAAATCCATCACCCCGGCGGCGTGGAGGTCGGCGAGACCGGACAAGGCAAACGGCAAATCCCCCGTGATGTTCAGATTGAACTCGCGGCCGGCTTCCATCCGTGTGTCGATATGGGCGGACATGCCAGCCAGTTGGGCGCTGACCACCAGTTTGACCGATGGCAGGCCACGGGCCGGGCCAACACGCATCCGCAGATCTTTAATTTCGATTTCCACGTTGCCGGTGGGCCGGGCGGGTGTGCCACCCAACTGCGCATCCGCGCGCAGAGTGCCTGTCGCGGCAAGCCCGGGAGCGAACAGCGCGGCCAAATCAGCCGGAAGATCGCGCAGGCTGGCAGCCAAGGCCAGGCGGGGGCTGGCCAATCCCGCCAGTTCCAGCACCGCCTGCCGCAGGCCGAGGCGCAGCCGATCCACCGCCACGCCGCCGTTGAAATCAACCCGCGCCGGGGCCAAAAGGCGCAGGGTTTCATCCTTCCAACTGGCCTGCAACTCGGCCAAGGCCAGCCGCATGGCTTTTGCGTCCAGGCTGGCGGCGCTGTCCAGCCGCATTTCCGCCCCGGCCAGTTCCGGCAAGCGGGCAGACAGGCGCAGCTTGAGCGCTTCCAGGGGCCCGGAAAGATCCAGCCCGGCGGAACCGGCCAAAAGCCCCGCCGAGATCCCGTCCAGTTTGAGCCACCCATCGAACAAAGGCTTGCGAACCGGATCGCTGACCGAAAGATCCAAGCGGGCCTGTCCGACCGTCGCCATCCCAGCCAAGCCGGCTTGGCTGGCGTCCAGCAGCAGCCGCGCCGACGGACGGCCATTGCCCGCCAGCGTTTCCAGCGTCGCAGCGACAGTGCCGGACAGCGGCTGGCCCAGCAGGGGACGCAAATCCCCCAGGTCTCCCACGCGCAAATCAATTTTTCCAACAGGCAGTCCGCCGCTTTTTGGGAACACAAAGCCTCCCTTGGCATGGGCGCTTTTCCAATCGGCGCGGGCCATGGTCAGCCGCCAAAGACCATCAGCGGAAGCCTGCGCGGCGAGGGCCAGTTCCAGCGGCGAACCGGCCAGCCCCCAGCCACGCGCCGTCAATTCGCCCGAAGGCGCGCCGGGCAAGCCTTCCAGCCGCAGCTTGGCGCTGACCGGCCCGCGCGGGAGATCTTTCGCGGCCAGTTCGCCGCTGAGATCGGCGGACACGGCGAACTTGTCCAAGGGACCTTCGACCCGGCCTTGCGCATCCAGCCTGCCGGAACCGCCGGCCATCACCGCCGCAAAATCATTAAGCGCCAGCTTCCAATTGAACTTGGCCAGCTTCGCCGCAAGCCTGCCGTCAGCCGACACAGCGAAAGCCCTGCCTTCCAGCTTGAGGCGGGAAAGTTCCACGTCTTCGCCGCGCAAGGCCATGGAAACACCGAGCTTCGCCGCGTCCCCCAGCAAGGCGGGCCAAGGCGCGGCACCGCCGGTCATCCCCAAGGTTCCGTCTAATTCCAGCCGGGTGGCGGCGGCTTGCCGATTGAGCCGCAAATTCAGGGTCGTTTTGCCTTGCGCGTCCAGCCCGCCCATCGCCGCGAAAGGCCGCAAGTCCGGCAAGCCCAGAACCAGATCGAGCGTTGCTTCACCCGCCGTGGTCGCCTTGCCCTCGGCGACGAGCAGCGGATGCCTGAGCGTGAAAACCACCGGACGCCCCGCCGCCTCCAACTGCACGTCGGCCTGTATGTCCAAAGGCGCGGCTTCCAGCAAATGCGGCTTGGGGCCGGGCAGTCTGAGTCCGAAGACTCCGCCGCGCAGTCCAACCTGCCCGGCGTCGCCCTGCATATCGAGGGCGATGCTGCGAACGGCGGCATCGGCGACGCTTAATTGCCCGACGCGCAGCCTGCCCTTGGCAACGGGCCGGATGAAGGCACCCTGGACTTGCGCGTCCAATGTGAGCGCCTGCCAGGACAAATCGGGCCGAAGCCGCATCGCCGGGGCGGTCACATTCACCGCCAGGCCGACTATGGCCTGATGCCCAAAATCCATCTTGCCTTGGACGCCGGCATGAAGCGGGCCAAAATTTAGCTCAAGCCGGGTTTCGACGCCGGACAGAGGGCCTTCCAGCGTGGCCTCCAGGGATAGCGCGTCCATCTCCTGTATGCCGCCGAAGGAGGCGACCAAGCCTTGCGCGGGCTCCTGGGCGGATAAGTGCGCACGGATCTTGGCAGCTTGCAGACAGCCTTGCAGGGCATAGGTCCCGGCCCCGTCCAAGCGCTTGACGCTTAGGTCAAGCTCGCCTTGTTCCAGGGAATCCAGCCCTGCCTTGCCGTCTATGGCGAGGCTGGCGGCCTTGCCGGAGACAGCCTCGGCGAAGTCCAGCCGCGCCACGCGCAAACTGTCCAAGCGGATGCCGCCTGGCAGCCACGGCTTGCCGGATGGCTCGGCCTTTTCCGGGGACGGAGACGGCAGGCGGCGAAAGCTGACGCTTCCAGCCTCCACACGATCAATCACCACCCTACCTGTCAACAGGCTTGACGGCGACCAGTCCAAGGCCAGATTGTCGATGGCTAGCCAAGGCCCGTCCTTGTCACGCAGTTCGAGACGGGAGAGAAGCAAGGCATCGGGAAACCGGCCTGCAAGCCCGGTCAAAATCACCCCGCCTGCGCTCAAACGCGACACCGCCCGCTCTCCCCACTCCAATCCCGCCTGGCTATTCAGGAAGGCCAACAGCAACGCGAGGCCTAGCACGGGCAAACCCAATAGCCACAGCACCCAACGGCCTGCCCGCCGCATCAGAACGCCTGCCCCAGGCCGATGTAAACCTCAAACGAGCCGCTGCCCGGCTGCTTGTTGACGGGCATAGCCACGTCCAGCCGTATCGGCCCGAAGCCGGTGTAGTAGCGCGCACCCACGCCAGCCCCCATGCGCCAAGTTCCGATAAACGGCGCGCCGTCGGCATTGACCTGGCCGACGTCGGCGAAGGCGACCGCGCCATACTCGCCGAGGATGCGCTGGCGCAACTCCAAAGTGACCACCGCCATGGCCGTGCCACCCTGCGGCTTGTTGTTGGGAAACTGCGGCCCGATGGACTGGTATTGGTAGCCGCGCACGGTGTCGCTGCCGCCGGCATAGAAGCGCTTATCCGGCGGCAAGTCGAATTGGCCTGCCCCCTCCGTGTCGCCAACCATCCCGCGCAAAGCCAGCACACTGCGGCCCGGCTCGCCCAGATCCAGGTAAGCCGAAGCGGCGAGTTGCAACACGACAAAAGTGCTGCCTCGCCCGCCGGCCAAGGATTGGAAGGGGGTTAGGGAAACCCTGGCGCGTACGCCTTCGGTGGGGTCGAGCAGGCTGTTGCCGCTGTCGTATTTCATGACCATCGGCACACTCAGCAGGGTGTAGTGGCGCGTCACACCTTCCTGGGTGATTTCCGACTGCTCGCCGGCCAAGCCGACACTCGCACTCCAGTGCCTGGCAAATTTGCGATTCAGCACAATATCGCCGGTGATGGCCTTCTGGTCGTAGGCGACCAGGCTTTGCTTGATGGCACATAAGTTGATCTGCAAGGATTGGTCGCGCTGCCAGAAATCCGGTTTGACGAACCCAGCCTGCCCCTTGTAGCCAATGCCAGTCGTGCTATTGCCGCCGAGTTGCGTCACCCCCGCAGTCAGGTTCAACTGTTCGGCATTGCCGGACAGATTGCGATGCTGCCAGGTGGTGGAGAGGCTGCCCCCCAGGTCGGTGGACCAGGCTGCGCCCAGGCTGGCCGCCCGCTTCGGGCGTTCGGCCAAGTCAAACGTGATGGGCAAGCGCCCCTGTCCATCCACAACATCCGCCGCACGGACTCTGACGGAGGAGAAGACGCCTGTCGCGGCCAAATCTTGGCGCGCTTTCTCGATTGCCCCCGGGTTGAAGGGGTCTCCGTAAGCAACCAGCAGGCGGCGGCGCAGGTAGTCCCCATTCACGTCTTTGAGCCCGTCCACCTCGATCCGGCCAAGTTCCACGCGGGGGCCGGTCTCCACTTTGTAGGCAATGTCCAAGGCGTTGTCTTCCTGTGCCAGGGTGGCGACAGGCTCCTCGACCTTTGCCAACGCGTAGCCTTCATCCCGCAAGGCATTGAGCAGCCTTTCCCGCCCCGCCAGCACATCCGAAGCCAAGGCCGGCATGCCGGGGGCCAAGCCCAGCTTGGCCCGTGCAGAACCGGGCACATCGCCCTGGAGGTCGAGCCTGCGCAGATGGAACAACGGGCCTGGCTCGACCGCGACCGTCACTTCCACCGGCGGCTCGGCCGGGAGACGGTCGAGAAAGCCGTTGAGTCCCGGGGCGTCCAGCGGAAGACCCGCGATCTTCACCTTTGCCTTGCCTTTGTAGAACCCGAGGCTGTCCAAGGCGGCGGCGAAGCGCTCCACATCCGTTTGCGCCCGCGCCACCAGCCCGAAAGAACCTACCGGCGCGGTTTTGCCCAGGCGGAGTAACGTGGAGGAATCCGTCAACGCCTGATTCAGTGTCGCATTGCCCGTCTTTTCGATGGCCACCGCGTAGGGCTGCGGATCGGTGCCCGATGCGGCCGTCCCGGCAAAAGCCAATGCGCAGGGCAAGGCCGCGTAACGCAATCGAGCCGGCAGGCTGTAAACGGCGGGGTTACGTTGCATGGACAAGGCGATCCCAAATATTCGAGGCGGTTTTTTTTAAATTGTATGGGCTTTGGTCACGGATCAACCGACCATCCGAAGTTTAATCCGCCCGTCAATCGGATGCGGGTTCTCGGCCACCCTCAAGATAGGTTTCCAGCAACTTGCCGATTTCCAGCATCAAAGCTTCGTCCATGCGCATGGAAAAATCCGGGGCTATCCTGATGAGCCAACCGCGCGAAGCCTGATTGTAAGTGAATAACTTTTGCCCCGAAGAGGAGACAAAACTCTTCTTTAATTGCAGTCCCTGCTGGGTGCTGGGAGCTTCGCTGGATGCGCCAAGCCGTGGCTTTGGCGAGAAGTAAACGGCATCCGTGCCATCGTTGGGGGCCACCGTCGCAGTCACTGGAGAATCGGCCCGAATGCCAAGCCCGCCCAGGTTTTTATCAATGGTTTTAGCGGTTTCCGGTAAGAGATCCTCCCCATGCGGCATGGCAAGATCGGTCGCCTGGCCTTTTGCCAAGCCGTTCGCCCCACCCTCCCGCGCAATGGCTGCCTGGCCATCGCCACCCGTTTGCGTGCCAACAGCGATTGTTCGCATCCGCTGGATGTCGTCCCTTGAAAATTCGCCTGATTCGATCTGCGGGATTAGCCCGATGACCTTGTCCATTCCTAAGGTTTTGCAGGCTTTGCTGATTTCGTAGCCTAACCGGTAAGGTATTTTTGCGATATTGGCAAAACTTGCGGCCATGGCCTCCGGCAACTCGGCGAAGCCGAGGTACTGGCTGAGTTTGGATTTGGAGATCCCTTCGGCTTCGGCAAGTTCCTGCGCCGTTTCAAAAAGCCCTAGGCCCAATGCGTTCTGGTAACTTTTTGCTTTAGCATAATCTGAGATATTTTTGCGCTGCCTGTTTTCCGCCGACATGATCAGATAGGCTTCCCGGTCGCCCAGTTCGCGCACGATGGCTTGTACCGGAATGCCCAGTTCTTTGGCTGCCAGCCAACGCACCCGTCCGCAAATCACCTCGTACTGGATTCCAGAGGCGTCAGCGTCTTTCACGCTGCGTACCACAATGGGCTGGATTTGGCCGATGCCCTCTTGCTGAAAGGATTTGATCAGTGCGTCCTTGTGCAGGGTTTCGCCTATGGGCCGGTCGGCGAGTTTCCAGGGACCGCAGGCTTCAGAGGAAATCTCCACGGGGGTGCCGTCATGCAGATTGGCGACCGCGCTGCGGGAAAGTGTGCTGTTTTGGGATAGGGCCGGTTTGAAGGCTTCGCTTTTGATCAGCAAATCCATTGCCGACAGTTTTTTGGGTCTGGTCATTGGACAGCCTCTAATTTCTTGGCGTCCCGGATCATTGCCACCCTATCGGAATCCCACAGGGATTTGGCGTGGATCAGTATTTCTTGGTTGACTGCGTCGAACGCGCTTAGGGCCCGCCGGTAGGTTTCACGGCTTCCCCGTATTTCGGCGATTTCATAGACGCTGACCATGTCGTTGCCTGATTTCAAAAGTTCAGCGCTTTCGATCATTTGGTTGGTCAGGATGGTGTCGCCGTAGATGCTCCGCAGCATTGACGCAGCCCGCACATGTTCCGTCCCGCCGTTGAAGCGCGTGATAAGGATGGACAGCCGTGCCAGCCTTAGCTTGTCTAGGCTTTCCAGGATATGGAAAAACTGGATGCTCGAACTGATGTCCACCATCGTCGGTATGATGGGCGTCACGATGTAGTCGCTGGCGCAAAGCACATTGATGGACAGTAGCCCGAGAGCTGGCGGCGCGTCCAACACGATGATGTCATAGTCTCCACCGATGCTGTCCACGGCGTCTCTTAAGCGCGTGGCGTTTTCGTCCATGCCCAGCAAAGCCATTTCGGCGCCGACTAAGTTCAAGTTTGACGGCACCAAATCCAAACGATGCCAATAAGTTTTCCTGATCGATTGCCGGATGGCTTTGTGCGCGTGGGTGATGGCGGGTGCGATGGTTTGGCCCGCCTCAATGTGAAGTTGCGGATTGTAGCCGAATAGGCCGGTCATGCTCGCTTGCGGATCCATGTCGATCATGAGTATGCGATAGCCTTGCCGGGCGGCATATTGGGCAAAGTGGGCGGCGGTGGTGGTTTTGGCCGATCCTCCCTTGAGGTTGGCGAAGGCGATGACGATGGCGGCGGCATGGTTTTTTTTGGGCAACCTGCCTAGCGATTCGCGGATTTTATTGACGTGCTCCATCGAATAGGCACGGCGTCCGTTTTGATCCTTGCCGGCAGGTGGCACATCGCCAATGGTCTCCAGTTTTCGCAAGTAGACTGTGCTGATTCCGATCAACCGCGCGGCTTCGGATATGCCCATTAACGGAAGCGACTTCTCGGTCGCGGTCGTGTGGGTGTGCGCCATCAGCATGTCGAGCGCTTCCCCTCCGCGTTGGGCTAGGCTTGAGAAGAATCCGCTGGTGTCCAGGTGCAGTGTTTCGTGAAGCATTGGTGTTTGCGTTTTTTGTGCAAATATACGCGAATTATAGAAACTGCGCCAATGTTCGCAAGCTTTATCTTTCTGCCCCGAAACAAACGGAGTGCTGGATGTTGTGGCAGAGGCTAGCGGCCAGTGAAAAATTCCCGCTTGGCAGTTTGACCGGTCAAACTGCCGCCATGGGCAGTTTGACGGCAAGATTAGTCTTTTATAAAGATTAAAAAGAAGATTAAAAGATTAAGATGTCTGCAAATTGTTGAAATAAATAGAAAAATTAACAAATATCGCAGGCTAAACCTACCGTGTCGAGGCTTGGCCTTGCCGTCTGCCCGATTAACGCAGGCTAAACCTACCGGCTCGGCGAGATATCGCTGGCTAAACCTACCGAAAAAGCCGATTACCGCAGGTTAAACCTACCGATGAGCCTGATTACCGCAGGCTAAACCTACCGGCGCTGGCGATCCGATCTGTGGATAACTTTATGGTGCAGGCTAAACCTACCGAATATCGCAGGCCAAACCTACCGGGGAAGCCGAATAACGCAGGCTAAACCTACCGGCAGGGGGAGGGGCTGTGGATAACTTTTGAGCAGGCCGCCGATGGCATTTTGGCGGGCGGCATTCCTGGCAGATTTCTGAAGTGTGCCGCCAGACATCGGTAAATCGGCGGCGAAACGCTTTGGACGCAAGCTCGGCGCATGCCGCTGGCATGGAAAACCGACATTTCCATGCATCAATTTGCAGGTTAAACCTACCGACGCGGCTAGGCCTTTGCCCGCCTGTTCGCTGCTTTCATTTCCCTGATGAATTCTTGGGTGGGGTAGAGCTGGTAGATGACATCCAATATCTTCCTCCGTCCGCGCGTGCCGTCGTTTTCCCCGTCGACCGGCCTTTTCTGCACCTCCCGCAACACCCTGTGTTTGATGAGCAATGAGAAGGCGCGGTCGACTTCGTAACGGTTGTTTCTCTCGTGCGTTTGGTTCAACAAGTTGCTGTCGCGCTTGAGGGTGGAGTACCGGATCTCAAAGCCGTTGCCGACCATGCTGGCGAAGGTGAACTTGATCGACAACAGTTTGTGGATCCAACGGGCCAGTTGGGTAGGCAAGCCCATCATGGTTTGGTAGTTGAATTGCCGGTAGGTCAGTTGGTCGATGCACTGGGCCACCAGCGGATGGAATTGGGCCACCCATTTTGCCTCGGGGTCGTCGGCAAACTGTTTTTGGGACACCGCCGCCAAGGTGGGCAGATAGCTGGATCCCACAAAGGCCTCCCCCTTGCCTTCCCCGATCAGGATTTTGATGTGGCTCATGTGGAGGATCGTCAAATATTGGATGATTTCCTGGTACGAACGCGCATGACCCCGTGCGGCCAGCTCTTCACGCAACTCGTAGAGCGAGAAGGCCACGCCGCTGCGCATCGTGGGCTTCTCGAAAAAGCCGCCGTCCCGCCTGGTGGCGATTTTCCTCAAAGCGTCCTCGACCAGCTCTTCGCTGGCCGATGGATAGTAATCGACCGTCTTGCCACTCTCCCTGATCCTGGCCGGCTGGATTTCGGCGGTATAGGCCTGCCCGTGGTAGACAAAGCTGATGCTCAACAGGGGCAGGGTTCCGTATTCATTGCGCCGCTTGTTCATCTCCTGCCGGGATACGGAATAGCGCGGCACACTGTCCCAGATGTTGATGGTGTTCGACAGCCGCTCACGTTCCTGGTCGTTATTGCAAAGGAAGGTCTGGAAGAGGTCGAGCTGGGTGTTTTGGTAGGCATCCACCTCGTCAGGCTTCGTGCCGCCCTGTCTTGCGGGCGGCGTCGGAAGCGCGGGTTGCGGGTCTCGGGAGGGGGCGATGAGAGGTTTTGCGGTCATAGGCGTTTTATCCGCGAATCGGCAATAAAACTACATATTGGCTGGCCTTGGGCAATCGTGCAAGGGCTTTTATCTCATCACCTATCAGTTTCAGATAGGCTTCCGCATTTAGACGATTCTTGCCAATAGGGGCCGATGGGGACTGTAAAAAAGCTGGCTGACGAAGTGGAACGCGGGCTTGCCGCCGCGCTTCCGGGGTTGCGCAAGACGGTGGCGAGGAAACTGTCGCTGGCCGTGGGCGCGATGATCGAGGGCCAGACGCCGAACACGGTGGAGCTGGCCAACCTGCCGCCGCTGGAAACCGAGCGCCAGGGCATGCGCGAGCAATGGCCAAGGCGCTTGCTGAAGGACCCGTTGCTGCTGGCCACGGCGGTGATGGAGCCTTTTGCACGGGAAGAGCTGTCCAAGGCGGCGCGGAACGGGCAGACCGTGCTGCTGAGCATGGACCAGACCGAGCTGGGCGACCGCGTGGCGGTGTTGATGGCGGGGCCGGGGGTCGGCGACCGGGCGCTGCCGCTGGCTTGGCTGGCCGAGGAAGGTCCGGCCAACATCGGCTTCGAGGGCCAGCGTAAGCTACTGGAACAAGCCTTGGCCTGGCTGCCGGAGGGCGCGAAGGCGCTGTTGTCGGCGGATCGGTTCTACCCCTCGGCCGCCCCCTGTTCGCCTGGCCCGGTGGCCACGGCTGGGGCTACCGCCTGCGGCTGAAAGGCAACCTGCCGGCGGATCCGGGCCCTGGCGACGAGACCGCCACCGGCGAGCTGGCTCGGGGCGTGGTTGAGCGCTACCTGCCGGGGGTGCGGCTGTTCGCGCAGGGCGTCATGACCAACCTCGGCATCCTCCACGAGGCGGGCCATCCGGAGCCGTGGATAATCGCCATGGACTGCGCCCCGACGCGGGCCGCGGTGCTCGACCACACCGCCCGCTGGGCCATCGAGCCGATGTTCTCCGACTTCAAGGGCCTGGGCTTCGAGCTGGAGGATTCGCAACTGGAGCATGCCGGCCGCCTGGAGCGGCTGCTCCTCGTCATGTCGCTGGCGATGCACTGGTGTGTCCGCGTCGGCCGGGAAGATGCTTTGCGCCGCCCGACCCCACTCGAAAAAAAACACAAGCGCAAAGCGGCCCTAACCATTGGAGCTTCGGGAAACTCCACCGCAGTTTGGTGTCCTGGCTCACACGGGGCTTGCGCCGCCTGAAGCGGTGCCTGCAAAACGGCATCCCTTTGCCGACCTTTCAAGTGGTTATGAGAAACTGATAGGTGATGAGGTTCGGCAACCTCATTGCCCTGCCCTTGCAGAAAAGACCCAGGGAGTTGGGATTTAGCGTGTTCGTGGACGCTGAGTTGAAACCTTTAGGACTTACGCAAAACGGGCTTAAAACCACAATCCGTAGAGTTTTTCATGTGCTTGATGCACAACATATGGTGGGTCTGCGTAAGTCCTAACCTTATCCGGATCAATGGGGGTTCCTTAGCTTAGTCCAAACCTTGTCGCCCTTTGAGGTCGAACCGGCCATCCAAAAAGCATCGGGGGGTAGCCACCCGCTTGATGTGGCCTTCATCGGAGAGGAAGACGAAAAAGAACCTTGGAACCGCCCTTCTCCCCAACCTAAGAAAATCCCCGGAACCCTCCCCGAGTGTCTGGGCATCGTCCTGGCCAACCAACTCTTCTTCGCCAAGGCCGAACTAACCCAGGCTCTTGCCAACCGGCTGGTACGGCTGGCAGCGTTCCAAAACCCGGAGTTTTACCGGGCGCAAGCCATGCGGATGCCGGTCTGGAACCTGCCGAGGGTGATCGGTTGCGCCGAGAACTATGCCCAGCATATCGCCCTGCCGCGTGGCTGCCTGGATGCCGTCGCCGGTTTGCTGCAAGAAAACGGCATCGCCTACACGCTCCAAGACACGCGCCAGCCGGGAATTCCGATTGATGTGGCCTTTGCCGGCGTCCTGCGCCCTGACCAAGCCACTGCTGTGGACGATATGCTGGCCTATGACACAGGCATTCTGTGTGCGCCCACCGCCTTCGGGAAAACCGTCGCGGCGGCTGCGATCATTGCCGGCGTGGGATCAACACGCTGGTTTTGGTGCATCGTACCGAGCTGGTCAAACAATGGCGGGAACGTTTGGAAACCTTCTTGGATTTGAGTGCCTGCGAGATTGGAACCATAGGCGGAGGGAAATCCAAACCGACAGGCCAGATTGACATCGCTACCATGCAATCCTTGTCGCGCAAAGGCGAAGTCAGCGAGTTGATAGAAAACTACGGGCAACTTGTCATCGACGAGTGCCACCACCTGTCCGCTGTCTCCTTTGAATCCATCCTGAAAACCGCCAAGGCCCGCTATGTGCTGGGCCTGACCGCGACACCAGTTCGCCGAGACGGAAAGCATCCTGTCATTGTCATGCAGTGCGGCCCGATCCGGCACCAAGCGGGAAGGGCAGAAACGCTACCTTCTATTCAGGAAGTCCGTCCGCGCTTTCTCGATACCGTGGTTGGCTCGCCGGAGTCCGCAGGCATCCAAGATGTCTTCAAGCAACTGACCCAAGACCCGGCGCGGAATTCGCTGATTGTCGCCGATGTGCTGGCCGCCTATGGCGAGGGACGGAAAATCATCATCCTGACCGGACGGACCGAGCATCTGGAACGGTTGGAATCCCTGTTGGCCGGGAAGATCGACAATCTCTTCGTGTTGCAGGGGCGCATGAAGAAAAAGCAGCGGGCCGAAGTGTTGGCAAAGCTGGAAGCCTTGGAGGAGTCCGCGCCCCGCGTGTTGCTGGCAACCGCCTCATTGGTGGGTGAGGGCTTCGACCATCCACCGCTGGATACTTTGGTGTTGGCGATGCCGGTTTCCTGGGAAGGCAGCCTGAAACAGTATGCGGGCCGGTTACACCGCGCCCATGCCTGCAAAGCCGATGTGCGCATCTACGATTACGTCGAGTTGGAACATGTGCAACTGGCGAGGATGTGGGGCAAGCGGCGGAAGGGTTACGCCGCCATGGGTTATCGAATCCTAAACCCACAGGCGTAAGTCAACGCAGCAACCAGCGCCGGCCAGTTTGAGGGAAGTGGACGTGTTGTGGATTTCCTGTGTCATTCTAAGATTTCCCAATGGCCGCCCTTTTGCGGCCCGATGTGTTTCAGCTTGCCAGCCTTGACCAGCTTGGCGCTCGCCATTTCGACGGCTCGGACGGAGAGGCCCAATGCGCCAGCGGCTTGGGCGAGGGACATTTGTGGCTGTAGTCGCAGCAGTTCCAGCAGGGCTTGCGGCGTTTTCACCGAAGTTTTAGCCGAAGTTTCCACCGAAGATTTTTCGGCCATTTCGCTGCCTATGGCTTGTTCCAATGCGGTGGCGATGGCATCCAGCAGAAATAAGATAAAACCGCTGCAATCAGCGGCGGTGTCAGCCTCGCCCAGCAGCCGGTAATAATCGGCCTGACGGTTCTGGATCACCGTTTCCACCGGCAGATACGCCATCACCGGTTGCCAGCGGGACAGGATCAGGGTTTGCCACAGTCTGCCCATGCGCCCGTTGCCATCGCTGAAGGGGTGGATGAATTCCAGCTCGTAATGCACGGCGGAGGAGGCAATCAGTGGATGGGCATCGGTTTGCGACAGCCAGCCTAGCAGCTCATCCATCAAGCGGTCTAACTGGCTGGGCGGAGGGGCCATGTGCACCAGTTGCTCCCCCCGGTAAATCCCCACGCCTCCCCGGCGTAACTGGCCCGCATCATTCGTCAAACCTTGTAACAGCAATCCGTGGGCGGTCAGTAAATCTGCCAAACTTGCGGGATGCCAGTTTGGCATCGCCTCGTAGGCGGCAAAGGCGTTTTTCACTTCTTGGATTTCACGCGGCAGTCCCAACACCGGCTTGCCGTCCAACACTGCCGTGACCTGTTCCAAAGACAGGGTGTTTTGCTCGATGGCCAATGATGCCTGAATGGTGCGGATGCGGTTGCCACGCCGCAGGCGCGGAACCAGATCCTCTTGGCTGGCCTGTTTCCAGCGGCCTAGCCACTCGGCAATCTCCGCCACTTTGGACAGCATGGCGTGATTGAGCTGGAAGGGGGGCTGATAAACACTCACGCCTTAGTCCTGCAAGTTGGGGTTTGGCTCTGCTATTTCTTCGCTGTCCCACAGTTCCCGATAGGCATGGATGTATTCCGCTGTGGCGGCGGGGGCTAGGGGAAAGTAGTAGCGGCAGAGGGTTTTAAACAGCGCCAATCCGGTGAGGTGGCCTGCGATGTCCAGCAGCCGGTCCAGGGTCTGTTCGATGCGGCGGGCATCGCGGCTGCGGCTGGCGATGATGTTTTCCACCTCGGGGGCGTATTGATCGGCGGCGAGGCTTTGCAGCCTGACGATTTCCCCGACAAGGCCACCCACTTCGCGGATTAGAGCATCATAGCTTTCACCCATGCCTGAAAAATGCGGTGCGGCGGCGAATGGGGCGGAGCATACTGGGCAATTATCGCTGTCCAAGACAACCCGCATTATTGCCTTGCCCAAGCCAAGGCTTCATCAATGCCGCTGTCAATCTCGGCCTGTGAGTACTGGGCGTTTTCTCCCTTCACCTCGGCGGCAGTCAAATCAAAAATATGGGCGTGGACGGCCTCCTCCACAAAACGGGACAAATTGCCCTTGCGCCCTCCGCCTTGGCTCGCAAGAAACTGGCTAAGTGCAACATCGGTATCGCGGGAGACGACCAAGCTCCAGCGTGCATTGACATCTGACATAGTGAACCTCCACATAAATATACAGACATGTAAGCATCTGTGTGCAACCTGTCAAGCTGGAGCGCACAGAGGCGAAGGCTGCAAACTCATCAAGATATAAGGGGCTAGCCTTGGGATTTTGTTTAATTTATGCCGCTAGCGAGCTGAGAGACTTCCCTGTGCCGAAAAAATATTGCTCGAATCACTAGTGTCCGGACATTTATGTGAATAAATCCAATTGGTTAGGCATGTCGGTTTCTCCAGATTCGTTGACCGTGTTTGCAAGCAATTGATTCATAGGCGTTTTCTCGAAAAGCGTCAGGCTCAAAATTTGTAGGATTGTGTAGAGTGAGGCTTCCGATCCGTGGCGTTTTTTGACGATGGCCACCAGGACATAGACGGCGATGGCGATCCAGACCTGGGTTTTGACCGCGTTCTCGGAGGTGCCGAAGAACGCCTTGATCCGCAGGTGCTGCCTGATCCATTTGAAGGAAAGCTCCACTTGCCATCTCGAGCGGTAAAGCTCTGCAATGGTCAGGGCGGGCAGGTCGAAATGGTTGCTCAGGAAGACCAGTTGCTTGTCGTGCTGCGCGTCGTAGAACTTCACCCGGCGCAGTTGGCCGGGGTAGCCCCGCTGGCTTTTGGGGACTGCCAGCCGGATGGTCTGGTCGCATCGCAAGCCGGTCTCCTTGTCGACGGGGCGCGAATAGACCCGCCGGAATTGCAGGTTCGACTTGGCCCGGACGACGAAGAAAGCCTGTGCCTGGTGCGGGCCATGCAGCCGGGCGAAGTCGATGCAGCCCCGATCCATGATGTAGAAGCTCCCCGCCTCGAAGGCAATCTGGTCGAGGATGTTCACGTCGTGGAGTTTGCCGTCCGAGATGTGGATGAGGCTCGGGATGCTGCCGCGCAGGTCGAGCAGGGTGTGCAACTTGACCGCGCCCTTGGCTTGGCGGAACTTCGCCCAAGGGAACAGCGCAAGACACAGGTCGATGGTCGTCGAGTCCAGCGCATAGACCGTATTCGTCAACTCGACGCCAAAGCCATCTTGGGCGTAGAGCTTGCGGGCGGTCTGGATCAGGCTGAGGGCAAAGCCCTGGTAGATGCGCCAGTCGCGCTTTTCGTTGGCGTCCGCCAGCGTGCTGCGGGCGACGCCGCCCCGGATGCCCAAGTGGTACAGCTTGGCCGAGTGCGCCCCCAGGCAGGTTTCGATGTCCCGCAGGCTTTCGCGATAAGTCAGTTGGGCGAAGGCCATGCACAGGATACAGTGGACCCCTCAGTCAAGACAGTTTTAGGGCGAATTTAAGATGGTAAGCCAACACTTGCAGCGGAACGGCGCTGCCCCGATTTGGCTTCTGTTTCCGTGCGAGAGGTTTCCTTCTCGCTGAATTTGTCTACGATCTTGGCTCCCCCGCCACTGGCTGTCCGGTAAACCCCGTCTGGTGTCAAGTAATCCAAGGACTGGCGAAACCGTTCCGAGTTGTGGAACTCGAAGTAGTCCGCCAAACCCAGCAGCAACTCGGGCACACTGGTGTGGCCTTTCAGGTACACGTCCTCGTACTTGACGCTGCGCCACAGGCGCTCCACAAAGATGTTGTCCAACGCCCGGCCCCTTCCGTCCATGCTGATGGCAATGCCTCGCCGCTTGTACTTCCGCATCAGCCAACGCGCCAGGTAGTCGTCCATGTGCCGCCAGACAGGGGCCATGGCCGATCCATAGAACCGTCCGTAATATTGCTTCCATCCACGCAGCACCGGGTTGAACATCAAGGAGAGGTCGCCCAGCGCCCTGTCGTTTTGCAATTGCAGGTGCCATCCCCGGATGGTCTGCCGCATCGCCTTGAGGGCGTCGCGGCTGACCGCAGGCGAGAAGTTCACATAGACCCGTCCATACCTGTCCACCGCCTTGCGCGGGCGGAACGTATAGCCAAGGAAGGTGAACGCCGTCACCGGATAGTCGCCCCGCCGGTTGATGTCCTTGCAGTAGACGATCCGCGTCTTGGCCGGGTGCAGTTCCAAGCCACACTGGTGGAAACGCTCGCCGATTCTGCGCAACGCAAACTCGGCTTGCGCCAATGATTTGCAATGGATCAGGCCGTCGTCGGCATAGCGGCAAAACCGCACGCTCCGCAGATGCTCGCTAACCCAGCGGTCGAAGGCGTAATGCAGAAACAGGTTGGCCAACAACGGGCTGACGACACCGCCTTGCGGCGTGCCTTTCGTCCGTTCGGTCCGCTGGCCTGCCGCCGTTTCCAAGGGGGCCTTGAGCCATCGCTCGACATACAAGACCACCCACGGAATCTGGCAGTGCTTGTGCACCGCCCGCATCAGCAACCCGTGGTCGATGTTGTCGAAGGAAACCACGACACAATACCCCTCCCGAAGACTTTCCCGAATCGGCAACCATAATTCGCCGGGGGCATCCGTTTGAAGGTAGAACCCTACAAATCATGCGGCGCATCCGCCGGGCCGGTCGGATTTACTTCCTGCTGGTGTTGCCGGACCAGAGCCGGTCAATCGTTCCCGCCGACTGGACCGATGCGGCGCTTGCCGACCCACATACTCCGGCAACGCCCGACAAGAACGCAAACCTGCTGGGCTCGCTGTCAGACTTGCTCCTGACCCGCAGTTTGGTTGACGCTCTCCTCCAACGTCAACCGATCCCCGAGGAGCGCCACAATGTCCATGCAGATGAGTTTGCCCTTTCTGGAAAACATGCCAACACCCCACAACGCGGAGATATGGGAGCAGTTGGACAACACCCAACGCGCAGCCGCCCTCGACAAGCTGGCGCAGCTGATCGCCAAGGCCACAGAGACCGGAACCAGACAAGAAGGGGCAAGCCATGAGTGACCGGGGCAAGATCAGCGCGGCCCACTTGCGCCGCACCGCCATGGTATATATCCGCCAATCCACCGCGACCCAAGTCGAGCACAACCGGGAATCTACCGCGCGCCAATACGCCCTGGTTGACCGCGCCGTCGAACTCGGCTGGTTACGTGAACAAGTCGCCGTCATCGACCAGGATCTCGGCCTTTCAGGTGCCAGTACGGCGGACCGTTATGGCTTTGCCCAGTTGACCGCGGAGGTCGCATTGGGCCATGTCGGAATAGTCTTGGGCCTCGAGGTCTCCCGCCTGGCGCGCAACAATGGCGACTGGTATCGCCTGCTTGACCTGTGCGGCATGACGGATACCTTGATCGGCGACGCCGATGGCGTCTATCATCCGGGGCTGTTTAACGACCGGCTATTACTGGGGCTCAAGGGCACAATGAGCGAGGCTGAACTCCATATTTTGCGGGCGCGGCTCGACGGTGGAATCCGCAACAAGGCCGCCCGCGGCGAACTGCGCCGGGGGTTGCCCGTTGGCTTCGTTTGGGGCGACGAGGACGGCGAGGTGCGCTTCCATCCCGACGCGGCGGTGGTTGCCGCCATCCGCTCGGTGTTCGAACGCTTCGCCGAACTGGGTTCGGCGCGCCGGGTCTGGCTCTGGTTCCATGCCGAAGGCCTGGGCTTTCCCCATCAACCCAACCCGACCGGCGAAGCCCTGTGGTCGTTGCCCACCTATATCGCGATCCACCATGTCCTGACCAATCCGGTGTATGCCGGTGCCTATTGCTATGGAAAAACCCGCAATGAACGTTACATCGACGAACAGGGGCAGGTCAGGAAACGCATCCGCCATCTCCCGCAGTCGGAGTGGGCTGTTTTCATTCCCGGGCACCATGAAGGCTACATCGACTGGGCCACTTACGAAGCCATCCAGGCACGGCTCGACGGCAACACCCGCCCGCAACCCCACCAAGCGGGCGGCGCGCTGCGCGAAGGGGGCGCGTTGCTGCAAGGCCTCGCCGTCTGCGGCCACTGCGGACGGCGCTTGCGCACCCACTATCGCGGACGGAACGCCGCCCCCGGCTACCATTGCGGGGGCAAAAACGTCGTCAGCGGGCGGGGCGTCTACTGCCTCAACGTCGGCGGTGTGCAAATCGACGAGGCGGTGACACGCGCTTTTCTGGAAGCCCTGGAGCCTGCCGGTATCGAAGCCGCGCTGATGGCCGCCCAACAACTCGAAACCGATCAAGACGCCGCGTTCGCCCAGTGGCAACTGGCGGTCGAGCGCGCCCGCTACGAAGCGGAAAAGGCTGAACGCCGCTATCGCGCCGTCGAACCGGAAAACCGGCTGGTCGCACGCGGGCTCGAAACCGAATGGGAGCGGCGCTTGCGCGAACTGGACCAAGCCCAGGCCGAGCTGGCCCGCCGCCAACGGCAGCGCCCGGCCCCGTTGACCGTCGCCGAACGCAATGCGTTGCTGGCGCTCGGCCAGGATCTCAATCACGTCTGGTCAGCACCCGCCACCACGGCCCGCGACAAAAAGGAACTCCTGCGGACCTTGCTCGAAGAGGTCGGCATCGCCGTGTTCCGCGACGAACACCGGGCGCATCTGACCTTGCGCTGGCGCGGCGGCAGGCTCACCGAGTTGGATGTCGGCTTGCCGCGCTCCCGCCCCGCCACCGTCCGCACCGACGAAGACACCCTGTCGCTCCTGCGCCGACTGGCGATGCTCTACCCCGATGCCGTCATCGCGGGCATCCTCAACCAACAGGGCCGGACCACGGCACGGGGCCTGCGCCTCACTGCCAATGCCGTGGGCAACTTGCGGCGGCACTGGCAAATTCCGCGCTTCGAACCTTCGGAAGAATCCTCCGGGGGCGAACTCCTCAGCCTCCAGCAGGCGGCCAAAGTCCTCGGCATGGCACCATCAACCCTCCACCGATGGATCAACGACGGCTTCATCGCCGGGGAACAGGCCACACCCGGCGCTCCCTGGCAGATTCGCCTGACCGATGGCTTTCGCCGTCAATTAGTCGAAGACGTTCCCGAGGGCTATATCGTGATGCAAAAAGCCACCAAATTGCTCGGCGTGTCCCGCCAAACCGTGTTGCAGCGTGTAAAGCGTGGCGAACTCGACGCCGTCCATGTCTGCCAAGGCCGCAGAAAAGGTCTGCGGATCAAAGTGATAGACAACCAACCCGACCTGTTTACCCAACTCTCATGAACCTGGGGGCATTATGAAGCAGCAACCAACAGTCCCTTGATGTCAAACTCGACCACCCAGTCATAGTCCCAGCAGCGCCGCCTCGCCACCGACAGCGCGTCGTGCGCGGATCGGCCTGGCCGGTAGCCGTAGGAATCCGGATGGAACACCGGTTCCAGCAGCGGCTCAAGCACCCGCTTCACCACGGTTTGCGCGACCCGGCCGGCCACGGCCGGAACCCCCAGAACGCGCACCCCGCCCGATTTCTTCGGGGTCGGGACGGCCTTGACCGGCGGCGGAAAGTAGCTGCCGGAGCATAGCCGGTTCCAGAGCTTGTACAGGTTGTCGCCCAGCCGCCGCTCGAAGGTTTCGAGCGTCTCCCGGTCGATCCCCGCTGACCCGCCATTGGCTTTCACAGATTGGCAGGCTTCCCACACCCAGGCTTTGGGAATGGGGTACGGCTTTGTCATGACACAGGGCTCCTCCTGCTCGCACAGTTGGCCCCGCACCATGACGGGATGACGCGACCCCTTCGCTCCACCGCCATTACAGCGGCTTCAACACTGCTACGAGTCGCTCCGTCCCTTGGCGGCGCATCGGTACTGTCGGCCTCGCCTTTCGGGCTTGTGCCTTTCCCTTCGCATCGCCGCCGAAGGTTCCCGCAGTTCAACGCAAGAGCCCGGACCACGCTGGCGCTGCCTCTATGCCGGACACCGCAAAGGCCGTAAGCAGGTTTCGCCTCCGCTGATCCCGGGGCAACATCACCCCCCGGTTTTGATGTCATCTGAGCACTTTCGACACTTGAACGGCAGTTCACGGTTGTTCGCCTTCGTTGATCCATACCTGACGCCTTAGGACGCCTTTTCCGCAACGCTCACGACCCGCGCTTTTGACGCGAGCCGCTTGCGGTGGTTTGCAACCTGCTCCTGCAAGCCGGTTGCGAGGGGCCTGCCCTCATCTCTTACGCCGCTTGCTGCGGCACACTGATGTCGGTGCTCCAAACATGATTCGGCCGGTCAACAGCCAGGCCGCGCAGCAAGTAGGGATAGACCTTGTGTTGCGGGTGCGGGCGGCTGGTGTCCGGCCCCGGCGCCATGCCCGCCAACCCCGGCACCCCCATCAGCCTTTGCACCCGCTTGCGGTTGACCCGATGGCCCACTTGT